>DATBHX010000052.1:0-20772 GCA_036557225.1 Candidatus Angelobacter sp.
GGCGCTGCGTTTGTTTATAGCGGGTCCATCGCCACCGCGCTCAAATGGTTTCCCGATATGCGCGGCACCGTCTCCGGTTTCATTACCGCGGGCTTCGGCGCCGGCTCAGCGCTGTTCATTCCCACGATCATTGCTCCGCTGCTCGCCCGTTCCGGCTACCAGTCGGCTTTTCTCTATACCGGCATTGGCCAGGGATTGCTGATCATTATCGCTGCGCAGGTGCTGCACAATCCCGGGCCGGATTTTCAAGTCTCGCCCGCGGCCAAGAAGCCGGTTTCACCGCGTATCCGCCGCAATACCCAGCAGTTCAACAGCCTGCAAATGATGGCGACGCCGCATTTCTGGGTGTTGTACGTGGCTTTCACGCTCACCTCCATCGGTGGTCTGATGATCACGGCGCAAGCCTCGCCCGTGGGTAAAACCATGAAAATTGCCGCGTGGGCCATTGTGTGGGCGGTCTCATGGAGCCGCGTAGCCAATGGCGCGGGCCGCATCCTTTGGGGCATGTTCTCTGATTTCGTCGGACGCGAGTTGGCCATGGTCATCCCATTCCTGCTGCAGGCGCTGTCTCTACTCGCCGTGCTTTCGCTGGGCAAGCTTTCGAGCGGCTGGTTCATCTTCACGATGATGGCGGTGTTCTTCACCTGGGGCAGCATGTTCGCTCTCTTCCCGGCCATCATCGGCGACTACTTTGGCGCCAGCAACGCCACCTCCAATTACGGCTTCCTCTATACCGCCAAGGGCGTGGCTTCCATCGGCGGCGGCGGTATTGCCGCATGGCTCTTTACCAAGTACGGCAGCTGGAACATCCCGGTTTACTGGACGGCCGGTCTGACCGTGGTCTCCGCCGCGCTGATCCTGGCTCTCCGCGCGATGCCGCTCCCGGGTCAGAAACGCGAGGCAGAACCAGAGTTGGTGACCGCCAAGGCAGGATGATGGTGCCGAGTGCAGTTCGAAGCTGAAGCCTGCGCGAGCGTGCGGCGCTGGGTTTCGGTGCAATTTGCTAACGGGCGATGTGAAAGCATCGCCCGGCTTGCTTTTGCCGCCTGTTAATCCGTCTGTTGGCTGATATTCCGCAGCACGCCCGCACTCGCCGGCATCACGAACAATGAAGATCGCCCTAAGAGATGAAGGCTATCCCAGCAGCAGCTACTTCCCTACAAATGGAATATGCAGTTTGTGCGCGATGCGGACGATTTCAGGATGGAATTCGTCGGCCAGGTTGCTGGTGAGAAATCCGCTGAAGGCCAGAGCGCTGCGCGTATAAGCATGCGAGGCGTCATTGTATCCGTCAGGGAGGTAGGCGTTGCCGACAAAGCCACCCGCGAAGGCGCCGGCAAGATTGGAGAGGGCGAGCCGGTTGTTGCCCGAGTCCGAGTGGTCGATGAAGACGAACTTGAGCGCGTGCGCCGAGCGCGGAAACAATCCGCTGCGCACGGAGCGGGAGTATCGTGGATCTTCGTGAGTGGCGGCAGCCATGACGAACTTGCCGCCCTGGACAGCCGTCCAGCTGCCCATGAAGTCCCCATAGTTGCGGCCGAACGCGGCCATCCCCTGCCGCCATTCACGCGGATAGCCGTCAGGCGGGTGGGCCATGGCGATCCCGGTGTAAACTCCGGCTACAGCCCAGACGCCCGGACGAAAAGATTCATGCGCAAAATACCGTAGCTTGTTGCCCACCGTGAGCCGCTGCGGCTGCTCATGTTTGGGCTGAGGCCCGTCCGTCACGGTCGGTGGTTTCTGCTCTGGAGTGTTCTGCTGCTGGGCGCACGCCGGAACCGCACTGAGAACAAGCGCAACGACAAGACCGTATCGGATCACAGGCACTCCTCTAGAGTCGGGTTCAAGAAAGCTGGCAACTACTGTACAGCAAGTGCAAAAAGAATTCCCTGAAGCGGGGGGCAGAGGCTGATCGAGCGATCGACAAAAGCCAGAAGGGTGGGCCACCCGCCCCGACCGAGCGCCAAGCGAGATTTTAATTGTCTTTTGCTTTTAAGTAACGCGAGCGTGCAGGAGTACCGCCACGAAAAAAAGCAATCCACAAAGAAAAGTACCTACTAAACCGATATAGAACAATTTAACCGGCCAAGGGGACGCTGCTGTTGTCCTCGTGAGTGCGGAGTAAAGAGAGATAACTTCCCTAGTGTCTTTGACACTCTTTAAGACTTTAGGCACATATCCAGAATTCTCTCTTAGCTTGCTCTCCATATAAAAGTAAGCTAAATTCCCCACACCAGCGAACAGCAGGCCGAGCAGAAAGTAAAGCAGTCTTACACCGACTAGCATCCGTCATTTCCTCGTAAAAATTTTGGCTCCCTCCTTCCTGGCCACTGCCCAGGGGAGGATGCTGAGGTCCTGGGTGGGGGGCAGGGCTACCTGATCCGCTATTCCGTCTGCTGGCTGATATTCAGCAGTACGCCCACGCTGGCCAGCATCACGAACAATGAAGATCCGCCATAAGAGATAAACGGCAGAGGAATGCCTTTGCTCGGCAGCAGGGCCAGGACCACGCTCATGTTGAAGAAGGCCTGGACGACGATCATGGTCGTCACGCCAATGGCAATGTAGCGGGCAAAGTTGTCGCGCGAGCGCAAGGCGGTGCGAAAGCCGCGCCAGGCGAAGACAATGAACAATGTAGCGATCAGCACAGCGCCAATCAGTCCCAGTTCTTCCGCGGTGACGGCGAAGATGAAGTCGGTGTGCGGTTCAGGAAGATAGAAGAGCTTCTGCTTGCCTTCCATCAATCCCGTGCCGGTAATGCCACCGGTACCTACGGCGATCAGTGATTGATAGATTTGAAAGCCGTTGCCTTGCGGGTCGCGTTCGGGATGAAGAAAGACCATCATGCGCGCATACCGCCAGGACACGAAGAAGAGCATGTAGCAAAGCACAGGAATGATCGGGACCAATCCGTAGGCAAAGTAGCGTAGCTTCATACCCGCGGCATACAGGATGGCCGCCGCCACACCCAGGCAGACCAGCGCGGTGCCAAGGTCGGGCTCTTTGACGATCAGCGCGGCAAAAAGAAATACCGGCACAACGGCGGGCAGAAGAGTGTGCCGCCAGTCGTCCATGGATTTGGCGCGGGCGTCAAGAAAGAACGCCAGGAAAAGGATCAACGCTGGTTTGGCCAGCTCAGACGGCTGGAATGACATCAGGGTGCCCAGCTTGATCCAGCGATGCGTGTTGTGCGAGCGATCAAGGAAGAAGACAGCCAGCAGCAACAGCGTGGTCACGCCGAGAAGCGTAAACACGATAGCCGGCTTCTTCCAGCGGCGATAGTCCACCCGCATGGCTACGGCCATCGCTGCCAGTCCGGCCAGGGCCCAGCCTAGCTGTCGGGCAAGAAAATGATAGGGAGATCCAAAGCGATCGCCGGCCATCACGGCCGAGGCGCTGAAGACCATCAAAACGCCAATGCCAACCAGAAGCAAAGTCGAACCGAACATCCATTTATCAATGCCGACCCGTTTTGCCACTAGTGTCTGTCTCCAGTCTCCACCGGGGTCAGGGAGCGTACCAGCTCCTTGAAGATGCGGCCACGGTGCTCATAGTTTTCAAATTGGTCGAAGCTGGCGCAGGCCGGCGCCAGAAGAACCACGTCGCCGGGTGCAGCAGCATCAAAGGCCTGGCGCACCGCGCGCTCCAGTATTCCTGAGCGGACCACGGACGTCGCCTGGACCTGTGAGGCAATCTTGTCTGACGCGGCGCCAATCAGGTAGACGCGCTTCACGCGCTCGCGCAGCAGGGGATTGAGCACGGTATAGTCGCTGCCCTTGTCCTTGCCGCCGAGAATGATGTGAATATTTCCCGGAAACGATTCCAGCGCTTTCACCGTGGCATCGACATTCGTGGCTTTGGAATCGTTATAGAAAGTTACGCCATTGATGGTTGCCACCAGTTCCAGCCGGTGCTCCACCGCGCGAAACTCGCTCACTCCCTGTCGCACCTGCTGCGGCGTGCAGCCCGCCACCATGGTCATGCAGACGGCGGCAAGCACATTTTCCAGATTGTGCTCGCCCTTGAGTTGGATATCAGACCGGCCGAGCACTGCCTGCTCCTGGTTGTTTTGGCGGAAGATGATCTGGTCGCCGTTCAAAAACGCTCCGCTCTCCACACGCTGCTTGCGGCTGAACCACAGCAGCGGAGCTTTGATTCTGTCTTTCAAGGCCACGCAGGTTGGATCGTCGGCGTTGAGTGCCGCGAAGTCGCCGGCTTGCTGGTTTTCCCCGGCACGGTCCGCGCGCTGGTTTTCAAAGATTCGCGATTTGGCATCCACATACGCCTGGAAGGTGTGATGGCGGTCGAGATGGTCCGGCGTGATATTCAGGATTGCGGCAATCCACGGCCGGAACTGTTCAATGCTCTCCAGTTGGAAGCTCGAAATCTCCAGCACTACCAGGCTGTCCGGCGTTGACTCACCGGCCAAGGAGATCACGGGAGTGCCGATGTTGCCTCCCACCAGCGTCTTCTTCCCGCTCTTGGCCAGGATTTCGCCGACGAGAGAAGTCGTTGTGGTCTTGCCGTTCGAGCCGGTAATCGCCAGCACTTTGCCTTGCAGAAAGCGGAACGCAAGCTCCACTTCGCCGATGACCGGAATTCCAAGCGTCCGAGCATGCTGAAGCTGCGGTTGGTCTGAGGGAACGCCGGGGCTGACCACGATCAGGTCCTGATCACGAAAGGTACGCTCGCCATGGCGGCCGGCCTCAATCGAGATGCCGCGATCCAGCAGGGCCGGAACGTCGCCCTGCAACTGAGCTTCGCTCTTGGAATCGGAGACAATGACCTTGGCGCCATGTTCCTGCAAAAAAATCGCCGAGGCCGCGCCGGAGCGCCCCAGACCCACCACCAAAACCCGTTTGTTCTTCAGATCCATCAACGTTTCCATTGTGCCACGAATCCGTGCTCGCGATGTTGCGGATTATTGCGGCTTGATCCAGGGACTCACGCGCGGCAACCAGCGGTGTACGTTGCGCCGATATTCATCGTAATCGGCCCCGAACTTCCGGTGTAGCGTCGGCTCTTCGTAGAAGACGACAAACAGGTGCACCGCCAGGAGCGCGGCCGCGAACCATGCGATCGCCGGCACAGTGGCGCGTCCAAAGACGATCCACAAGCCGATCCAACCGGTGATGAAGCCTACATACATTGGATTGCGCACGTAGCGGTAGAAGCCGACCACAACCAGCTGCTGCGGTGGTGCCATAGGTGCCGGTGTGCCACGCCCGGTCCAGCCAAAATCCCAGATGCAGCGCAACGCCACGGCAAATCCCAGCACGGATGGGATGGCTGCCAGCCAGCGCGCGTTACCCGCTGTCTCCACGTGGAATCCGAGCCATTGCGGCAGAAGCCAGAACCACAGGGCAAAAAACAAAGCGCCAACGACCAGTGACGCTAACATCGTCAGCCATCGATTGCCGTTTGCCGAAGGCCGGTCTGCCATTGCGACTCCATACGTCTAACGCAATTTCAAAGTCGTGAGAGCAAACAGCGCGAAGATCAGAGCCAGAATCCAGAAGCGGATGATGATCTTGGACTCCGACCAGCCCATCAGCTCAAAGTGGTGGTGGATAGGCGCCATCTTGAAGACACGCTTCTTACGCAGCTTATAGGACACCACCTGGATAATGACCGAGAGCGCTTCCAGCACAAAGATGCCGCCGATGAAGGGAAGCAGCAGCTCCTGCTTGATAATGATGGCAACTGTGCCAATGGCGCCGCCCAGAGCGAGTGAGCCAACGTCGCCCATGAAGATCTCCGCCGGATGGGCGTTATACCAGAGAAAACCGATGCTCGACCCGACCATGGCCCCGCAGAAGACGGTCACCTCCGCAACCGCGGGCATTTTTTGCAGCTCCAGATATTCGGCAAACACAGCGTGTCCGCTCAGGTAGGTCAGCACGGTCAGCGCGCCGGCCGCGATCACCGTGCAGCCGATGGCCAGGCCGTCAAGTCCGTCAGTGAGATTGACCGCGTTGCTTGAACCCACCAGCACCAGCATCACGAACACGACAAAGGGCGTAAATGCCAGCCACCACAGATGCGGGTAGTGCCGCAGACCTTCAATTACCAGGTCGGGCCGGAACTGCTTGAGGAATGGCACCATCAGGTGAGTCGAGTACTGGCGCGTCGCCGTGAGTGTAACCAGCGTGACGCCGACCAGTCCGGCGGCCAGGAATTGCAACACCAGCTTCATGCGTCCGGTCAGGCCCAGGTTGCGTTTGCGCACCACCTTTATATAGTCGTCGGCAAAGCCGATGGCCCCAAACGCCATGGTGGAGAACACAGCCAACCAGATATAGGTGTTGGAAAGATCAGCCCATAATAAGGTCGGAACGACGATAGCGATGGTGATGAGAACGCCGCCCATGGTCGGCGTGCCGGCTTTTTTCTGATGGCCCTTGGGCCCTTCTTCGCGGATGTACTGGCCGATCTGAAAATCGCGCAGCTGGCGAATGATGGCCGGGCCAATGATCATGCCCATGAACAACGCGGTCAGGCTGGCAAAGGCCGTGCGAAACGTGACGTAACGAAAAATGCGGAATGGAGGAAAATAGGGAAATAGTCGTTGATAGAGAAGCCAGTAGAGCAATAGTCCTCCGCCAAGTCAGTCTACACGGGCAGTCTGTTGGTTGTAACTTACAATCATCTGCGCTTGCATTGCGGGTGAGAAAAAACTATTTCGTGGGAACCTTTGTTTGCAATAGGTCCAACGCGCGCTCTAACTTAACGCCACGCGAAGCTTTCAGCAGCACTGCATCACCAGGGCGAAGATTCGCCGCCAGCCACTCACCTGCCTGCTCCGGCGTTTCCACGAATTGCGCCTGCGCGCCTGCTCCGCAAGCGGCCTCGGCCAGACCTTTGGCCATTCCACGTACGCCAATCACCAAGTCAATCTTCTTTTCCGCGGCATGGAGTCCGCATTCGCGGTGCAGCGCTTCCGCCGTCGGGCCGAGCTCGAGCATCTCTCCCGCCACTAATATCCGCCGCTCCGCCTTCATGCTGGCCAGCGTGTCGATCATGGCCTCGAGCGCTCGCGGGTTGGAGTTGTAGGCGTCATTAATAATGGTGGCGCCGCCGATCTCGACGATCTGCCCACGCTTGTCTGCCGGACGGATACCGGAAAGCGCCCGGGCTGCCTGCGATGGCTCTATGCCATACTCCATGGCCGCTGCAGCCGCTGCCAGCGCGTTATAGATGTTGTGCTCGCCCACCAAAGGGAAGTTAACCTGCTCACGCACGCTGCCGGCCACGAGTTCAAACGTCGATCCTTCCGCGCCGTTCAGCTTGATCTTTTGCGCGCTGACATCCGCGGCCCGATGAGTCCCAAAGGTGAAGACCTTTCCCTTGAAGTTGCGGCCAAATTGGCAGACGTAGTCATCGTCGGAATTCAAAATGGCCACGCCACCTGGGTGCAATGTCTCAATAATCTCGTATTTGGCGCGCGCAATGTCTGAGAGCGAATTAAAGAACTCCAGGTGCACGGGCGCTACCGTGGTCACTACCGCCAGGTCATGATGCGCCAGGTTCCCCAGCGCGCGGATCTCGCCGGCATGGTTCATGCCCATCTCCACGACGGCCAGATCGTGCTCGGCTTCGAGCTTCAGCAGTTGCAGAGGCAGACCCAAATGGTTGTTCAGGTTGCCCGAGCTCTTCATCACGCGGAAGCGTGTGGCCAGGATTTCGGCCAGAATTTCCTTGGTAGTGGTCTTGCCGGCCGATCCGGTCACCGCCAGCAGCGGCTTGCCCCAGAGCCGTCGTGCGGCCGCGCCCAGAGACTGCAGGGCCTTGACTGTATCTTCTACGTACAGCAGCCGCCGCGTATCGCCGGTGACGGATTTGTTCCCCTGCACCAGCGCTCCAGCGGCGCCGCGTTCCAGCGCCGCTTCTACGAAGTCATGGCCGTCAAAGCGGTCGCCGGGAATGGCAATAAACAGGTCTCCGGGATTGAGTGTGCGTGAATCGATGGAGTAGCCCATGGCGACCAGTTCCTGGTCGAACTCGCCCCTGGCGCCGGTAAACTCGGCGATCCGCCACAGCGGCAGCTTCATTGCGCTCCACCCTCCTTGGCGTAGCTCATCTGTTGTAACGCTTCCCGCGCAACAAGTACATCATCGAAAGGGAAGACACCTTCGCGCGTGATTTGAACTTTCTCATGTCCTTTGCCGGCGATCAAAACCATGTCACCAGGCCGCGCTTCGGCAAATGCCAGGCGGATGGCCTTTCTACGGTCCGGCTCGACCGCAAAGCGTGCTCCGGTCTTGCGCAGTCCGGGCAACGCATCTTCTATTATGCGGTTTGGATCTTCGCTCCGCGGATTGTCCGAGGTCACGACCACAAAGTCACTGCCTTGCCCGGCGGCTTCAGCCATAAGCGGCCGTTTGGTCCGATCGCGATCACCCCCGCAGCCAAAAACAGTAATCACCCGCGCGGCTCCGCCACCGCGGCTGACAAAACCGCGGGCGATGGCCGTCAGGTTGCGCAGCGCATCGTCGGTATGGGCGTAGTCGACAACCACGGTAAACGGCTGGCCGCAGTCAACTTTTTCAAACCGTCCTGGGACTTGCTTGAAGGAGCGAATGGCCTCGGCAATCTGTTGCAACGAGCAGCCGCAGGCAAGCGTCGCTGCGGCAGCCGCCAGAATGTTGTAGACATTAATCCCGCCGATCAGCGCCGTTTCAATCCGTGCGTTGCCGGCGGGCGTGACCAGCTCAAACCTGGTTCCATCCTGCTGCAGATTGATGTTCACGGCGCGAAAGTCACCGCTCTCAATTCCGTACAGCGTCACCTCTTCATTTTCATTGGCGCTTCTCATGCTATGGGCGAGCTTTTTGCCGTATTCATCATCAGCATTGATCACTGCCACGCGCGGTGAGCGGGCGCCGCAGCCGGCAAACAGCATGCTCTTGGCGGCAAAGTAAGCGTCCATGTCCTTGTGGTAGTCGAGGTGGTCGCGGGTCAGGTTGGTAAAGACCGCGACTTCATACGGTATGCTCCAGACCCGCTCCTGCGCCAGCGCGTGCGAAGAGACCTCCATGACCGCGTGGGTCGCGCCGGCCTCTACAGCCTGGGCAAAGACCTGGTTCAGCTCCAGCGACTCAGGGGTGGTATGCGGCGAAGGCAACACCTTGAACGGCGTGTCCGAATCGGACGGGCCGGCATTTTTGCCCCCTGCCGCGCGTACCGGCACGTGATATTCAATGGTCCCAATCAGCGCCGAAGGCCTGCGACAAGATCGCAGGATTGACTCACACAAAAATGTCGTTGTGGTCTTGCCGTTCGTTCCGGTTACTCCGATGATCTTCAGCTTCTCCGCCGGTTTCGCGTAAAAATTGGCGCTCATCTGCGCCAGGGCTCGACGCCCGTGCGAAACCACCGCCCACGGAACACCGGCGCGCCGGGGTTCTGTCTCTGAATCCGTGACTACGGCCGCTGCGCCCTGCTTCAGCGCAGCATCGATGTAGCGATTGCCGTTGCTGCTCTCGCCCTGCATGGCCACAAAGACCCAGCCCGGCTGTATGCGACGGGAGTTGTAATCCAGGCCGGAGATTTCGGGATCGCCACCGCTGTGCCGGGCGTCCGTTCCCCGCAACAGTTCAGAGAAGTTCATTGGTTGTAATTATAAGCAACAACTCAGTATGCATCACGGAGGCACGGACACACAGAGAATGAATTCAGCCGCAGATTAGCGCTGATGACCGCAGATCAAAAAAAACGATGGAATGTATTTGATCAGCGTTTATCAGCGCAAATCAGCGGCAAACTGCTCTTTCTGATTGCAGATTAGCTCGTATGGGCGACTGTCGTTTGACTTCTCAGTTTCCCCGGCAACGCTCTCAACCTCCGGCACGCTTCCGCCAGCTCCGTGTCGGTCTTGGCGAAGCAGAACCGGATCAGGTTTTCGCCGCCTCCGCCGTGGTAGAACGCTGCCCCCGCGACAGAAGCCACACCTGTCTCCTGCAGCAGGTACATGGCTTTATCGCGGCTGGTGCGGCCGGGAAGAATGGTGGCATCAGCGAGCACGTAATATGCGCCGTTGGGAATAGAAGGCGTCAGGCCGATCTCGCGCAGCGTGTTGCACAGCAGATCACGCTTCTGCACGTACTCTTTTCCGATCTCCTGGTAAAAGCTTTCCGGCAGCTCGCCAATGCCTTCGGCCACGCCGATCTGCAACGGCGCCGGCGCGCAAACATAAATAAGGTCGTGGAAGTAGGAAATACCCTGGGCCCAGCGGCGATCGCACACCGTGTAGCCAATGCGCCAGCCGGTAATGCTGAAGGTCTTGGAGTAGCCGGACATCGTAATGGTCCGCTCGCGCATACCCGGCAGCGTTGCCATGCTGATGTGCTGGCCCTCATAAACAAAGTATTCGTAAATCTCGTCCGTCAGGACGAACAGGTCATGCCGCTTGGCGAAGCCGGCGATCCATTCCATCTCCTCACGGGTAAAGACCTTGCCCGAGGGATTGGCCGGCGAGTTGAGCACGATAGCCCGCGTCCGTAGCGTGACCGTACGCTCCAGGTCTTCGCGGCTGAACTTCCAGTCCGGCGCTTTGAGCGTCACGTAAAGGGGCACGGCTTCGGCCGCGACCAATGTATTCAGGTGGTAGCCATAATAAGGTTCAAAGAGGATGACCTCGTCGCCGGGATTGAGAAGCGCCAGGCACGCCGTATAGAAGGCGCCCGTAGCGCCGGAGCCGACGATCACCTCAGTCTCCGGATCGCAGTCAATGCCGTTGAACTGGCGCATTTTCCTGGCGATGGCTTCGCGGATCGGAGCCAGCCCTTCTGCGCGTGTGTAACTGTTGATGCCCTGGTCCATCGCGCGCTTGGCGCCTCCGCGGACTGGTTCGGGGACCTCGGTATCGCATACGCCCTGGGCCAGGTTGATGCCCTGCACCTTCTCACAGGCAATGGACATGGCGCGAATCTCAGACTGCACGGTACGGGCAGCGCGTTGGCTCAGGGATAAAGGCATGATTGCACCTCGTTATTGTAAATCCCCCGAAGGAAAGACAATCTTGGGAAACTCTAACCTATCTCGACTGATCTGCTGGAAGGACCAAATTGGCAATCCGGCAGAAAAAGGCCTCGAAATCCTTGACATGGTGATCAAGCAAACATTAGTGTCAGGCTGTCTTCACGTTTCTGCAGTTCTGCTGCAGAAAGACCTCATCGTCATTTCGGATTTGGGATCAGCCCCATAATCCTTTCACACCTCAAGTGGAGAACTCCTGAATGTTCTCTCTGCGCCTTCTCTCGGGCCGCAAACAAGCTCAATGATTGTGTCACCAGCCATTTCTGCTTAAAGGAGATATGTATGAGTTACGAAGAAAGTGTCCTCGCCATCTTCCAGCGTCTTCATGACGTCTCATGGCCGGTATTTATCGACAATGACTTCTGGCATACGGCCAACACACTGGATACGTGCGTTGATTTCGTCCTGGAAGGCTCCAAAGCCTGGAAAGACTTTGACCGGTACCAACAAGTCCAAACCATGGTGGAGAACAGCTACCTGTTTTTCAATAAGAAATACGATGAACAGAATGGAGGCGACAGGCGCAGCCCCGACGTTTGGTGGGACGACTACGGCTGGTGGGGCATCACCTTTACCAAGCTCTATCAGCACTACTCTGACGTCTTCAAGGGGTTGGAATCACCCAAAGTAACGCGACCGCAGTGTCTTGAAGTTGCGCGCAAGTGCTGGACTGCGCTCGGCTCCTACTCGGATGAAGTCAATCGCTCCGTTCAGCCGCCGCTGAAAGGCCCGGTTGAGGGAGGCGTGTGGAACCATCCTCCCAAACCTAAGACTGATCCAGTGAAAGGCGGGATACAGAACACCGTCACCAACGGATTGTATCTTG
Organism: Candidatus Angelobacter sp.; assembly: GCA_036557225.1. GTDB lineage: Bacteria > Acidobacteriota > Terriglobia > Terriglobales > Acidobacteriaceae > Angelobacter. The sequence continues at coordinate 11,864 of DATBHX010000052.1, forward strand.
TGCTTTCTGCCCGGCTCTATCAGAACACGAAGGAGCAGGCTTTTTTAGATGCCACAGCTTCCCAATACTTGTGGTTCAGAAACTGGTTCACCCAATATTTGCAGAAGCCAGACCAATGCCAGTTTCCCGGCATACAGGAAGGACTCTTTCGCTGCTTGCAATCCGCTGGGAATGACCGGCTCTATGTGATCTATGAACGCCCGATCGATCCGAAAAATCCTGATTACAATCAGGGCGATCCTCCATTTGCCAAAGACCAGTGGTGGGCAGGCGATCAAGGACTGCTTTTAGGCGGTCTGGCGGCAGTTTTGGATTCGCAACAGCAGATCAAGGCGCTCCCGATTATCCAAAAACAGGATCCTACGTTTCCCAAGAGCGCGGAGGACATGTTTCTCTCGCTAGCCAATGGAATCAGCTGGTTGTTTGATCCCACCGGCGTGCTTCACGAGTCGAAGCTCAACGGCACGTTTAGAACAAATTTTGCCGCTGATATGGCTACGGGCAAAGGCGTAATGATGCGATATCTGTATTACGCCTTGAAGAAAGCCGGGGTGGATCCTAAGAACTACATCGAGAGGAGCGCTGCCGCGGTGATACGAACCGAGGGCGACGCTCACCAGGTGAACTTCCAATGGAATGAAAGAACCGACACCAAGATCGGGACAAATGAGAAGGAAGTCCTAAAGACCGATCCCAGGTTTGACCCTACGTCGCAATCGGCGGGACTGGATGCGCTGAATGCGGGGATCCAGTACTTGAAAGAATCAGCGCAGCCGAAAGAGTCAGCGGCTGATTGAGTCAGTTCTGGATGTATGTATCTATGAAGCGGTTCGGTTCGTAAACTCCACCAGCCCTTTGAGCTTGGCTTTGGCGGCGCCGGAGTCAATGGATTGGATCGCCATAGGCATGGCTTCAGAGAGAGAGTCTGCGCGGCCTGCGGCTACCAGCGCCGCAGCCGCGTTCATTAACACGATGTCGCGGCGCGGAGATTTCTCGCCTTCCAGGAGTTTCCAGATAATATCCGCGTTGGTTTTCAGATCGCCGCCGATGATTGCCGACATGGGAGCGCGTTCCAGGCCAAACTGCTCCGGGGTGACCTCATAGCCGCGCACCCACTCGCCGCGCACCTCGCCGATGCGCGTGGGCCCGCTGATGGAGATTTCATCCAGTCCGTCTTTACCGTGGACCACCAACGCACGGCGCAGTCCGAGCATCTTGAGCGCCTGCGCCAGCTTTTCCACCAGGTCTTCCGAGTAAACGCCCACCACCTGGGCCGAGGCTCCCGCAGGATTGGTCAGCGGACCCAGCAGGTTGAAGACTGAGCGCAGCGGACGCAGCTCTTTGCGCGCCGGCTGCACGTGCTTGGTGGCCGAATGCATGGCCGGAGCAAACATGAAAGCAATCCCGACTTCGCGGAGGCACTCGGCAATGCGCGGCGCGGGAATGGTGATGTTCACGCCCAGGGCTTCCATTACGTCGGCCGAGCCGCACTTGGAGGTGATGCCGCGATTGCCGTGTTTGGCTACGCGCACGCCCGCGCCGGCGATGGTAAGCGCCGTCGCAGTGGAGATGTTGAACGTATCGCTGGCATCGCCGCCGGTACCGCAGGTGTCCACCAGCGCGTCGCGTTCGGTGCCGCTGATGTCGAGCGCCGTTCCGTTGACATTGGAGATCGGCTGGGCTGCGGCGCGGATGGCCTCGGCAAAGCCGACAATCTCCTCCACGGTCTCGCCTTTCATGTGCAGCGCTACCAGCAAGGCGGCCACCTGAGCGTCAGTGGCTTTGCCGGCCAGCAATTCGCTCATGACGGTGCGCGATTCTTCGCGGCTCAACGAGGCGCGGTGATTGGCGATTTTGCAGATGGCGTCGGCGATCATGGCGTTTCGGGAGTGGTTATATTATCAGGCCGAGCAGGGGATTAAGGAATTCAAATTGTCCAATTTCTGTTTCCCATTATCGGAATGTTACGAATTTGTTAATGAATGTCATTCCGAACCCGCCCCTCGTACTGACAATATAAGGGTATTAATACTAGGGTACGGGGCGGGTGAGGAATCTGCTCTGCGAACGCCATGAAGACATATTACGTTTACATCATGTCGAATAAGTCGCGGCGCTTGTATACCGGGATTACTAGTAGACTCGGCTATCGCATTTTTGAACATAAAAATAAGGTGCTGCCCGGCTTCACAGCGCGCTACATGTTCGACATGCTGGTCTACTTCGACGAGTTCGCTTGGGTCACTGACGCCATTGCGCGTGAAAAGGAAATCAAAGGGTGGCGGCGGGAGAAGAAGTTGCAATTGATCCTTGCTGAGAACCCGGATTGGGCAGACCTCAGTGCCGAATGGGAAGAGGATCCTTCCTGGCAGGCGATCGCAAAGGAAGAATTGCGTCCCATGCTGCGAAGAAGACGTTCCAACTCCTGAGAGCCGCGGAGCCGATTCCTCGCCCTCAGATTTTGTTTCGCGTTGGTGAGACGTAACTCAAGGTCGGGCTCGGAATGACAACTTCTTTTATCTTGGATCGTATATCGGTCGAAGGGTCTCTTTTACGTCCGGGTTTGCCCATCTGCTCATCGTCCTATAAAATCAGAGGTTCGCTTGAGCACGCAACACCCGCTGTAGCACGCTTCGAAACAGAATCCCAATCATGAAAATTCACGAGTACCAGGCAAAGACAATCCTCTCGAAGTATGGCGTGCCCGTCCCCCGTGGCGAGATGGCGCTGACCCGCGCTGAAGCAGAAAAGGCCGCGCACCGGCTGTTTGAAGAAGGCGCGAAAGGCGTGGTGGTGAAGGCGCAGATCCATGCCGGCGGACGCGGCAAGGGTGGCGGCGTGAAGGTGGCCAAGAACCTGGAAGAAGCCAAACAATGGACCGACAAAATTCTCGGCATGCGGCTGGTCACGCACCAGACCGGTCCGGAAGGGAAGATCGTCCAGCGGCTGCTGATTGAAGAGACGCTGCCGATCGAGCGCGAGCTGTATCTCGGGATCGTGGTGGACCGCGCCGGCGCGCGTCCTGTGTTTATGGCGTCGGCTGCGGGCGGCATGGAGATTGAAGAGGTTGCAGCCAAAGATCCCAAGGCAATTCTGAAAGAGACCATCGATCCAACCATCGGATTTCAGGCATTCCATGCACGCAAGCTGGCGTTTGGGCTGGGCTTGAAGGCGGAGCAGATTGGTGAAGCGGTGAAGCTGATGACCGGCCTCTATCGCGCGTTCGTCGATACTGACGCTTCGCTGTGCGAGATCAACCCGTTCATCACCACGACTGACGGCCGCGTCTTCGCGCTCGATGCCAAATTCGGCTTTGACGATAACGCGCTTTATCGCCACAAAGATTTGAAAGAGCTGCGCGATATCAGCGAGGAAGATCCGCTCGAAGTGGAGGCGTCAAAGTACAACCTGAACTACATCAAGCTCGATGGCAACATTGCCTGCCTGGTGAACGGCGCGGGCCTGGCCATGGCGACCATGGACATCATCAAGTATGCGGGCGGTTCGCCGGCAAATTTTCTTGACGTAGGCGGAGGCGCCAACGCGCAACAGATCGGCCATGCGTTTGAGATTCTTTTGAGCGACAAGAATGTGAAGGCGATTTTGATCAACATTTTCGGCGGCATCCTGCGTGTGGACACGCTGGCCGATGGCGTAGTGCAGGCGGCCAAGGCCACCAATCTAAAGCTGCCTCTGGTGTTGCGACTGGAAGGAACCAACGTGGAGCAAGGGCGCGAGATTCTGAAGAATTCTGGGTTGAATTTCCAGGTAGCCGAGACGATGAAGGACGCTGCAGAAAAAGTTGTGGCAGCCGCGGGGCGGTAGTTTTGTATAAACCGGCGAGGCCGGGGTCCCCAGCACGCGCGGGTTTCGCGTGATGGGGTGAGACGCCGGCTTGCGCGCCGAGCCGGCTGCCACAAGCGTAGAAAAATTTTGCAGACAAAGAAATCGGATAGCGGTTGGAAAATAAAAGACAATGGCAATCTTAGTTGATAAATCCACGCGGCTGATGATCCAGGGCATAACCGGGCGTGAAGGCACGTTCCACGCCAAGACCTGTGCGGCTTACGGCACCAACATAGTGGGCGGTGTTACTCCGGGCAAGGGCGGGACCACGCATGAGGGCTGGCCCATCTTCAATACTGTGGCTGAGTGCCGGGAGAAGACCGGCGCGAACACCACAATCATTTTTGTTCCGCCGCAGGGCGCAGCCGACGCGCTGCTGGAAGCAATCGATGCCGAAGTCCCGTTGATCATCTCAATCACCGAAGGCATCCCCGTGCTCGATATGGTGCGGGCTTACGAGTTCCTGAAGATCAAAGGCAAGTCACGGCTGATTGGGCCGAACTGTCCAGGCATCATCTCGCCGGGCAAAGCCAAGGTCGGCATCATGCCCGGACATATCCATAAAGAAGGAAACGTCGGCATTGTTTCGCGCTCCGGCACGCTGACCTATGAAGCCGTGTTCCAGCTCACGCAGCGCGGCATTGGCCAGTCGACGGCGATCGGCATCGGCGGCGATCCCATTATCGGGACCAATTTTGTCGATGCGTTGAGGCTGTTCAATGAGGATCCGGAGACGCATGCCATCATCATGATCGGCGAGATCGGCGGGAATGCAGAAGAGACGGCGGCGGAGTACGTGAAGAAGCATGTGAAGAAGCCGGTGGTCTCGTTTATCGCCGGGCAGACGGCGCCTCCCGGACGACGCATGGGCCATGCGGGCGCCATCATCTCCGGAGGCCATGGTACAGCCTCAGAGAAGATCAAAGCTCTGGAGGTAGCGGGGATCGCGGTCGCCAAGTCGCCCGCGGTAATGGCGCAGACGCTGCTCGACAGGATTGGCGCGGCGAAAGTTTAGCTACACAGCGCGTCGTGACGTCAAAAAGAGATTCGAACCAGGAGAGACTAAACAGGAATGCAAACACTGCAACGTACATTTTCCATCATTAAGCCAGACGCGGTAGCCAAAGGCGCTACGGGCGATATTCTCCACATGATCCAGGCGAAGGGATTCCGCATCATCGGCATGAAGATGCTGGAGATCACCAAACAGCAAGCCGAAGGATTCTATGCGGTCCACGCCAGCCGGCCGTTCTTTGATTCGCTGACCAAGTTCATGTCGAGCGGCCCAATCGTGGTTCTGGCTCTCGAAAAAGACAACGCCATCGCCGATCTGCGCAAGCTGATGGGCGCGACCAACCCTGCCAACGCAGAGGAAGGGACGATCCGGAAGAAGTGGGCAGCAAACATTGAGAACAATGCTATACACGGCTCCGATGCCGACGACACAGCACGCTTCGAGCTGAGCTACTTCTTTGCCGGATATGAATTGACGCGATAGGTCCCAGGGAACTTGTCCCAGCGGGTGGCGTAAGCTCATCGGGCTTCTTCGCCACCCGCGGCGTTTTTGAGCTCTTCCTGCCCTGCGTTTTTTGTTATTTTCAAATAGCTTGGTCAGTACAACCCGCCAGTATTGGCAATTGCGCGTGGTTCCTGGGAAGTGCATAGCCATACTCTGGAAGTTATCCACAGAAAGCCGCAAGCTTCTACTTTGTCAATAGAGTTTATCCCGCCTATTTAGATCACGAACCTAGGTAACTAATAAGTTCTATAGTTTTAATCAAATCGATAACTACGTGGTCGATAGATCAGAGTACAATCGCCGCTGCTTGCCGAGTAGTCTGATCAGCTTTCATCCCTACTATCCAGACAGGAGATAGTCGATGCTTTTATTCCCTGATAGCCCAGGCGTGTTCCAGACAGCGTCTAAGCCAGTCAACCTTTCGAAATCAATGCGTGCCCGTTTCGCCGTTCATATCGTACTTTGGCTGGGTGTGGCTTGCTGCGCATTCGCGCAGACACGGCCAGCCCCGGCTGCGCCGCGATCCAGCCGTATCATCGTAAAGCTCAAATCCACTTTGGCGCTGCAGGCCGAAGCTCAACTTATCGTTCCCACACCCCCCGGCCAGATGATGGCCCTCCGGCCTGGGCAGACGGGGAATGCGCGCATCGAAGGCTTTTTACGGCAATATTCGGCGAGCCGGCTCTCGCCTATGTATCCTGGTCTAATACGGGCAAAGAAACAGCATGGATGGACCGATGCCCAACTGGCCGAGCATGTACGTCGGCGTTTTGCTGCACGTGCGCGCCGCGTCGATCAGCCCCGACCGGCGCCAGAAATTTCCCGCACTTATATTCTGGAATTCGAAGATCTATCGGAACAGGAAAAGGCCGGCATTTTACAACGGCTCAAGGCAGATCCTGACGTAGCGTTCGCCGAACCGGAACACACGTTTACCACCAGGCAAATACCCAACGATCCTTTCCTGTCTTCCAGCGGCACTTGGGGACAGCCTTATCAGGACCTATGGGGCATGTTTGCCGTAAATGCTCCAGCAGCGTGGGACACCGCGCAAGGCGATGGCGTAGTAGTAGCCGTGATCGATACAGGCGTTGACTATAACCATCCTGACCTGGTGGACAACATCTGGGCCAACCCGAATGAAATTGCCGGAAACTTTGTTGACGACGACGGAAACGGCTTCGTCGACGACTTTCACGGGTGGAATTTCTTCAATAATACGAATGATCCTCTTGACGACAACGGCCATGGAACGCATGTAGCCGGCACGATTGCCGCTGAAGGCAACAATGGTATTGGCGTAATCGGCGTGGCCTGGCATGCCAAAATCATGCCTTTAAAGGGATTCGATGCCAGCGGCACCGGTTTTGACTTTACCCTGGCGCCAGCCATCCTGTACGCCGCAAGCAATGGCGCTGACGTGATCAACGCTTCGTGGGATGCCATCGACAATTTGGCAGTGTTTGGCAATTCACAAACCATTGAAGAGGCTATTCAGTATGCCGCGAGCCTAGGCGTGGTTTTTGTGGCATCGGCCGGCAATTCAAACCAGGATGCAAACAATTTCTTTCCGGCAAATTCGCCTGAAGCCATCACTGTGGCCTCTTCTGATCCGTTTGGAAACTTCAGCTTCTTCTCTAATTTTGGTTCAAAGATCGACGTAACGGCGCCTGGCGAGGACATTCTTTCCACACAGGCGGCCAATACCTTTTTCGGTAATCCGGTTATTGACGGTTATGCACGCATGACCGGAACGAGCATGGCGGCAGCGCATGTCTCCGGTGTGGTCGCTCTGATCCTGTCGCAGAATCCTGGCTATTCGCCGGACACTGTGCGCACGGTCCTCCGGTCGTCAGCAACGCCGAACGCTGATACCCGGTTTGGTTCCGGGGAACTGAATGCTGCGATCGCCGTTACCCTTGTGAATCCCCTGGATGCAAAGATCACAGGGGTGCAATTCGGCGCAACTCCAACTGATCCTATTACTATCCTGGGCGCGGCCCAGGGAACCGGCTTTGCCAGTTACCTGCTGGAATATGGCGTGGGGACTCAGCCTTTTTTCTTTACGCCATTCTTCAGCAGCGTGACGCCGGCTTCCGGGACGCTCGGCGTCCTGGATCCCGTTGGCCTGGGACTTTCCGATGGCACCTATACCATCCGCCTTACCGCATTCAACACCAACGGAAACGCCTTCCCTGCCACCACGCAATTCACGCTTACTTTCGTCCAGATCACCAGCCCTCCGGTAATCACATCCACGTATAAACCGGGCTTTTTGCTTCCGATTGTTGGAACCGCCACCATGCCCGGTTTTCAGAATTTTACAGTGCAGTGGGCGGGCCAGGATTTCGTGTGGCACACCAGCGGCATTACGCTTGCCGGCGATGGTCTTTCACCCTTAGCCAACACCCAGCTTGCGACGTGGGATACGTCCGGAATCACCCAGGCGGGAAACTATCTGATTCTGCTTACGGTGAACGGGAATCACTCTGAACAAGCCTCTACAAGGGTCTATCTTGAGCCTGATCTGCTCTCCTCCGCCTGGCCGATATTCCTCGACAACACACCATGTCTTGAATGCCCGGTTGTACCTGCACTCAACCCAGACGGAAGCTATCGCCTGGTAACGGAGAGTTCCAACCAGGGCGGCACCACATCAGCAGCGTCCTGGGTCATTCATCCCGACGGCTCGTTTCAGAAGACTCTTCTCAGCCAGTTCGGCGGCAATCACGAGCCGGCCGTTGGCAACATTGATGGTCTTCCCGGTGATGAAGCGGTCGTGGCGGATCTCAACGTGTTCGACGTATTTCATCCAGACAACACCTTCGATACATTCACGCCCGGTATCAACGTTGATTTCACCCGGGTTCCTGTTGTACTTGAAGATTTGAATAACAACTTTGAGTTGGATACCCTCGCTCTGGGCAGCGACTTCAACAACCATGTGGCGTACGTCTTCGCCTGGAGACCAGATGGACAGCAGGCAAGCGGTTTTCCGATTCAGGTACAGGACAACAATTTCTTAAACGGTACGTTCAATCTCACCAGGATCATCGCTGGTGATTTCGATGGCGATGGATTCAAGGATGTTTTGGTGTCAGAAGGGCTCACTTCAACAACCTACGGCTTGCGCCTCTTCAATCACGACGGCGCCGGGAAGCCGTTTAATGCTCCAGTCTTCACCGGGATTCCAGTTGCCATGGCTGCCGCAGATCTGGACCACAACGGCAAGCTTGAGACCATTCTGATCAACCACAGCGATTTCTCGGTAACGCAGTCGACGGTTCACGTTTTCCAGCCAGATGGCTCTGAGAGACCGGGCTGGCCGGTGGACATATCCGCTTCGAAAGCCAGCTTTTATAGTTTTCCAGGCGTAGCTGTCGGCGACGTTAACCGCGACGGGCACGAGGAGATAGTGGTCTCCGACGGATCCGGGCTTTATCTCTTTAACTCTGACGGAACTCTTTTCCCCGGCGCGTGGCCGGTCCCGATTTCGAAGTCCGTCACCTACTTACGGCCGTTGATCGCCGATATCAATGGTGAT
>DATBHX010000053.1:0-113415 GCA_036557225.1 Candidatus Angelobacter sp.
AATCGCCACCCTCAAAGAGGTTCGGTGACAGGTCCTGCAGCGCAATCATCGAACGCAGGCAAAAACAGGCGACCTCAAATGTTTGAAAAAGCCCTTGGCCATTCAACTGAGGAGCAAAGTGCTGACTTGCCAAATCCAGAAGTTCGCGAATCGGCTCCCCCAATGCACTCACGCTGCTGGGCAGCCTCATTCCTGATGCCAAGAGGGAATTGTTATATCCGGCAGACAGATCAAAACCGATGAACTCTCCGCCGCTTTGGGGATGGGCACGTCCATCTGTTGCTTCTACAACCTCGAATTGATCTTTCTTGTTCAATCTACTATTCCACAATTCCACAAACCTTAATGCCTTGGCAATATTGCCGACAATACCTAACTCGCCCCCCTCTTCCAGAAACCAAAAAAACAGCCTATTGATCTCGTGGTCGTCGGGAAGAGCATCGCAATGAGTCGGATGAGCACGATAGGTACCCCGATACCGTGAGTTATAATCTGTGCGGGTGTCGCGCTTCCCGTTCAATAACAATAAATTCACGATCCCCTCGCCCTTTTAAGTTTTCGGCCTGGAGGCCGATCCAACCGGCACCGCCGAATTCGTATACCCTTGCGGAACTTCCAGATGCACCTGACCGTTCTCGCCAATATTTAGATGCGGCACATTCCAGTTTGTGCCCGGATGCGGCGGATCAAGGCGGACCTTGATACCCAATTTGTTGCATTCGGCAATTACTTCATCAGCCTCCTGAGCACTAAGTTGTTTACCTGACCTTGAAAGGTTTTTCAACCAATTCACAAACCCGCCGGCTGTCCCTGCCCACGGAGGTCTGCCAGCCAGGAATCCTTCTTCGGCCCCTTCTTCGGCTCCTTCTTCGGCTCCTGCTTCTTCTCCACCAAAGAAAGGTATGAGCAACGAATATCCCTCCACAATTGGCAAAGCTCGCTTGGCCCAAGCGTCGGCGGCCCGGAGTTGGTGACCGCCAGGCACTATTGCTGAATACATCTCCATTTCAGTCGGGAAACGCATACCCGGGTATTTGTCCATGTAGAGGGCTGTGTTCCTGTCTGTTCTATCGGTAGTGCTAACTAGAAAAACCGTCCCATCATCATTGTCAATTTGAACATCGATCACAGATCCCTCGATCCAGTAGCCGCCGGTTTGACCGCATTCGACCGAGCTGCTGTTTTGATCGACACTCTCTACAGCATCTCCCTTGTCGTTCAGATAGACGCAATCGTGTCCAGTTGGGTCAATGCTACTAAGGGGGTTATTGCGCGCATAAGAATATAGGTTCCAACTGCGTGGGTCAGCCGGGTCTTGGTCCGAACCATCGTCGGGAGAAGTAAACCTTCCAAGTGCTGACGAATAGTAGCGAGCGCCAAAGTCGTCCAGGCCGGACTCACTATCCCGCTCCTTGCCGGTGAATTTATAATTTTGCGGGCATGAGTTTATGATTGGCGACCGCTCTCCGCCAAACGGATAATAATCGCCTTCGTAGCAAGCCGTTGTTTGCGCACTTTGTACTACAACGCGACTTGTACCGACCTGATCGCTGACATAGTAGAACACTGAATTCGACGAATTCCGACGGGCGATCTTATCGCTTCCCAGGAAAATATATTCATTAAATGTTGAAGTGCTTGTGCTACCTGTTAGGTCTGTCTCGTTCAATGGGTCTATACCCATGCCATACCAATATAACTTGCCGCTGGATTTTTCAACACGCCTGCCGTCACCGTCATATGTATATGTCGTCCCACCACCAACAAGAAGATGATTTTCCGCGTCGTAGGCATATGTTCCAGTCGCCATATTCCCGGCTGCGTCGTACAGGTTCGTGCTGATCTGGTTCTTAATGTTGGCTCCAACGCCTAAACTCTCCTGAGTACACCCTGTATAGCCGGTTACACCGCCAATGATCAGCAGGTTGCCCCAAGCGTCGTAGCCAAAGCTTTCGCCCCAGCATTTCGCTCCTGTGGTAGCCCCTGTCTGGGCAATAGCAACGCGGTTCAGTGGATCATAGCCGAAACTCTGATTTCGGCCCGTGTCCCGATTATTGTTAATTGAAATTACATTCCCATTGTCTGCCACGGCGAGATTGGCGCTGCCGGAGCTGATGCGTTTACAATACAAGCAATCGCGGGACACGCTTCGGTGACAACCTCGCAGCGTTATGTGCACCCGGTTCCTGAGACGATCCAACGAGCCGTAAACAGGCTTGGGGAGTACCGGAAGGCGGAAGCCACGGCACAGCGTCCCAGGCTGGAAAAGGTGCCAAAAACGACGGCACCCGCTACAGTTTTCGCTACATCTGGAAAGGCGCAAATTGCAGCGGCAGGGAAGTAGTTGATTTTAAACGTGCGAAAGTGGCGGAATTGGCAGACGCACCAGACTTAGGATCTGGCGGGTAAAACCGTGGGGGTTCGAGTCCCCCCTTTCGCACCAGGACTTTGGAGATCCTTCGACTCCCTTTCAGTCGCTTCGCTCCTTCGAAGTCGCTCAGGATTTCGCCTGCGGGCTCAGACGCCCGCAAAGCGGCTCAACTTAGGATCTGGCGGGTAAAACCGTGGGGGTTCGAGTCCCCCCTTTCGCACCAAACTGTTGATTGTCCCGTCGACTGTCAGTAGTAGCTCCTCGTGTCTGAGGTAAAAAATCTCCATCTTCTGGAGACCAAAATCTACTTGGCAATCCAGGGCTTCTGGATTAATCTCCCATCATAAAAAATACGTTGAATATGTTGTTTGTTGTCCGCGCGGAGGTGGAGATGAGGCATGAATGCCCTCCTGAAGGCTCTGCGGCGGATCGCTACCCCGGTTCATTCCAGACTGCGCCGGCGCAAAATACGGACATTTTTCGAGGCCCTCGAACCATCTCGCGCAGATACTCTGCTTGATGTAGGCGGCTGGCTGGGAGCAGATAGTGAGTTTTCCGAGCTATATGGCTTCTTCCCGAACATGACCTCGATCAACCTCATTGAAACAGATCACGGACATGCCCGGTTTGTTCGCGGGGACGCCTGCGCGATGCCGTTCGAGTCGAACTCATACGATTACGTTTTTTCCAACGCTGTAATCGAACACGTCGGCCGCTATGATCGGCAGCAGATGATGGCCGACGAGATACGGCGCGTAGCACGGAAGGGGTACTTTGTCGCCACCCCAAATCGTTGGTTTCCCATTGACCCGCACTCCTACTTGCTGTTTTTTCACCTGATGCCGCTCGGGGTTCGCAGACTGATGAATCCACGCGACGACTATTTCATGCTTTCGCCAGCAAAGATGCGCAGCCTGTTCCCCGAGGCCTCCGTTGTGCTGACCCCGGACGGAACCAGTGTCATAGCGATTGCGAGACTATCGGGACAAGTCACAGCCACCCGCACAGCGGCGGCAGGAGCCCGATGACCACTACAGCCACCGCTGACCGACGGCCCAGCTTGAAGAAGCAATGTTGACACGTCCGGAGGTTTTCAGATTGGTGATTCCTCGGACAAAGGGCAGAGAGGGAATCGTTGCGCGGATCGAGTTCCACCTGCGCACCAGTCTAATAGCGGTAAATGGCTGCTGCTCCGGTTGCGGTCGGCATCCGTTCAGCCGGCACTACCACGACGCGGCCTCCTTTGTTAAGGACCAATTCCGCCAGATCATCGATCAAATCATCGACTTGCGGATGTTGCATGTCGTCAAACTCGATTTGACCATTCAGTGAATCAAGATGTCCGGGAATCTGCCGGTCGGCTTCGACCAACAATGTACTGACTCGGCCGGAAACCGCGTCGAATGCGATTTGTCCAAGATGATCGCCAACCAGTCCCCTGGGTTTCGACTGCTCGAACTCTTCGACGAGTCGCGTCAGACGCTCTTGATAACCTGGGCCGATCACCTGCCAGGCCAGCCTGCGAAGCTCGTCGATTGACACCGAATCAGGATCAATCTTTAATCCGTCATTCATAAGAAATGGATTGCCACTCACCTTGCGGAAGATACCGTGGTTTTCGGGCAGCGCTGCCAACAAGAGAGGCAAACGCGAGGGGCTCGAGTGGTGCGCCAGAATGGAAGTGTCAACGGCTCGAAAAAACCGTTCCAAATCAATCGCAACCTCGTCGCTCTTGCCGCCATGGCCGTGGCGCATGGCCATACTCGAACCGCCAACGCCGCCGAGAGACCGAACCGTCTGATGTGGCTCGGTTAACTCATTTCCCAGAGCATCGGCGATGGTGCGTGGAACACCTGGCGCCAGGTCAATTTCGTCGAGAGCATCGCGATTACCCTCGAAGAGCTTGATGGCTCCGCGGCTCAGGCCGAGAATCTGATAGCGATCTGCCGACTGCACTATCCTGAGCAGCGGCTTGATGTGGAAGCTATCCGCCACAATGGCCAGTTCCGGAACCGGTCGCTGCAGTTTATAGACTCGAAACTGGTCCGGCGCACACAGCACGGCGAGCCCGTCCTGCGTATGGTTCCAGAAATCGCGATCGGAAGCCAGATCGTTCAATGGCTGCAGAAGCGGTCGGACTTCCCGCGTGGGATATTCTTGCCGCAGTGATTGTTCCAGTGTCTTGACCAGGTTTTTAAAACGGATTGGGTCCTGCAGGTTATCCGGATGGTGACGGTGGGTCGGTTGATAGAGCGAAAGGCACGGAGCCTCGGCCGATTTAGGGAGTTCAATGGGAAGTTCATCGGTATGTAGACTCATGTTGTAAGTCCCTCGTTTGCGGCGAGCAGGGGTGATGCGAAATTGATCCAGCAGCGACGACGCGACGCCCCGTTCAATCCGCAGACTTCCTCGCGCCTTATTCCGGTATTGGAGAAGTACGGTTGACAGGCGAGAGAGTGGAGGTTTCCACGCTTAGGCTACGAGTTTGGCCTCCCTCAGACCGTCATGAAGATGTTCCGTGTCAGAGACCCAGCCAAAGACGCCGCCTTGCATCTTCACTGAGTGGATCGCCGATTCATGATTGGCTACATCTGTGGCGCCGACGCTGTCTTTCAGCAGCAGGCACCAATATCCAATATCATTGGCCTCCCTCATGATGGTATGAACGCAAACATCGGTCGTGATACCGCATAAGATCAGGTGTGAGATGCCGAGCTGTTGCAACACCAGAAAGAAGTCACTGCAATACCCGACGCCCTTTCCAGCCTTATCGACGAGGATCTCTCCTTCGATTGGCTCAACCTCCTTCACGATCCCCCAACTTTCGGAGCCGCGCAATAATAGCCGTCCGACGCCTCCCTTCGGCTTCTCCCCGATGCCAACCGCGTCTTTGCCGATGACCTTGCTGCGCAGAACCTTGTTGTAGGGGCAATCGCTCAGGTCAGGCATGTGGCCTTCCCGGCAATGGACGACGGAAATTCCAGCTTTACGGGCATCGTGCAACGCCTTCCTGGCGAAGGTCAGGGGATTGGCCGTGTTTGAAAGTGGATAGCCCATGACATCGACATAGCCGTGCTCGCCGCAGAAATCGACTTGAAAGTCGATAGAAACGAGAGCTGTGCGCGCGCTGTCAAACTCAAGAAATGAGGTCTCTCCGAAGTTTGGCGAGTCTTCACAGGCGACCTTGAACAGCTTTCCTTTTGGCGGTCCATAGAGCCAGTGCGGTACTTTGTATGTCCTGGTCTTCTTCCATTCCTTATAGCCATCTTCCACGTGGGCCAGCATTTCGTCCCGGCGCTTGAACATAAGCTTTTCATACTCGCGTTCCGCGCCAATGTGTGACGGCGTTCCTTTTTCAATGAGACGTTCCTCAGTAACGGGCATTGCAAAGACTCCTTTTTTCTTCTGAATTTCGTTGCGGTATTCACTTCCTGTTTGCAGGAAGTGGGAAGATAAGCTTTTCGAAAATGAGCACAAAGATAATCACCGAGATCACGGGATTGCTGAAGATCGTCTCGATGAGTCGTGGCATCTGTTGCCAGGTCTCGTGAGGAAGCAGGTGAAGGCCAAGGCTCAGGAAGATGGAGAAGCCGACCAGCGTCTGTTCGCGCCCGCCAAACGCCGGCGCCGTGTTCAGGATGCTTGCGCCAATTCCGATCACGGTCGAGGCGATACCAAGTAATACAGCGCCGGCCACCTCCTTGGGCATTACGGCCATGAGCGCTCCGAAGGGTCCGATGAAGGCCAGGACGATGAAGATGGCGGCGGCAACAACAATGAATGCTCGTGCTGCAACGCGGGTCAACTGAACAATGCCGAGGTTTTCACCGTACGCTACCGTTGCAGGAGTACCCAGGACGCCTGGCAATACTGTTTCCACAAGACCGAAAAGCAAGAAACTGCGACGCTCTTCGTTCTCCTTGACCGTCTCCTTTATTATTCCGGCGTATCCGTGGAGATTGCCGTAGAAATTCATTGCCGCCATCAAGTTGACGATCAGCATGATCAATACGAGGTCCCACGAAGGCATGACCCGGCCATAAGGAAACAACGCCGGAATGGAGAGTAACGGCGCCTGCCGAACCAGGGTTAGATCCACCCGGCCCAGAGCCAGGAAAAGGATGTACCCCAATACGATCACGAACACCGGTGGCAGCGTCGCCCAGACTCCTTTTCCACGAATCGCCAATACGGTCCCGCCCAGTGCCAGCGCGAGGGCAATAAAGAATCCAAGACCGAAGCCGGCTTGCGTCATGTCGCCAAGGCCAACCTGGGCCACGGTAAGCCCAATCATGATGATCATGGATCCCAGGATGAGCGGGCTCCATACTCTACGGATGTAACGCACGGCCCCGAGATAAACGAGAGCCACGATGATGACTCCAGCTATGGCTTGAGCTGTGAAAGATTGAAGAGCATAGGCTTCGCCGCCGGCAACGAAAGCGGCGACGATTGCTAATGACGGAATAACATTCGGGCCATGAACCATCGCCATGCGATGACCAATCCAAGCCTGGAGCAGTGTACTGAGCCCGATGGTCAGAACGACGGATGAAATGTAGGTTGTCATCCGGGCGCCCTGGAAATTCAGCCCCACTCCCACGATCGCATAGCCCCACACAACCGCGTACACCATCGTGACGAGCCATTGAAAGCTGTAGAGGCACCAGTCGTGCATTGATCGCGGCTGCTCATTCCGTTTGTAAACGAGCTCTGATTCAGGAGGCGAGGGAGGAGAAGGAGGAACGACGTGAATTTCGTGACGCAGTGGCGAACCCATATACACCTTTCAAAAATTGGGTCGGCTGTTTTGTGGGAAAGATGCAAAGCGGTGGGGCGGAGGTTTGCCATCCTGCGCTGCTTTGTCAACCGTGCTCCACCACCGGTAAAATCTCACCGAGGAAATCCCTTAAAGTGTCTTAATCACCGCCAGGAGGAGGATCCGTTCCGTATCCAGCGCTATTTGAGTTCGCCAGCGCTCACCTTGGCATTCGCGAAAAACTCCCGCGAAAACCGCTGCTGAGCTCATGCTAAGATGTTTGGTTTGTAAGAGCGAGGGACCACACAATGTCTGCATTGCCAGACGGACATGTGTTAAAAGGCGTTCGGTTGCAGGCAGCACAGGTACGCCGTTACTACTCCCTGGTAGACGTAAGAAACATTGTGCTGTTTACGCTGGCCTACCTGGCAGCCTACGGGTATGGATCCTTCTTTGCGTCAAAAATGTCCGCGCCACTGTGGCTTCCGGATGCGGTTCTTATCTGCGCGCTTCTGCTGGTCGCCAAAGAAAAGTGGTGGCTGTATCTCCTCATAGCAGCGCCTCTTCGTTTCATGCCCGGGCTGCGGCCGCAATTTCCCGCATGGTTCATAGGCATCACGTTTCTCAATGACGCCTTGAAAGCGGTGATCGCCGCGCACTTGCTGCGATATGTCTTGGGCAGTCCCATGCGCTTTAATACCGTGAGAAAGTACGCCGCCTATCTGGGTATTGCGGTGTTGTTGACGCCGACGCTTTCGGCGATTTTTGGTGCGGCGGCGCGGCGAGCCCTGGGATACGCCTTCTGGCCTGCCTTCGGTCAGTGGTATTTAGGCAATGCTCTGACGAACCTTGTGGTTACGCCTACATTGCTGCTGTGGTTTTCCGGGGAGTATCGCAATCTACGCGCGCACATGCGTGAGACGATTCTGTGGTCGGCCGGTTTTGCCTTATGCCTGATCTATACGGTGATCTGGACCAGTCTCAACGGATCGCCAACAGCTCTCTACGTTCCATTTCCCTTTCTGATCTGGGCGGCCATCCGCCTGGGTGCGATTGGAACTTCCAGTGGCCTTACCCTCACCACGGTGTTTCTGATCCTGGGTATAGCGCGGTCCAACGGGCCTTTTGCCGCCTATGCGGCAGGGGAGTATGTGCATTTTGTCCAGTTGTTCATCGGCATCACGGCGGTGCCCATTATGTTTGTGGCCCTCCTCTTTGAAGAGCAGCAAAACGTGGAGAAACGTCTCCGGGAAAACCAGGAGGAGCTGAACAAAAACTATGAGCGCATCCATGACCTGGCGGGAAGACTCATTCGCGCCCAGGAGGAAGAGCGCAAGAGGATCGCGCGCGAGCTGCATGACGATATAAGTCAGCAGATTGCTCTGTTGGCCATTGGCCTGGATAAGCTGGCAGGCGCGGGCCATGACGTTGCGACCGCGGAGTGCTCGCAAATCCTGGAGTTGCGGCACAGAACGGAAGAGGTGGCAGGAAGCGTCCGCGAGGTGGCCCACCAGCTGCATTCGGCCACGCTGCAGCATCTAGGACTCACGCGTGGGCTGGAAGGGCTATGCGCCACATTTTCCCAGCAGCACCACGTGGAAATCGATTTGGCGACTGAGCCGTTGCATTTGTCAGACAGCGTAAGTTTGTGTCTTTTTCGCGTTGTGCAGGAAGCGTTGAATAATGCGGTGAAGCACGGCAGGGCCAAACGCATCGAAGTGAAGCTGGTGCAAGTGGCGAAGCTGCTGCACCTGAAGATCATGGATACCGGTATCGGTTTCAATCCGTCCAAAGCACCCGAAGGTTTGGGGCTGGTGAGCATGCGCGAACGGCTGCGTATGGTGGGGGGCACGCTGAAGATAACTTCATCACCGGGCAGGGGCGCCGTGATTGAAGCGGTTGTGGACCTGGCCGGCGCAGCAAGTGAAAGATAGACACACGTAAACACACGCGCTCAGCGCAGCTGCCTTGATCCTTGGTTGTGCGGCGGCTGCTTATGGCATCTGGTTGAAGCGCTCGTACACCCACATTCCTGCAATGATGACCAGCAGCACCGCTGAGCCGGCGGCGGAGATGCGGACCCACGGCGTGAGTCGGTTCATTTTGACGATTAACTCTTCCTGTTCTTTGGCCATGTGGGCCTCGGCAGTGTCGAGAAAGAGCTGGTCGTCTTCATGCATGGAAAGAGTGCTACGGTAGATCAGCAGAACGATCAGGACAACTGTCAAACCGGCCCAAAGAATAAGCAGAGGCGTCATTGGCATAGAACACCACCTTGAATTTTGGCACCGATTCCGCTACTCAGAAGCCGTGACCCGCGGAGAAGGCACGCTGCCGCGGCGAGGGCGTAGGTGGAACCTTACCCGCATTATAGACCCGGCAAAGCACGCCAAAGCAGCAATATTCCAGAGTAGCTGCCGGGGCAGATTTTGCGACCGATCGGGCCCGCAACGCATCCAATCGATGTAAATAGCAATAGAATCAGTAGTAGTCCGTGTATAATGGGCCTATTCAAGGCAAGGACTAGCGGCGAAAGAGAGAGGAAAAGATGTCTACAACCACAACTCCAAATGTCGAAAGCACCCCGAAAACGCCGGTCAATTTGACCCCAACCGCCGTTTCCAAGGTGAAAGAGATCATGGCCCAGCAGAATCCTGTTCCGGCCGGTCTGCGTATTGGCGTGGTTGGCGGCGGCTGCTCTGGTTTCTCTTATTCCATGTCGTTTGAGAATGCGCCCGGAGTTATGGACAAGGTTTACAACTTTGACGGTCTGAAAGTCTACGTAGATGCGACCTCAGCCATGTACCTCAACGGCTGCAACGTCGACTTTGTCGAGACGCTTGAGGCTTCAGGCTTCAAATTTGAGAATCCCAATGTGAAGAGCACCTGCGGATGCGGCTCTTCCTTCAGCGTCTAACCAGAGATTTCTGCAAAAGTTTTATCAAGCCTCACCGAAACGGTGGGGCTTTTGTTTTAGTTGGGTATTGATGGTGAGGGCGCTGGCGTCGGAGTGCCAATCGGTTGTGGGGCTCCGGGCTGCGGATTGCTTCCGAAGGAAGAGGAGCCGGACTGGCCTGGTTGTCCCGGCTGGCCGGTTGCGTCTCCGCTGACTCCTGCGCGCGGCGCCGCAACGGTTGTACCTGTGCCGCCGGACTGCTCCAGCCGGAGATCGTAGACGAAGAACCAGTCATTGTAGTGGTCCTTGTCATTAAACTCTTTGATCGATTGCTTTTTGCTGGTGCTGGCAACACCGATGATCTGTCCGCCACCAACCGGCTGTGTTGTGGCGATGTTATTCGTGGTGAGGCTGCCAAGCTGCTGTCCGCTCTGGCCAACGCCGCCGCCTTTCTGGAATGGCTGCGTGAGCGTGGGAGCGTTATTGCTGCCGAGCGGCGTATTGGTTGCGCCCGGAGTGTTGGGTGCTCCGGGCAGGTTGCCGATAGCCGGCCCCTGACCCGCAGTACTGCCTCCCAGACCTGGATTGGTCGTCTGCAGTGATCCCGCCGGAGGCGTAGGGATCTTGATTTCGGCTTCGCCGAAACGGACGAGCCGCCAGTTATCTTCGCCGGTCATGGGATCTTTGTATCGTTTGCGCAGGAAACGAATGTGGTTGGTGTCCTCAAGCTGTTCGACGGAGAGAGGGTAGCGCCCACCGCTCTTGTGGACGAAACGCTTGATCGCGGTGGCATAGTCCATCCCGCGATGGTACAGCTCTTCTTCCTTTTCCCGCTTGATCTGCTGGGCAATGCGCGGCGCTTCAATGGAGAGAGCGATCAGAATCATGGTGACCGCCAGCATCAGCGCCAGAAGCACGTAGCCTTCCTGCCCGGGTTTTCTGCGGACCGACTTCATCTTGCGCCTGCCGCTGGGGGAGCCGACATTTGAATCGGCTGGCGATTGTTATAGAGCAGATCTTCAATGATCACGTTGTTATTGTTGATCTGTACAACTTTGTATTTTCGCTCCACGATGTCACCCTGCTTGGCGACAAAGACTTCGTCGGCGTCCGCCAGAAAGACCTTCTTCGGCTCATTTGGCTTGTTGGCAAAGCCATAAAACTTGAGCGGAATCGGTGGTGGTGGAGGAGTAGGCGTGGGCGTGGGCGGAGGGTCGGGACCCATGGGAGCCAGTACCCGCGCGCTCCCTTCCATTGGCGGGATAGGCACCGCTTCCATGCGAAAAATATTTCTGCCGGCTTCATACTTAATCTGCTGGCTGGCAGCAAGCTTGTCGATACGCCAGCGCGGATCGAGCGAGCTATCCTCGGCCTGCGCCTGGCCGATTTTTTTCTGTGCCGTGGCAGCGGCAGTGGTTGTGGCAGGCGGTGCGGCTGAGCTGGTGCCGAAATCCACAAAATCGTAAATCACCACCAACGCGACCACTACAAGCAGCGCGATCATCCAGCGCACTTTCGTCTTGTTCTCTGCGCCTATCTTCACCGTAAGTACCTTTTCAATCCTCTCATCGAAAGAACGTGCCGCGCCGCGATCATTGCTAGGTTTGTCTCAAAAAAGTTTCAAAATGTATCTGCAGGGAAACCGCGCCACCTTCAGCACTGTTGAGCGAGATCTGAGTAATGACAAAAACGAGCCGGTCCTGCTCCAGGGCATTGATAAATCGAGCCACTTTGCCGTATTCACCGGTGACCGTGGTCTCAATGCCGATCCGCTGTATGTCGGGCAACTCAGCCTTTTGGCCGCTGCGATCTATTTCCTGGCTGTAATGGAAGCCGGGCGTGGTTACGCCTGTTTCCTGAACCAGCTTCTCCAGGCGCTGCGAGATCTCCGACGACTGGCTGGGGATCTTCTGCTCATAAAACTTCCTGACGTCAATGCGAGTCCTGGCCAGGGTGTCGCCGATGTTCTGCAGCGGCGCTACCTCATGAGAAAGCGCATCTGCTTTCTGCTGTAACGCCTGCTCCTGCGCCATCTTGCCGGCCTTGCTGAAGCCGGGCAAGAGCAGGTAGCCGATCAGCGCCAGGTCCAGGACGCCGAGCACCGTCAAGATCAGGATAAATTGTGTTCTTACCTTTGTCAGGTTGCCCATTACAAGCCCTCCCTGACGCCTGAACGTTGTTGGGGTGCGACGGCCGGCGTGTAGTAGGTGGAGATTTCCAGCTTGTAAAGATCCTGTCCGCCACGCTGGTCCTTGATTCTGGAGTCGGTTTTGATCAGCGGACTCCTAAAACGTTCTGATCTCTCCATTTTCTTGACCAGCTCAAGCGCGTTGTCATGGTTGTCGCCCTGGATGGTGAGGTTCAACTTCACGCGATTGTCAGGTGTAATCTCCGGGTTGACAGAGCTCACATAGGCGCGCGGCGGCATGATCCGTTGCAGATCGTTAAATAGCTGGGTCCAGGAGAATGACCGCCGGGTGAATTGCTTGTTCCAGAAATTCTTCTCCGCGATCACATCGTGGTTCTCGGGACGGTTGGAGATCTCCTGCGCTGTAGCGCGCTGCTTCTCCAGAGCGGCGATTTTCTGTTCGAGCGCGCTGATTCGCTGGCTGGACTCCGTGGAGCCGGTGTAATTCAGCCACGCCAGTACGAGCAGGACGACGGTAAGGGCGCTGAGCACCGCGATGGCCGTCACCCAGCGAACGTAAAACTGCCTTACGGCTTCATATTTCTGTGTCGCGAGATTGATATTGAGGCGCATTATCCCAGCAAAGCCCCCACAATTCCCGCCATCATGGCAGGCTGGATGGATTCTCCGCTCAAGTTCTGCTCCACGGTAAGCTCAGGGGCCAGCTCCTGGACCTCGGCCCCCGTATGTTGGTGGAGTAGCGGGCCAAGCTCCTGCAGTGGCGCGACGCCGCCGATGTAGATCTTTTCTATGTGTGCGGCAAACGTATCTTCGAAGAAAACAATCGAGGGCAGCACGGCCTCTGCCAGCTCGGCTGCAGAGACGTTGACGCCGTGTGGATTATCCAGCGTGCGCACCAGACGAAGCTGCTGGTGCTCCACCGCCGCGATCGTAATGTTCATGGGATCGACTTTCAGGACCAGTGTTGGTCTTTCGCCATCGATCAAACCCAGCGCTGCCAGCGAAGAAGGCAGGATCACGCCCGGGGAATATCCAGCATCCCGCAGCGCCTTTTCGTATTCCTCAATAATCTCACGCGGAGAAACTGCAGCTACCACGCGGACGGCGCCGTTGGCGCGGGTGACGTCATAGGAAAGGACGGCCTGTTCAACGTCAAATGGCAAAGACTTTTTCAGGCGAAAGCGGATGACCGGCTCGGCTTCTTCCGGCTTGGCCGGCAGGGCATCGAAGTCGAGCAACACCACGCGAATGGCAACATCGGGCAGGACAATGATTACGTCCCGCGATTTACCGGCCACAGCGCCCAATGCTCCATTCAGGGCCGAACGCAGCGCTTCGGGGTTGAGCACGTTGGGAGCAGTCAGTCCGGGAGCCACCACGCCTTCATTCAGGCGCCGCCCGGTAAAGACCTCCAGCCGCGACGATTTGTCCGAGGCCCGGGCTGCGATGACTCCTTCAGGAGTGATTTCGCACGCCAGCCGAGGGCGCGTAGATTTTTGAGTCAAACTCGCCATCCTTTATCTTGTGGTCTCGATGAAGGTGACCTTATTGATCTCTTTCATCGTGGTAATGCCGGCCCTGACCCGGGCGAGCGCCGAGTCGCGCAGGAATTTCATTCCTTCCTCATGCGCTGCTTTACGGATTTCTGACGACGGCCGCTTTTCCAGAATCAGCTCGCGAATGCGATCGGAAAGGTCGAGCAATTCGTGGATGGCGGTACGTCCGTGATAGCCCGTTCCACCGCACTCGATGCAGCCTGGTCCTTCATAGAAGGGAACATCGCGCCATTGCTTCGGGTCCAGGCCGTTATTTTCCAGTTCTTCATCGGTGTAGTGGACTTGCGTCTTGCAATGTTTGCAAATGGTGCGCACCAGACGTTGCGCCAGCACGCAGTTTAATGCGGAAACAAAATTGTACGGTTCCACGCCCATGTTCAGGAAGCGGCCCAGCACGTCGACTACGTTGTTCGCGTGGACGGTGGTAAACACCAGGTGGCCGGTGAGCGCTGATTGAATGGCGATCTGCGCCGTCTCCGTATCGCGAATTTCGCCCACCATGATCTTGTCCGGATCGTGGCGCAAAATGGAGCGCAGCCCGCGGGCAAACGTGAGTCCTTTCTTTTCATTTACCGGGATCTGCGTGATGCCGTGGATCTGGTACTCCACCGGATCTTCAATCGTGATGATCTTGTCTTCATCCGTCTTGATTTCGTTCAACGCGGCATAGAGCGTGGTGGTTTTGCCGCTGCCTGTAGGGCCGGTGACCAGCACCATGCCGTAGGGTTCCAGGATGTAGCGCCGGAACTTGCGCAGATCATCTTCGTCAAAGCCCACCACGTCCAGCACCAGGTTGCGGAACTTCTCGCTCATGGACTCTTTGTCCAGCACGCGCAGCACAGCATTTTCGCCGTGAATCGTAGGCATGATGGAGACACGGAAGTCGATCAGGCGGCCGCTGTATTTCACGCGGAAGCGCCCGTCCTGGGGCACGCGACGCTCGGCGATATCGAGCTCGCTCATGACCTTGACGCGCGTGATGATGGTGGAATGGTGCTCCTTGGCCATGGGCTGCATGGCCGGCTGCAGCACGCCGTCAATGCGATACTTCACCACCACGGAGTCGCTCTCGGTTTCAATATGGATATCACTGGCGCGTTTCTGCAGCGCGGTGAAAATCGTGGTATCGACCAGCCGGATGATCGGGCTGACGTCGGCTTCCGCGGTCCCGGTGATCTTATCGATCGTGATGTTTTCGTCGCTGGTGCCCTCGTCTTCGCGCACCACGTCCAAAACGAAGCCTTCGCTGGCTTCTTCGAGCACGCGCTGCGATTGCTCCGTCTTCTTGAGAATGTCACTGATCTGGGCCAGCGTAGCGACTTTGGTCTTGATCCGCCGGTTCAGCAGCAGGCCGATTTCGTCGATCATCATCAGCTTGCTGGGATCGGCAATGGCGATCGTGAGCGTGGTCTCGTTCTGTTCCAGCGGAACAAAGTTGTAACGGAACATCAGATCCACCGGGACGGACTTGAACAACTCCGCGTCCAGATGATAGTCGCGCAGATCGACGAACTCGCAGCGATAACGTGTTGCCAGGTCGCGGGCGCGCTGCTCATTGCTGTCAGCATGCTGCCCGTTGATCAGCGCGTTGGTTGCTTCTACGGTCGATAGATTCTTGTGGTCCATAACTTCCTATTGCTGTACCTGTGCTCCCAGGGAAAAGATAGGCAGATACAGTGAGAGGAGCACAAACGCAACCGTAATGCCCATGAAAATCAGAATCGTCGGCTCGATCAGCTGCATGGCGGCTGAAAGCGAGGTTTCCACGTCTTCTTCGTAAAATTCGGCCACGGAGTTCAGCATCGCCGGCAGCGCGCCGGTAGATTCACCCACTTCCACCATCTCGATGGCCAGGTCAGGGAAGAACTTGGTCTCTTCCAGGCTGAACGAGAGCGCCCGGCCTTCGCGCACTCTCTGCGATGCATACTCCACGTTGCTGGAAATCTTATAGCTATTGATGGAATGACTGGCTGTCTCCAGCGACGGCACCAGCGGAAGTCCGCCGGTAAGCAGCGTGGAGAGCGTGCGCGAGAACATTGCGATCTGGTATTTCATCCAGATGGGGCCGAAGAGCGGCAGCTTGTAACGCACGGCGTCCAGCATTCTGGAGCCTTTCTCAGAACGCGCCCAAAGCATGACGCCGGCCACCAGCGCAATGATCACCAGCAAAATCAGGTAATAGTAGTGCTGAATCGCGCGGCCAATTCCCAGCATGAAAACCGTGATCGCCGGCAATTTGGCGTTGAGTGTGCTGTAAAGGTCGGCGAACTGCGGCACCACGTAGGTCAGCAGGAAGGTGAGCATCACCGTCAGGGCGCAGATCAGCAAAGCCGGATACCACAGGGATGAAATCAGCTTCTTGCGGAACGATACCGAAATGCGCTGGAAGGCGATATACCGGCCCAGGACTTCTTCCAGGTTGCCGCTTCGTTCACCCGCCAGGAGGGTCGTGGTATAAATCTTTGAAACCGAACCCTGCGCTTCAAAGGCTTCAGAAAGCAACTCACCGCTCTTGACCCGCTCCTGGATGTTTTCCAGCATCGCCTTGAAGGACGCGTTCTTCTGGCGCAGGCTGAGAATGCTCAGCGACTTCAAAATGGGTAATCCAGCCTTGATCAGTGTCAGGAACTGCTGGTTGAAGACCACGAATTGATCGGCGCGCAACCCCTTTTTTCGCAGGCCTCCGCCGATGGGCAGCAGGCCGCCCCGGCTTTTGACCGAGTAGACCAGATATCCCTGTTGGGCAAAGCGGTCCCGGACATCCTGTTCAGAGATGCCGCTTTCCACTTGCTGGAGCACGTGCCCGCGCTCGTCCGCCATTTTTACCAGGAATTCAGCCATGGAGATTTAACAGATAGGGAAGCCCCACTCCTAACAGTAAGTCTAGCATTCAACGGGTGTTGTGCCCTACTCCAGTAGAATGGGGGGAGCTTCTATTATTGCGCATTTTGCCCATTAAATTTACTAATTCTTCAGCAATCCAAGGTAACTGAGGGGTGATTATTGAGCTACCTGGCTGTCCTCAAGCGTCTGCACGCCCGGGGGCGGCGTAAAGCGAAACAGGCTGTCCTGAACTGGAACATTTTCCTCAATCTGGCTAAAACGAAAGTCTGTGACCGTATCGTCAACGCCGTGGATCACGATCCGGTGTATTTGATGCTCCGGCGAGACCTCAAGCACCACGCTTGAGACCCTGTCTTTCATCATCTTGGGTACGCCGCGCAGCACCGTATCGCCTGGCTCGATGGGAGTAAGGTCAGGGGCAAGGGAAAGACCTTCCAGTTCTTTCTCAAGTTTGGTCTTGCCCAACAAATAGCGCAACGGGGAGCGAATATCATCAATATTCTTAACCGGGGTCTTGCGCGCCTGGTGTTCGCCGCTTACGTAAAAATACGCATGATCAGAGTTGACGAGAAAGAGCTTTTCCTTCGGGACGTGATATTCCCAGCGCATGCGGCCCGGCTTCTTCAGCCAGAGCGTTCCGCTCTCCGTGCGTGAGATTCCCGGTCCCTGATATACCTCAGTAAAGGCCGATTTGAAGCTCTTGAGTTGATTGTAGTGGTCGTCCACTTTGCCGGCGAGCCGTTTCACATCGACTTGCTGCGCCGAAGCAGAGAGACAGCCCAAGATAAAGACCGTGCTGCACAACCACAAAAAATAAGATCGCATGAGAACAGGATATTAGATTCAGAACGGCATATCGACGTTGTTGCGCCACTCACCAAGATAAGGATACTTGCTTGCGTCTTTTACATCCACTTTGCCGTCTGCATTGAGAACGTAAGGGTCCTTGAACGGGCTCAAGGGAACGGCGTTGAGCAGTCCGGCGCTGATCAGATCAGACCAACTCGCCGGCACCCTGCCTGTTCGCTGGCGGTAAGTTTTTACCCGGCGCTCCAGTTCGTTGATGTCGCCGTCAGCCTGCAACGAAACAAGGTGGCTCATGGCGGTGTCGCGTAGATCGTGGTCCGTGGTCGTGTCGTGGATGGCTTCCCACAGCGCCATGGCGGTGCCGATGTCTTTGCTGCGCTCCGCCATACGGGCCGCCATCACCTTCATCCAGGGGAGAGCGCCCGGAACTTCCGATCCGCGTTCAAATGCGACCTGGGCAGCTTTTGGATCGTCGCGATCGATGTAATGAACAAATCCCAGCGTGAAATACAATCGCCAATAATCCGGACTTGCATGGATGCCTTTTTCCAGCAGCGTTACCGCTTTGTCCGGTTGGCCCGCTCCGTCTCTGCCTCGCTGGGAAAGAAATATGGCCCCATTTTCATAGGCGACAATCAGGTTCGGATCAAGGTCGGTGGTGATGTCCAGCAACGGATAAAGCAGATCATAGCGCTGGGAGTGTTTCATGTGCTGTGAGCCGAAGTACTGGACGGCGCGCGTCCAGTAAATGTTGGCCAGTAACCCTGAATAGCCGAGGCTGAGTCGCTTAACGGTCTTGCCGGAGGGGAGATAGAGAACGTCTTCAAGCGTGGCCTCGGCGCCGCGGTGTTGATCCACCTGGCGGCGGCTGGCGACCGAGCCGGCGAACATGCCAACCAGCAATACGGCAGCAACGAATGTAGTCTTTCCACCGGCGCTCATTTCAAATTCCGCCGTTCAAAGACCAGGACAGCGCCGGCGGTAACTGCGGCCGAGTAGAACACGGCATAAAGAGTATTGAACAAAATCAGGCTGCCGCTTACCGGCTGTCCATGGGCGGTCTGTGTGATCACATTGAGTGAGGCAAAGTTCGGAACAATCCATGCAATACCGGTGGCCAACCACTTGACCGCGCCTTGTGACATGGCGGCAAAATTCTTCAGGTCTTCGCCAAAGGTGCCGATCACAAAAAGGGCAAAGGCAAAGATCGCGGAGAAAATCGGCGTGGAAAATGACGAGAATAGGAGCGTTAGTGCCACCATCATCATGAATTGCAAAACGATGAAATAGATAGCGACCAGCAAATCAGCATCGCCTCTATGCAGTCCATGCTGGTTGATCAACAATGCCAGGTAGAAGCCGATGGTCATGAACGCGGCGTTCACTACCAGAGTCATCAGCAGACCGAAGTATTTGCCGGCAATAAATTCCCAGCGGCGGACCGGGCGCGAAAGAATCGTATACAGCGTTTTCTTCTCGATTTCTTTCGAAACCAGCCCAATGCCCACCAGAATCGCGATGATCACTCCGAACAGCGAGATGGAACTTAATCCGACATTGACCAGAATGAGCCGCTCCAGCCCGATGGAGATCTGCCCGAACAGCGGCGCCGAAGCCACCAGCAACAGAACAAATAGAATTAGGTTGTAGAGCACGCGATCGCGTACGGCTTCACGGAAGGTGTTGAGCGTGATGGCAGAGAGGCGCGAGCTCATGGTTGCACCGGCTCTTTCTCAGCAGTCCTGGCCAGGAAATAATCTTCCAGGGTGCCGTGGAGCGGCGTAACGGAGATCAACCGGCTGCCGCGTTGGCGAAGCTTCTCCAACACGCGGTCGAGATCGGCCTGCTGCACGGTTCCGCGTACCGAATCGCCGGTAACGTGCGACTCCATCACCAGGTCACGGACCGCGGGCAAAGCATCAGCTCCCTCCCAGATGACTTCGCTCTTGCCGGCAACGTTGGACCGCAGATCATTGACTACGCCAACGCCGCGAAGCTCTCCTTTGTGAATGACGGCGACGCGATCGCAAAGCGCCTCTGCGTCAGAAAGAATGTGAGTGGAGAAGAAGATTGTCTTGCCTTCATCTTTCAGAGTCTGGATCAGCTCCCGTACCTCATGGCGGCCCAGGGGATCCAATCCTGACATCGGCTCGTCAAGAAATACGATCTCCGGATCATGGATGATGGCCTGCGCGATCCCGACCCGTTGCAGCATGCCCTTGGAAAACTTGCGCAGCTGTTTCTTTCCGACGTCGCCCAATCCTACCCGCTCCAATACCGGCCCAATCCGCCTGGCTCTTTCGCCGGGAGCAACGCCGGAGAGCGTGGCGTAGTAATCAAGCAGCTCCGGAGCGCTCAGGTAGTCATAGAAATATGGCTGCTCGGGCAGGAAGCCGATTTTCTTGCGGATTTCAGGATCGAGAAAATGCTTGCCGAGAATGGCGGCGCTGCCAGATGTAGGGAAGATGATCCCCATCAGAAGCTTCAAGGTAGTGGTCTTACCGGCGCCGTTCGGGCCAAGGAAGCCGAATGTCTCGCCGACATCAACCGTCAGGTTGAGGCTGCGAAGCGCAGGAAAAGCTTGCTTTTTCCAAAATCCAACCGGGTAAGTCTTGGAGAGTTCCTTAATTTCTATTGCCTGCATGTGCGACCAGGGAAGTTATTCTCCAAAGTTTATGATGAAACAACGGTCGCACGCAATTGCACCAGTAGGTTACCCACCCAAAGGAGTGTATTGAGCCGGATCCATACAGTTCGAATGGACCTCAGCGGCGCTAAGGGAAAGGGTAGGCGTTTTCTGTTTGCGAATCACGCCATCTTCAGTGCTGCAGAAATTGTCATGGCCGCTACCATTAAAAGTCACTGGCGTGGCCGAGGCAGTGTAGTCGCCAAAGGGCTCGGCAGCAGCGGTGGAACTCATGTAAAACATGAAACCGCTCTTCAGGCAAGGTTCTGCTGCGCACCCTACCAGCTGATCCGTCAGGCATGCAGCGGCTTTAGTGCACGGAGTCCCAGGGCCCAACTTGATCAAGGTATTCGCATAACCGACTGAGGAAGTGTATTCCACAACGTAGACGGCCTGAGCGTTGTGAACGTTCCGCAAAACAGACACAGCGGCTGCTTCGTTCGCGGACATCTTGCTGCGAAGCAAGTTCGGGATGGCGATGCTGGCGATGATCAGGATGATCGCCACAACGATCAACAGTTCAATGAGTGAAAAGCCTTTTGTTTTTTGACGATTCTTCATGGCTTCTAAATGGCCTGCTTGTTTCGTATCGGATCCCGCGCGAATCCACTTATCTCTTATGCACTTCGACCACCAATCTGCGCGAAATCCTTAAGTTGCTGTTTTTCAATGAGTTATAGCATTATCTGGACTGTTTTTACGCCTCAGAATTGAGCTTGATGACAAAAATTGTTGCTTATAAATGCCATAAAATTGTGCTCTTTGCCGACAAAAAGAAAAGGACACGGTTAAACCGTGTCCTTTCTTTTCTGGCTCATACCCTCCCCCAGGTACTTGCCGAAAATTGTTACTGGATCGGACCGAACGAACCGATGGTCTGGCAGAGCGTGATGCCCGCGCCAGCCGCCGGAGGAGTAATAGCACCCGTCGGAGCAGGAATAGCGGTCTTCATCGACCGAACCACAGCGTCAGCTGTAGAGCAGTAAGCGTTGGTTCCTGTGCTGTTCAGGTTGATCGGGGTTGCGGAAACTGAGTAATCGCCAACCACGGTTGAGGGCGCTACCGGAGGCAGACCAACGATCCAGTAGTTGTAGCCGCTCTTGGGGTTCGGGCCACCGGCTGTCGGACCGGCCAGAACGTTGTCGATCAAGCAAGCGGCAGTCTGGTCGCAGGTACCTGCGGCGTTTGGACCGAGCTTGGTGAAGGTGTCAGCGTAACCGAACGTCGGGTAGTTGGTGGCGTACGTCACCTGTGATGTGTTCAGAGTGCGGATGGTGCTGGCAGCGGCGGAGTCGTTAGCCGACATCTTCGACCGGAGCAGGTTGGGAATTGCAATAGCCGCGATGATCAGAATAATTGCTACCACGATCAGCAGCTCAATCAGTGAAAATCCTTTTTGTTTGCGCATTCAGGTATCTCCTAATGTTCCTCAGAGGCCGAACTGATGATCTCAGCGCGACTCAGACTGCGTGTCTCGCCTTCTACCAGTGCATGTCACCTACCATCGGCAGTTCAATCTGACTCGCGAGGCCTTTTAGACTGGCAAAAACTTTATGAATGAGGGTCTTACAGCAATATACCAGAAATTGGAGGCATCTCTTGTGCGGTCAGAAAGGCCCTCCGGTTGACAGTTTTTGTCAGAGCCAGCGACAATTCGAGGCATCCAAAAAAATAAGGACACGGCAAGTTGACCGTGTCCTCTTTTTTTGGCTTATACCCTCCCCCAGGTATTTGCCGAAAAAACTGTTATTGGATCGGACCGAACGAACCGATGGTCTGGCAGAGCGTGATGCCCGCGCCAGCCGCCGGAGGAGTAATGGCACCCGTCGGAGCAGGAATTGCGGTCTTCATCGACCGAACGACAGCGTCAGCTGTAGAGCAGTAAGCGTTGGTTCCTGTGCTGTTCAGGTTGATCGGGGTTGCGGAAACTGAGTAATCGCCAACCACGGTTGAGGGTGCTACCGGAGGCAGACCAACAATCCAGTAATTGTAGCCGCTCTTGGGGTTCGGGCCACCGGCTGTCGGACCGGCCAGAACGTTGTCGATCAAGCAAGCTGCGGTCTGGTTGCACGTACCAGCGGCGTTCGGACCCAATTTGGTGAAAGTATCGGCATAGCCGAAGACCGGGTAATTGGTGGCGTACGTCACCTGTGATGTGTTCAGAGTACGGATGGTGCTGGCAGCGGCGGAGTCGTTAGCCGACATCTTCGACCGGAGCAGGTTAGGAATCGCGATGGCCGCGATGATCAGAATAATGGCTACCACGATCAGCAGCTCAATCAGTGAGAAACCTTTTTGTTTGCGCATTGAAACTTTCTCTCCCTCTGGAATTCTTCGTTGGCTTTAATTGCTCGTTTAACTCGGCAAATCTGACAGCGAACTTGATTCGTGATAGTGCAGGTTATGCGCCATTACAATCTTTAGGCAGTTCGTATCTCTTTAAATTGCTGATAGATATGGAGCTTCCGCGCAATTATGTAAATAAGTGTAAAGATGGGTTAACGAGCTTGACAAGGCAGAAAATGACGAAAATTGTCATTGTCGTTGGCACTTAATTGTACTTTTGTACGATGACCACTAGTAAAAAAAGGATCTATCCAGATGGGCACGTGACGTTAAACAGGTTGGCTCATTTCTGGTGCGCTTCCGCCGCCTGGCCAATCTGAACCTGGTAGAAGTGATCAATCTTTTCCAGGTCCTCACGGATCAGTGCCTGATATCTCTTTTTGAGCGGGGCAGTAATTTTGTTTTCCGATGCAGTGGGATCGTGTTCGAGATCGTAGAAGGCGCTGTGATGCAGGCTTGCATCCACAATGTAAAGGCCATGTTCGTCGCCGGTCAGGATGCCAAAGACGGGCATGTAGCTTGACATCATGAAGTAGTGCTTGGCTGCCGGCCTGGGCTGCTCATCGGCAGAGGTGAAGAGCGGCTGTCCCAGCATCTCACCCTCTTTCAGATTTCTGTGGCCAGCCAGATAGTAGATGGTAGGGGTGATGTCTTCCAGGAAAACGGGCTTGCGCGCGTCCCAAACCAATTGCTTTCTGAGCGCTCCGGGAAGGTGAATGATCAGCGGGATGCGCATGATCTCAGGAGCAATAGAGATGTGTCCGTGGCGGCCCCAATCGCCCAGGCTTTCGCCGTGGTCGGCCGTCAAAATGATTACGCTGTTGTCATACATTCCATGGTCTTTAAGAAACTGCACGAACTGCCCTAGCTCGCGGTCCACGTCCTCCAGAGCGTAAACATAGTCGTCGTCGAAGCCGGGATGAGGATTCTGCAGCGCTTCACGATGGTTCCCGGCCGCGAGGCTATGGACATTTACCGGCTGCGAATAGGCGAACACCGGACGTGCAGGATCGGTTCGATGGACAAGCTTGTCCTCAAGCTCAAGCAGTACTTTTCCAAATTCATTTTCTTCCCAGGCCTTGTACTCTTTGCGCAGCTGAGTCACGTTTTCAGTCTGAAGAACCAGGTTCGTGAGAATGAAGTCATAGGAAACGTAGGAATGGTAGTGATCGGCTTCCAGCATTTTTTGCAGCGCGTTCATCCGGGCAAAGGGTTCGGGATAATGCTTGTGGATTTGCTGCGCGCCGGCCCATATCGCCGGTTCGGCCAACGCCGAACCGCCGTAAAGGGTCATGGGGTCCTGAAAGACCACACTCTCGTCTGCGAAGCTCTGGATATTGGGAGTGAAATCAACGCGCCGGTTGTAGGGAGAAAGATAGTCCTTGCGCAGGGCATCAATGACAAAGAGGAACACATTCGGTTTGGGGCCTGTTCCGCCGCTGAAGCTGCTTACAAATGAGATGTCCGGCGCCTGGATTGGGCGCTCAATGTTGGCGTGTTCATTAAGGAAACTGTAGAAATCCTGGTCAGCGCTGTCATTCACCGAGGGACGCAGCACGTTTTCGAGCACATAGATCGAGGGATCACAGGCGGCGTCTTTATCAAGCTCTTTCTGTGCCCCTGCCAGCCAGGAAGCTGAGGCCGATCCTGAGGCCACTACCAGAAATAGCGTCAGTCCCGCAATCACCGGCGCCCCCAGCAGCGCCAGCGTGGCCGGCTTATACACGCGCCGTTGGCGCCTGATGCCGGAAAAAAACACGAAGACCAACGCCCACACCAACAAAGCGGAAAGGCTGCTGATCAGCTCGTTCCAGTCAAACCGCGTAAGCCTTAATGCAAACAAATAAACGGCTGCAGCCACGGCTGCAATCAGCAATTGTCTCGCGACAAATGCTGCGGAGAAGCGCGATGGATTCTGTTTCGGAACAGCGTGTGCAGCCCGGTTCCATGCGGTTGGCGCGGCGCAGAGCACAATGGCCAGCGCAAAAGCTAAAGAATAAATGTCGGCCAGGTTGTTGTTGAACGCGATCGCATACAGAAGAACTTTTCTGACAATGACGTAAAGCAGCAGGACCGCCGCAATGCCGCGCACGGCGAATTGTGTCCTGCGGGGATTGGCAGAGCGGCGAGCCAGATGATCGCTGAAGTGGAGCAGCACAAAGGCTGCCATGAATACAACCGAGTGCAAGGCCAGGCTCAGGCCAAACTCCCGCAAGAAAGGTACGTGATAAAGAGTGCTGGTCTGAATCGAGTAAATTAACGCGGTCACGAAGGCGCTACCAGCGAACACCGGCCATCCGCAGGCGCCCGCCGGCGGAAGCACTGCCTTTTTCTCCCTGGCTGACAGCTTGATCACGCCCATCCAAGCCAGTGGAAGCAGGCAAATCAATGCAGCGATATAGCTGGCGATGGTGCCCGTTGCGTTTCTAAGGTTAGGGCCAAATAATAATGGCCACGCAAAATATGAGAAAGCGGTTTCAGGAAAGACCATGGCCGGCACAGACAGGATCAAGCCCGCAAAGACCTGGATGGCGATAAAGTATTTCGAGAACTTTTGCGCTTCCGCACGCTGCGGCCCGGTATTGATGCAATAAAGAGCCAGTAAAAGGGTGGGCCAATAGAGCCATTGCAGGACCATGCCGAACGCCGGCATCCAGGTAAAGAGTGGATGCTTGATGAAACCCATGAAGGTGATCGGGATATGGCACAGCAACAGGTAAAGAGAGCACAGCGTTGTCACCGCGGCGAACCCGATTTCAGCCAGCAGTCGTCCACTCTGAGCAAGATGAAACCTTAACGAGAGTCTTGCAATCGTGGACGAAACTGTAGCTGTTGCTGCCATTGATGGCAGTATTACATTGCCGGGGCCGCTTTGGGTTTTTTTCCAGAGTAACCTTAGGACAAACACGTTTGAACAAGGCCCGCTTCCAGCGAAGAAACGCAATCAAGATCAAAACTTCGCGGCCCGTGCAGCGCTTGAGCTAGAACGGTATGTCTTCGTCGGTAATTTCCGCGGGATGCGGCGCGTGCTCTTCAGAGTGCGGAGAGCGCTGGTCAAACGATGATGCCGCCGAGGCTCCGCGCGAAGAACGACCTTCGTAGTCTCCTCCACCTTCGCCACGTCCGCCCAAGAGCACAAGATCGCTGGCCACGATCTCTGTACGATATTTTTTCTCGCCGCTCTGCTTGTCTTCCCAACTTGAAGTTTGCAGCCGGCCTTCGATGTAGATCTTGGAGCCCTTTTTCACATACTCACCGACGATCTCCGCCAGCCGCTGCCAAGCGACGATGTTGTGCCACTCCGTGCGGTCCTGCCACTCGCCGGACTTGTCTTTATAGCGTTCATTGGTGGCCAGGCTGAACTTTGCCACCGGCACGCCGCTGGGCGTGTACTTCACTTCAGGGTCTTTTCCCAGATTTCCCACAAGAATCACTTTGTTTACGCTTTTTGCCATGGGAGCGATTTTCCTTTACGAATTTTGGTAAATATAACAGTACAGCACGATTTCTTAAAGTCCATTTTTCCTTCACGACCAATGGCTTCAGGTCTGTGAATCAACCTATCAGCCATGTGCGCCGTAAATCTGGTAGAGCATTATATAAACAACAACTCCGGTGACCGAGACATACAGCCACACGGGAAATGTCCAACGCGCAATGCGACGGTGCTTGTCAAAGCGCTCGCGTAATCCATAATTCAGTGACAGCAGGACCAGCGGCACCACTGCCGCGGCCAGGATCGTGTGCGAGATCAAGATCGTGAAATAGAGCGAGCGTACCCAACCTTGCCCGGGAAAATGCACTGATCCCACGTGCGCATGATAGTAGAGATAAAAGACCAGGAAGATGCTGGAGGTCACTACAGCGGCAATCATGCAGGCGCGATGCAGCCGCACCTGCTTGCGCCCGATCAAGACGCGGCCTGTCGTTATCAGGACCGCGCTGGCGCCGTTCAGCGTGGCATTCAGGGCGGGGAAGATGCTCAAGTCAGCCATGGCCAGTTTGCTTACGAACGGGCGACGTTCAACATCATCAGGGCAAAAAGAAGAGGCAGGTAGAGCACGCTGGCCTGCAAGAGTTGGCGGGCAAATCTGCGCGAATCCGGCGAGGTGGTAGGCAGCTTCGTTCGCGCGAGCCTCCACACGAACCAGAGAAACACCAGCCCCAGAACCAGCGCGCCGACAGGATAGATCCGGCCGGTCATGCCCAGCATCCAGGGCACCAGGCTCACCGAGATCAGCGTGGAGCAATACGCCAGCATCTGCCGGATCACGGCGTGCCCGGCATGATCGACCACTGGGAGCATCTTGATTCCGGCGGCTTCGTAATCGTCACGATACATCCAGGCGATGGCCTGGAAGTGAGGAAACTGCCAGAAGAAAACAATCAGGAAGAGAAAGACGGCCTCGAGTTCAAGGCTGCCGCGAATCGCCGTCCAGCCGAGCAGGGGCGGCATGGCTCCGGGGAATGCGCCGACAAAAGTCGAGACCGGCGAGACGCGTTTGAGCGGCGTGTAACACACCAAGTAGATCACCGCCGTGGCAAAAGCCAGCGCGCCGGTGAGCACATTGGTGGTGAACGCCAGAAAGACCGGGCCCGCCACCGTCGCCAGAATTCCTGCTGTCAGCCCTGAGGCCAGGCTCATGCGCCCCGCGGGCAGCGGACGGTTACGCGTACGCCGCATCAGGGCGTCAATCTTATGTTCCAAGACTTCGTTGAGCGCAGCTGATCCTGCGCAGGTCAGGCCAATTCCCAGCAGTGCGTTGAACAGGGTCCAACTGAGCGAAGAGACGCCGCTGGCAGCTGCGCCCATGTAAAAGCCGGCCCACGCTGTGACTACGATCAGCGTGGTTACGCGAACTTTGAAGAGCTCCAGATAATCGCCGAGAAGGGAGCTCTTCTTGATCACCACCGGCTCGGCCGGAGACCCAGTTTTGCGTCCGACTATCTTCTGCGCGGTGCTGCTCATGCGCTCACCACCTCACGCCTGCGGTCGAAGGGGATTACCGTGGCGGCTTCTCCGGTGTAGCGATACGCCTGGATGGTCATCACTGCGCTGAGCAGCAAGATGAGGGCGCCGATCGCCAGGTGCGTCACAGTTACGACAACCAGTGACATGGTCGGCTGGGCTTCATTCACGCCCTGGACTACGCGCACTACGTAGGCGCTTACGCCCAGGAGCAGCTGCGC
Organism: Candidatus Angelobacter sp.; assembly: GCA_036557225.1. Taxonomy (GTDB): domain Bacteria; phylum Acidobacteriota; class Terriglobia; order Terriglobales; family Acidobacteriaceae; genus Angelobacter. The sequence goes on from DATBHX010000053.1 coordinate 27,605, forward strand.
GATCAGCAAAAGCAACAGCCACAAAGCTGGACGACGCAGATGCGGGATGCTGCCGTGTTTCGTCAGCGTACGCAGGCTGACGTAGAGAATCAATGCGCTGACCAGCACAGCGTTAAAAATATGCGGATAGAGAAAAGCGTGGATGATCTTGTGCACCGGCCAATGATTCGAACCGCTGGGGCCCCACTTGGTCCAGACGTGGCGAAAGGCTGCTCCGAGGATCAGTTGCAAATACAAAAAGCCAATCAGCATCCAGCAATGGCGCAGCAGAGGCTTAGCATCTTTGCGCGAGATCTTCTCTTTGGGTTCTTCCATCCAGCTGCGGCTGGTAAAGACGGCGATTGCAGCCAGGGCGACAAACATGGTCTGTCCAAAGGTGGCATGCAGAGACGACATCCAGGGCGGTAGCAAGAGTTTTACGCCGATCCCGCCAATCACACCCTGAACGATCACCCCGAGCACAGCGCCAATTGTGAGGAGGCGCATCCATCGGCGCTTGTCGACCATCCAGGTCCAGACCGCTGCAATAATCGTGAGGAGCCCGACTCCTTCGGCGATCATGCGGTGGCCATGCTCAAACTTCACCCCGCCGATCATTTTGGGGATCTTGAATAGATGGCCAAAGCTGGTGGGCCAGTCAGGGACGGCCAGGCCGGCGTTGTTACTGGTTACCAGGCCGCCGGCGACGATCAGCAGAAAGGCCAGCGCGGCAACAAAGACAGTGAATCGGTGGTGGGCAGCGTTGTATGTAGAAGAACGGGTCAGAACAACTCCTGGAAACTGACTATTTTAGCATTTGCCTCGCAATGGAAGAATTGCCAAAAGCGCCGAAATTGCCAAAGAATCCAAAATTCAAAATCCTCACCACGGATCACACCGATAACACTGATTTACAGTGAATGGGGAAAATGCGGGATTTGCTTGGATACCAACCTCTACAGAATTTCCTGACAAATCAGCGCGAAATCTGTGTCATCCGTGCTCATCAGCGGTGCATTGTTATTTTCGGCGATGTTTGGCAATTTTGGCATTACTGGCAATTCAGCGTCACTGAGCAGCAAACGTAAATCTCGCATCCGAATCCATCTTCGGCCCTACCTTCACCTGCACCGTCTGCTCGCCGAATTTTTCGTGCACCGCAACCACGGTGTAATCACCTGGAGGAAGGTTCTTGATCGAGAAGCTGCCATCAGCGCCGGTGACGGCAAAGTACGGGTGCGAGAGCACGTTGATGTAGGCCCGCATCCATGGATGCTGGTTGCATTGCACCGGGATCATCATCTCCGGCTTGTCGAAGGTTTTAAGGATTGGCTTGTCTGTCGGCGACTGCGACTCGTTCCATGCGCGGTTGCTCTGCGGCATGTCATGAATGTTATGGTTCGCCGTATCAGAGTTGAGGACTTTCAAGGTTTGTCCAACCATGATGCCCAGCATGTGCGGGCTGTAACGGCAGCCCTTCTGGTCGAGCACCACAGGATCGTTGGCTACAGCAAACGTACCTTGCGGCAGGCCTGCTTTTACGTAGACGAAAACATTGGCCAGCTTGCCGCCATTCACCACAACCGCGTCGGAAGGCTGCGGCGATGATGGGCAGCCAGGATCCTGCGTCATATCGAGGGACTTGAGCTTGGGAGGTATGCCCTTGAAGCCTACGACGCCAGAGATGCTGCCGGCTGTAGCGGGGTCGATGGAGATAGTCGCGGCTTTGGGCGCAGCAGGTGCGGGAGTTGTCGGAGAATTGCTGCACCCCGCCAAAAGCGCAACCAAAATCAATGCAAAGAAGATAAATCCTGACGCTTGATGGCCTTTGATCTGATCGGTAGAAACCAGTGTCATCCGTGTAATCCGTGGTGAATTTTGTTCGACAATTTCTCTGACTAGTCGCCGGTCGCAACTGCCACACTCTGCATGTTCGCAATCACTGCGTCAGCAAACTCTGTAGTACTGGACGTGCCGCCAACGTCGCGCGTCAGGTGCAACTTTTCTTTGTAAGTCTTTTCCAGCGCCGTATGGATTTTATCTGCGGCTCCGGTTTCACCCATATAGCGCAGCATGAGCACAGCCGACTGCAGCACCGCCGTGGGATTGGCCAGGTCTTTGCCTGCAATGTCCGGCGCCGAACCATGGACGGCCTCAAAGATCGCGCAATTTTTGCCGATGTTCGCTCCCGGCACCAGGCCCAGGCCGCCGACAAAGGCCGCGCATAGGTCAGAGATGATGTCGCCGTAAAGGTTTTCCATCACCAGTACGTCATACTGGTATGGGTTCATCACCAGCTGCATGCAGGCGTTATCGATGATGTGCTCGGCGTAGGGAATCTCAGGATATTCCTTGGCCACTTCGCGGCAGCACTTTAGAAAGAGACCATCGCTCATCTTCATGATGTTGGCTTTGTGGATGGCGTGAATATGCCGGCGCTTTTCCCGGCGGGCATATTCAAAGGCAAAACGGGCGATACGCGTGGAAGCCTTCTCGGTAATGATCTTCAGCGACTCCACCACGCCCGGCACCACCTCATGCTCAATGCCGGAATACTGGCCTTCCGTGTTTTCGCGAACGATCGCCAGGTCCACGCTGGGATAGCGCGTGGGCAGGGAAGGCAGGTTGCGGATGGGACGGAAGTTGGCGTAAAGCTCGAACTTCTTGCGCAGCGCGACATTGATGCTGGAGAATCCGCCGCCGATCGGCGTAGTCACTGGGCCTTTCAGGCCGATACCGGTGCGCTCGATCGACTGGGTCAGCTCTTTGGGGATGTACTCGCCATATTTGGCATAGGCTTCCGAGCCTGCGGCAAAAGATTCCCACTCAATCCTGACGCCCGAGGCGTCCACGATCCGCGTGGCGGCGCGCGTCACTTCCGGTCCGATTCCGTCACCCGGAATCAATGTAACTCTGTGTGTCATAGGTCCCGTTTACTTGGCGCTGGTTTTAGCTTTGGCCGGCTTGGGCTTGTCGTCTTTAGCGTTGAGCAACTGCTCAAGTTCGGAGTGGAATTCGCCCACGTCTTTGAAGTCGCGATAGACCGAGGCAAACCGGATATAAGCAACTTTATCGATCTGTTTCAGGCTGTTCATGATCAACTCGCCCAGTTCGCTGGCTGTACGCTCGCGTTCCGGGGAATCGATCACGAATTGCTCCACTTCATTGACGATTTGCTCCATCTTACCCATGGAGATGGGGCGCTTTTCACAGGCGCGCAGCAATCCTGAAAGGACTTTCTGCCGCTCAAACTTCTCCCGGCGGCCGTCTTTCTTTACCACCATGTAGGGAATTTCGTCGATGCGCTCGTATGTGGTGAAGCGCTTCTCGCACTTCATGCACTCGCGCCGGCGGCGGATGGATTCACCTTCTTTGCTTTCACGCGAGTCCACAACTTTGTCATTTTCGAACCCGCAAAACGGACATTTCATTGTGTTCTTTAACCGGAACTTTCAAAAAGGGTTGTTAACTCAATTGTAACAGGGAGAGCTGATCGGGACACCGGATCACCCGATGTCACGATCTTCCTCCCGCTCCGCTTTCTGTTCCTCTTCCAGGCTCTCTTCCTCGATCTTGGTGAGCGACACATGCTCCGAATGCGCCAATGCCAGCCCCGCGGGTATGACGGACATAAAGGTCACCAACCAGAGCATGATGCCGCAACTGGTTGCCAATTCCGGCGATAGATTGAAGACGCCGCGCAGCATGCCGATCGTCGCCAGCTGTGATCCGCCGCCGACCACCGGCAGCTGCAGCACACCGCCCACCACGCTGGCAGCGGTCAGCAGAAAGACGCTGGAGAGCGTCATACGGGAGAGCCGGTGTATGGAGTAAGCGTGGGTCACAGCCATGTAGGCAAAGCCAATGACGAGCCAGATGACCACGGAGAGACCGCTGAGCTGCAGGAACGAGCCAAAGTCCTTCACCGTGTTCAGTCCTTCACCAAAAGCGTGTACTTTCTTGCCTACAGCATGGCCAAGCCTGGGCGAGATTACGCCAAATATCCGGGCAAAAAGCCTGGCCGCGCGCGCCGGATTCATACGCACCCGAAACGCGAGAAGGGCCGCGCATGTCACGCCTGCCAGCAGGCCGATGGCGAAGGCTTCAAAGAGGCCGAAAGCGGTGATGGGGTGCCCGAAGAGCGATTTAGTCGGAGCGTTGGCAAAGCCGGGAAGCTGGCGAAGCTCGTCGCGTGACCAGAGAATGTTGACAGCCATGATCAGGGCGAAGGCGCCGGTATCGAAGATTCGCTCCACCGTCCATACCGCCAGCTGCGATGACATGCTCAGATTCACTTTGCGCGAGATCAAGTACGGGCGTATGAACTCTCCGGGTCTTCCCAGCAGAGCCAGCCCGGTGAAGCCGATCATGGTTGGCGCTACCAGGTCCGCGCTTTTGGCTTCCGGACACACCGGACGAAGCAGGATCTTCCAGCGCACAGCGCGCAAAAAGTAGTCGGCGTAGACCAGCGCAACTCCGGCGATCAGGTAGAACTTGTGGGTGTTGTGCGTGGCGGCCCAGAAACGATGCCAGTCAAACTTTTTCCACGTCCTTACCTGCAGATAGACCAGCGCACTCAGCACAAGCAGCACAAGGGCGGTGATCAGGAAGCGCTTTTTGCTCATTGGGCAAGGGCCATGCAGAAGGTATTGCAAAAAAAGCGCCCTGCGGTCAGGACGCCCTTTACTGTTCTATCACTTTGCGGCACGGTATGGCTATGTGGAGCTAGCTGCCCTGGGTGGTTCCGGGCTGCTGTACCTTGGCTTTCCTGGGCGCCTTGGAACTTGCGGGCTTGGCCGGCGTTGCCGGAGTCTTGGCCGCAGTGGCATTGGCCGCTTTCATCTGCGCGCGCTTTTTGGCGTTGAAGTCACGGACAATCTGGGCGACATAAGCTTGCGTCTCGCGATACGGAGGCACGCCGTTGTACTGCTTTACCCGGTGCGCGCCGGCATTGTAAGCCGCCAGCGCCTTGACGGCATCGTTGTGATACAGATCCAGCAGCGCGCTCAGATGTGCTGTGCCCGCTTCCACGTTGGCCCTGGGATCGAACGGATCGCTCACCCCAAGCTGGGCGGCCGTGCCGGGCATCAGCTGCATCAGCCCCTGCGCGCCTTTCTTTGAGATGGCATGGGTCTTGAAGTTGCTCTCAGCCTTGATCACGCTGTTGACGAAGTCAGGGTCGAGCCGGTTTTTAGTGCTGGCTTCGCGTATCACCTGGTCCAGGTCTACATTGACCGCTGTTTTTATAGGCGTGGCGGTTGTGCTGAGCGCAGCCGGGGTCAGTGCTGAGGGCTGAGTCAATGCCGGCTGGGCAGCCGGAACCGCGGCAGGTGGAGGCGCTACCGCTGGCTGCGGCGGAACGGGCGCGTCTTCTGTTTCAAAGGAAGCGATCTGTTCGCTGGCGATATCCAGGTAGCCCGTGCCGGTGTAGAGGCGCGTAATGTTACCGTTCTGCTCTTTGCGCTCGAAGCGGATGGAAAAGCCATTGCGCAACACCGCCAGCTCAGCTCCAAAAGCCGTGAGCTGGGCGAGCAGGAGTACCCCTGCGATCGTGATTGGCTTCAAGAATCGCATCCTTAGCGCAAGACAGATATTTTGACCCAATTAGCCTTTGAAAGCCAGCCCTAAAACCTCTTCCAGGGCCTGAGCGACACCGTTTTCAGAGTTGCTGCCGGTCACCTTCCAGCCGTTCTGTTTCAGATCATGAGATGCATTTCCCATGACCACGGCAAGTCCTGCAAATTCAAGCATTTCCCGATCATTGTAATTGTCGCCAATGGCCATGATCTGGCTCCGGTCGATCCCCCGGCTTTCCGCCCATTGACGCAGGGCGTGGCCCTTGGAACAGTTTTTGGTGAGGATGTCCAGAATGCATAGATCGCGATGGTCGTACTGGGTCTTCAGAATGGTCATTTCATCCAGAAAATCGGCTTGCTGGAGCCTGCGCTCAATTTCCTCCATCTTGGCCAGACGCCCACAGTACATCGCCTGCAGAGGGTCTTCGATCAGGGCGTTTTCGAGCGGCGAGACGAACTTGATATAGGGCCGGTTGACCTCAAGCCAGCGGGAAACCGTATTGTTCAGCTCGTCGGCGCGTTCAAGCACGAGGGAGTTGTTTCCGGGCACGTTGGCGGGGCGGTCAAAGGTGAGCACGGCGTGAGCGCGATATGCGTCCATGTAGCCGATCAACCGCCGTGCGACGTTAGCCGGAAGATATTCCTTGCCCAGAGTTTCTCCGTCGCTTGACCGGATCAAAGCGCCGTTTGAGCTGATGAGCAGAAGCGGTACGCCGATCTCGCGGGCGATAGGCATGGCATAGTCATGGCGGCGGCCGGTGGCCAATACAATCTCCACCCCGGCCTGGTGCGCCGCTCGCAATGCATCAAGGTTGCGCGTGGAAACTTGAAAGTTTGGATCGGTCAGAGTGCCGTCAATATCGACGGCCAGCAGGCGTATGGGTTGGCGATTCACTTCGCCTTATCATAACGCCTGCCGGCCGCAGGTTGTCTTACTGTGTGGTAAATCCGACGCTGCCTGAGACGTGGTTATCAAAGCTATCGACCACGGTGAAGGTGGCAACGTGTTTCCCAGGCGCCAGGGTGATCGTGGCTTTCAGCTGGTCTTCAAGATTTTGCGCTACTTTCTTGCCGTCGATCCGAAGCTCCATGCGCTTGGCAATTCCGTTGCGGGCATTGCCCGAGCCGCGGAAGGTAACGCTTGAGCCGAGCACCTGTCCGTTGAGCGGAGTGCATATGTGTACGGCGAGAGAAACTTTTGGAAGTGAGCAGCCGGTTGCGGCATTGGTGTTCTTGAGAACGTCAGCGCCTCCAGTATCGCCGAAAATGTCTGTCCACGACATCACTGCATCATGCCGCGAATCGCCATCAAGGTCGCGAATCAATGGTGACTGGAGTCCTTCCTGGCTCGCCGGAGCATTGTGGATGGAGCTGAAAGTTCCATTTCCGTTGCCAAGTACATAATCAGCCAACTGTCCGTGTACATCGTTACCAACGAGCAAGAGATCGTCGATAAAATTGCCGCTCAAGTCTCCACCGACGATCTGCTGATAAGGAATGCCGGTGCTGGCCTGGAGCACACGCTGGTTTCCTACGAGCAGCTGGCCGTTAGAAAGCCGCAAGGTGAAGAGGCTGGTGGAAAAATTGCCTCCGCCGATAAACACGGCCGTCATGGCTGCGAGGCTCTGAATACGGTTATTGAAAAAATCTCCGACCGCAATTGAAATCACGTTGGGCACGCTGGCCAGAATGGGACTGTGGAAGCCCCCATTCCCGCCGCCGCGATAGAGGGCAATGTCATTTCCGGAAACCACAGCCAGATCCTGGTGGCCGTCAGCGTCGAAATCTCCGGCAACGACTTGTCCACCGCCCTGGTGCAACGTTGCTGACAGCTTGAATGTGCCGTTCCCCTGGCCGAGAAAGACTTTCGTAAAGCAAGGTCCGTTGGACGGACAGGCTGAGACCGCGATATCCGGGAGATGGTCGCCGTTGAAGTCGGCCAGCGTCATCGACTGCGGTATGGCGCCAACTTCGAGGTTTGTCCCTTGCTTGAAGGTCCCGTTGTTATTGCCGATAAGAATGGCGATGTGGGTGACGCCGTCGGTGGTGGGGATGATGGCCAGATCGGGCGTGCCGTGGCGGCTGAAATCGGCAGCTACTATGTGAAGGCTACCGCCGGCGAAAGCCTGTTTTATCGGGGCGGCGTATTTGGCGCCGCCGAGGCCGCGGTAATAAGAGATGCTGCTGGTATTGGTGGTGAGCAGATCAAGAATGCCGTCGCTATTGAAATCGGCAACGACGATTGCGCCACTGCCGGTGTCGCCAGATGGAATCAATGTCTCGGTAAAGGTGAGTTGTGCAAGAGCTAGTGTGCTGCTGAGAAGCAAGAAGAGTGTAGAGAGTAGAAGGAAGCGAACGAAGCGGAGCATAGTAGGGCCTCACATCGGGGGATTGGGGAACATGCGAGAGGAGATGCTGGATTGCGTGCTGCCGGTTGTCGCGGTCTAGGTATTGCTCGGGCAGGATTCATACGGATATTCACGTAGTGCTTCATTCTTCTGAGAGCGGATGGAATCTTGAGAGTGCGGAAAAGTTTTTCTCAGCCGCACTGCACTCTCTCATTGTGATAGTTCTTAAATGTGGTCGACCTTAACCGGCTTACGGCTGATCCGCGCGTCACGGTTCGACGCGGCGGCGCTCCCGAACCCAGCAGCACGTGCGTGGTGTACTGGATGCAGCGGGCGCAACGGGCGCTTGATAATCCGGCGCTTGAAGTTGCTATAAAAGCCGCGAACCTGCTGCGCAAGCCCTGCGTCGTTTTTCTTGCGCCGGTTCCGTTCTATCCTCACGCGAACCTGCGGCACTATCGCTTTCTGAACCAGGGAATTCCGGACATCGTTGCGGGCCTGAAAAAGCGCAGCATCGGGTTTGTGCTGCGGCAATATCCAGAGCACCAGTTGTTAAATTTCTGTGACGAGGTTGGCGCAGCGCTGGTGGTAGGGGATGAGAATCCCATGCGCGAGCCGGAGCATTGGCGTCAGATTGTTGCAGGCAGAATTCGTGTGCCTTTCTGGACCGTGGATTCGGATGTGATTGTTCCTTCGAAGTTGCTGCTGAAGGAACAATACGGCGCCTATACGGCGCGGCCGGTAATTCGGAGACTGCTGCCCGAATATCTGAAGCCGGTCGGGAATACCCGGGCAAGAGTTGTCTGGAAAGCCCCGCGAGGACTGAAGTCGCTGCCACTGGATGCAGATATCACAACCGGCTGGGAGATGGATCGATCTGTGCAACCGGTTGCTGCCATCGGTGGAACGAAGGAGGCGTTAAAGAAGCTAAAGCACTTCATTCAAGTTGGTCTGACGAAATATCCGAATGATCGGAACAAGCCGGAGCTGGACGCCACCAGCCATCTCTCGGCTTACCTGCATTTTGGCCACATCGGACCGCACACCGTTGCGCTGGCAATCGGGAAAGCCCGTGCGCCCAGAGCTGCAAAAGAAGCGTTTCTGGAGCAGCTGATCGTGCGGCGGGAGCTGGCGGTGAACTTTGTCCGCTTCAATCCTGACTATGACAACTTTGAGTCGGCTGCGGCGTGGGCGCACAAGAGTCTGGCCGAACACGCTGGCGATCCGCGAAAAATCTACAGCGAACGTCAGCTTGAAAACGCGCAGACGCACGATCCATTGTGGAACGCCGCCCAGAGGCAGATGGTGGCCACAGGATTCATGCATAACTACATGCGCATGTACTGGGCAAAGAAAATCCTTGAGTGGAGCAAAACCCCGGCACAGGCCTTCCGGACTGCGGTGTACTTGAATGACAAGTATGAGCTGGATGGACGCGATCCTAATGGTTATGCCGGGATCGCCTGGGCGATCGTGGGCAAGCATGACCGGCCGTGGTTTGAGCGGCCTGTGTTCGGGAAGGTTCGCTATATGTCATTCGCGAGCACGTCAAAGAAGTTTGACAGCAAGCGATACATCGCGCAGATGAATTCCCTGAAGGCCTGATACAAGACTCCGGCGGAAGCAGGTTCCGCCGGAGCGAAAATGGACACCCCGATGTTAGTTGCACTGCTGCTTGAAGGCAGGAAGCGGTGTTTTGCGGGAAGAAGTTTCCCCGCCCTGGAGTTCGAGGCCTCCCGCCGGTTTGGCACAGCAACTGATGAAGTGCGAGCAGCTGCCCAGGCCGCCGCCGCAGTCTGAATCGTTGGCGCACTTGGCCGTTCCGCAGCTACATCTGCATGTCTTCTGGAAGCTCGCACCTGGCGGCTGCAGAGAAGAGGCGAGTACAAAGGCGCGCTTCAGGGTGAGATCAGGAGTCATGTAAGTGTGTATGGCGCCTACGGAGTTGTCAGAAGTCTGGTCGGTTGGAGTGGCGGCCGATGCTATAGCGACGGTCGTCAGAAGAATGGTGGCGAAAAGGAACATCTTCACAATCGAGCGTGAAAACATACGCATCTCCCTTCGGGAACCGCGTTCGGCTCGACAAGGCAGCCGAAGACCGGCTCCTCTGCTCGGATTCTAGCAATCGGACGAGACGGGAGGCAGATATTTTGTTGCGCGGTCCAAAGAAGCCGTTCCGATTTGGGAAAAACAGGGAAGGCCCGTCAGAGTCTTGCGGTAGGAAGATCGAATGGTACGGACCAACGTCAGCTTCGGGAAAACCTGTTGATTATTCGAATTGCGCCACGAATATGGCGATTAAAAGTCCCCAACTCCTCTGCTGGAATCCAATACTCAAGGTGCTCTCTGCTTCCGGCCTGCCTGATTTCAAAACGGCCCAGGTAGTCGGTATCAACATCAAACTCGGTTACGTAGCCGACATAGCTAGAGCGTTCGTCGCGGGTGTTCCAGTCGCGCGCAATTTGCTCGGCGTAGGCGCGGCTTAAAACCGGGTAAAAGATCGGCTGCTCCGGCAATCGAGGAGGAAACGCTTTGTAGCCGCTGGCCGCAATCAGATCCAACTCTGCCTGACCCACAGGACGATAGAGAGTGACAGTTGGCATGGTTCAAACAGGCATTCCAATTCTTACAGATTCCAAGTTCGCCACTCAAGCCAGCTCTGCTGCGCTTCGCTCCGGCCCCGGCGCCGTTCGGTACAAAGATTTGCGCCGTGCGTAATAGCTGCTAAAATCTAGAGTTGACCCAACCAGCTTAATCATTCATGGAGAATTAAACGGTTATGGCATATGTGATTGCAGAGCCTTGCATCGGGACCAAAGACGCAGCCTGTGTGGATGCATGCCCGGTGGACTGCATACATCCCAAGAAGGACGAGCCGCAGTTTGAAGGCACTGACATGCTGTTCATCGATCCGGTAGAGTGTATTGATTGCGGCGCCTGCGTGCCGGTCTGCCCGGTCTCAGCGATCTTCGCTCTGGACGATCTGCCGGAGAAATGGAAAGCCTACGCGGAAAAGAACGCCAAGTATTTTGGCCGTTGATGGCCATACAGAGTTTCTGAACGCGCAGCCGGTATGGCTGCGCGTTTTTGTTTGCGAGAAAAATGAGAGGCGAGGCCGGCTTGCGCGCCGAGCCCGCTCTAGCGGGAGCCGAAATGTGCTCAGCGCAAGAACCAAGGTTGAGCGGTTTGGAGCGGAGCGACAGAAAGCAAAGATATGCCGAAGCAGTCTGAAGCCCTGATTCTGCGCACCTACCCGTTTCATGAAGCGGACCTGCTGGTTACGTTCTTTACGCGGGCGGAAGGGAAGGTCAGGGGCGTAGCCAAGGCGGCGAAGAGATCCAAGCGGCGTTTTGGTGGAGCGCTGGAGCCACTTACCTACGTAACGGCGCATTGGGAGGAAAAAGAAAAACAGGAGCTGGTGCGCCTGGATTCCTGCGACATTATCGCTTCGCCGCTGGCCACAGAAGTGACTTACCCACGCGTTGTGGCGCTGAGCTACGTAGCCGAGGTGATCGATCAGCTGCTGCCTGATCGCGAACCGAGCGATGACATCTTCCGGCTGACCCTGACCGTGGTGAAGCATTTACAGGCCGCTTCCATCTGGATGCCACTGACCTACTTCGATCTGTGGATCGTACGGCTGATCGGCCTGCTACCCGATCTGAATGCGTGCGTCATGTGCGGCGCAGTGCTCAATGGCAGCCGCGCTTTCTTTCATCCGCTGGCGGATGGCTTGCTCTGCGCGGATGACAAGCGCCTGGCCAGCACGGAAATTTCCGCCGACTCACGCGCTCTGGCAGCCGAGATGTTTCGTGCCTCCCTTGACCGGCTGAAAGGCGATCCCTGGCCGCGCACGCGCGGCGCCGATCTACGGCGTTTCCTGGCCCAGCGCATCGAGCGGCATATAGAGAAGAAGCTGGTGACGGCGGCGATGCTGGAACGGATTTAGGTTTCTGAAATCCCGAACCCGCGTAGCGGGTGAGGGAACCCTATAGCAACGAGAATCATGAGGTTTTATTGTTCTGTTTATTCAGATGCTGCAACAGTTTCTAGGATGATATGGATCCCTCTCCGCTTCGCGGGATCGGGATTTCAGAAAATGACGAATATTTACTGCTGTTCCGAAACCGGCCGTACTTTCGCGACCGCGAAGGAAGCTCGCGCCAGCGAAGCCCGCTTTCGCGAAATTCAGGCGCTATGTGAAGCAGGACAAGTGCCTGAGCTGCGTAAGGGCGACGTAATCTACATCGACACCGAGCTGTATCTCGGCCATGGCCGCGACGATTTTCGCGGCGGACTGGCCGAGGTAATGGAGTTCCTTGAGCAAACGAGCGCAGGCAGGCCGACGCCGTTTGTGCGTGTCGTTCAGCAGCCTGACACTCTGCACAATTGGAGGCTGCTTGCGGCAGAGCAGAAGAAGTTACGCCAGGAGCATGGCACAAAGTGGGCACATCCCGATCCGGATGACCGGCCGGAATTCAATGAGGGGTAGGGATCGCCGGAATCGCACGGGATCGCCGTAATCAAATCAACGAAATAGCCAAGAGAATGAACCAGCATCTACTGAGAACTGCGGATCGCCAAACTCAAGTTGGATGGTTGCTGCTCCGCTTCCCTGTTGCGTTTCAAAGGTTTTGATTTTCAGCTTGCGGCGATTCCGGCGATCGATGAATGCTTCTTCTGATAAATTAATAGTCTTACCAACCCATGCCGATCGCTCCCACATATCAAGAAATCATTCTCAGCCTGCAGCGGTTCTGGGCGGAGCGTGGATGCGTGCTGCAGCAGCCGTATGACATTGAGGTCGGCGCGGGAACCATGTCGCCGGAGACGTTTTTGCGCGCGCTGGGACCGAAGCCCTACAAGGTCGCTTATGTGCAGCCGTCGCGACGGCCGGCGGATGGTCGCTACGGCGACAATCCCAATCGTCTTTATAAGCACATGCAGATGCAGGTGATCCTTAAACCTCCACCTGAGGATGTGCAGGAGCTTTATCTGCAGTCGCTGGAGGCGCTGGGCATTGACCTGCGCAAGCACGACATCAAGTTTGAAGAGGACAACTGGGAGTCGCCCACGCTGGGAGCCTGGGGTGTAGGTTGGCAGGTGATGCTTGACGGCCTGGAGATCACGCAGTTTACCTACTTCCAGCAGTGCGGAGGGATCGATCTTGATCCTATCAGCGCCGAGCTGACCTATGGGCTGGAGCGCATTGCCGCGTTTCTCCAGGATGTGGACAGCATTTATGACATTGTGTGGGCGCGCGACCCGATGAGCGGTAACGAGGTGAAGTATCGCGACGTGCGCTACCAGGATGAGCTGCAGCTCTCGGTTTACAACTTTGAGAAGGCAGATGTTGAAAAAGCCTGGAAGCATCTGGAGATGTACGAAGCCGAGAGCCAGGCTCTTCTTGATGAGTTTTGGGACTTGAAGAAGCTAAAGGATCCATTGACTCCAAAGGAAAGGGAATTAGAGGAAGCTGATCCCTACCAGCAAATAACATCTTATGCAATCGCAAGGAACGCCGAGATCCAGCGCTTTCCATTGCTTGGCGCCTACGAACTCTGTCTGAAGTGCTCGCATCTTTTCAATCTCCTGGATGCGCGGGGTGCAATCTCAGTGACGGAGCGGGTGGGCGTAATTGCGCGCATACGGCAGCTGGCGGTTGGTCTGGCGAAAGCTTACGTTGCGCAGCAGAATGCTGCTGCGGCTGAGCCTTCAAAACAAACTGCGGGCAAACGGCAGAAGGGAGGAGCGGCCTGATGCCCGACTTTCTGCTGGAGATCGGTATTGAAGAAATTCCCGCGCGCATGATTGATGATGCGCGAAGTGAACTGGTAAGGCGGATGGCTGCGCTGCTGACGCGCGAATCGCTGATGAAGCCAACTGAGGGCAAGCCGGCGGCCGACGAGAGCAGCTGGACAGCGTTTGCATCGTATTCAACGCCGCGACGGCTGGCATTTCGAGTCTTGGACATTCCAACGCATCAGCCGGATGTGACTGAGCAGGTGCTTGGGCCGTCAGTCAAAGTCGCATTCAAAGATGGCAAGCCCACGCCCGCGGCTGAGGCCTTCGCCAAAAAAGTTGGGATCGATGTGGCGAAGCTGGAGAAAATTACCAATCCCAAAGGGGAATATCTGGCAGCGACGGTCACGCGTAAAGGCCGGCAGGCAGCAGAGATCCTGGCGGAAGCCGTGCCCAAAGAAATTGCCGGCATCTACTGGGCCAAGAACATGTACTGGCGTCCGGGGAAGCCGGAGCGTTTTGTGCGCCCGGTACGCTGGCTGGTGGCGATGTTCGGAGATCAGGTGGTTCCCATGGAGTTCGGCGGGGCCAAGGCGGGCGCGATGACATTTGGACATCGAATCCTGAGCCCCCAGGCGCCGCAAATTCCGCAGCCGAAAGAGTACGAAGCAACACTTGCGGCGGCGCATGTGGTTGTCGATTCGCGGGAACGCGAATTCAAAATCCGTAAAGCCCTGGATGCGGCCACAAGAACCGTTCCCGGCGCACGCTGGCGTGAAGATGCCGAGCTGCTGAAGACCGTGGTGAACCTGACGGAGTGGCCGTCAGCGATTCTGGGAAGCTTTGATCCGCAATTCCTCTCCCTGCCGGAAGAGGTGCTGGTCACGGTGATGCGCGATCATCAGAAGTATTTTGCCGTGGAAGATGCGAACGGCAAGCTGGCGCCGCACTTTCTGGCGGTGTTGAACACCAGCGGTGATCCCGACGGGCTGATACGCCATGGCAACGAGCGCGTGTTGCGAGCCAGGTTTAACGATGCAAGATTTTTCTGGGATACGGACCAGAAGACGCCGCTGGTGAATCGGCGCGAGATGCTAAAGTCGGTGACGTTTCAGAAGGACCTGGGAAGCTATTTTGAAAAATCTGAACGGACATATTCACTATCTTCCCGAATCGTCGGTTGGGTAACTGGCGGTGGTGTGCCTCTTAATCAGCCTGCCAGTTTAGATGCAGCACGCTTGGCCAAGACAGATCTCACCGCCGAGTTAGTGAAAGAATTCACGGAGCTGCAGGGCATTGTCGGGGGGCTCTACGCCAAAGAGCAAGGGTTTTCGCAAGCGGTAGCTGATGCGATTTATGACCATTACAAACCCGAGTCGATGGAAGACGATGCTCCACGGACGCTTGAAGGTGCTGTGCTTTCCATTGCCGATAAAGCTGACTCTATCTCAGGCATGTTCGCTTTAGGATTGATTCCATCAGGCTCCAAAGATCCGTTTGCGTTGCGCCGGCAAGCTAACGGAATTATCAAGACGATTGCGAGCCACAAGCTGCCGCTGTATTTGGTTGACTTGATGCGCTCAGCTCGGGCTGAATATAGCCGTAGCGATGCAGAGAAGAAGTTTACGTTGAACAACGATGCCTACGTGGAGGCCATCCGCAATTTCTTCCGCGAACGCCTTGAGTTCTACCTGCGCGATGTGCTTGGCCTGGCCTATGACGTAGTCAATGCCACGCTCGCAGCCGGCGCGGACGACGTGGTTGATGCCGTGGCGCGGGCAAATGCTGTTGCCAAGGTGCGACCGTCGGCGGATTTTGAATCGATCTCTGTCGCGTTCAAGCGTATGAAGAACATTCTTCGCCAGGCGGCAGAGACAAAGAAAAAAGTTGCTGAGCCTTTCAACGCTGCTTCGCTTACAGACCAGGAAGAAAAGGCGCTCGCGGCCGCAGTTCCGAAGGTCGCTGCGAAGGTAAAAGAGCTAAGTGCCTCGCGCCAGTACGAACCGGCATTGCTCGAGATTTCCCATCTGCGTCCAGCGGTGGACGCTTTCTTCGACAAGGTGATGGTGATGGTCGAAGACGAGAATCTCCGCGCGCAGCGGCTGGGACTGCTGCAGACGCTGGTCAATGAGTTTTCCAGCATCGCTGATTTCTCTGAGATCGTGACGGAGAAAAAGTAGCCAGTTTGAAAGCATATGCAGCACCTTCTCGACAGCGTCCGTTCGGCAATTCAGGCACGAAATTGGTATGCGGCGCTCGGTGTGGCCCTCGCCCTTCCTGACATTTGCGGACAGCTTGAAAACCCTGCGCAGAAATCGAAGGTACGGTACATTGACTGGTTTAACGCTTACCTCGCTCCGCATTACACCCGAAAGGTTGCGGGACGAGAACACCAGTTTTTGAGTGGAGAGGATTGCTACGCCCTCCGCTGCGTATATTTACATCGAGGAGAGTTTGATATCTCCGGGCAGCCGGTAAGGAAAGTTCTGGAGTCCATCGGTTTTGTGGCTCCCCAAAAGGGTCTTTTTTTTCATCTAAATCAGGCTGATCAAAGGCTGCAACTCCAAGTCGATACGTTTTGCGAGGAACTCTGCGTAGCGACAGAGGTTTGGCTGAATAGCATGAGAAACTCCGCTGATATCCAGGCAAGGATTTGTCAGCTGCCCCAAATCGTGACCGGCACCAATGTTCGTATTTAAGGCGCTCCGCTTCGCTGCGCGCCGGCCTACGGCGTGTGGAATCGATTTCTTCTCTTCTTTTCCCGGCACTTATTCCTCAGCGCCAAAGGCGCCTCGGAAACGTGCCGGGCTATTCTCAGGCGTCCCGCGTTGCGGGACTCGAATCTGGGAATGGCGAGAGAACGGTGAGAATACCTGTTTCGTGAGAACTCCCTGAAGCTGCATGGGATGAATTGCGCATTCTCGGGATCCTTCGACTCCTCCTCACTCTCCCGCCTTGCGGGCTCCCTCGGAGTCGCTCAGGATGACAAAGAATAGAGATTGGACACTACGCGGCCCTGAAGGGCCGCTCTTCCACCGGTGTAGACCAGCGATTTTCCCGAGATTGTGACGGAAAGAAAATCTCACTCAGCAATCAGCAATCAGCACTCAGCATTCAGCCCTGCAATGTTTTTCTAGAATTCAAACAAGTCAGCTAAGACCCTATATGCTCACTGCGCTTTGGGAACGATAGGGATCTCTCGCTTCGCTCGAGATTCGGAACATCACGGCCTCCGGATCACTTCCGGCTGTGGTAGGGCTTGCTTACCCTGAGCTTCAGCCCTCTGCGCATCACCCGACGCTGCTGTCGGGGCACTGGTGACAACAAAACTCTGCGTTGTCGTGGCCGAAGCCTGGAACTGATCAAAGACGGTCGCGGTCACGGAAAAGGTCCCTGCTGCTGAAAGCGTATGCACTGCCGACGCCGTAGTGAAGGTTGCGCCATCGGAGAACTGTATTTGGCGTTTGGAAATAAACCCGTCCGGATCATGTGAAGTGGCTGTGCATGCCAGCACCGTGGTTGGCGAAACACTCGGCAGAGGAATCACGGTTACGGCTGCGGTGGGAGGCAGATTACCGGGTTCGCCCACCACGGTGATCGAGGATTGGGAGACCGCGCCGGTGGAATCGGTGGCTTTCACGCTGATGGTTCGCGTGCCGAAAAAGACCTTGAAGGCCGAATTGATTACGCCTCCGGTATCCGAGTGGGCGGGATTGCCATCGAGCAGGACGTCTGTCCGGCTGATCGAATTCGCGGAATTGGCGGAGGTGACAATCGGTGTAGGGAAGTTCACGCTGGCGGAATTGGTGGGGCTCAGGACGGTGGCGCCCGGAGCAACAGCCTTCACTTCCACCCGTGTAGCGGCTACAGCAGAAGCGCCCCCGTTATCAACCACTGTTGCCGTAACGATGAATTTGCCTGCTGCCTGGTAGGTGTGCTTTGCGTTGGCCGAGTTGACAACCGTGCCATCACCGAAATCGATGCTGGTTTGTGCAATCGAACCATCGGGATCAGACGATCCGGCAGTGTTGGCGCTTACAGTGAGGTCAGCGGTCAGCGATACGTTCAGAGCCGCGTGGGGCGGCGCGTCGCCGGCTTTCATCACTACAGGCGCGGAAAGCGTGTTGCGGATGCTGGATTTTCCTGTGGCCTTGACGAACAGCGAGACCGGTGAAGGCAGGTTGAACTGCGCCAGGTCGAGAGCGTGCTGGCCTGCGGGAACGTCAGCAAGTTTCGCCAGGTTGTGCCCGTCAACCGAGGCAAATACCGTGAAGTGGTCGATCGTGGTTTCCGATGCGCCTTGAACGGTCCAATTCAATGTGGTCCCGGAGAGCGCGGGCACCAGGAACGTGCAACCATCGATGCCGCTCTCGATCTCCGTACCTTCTTCATAGTCATTCCAAGTGGCAATCTGCAATGTTTCCAGTTGATGGTTCGTGGAGAAGAATTTTACGGTTTGCTGGAATGTATTGAGCCAGGTCTGGCCGCACTGGTGATGGATCTGGCGATTGCTGCCGAACATTGCCTGGGAATCGTCGAATCCCTTAA
This sequence comes from Candidatus Angelobacter sp., assembly GCA_036557225.1. Classification (GTDB taxonomy): domain Bacteria; phylum Acidobacteriota; class Terriglobia; order Terriglobales; family Acidobacteriaceae; genus Angelobacter. The sequence continues at coordinate 45,798 of DATBHX010000053.1, forward strand.
AGGCTGCGCCGACTGCCGGACGACCTGCGGCCTGCGCTTTGGTGTAGAAGTTGTTGAGGGCTGAAAGCTGCATGTCAAACGGATCGGTTGAATTCTTGTCGACCCACTGAAACGCGCCTCCGGCAAAGCTCTGCTGCATTCCTTCATTGCCGCGAAACAGCAGAATCATGTTGGCCGGCACAGTAGGCAGGACCTTTGACCAATCGATAAAGAACTGGGTAACGCCGAACATGAAGACCGGCTTCTTGCCGCTGACCTCCATGTAAGCGGGAGAAGACACAAATTGTGCGCTGATGAACTGCAGGTCACTGATGAGCTGAGCGGTCACGTCGCAATTATTGGCGAGCGCGGCACCGGACAGCGCGCCTGAGTCTTCCATAATGGCGAATTGGAATCCGGGGTGGGCCTCAGCTTCTTTCTGCACCAGGACCGTCGCTGTGCTGCTGATATTGGCGTTGGGGCCAAACCAGTCAACGATCGTGCCATTGATCCCGCGGCTGATCATGTCTTCCACCTGGCGATGGACCTGAGCCGGGTCGTCCGAGCGATAGCCGACGTTGATGTGGTTGGTACCGCCAAACCAGGGCTGGAGCTCAGCGAAAACTTTCGTGGTAGCCCCGGGATAGAGCAGTTGCTGCACCGGCATCTTGCTTACATTTCCTGAAGCCGCATTGCCGTTCCCGGGTGCGGTGAACGTGTCTGCTGCACTGGTATTGTTCGCGGTTTCAGCCTGAACAGTCGTGGTCGTGGGTGTGGATCCCACGGGTGGTTCGCCACCCGACCCTGAACCTCCACCGCAGCCGGCCAGGGGAATGGTCAGGATCAACAAGGTCGATAACGAGAGAAGGCAGACAGACGGATAACGCAAGTGTTGCATGGAAAACTCCGCGCGTAGTTTTCTGGGAACTTTGCTTAGTCAGATTTAATTCCATCAGCCGGGTGTGCACAATGGCTCGATCTCCGTAATCCGGCCAACGTAGGTGCTTTGACGAGCTGTTTAGAGGTGGAAACCTCTCCATTGATGAAAGGCTGATGAATTCGGTGGCGGGTCTTTCTATCTAGTTCATCTGTACCATTTCGCGCTGTACTCGGCAGGGGTTTTGGGCTACGCTGACTGTTTATCAATCAGTAAAAATGCGCTCCAGGGGAAATGAGGATTGTCTGGGATGGCATTTGTTCGAAAGACTGGGACCAACCCTACGCCAAATTGGGATCATTGGGATGAACGGGGAGGGGGTAGGGGGAGATCGGGACTATTTACTATTGAGTAAAATTTTAGGCTCGCCAGAATCCAAGGCAAGCCGGGACAGGTTGCCGAAATTGCCAGAAGTGACAATTGAAAGGAGTTGTCGCAGAGACTTGATAGCCCTGAAGCGCAGCGGAGCCGATCCCTCGCCGTTCGCAACAAAAGTTTTTTGTTAATGAAAAGAGGCTTCCGGCTCCGGCTCGGGATGGCGAATCGAGAAGGGAAAGCGCTTGGCGGAAATGAAGGTTTTTCAAATCTTAACAACCCCGAGACTCGCACAGTCCGGCAAGGCCTTGTAAAATAAATAGATTACATCCCGGCCCAGACGCGGCCCGTAGTTCAGCTTTCATCCCAAATGGAGACCAGCTAATGAGCGTGACACCCCTTTCCCAACCAGAGACCAAAACACAACCCCAACAGGGAACCCAGTACGTGTACTTCTTTGGCGGCGGCAAGGCCGAAGGCAACGGCAAGATGAAAGATGAACTGGGCGGAAAAGGCGCCGGCCTGGCGGAGATGACGAACGCCGGATTACCTGTGCCTCCGGGGTTCACGATCCAGACCGAGGCGTGCCGCGAATACATGAAGACCAGCAAAGTGTCTGATCTGCTGGAGCGGCAGAACGCAGCAGCGCTGGTGCGGCTGGAAGAGTTGCAAGGGCAGAAGCTGGGTGCGGGTGAGAATCCGCTGCTGGTCAGCGTACGCTCGGGCGCGAAGTTTTCCATGCCGGGCATGATGGATACGATTTTGAACCTCGGCTTGAACGATGAGAGCGTGCAGGCTTTGGCGAAGAAGAGCGGCAACGAGCGCTTTGCGTATGACTCCTATCGCCGGCTGATTCAGATGTATGGCAACGTGGTGCTCGATATCCCGAAGCATGCGTTTGAAGAAGTTTTTGACGGCCAGAAGCACAAGAAAGGCGTGAAGCTGGATACGGACCTGACCGCAGCCGATCTGAAAGAGGTCATCGCGCAATATAAAGATGTAGTGCGCAAGCACACAGGGCGTGATTTTCCGCAGAAGCCGCTGGAGCAGCTGGCAGGCGCGCGTGATGCGGTTTTCCGCTCCTGGAACAACGATCGCGCGAAGGTCTATCGCCGCATCAACAATATCTCTGACGATCTGGGGACAGCGGTCAACGTGCAGGCAATGGTCTTCGGCAACCTGGGCGAGACCAGCGGAACCGGCGTGGGATTCACGCGCAATCCGGCCAACGGCGATAAAGAGTTTTACGGCGAGTTCCTGATGAACGCTCAGGGCGAGGACGTGGTGGCCGGAATTCGTACGCCGGTGCACATCAGCGAGCTGCACAAGCTGATGCCGCAGGTTTACGACCAGCTGCGCGACATCACTTCGCGGCTGGAAAAGCACTATCGCGATATGCAGGATTTTGAGTTCACCATCCAGGACGGCCGTCTTTACATGCTGCAGACGCGCAACGGCAAGCGCACCGGACGCGCTGCTGTCCGCGTGGCGCTGGACATGGTGAAGGAAGGGCTGATCAAGCCGGAAGAAGCAATCTTCCGGGTAGAGCCAAACCAGCTTTACGACTTTCTGGTGCCGAAGCTCGATGAGAGTGGTGGCGCTGTAGAGGTGATTGCCAAGGGCCTGCCGGCGTCACCGGGTGCAGCCGTGGGACGAATTGTTTTCACCGCGAATGATGCGGTTACGGCGGCTGGCCCGAACGCGCAGAAGAATCCGGTGATCCTGGTGCGCGGCGAAACTACGCCGGAAGACATTCACGGCATGGAAGTGGTCGCGGGGATTTTGACTTCGCGCGGCGGCATGACCAGCCACGCTGCGGTGGTTACGCGCGGCATGGGCAAGTGTTGCGTGGTAGGCGCGGGTGAAGTAGAAGTCGACGACAAGAAAAAGATCATGCGGGTTGGCCCGCATACCTTAAAAGAAGGCGATTGGCTTTCGTTGGATGGCACGACGGGCCGGGTGATCAAAGGCCAGCTCGGGACAGTCCCGGCGAAGCCGGATGATCCGGACTTGCAGACGCTGCTCAAATGGTCAGAGCCGTTCCGCAAGCTGGGTGTGCGTGCGAATGCCGATATCCCCCGTGATGCCGTGGCGGCGCGCAGTTTTGGCGCGGAAGGCATCGGCCTGTGCCGCACCGAGCACATGTTCTTTGCTGAAGATCGCATCGGGCATATGCGGGCGATGATTCTGGCGCGTACGGAGGCTGATCGCAAAGCGGCGCTGGCGAAACTGCTGCCGATGCAGCGCGAAGACTTTGAAGGCGTTTTCAAAGCCATGGACGGCTTCCCGGTTACGATCCGCCTGTTGGATCCGCCGCTGCATGAGTTCCTGCCACGCCGTGAAGAGCTGATGGTGGAGATCGCGCAACTGGAAATCAAAGATCCCAAATCACCGCACCTCAACGAAAAGCGCGAGCTGCTGCGCCGCGTGGAAGAGCTGCACGAGTTGAACCCAATGCTCGGACATCGTGGCTGCCGCCTGGGCATTACCTATCCGGAAATCTCGGAGATGCAGGCAAGAGCGATTTTTGAGGCTGCGGTCAACGTCGCAAAGGCCGGCGTGAAGGTCTTTCCAGAGGTGATGATTCCGCTGGTCGGCATGGTGAAAGAGATGGAGAACCAGGGCGCGATCGTTCGCCAGATTGCGGACCAGGTGTTCAAAGAGAAGGGCGCCAAGGTGGAGTATCTAGTCGGCACGATGATCGAGCTGCCGCGGGCCTGCACGGTGGCCGATCAGATCGCCGGTGACGCCGAGTTCTTCAGCTTCGGCACCAATGACCTGACGCAGACCGCGTATGGCTTCTCGCGCGACGACATCAGCAAGTTCCTGCCCGCATATATCGAGCGCGGCATTCTGAAGAGCGATCCGTTCGCCACGATCGATCAGCAGGGCGTCGGCGAGCTGATGGAGATGGGCGTGAAGAAGGGACGCAAAGCGCGTCCGACGCTGAAGATCGGAATTTGCGGCGAACATGGCGGCGATCCGGCATCGGTGGAGTTCTGCCACAAGATCGGGTTGAACTATGTTTCCTGCTCTCCGTACCGCGTGCTTACGGCACGGCTGGCCGCGGCGCAGGCTTCGGCAGCGGAAGAACTGAAGACAGAAGGTGGAAGAACGAAATAAGTTTTTACCGCAAAGGACGCAGAGGACGCAAAGGGAACAGAAGAGGTTTATTTTCGTTGCTCCCTTCACGTCCTTTGTGGTTTAAGGGCCCTTCTGTACAGGAGGAGCTTCCAATCCATTCTCCGGTTTCACTTTGCCCTGGTGGCATCCGGAGCAGCTGATTGGTCCGCCTTTGCCGTAATACTGGTGGATCACATCGGAGACCATGCTCATCATTTTGCGCGCAGTCTTTTTTGCCTCGACGTCGTCTTTCTCCCACTGATCCTGAACGTGGCAGTGGGTGCACTTCACGCCCAGTGACTGGCTGAAGAAGTTCATGATCATCGGCATTCTGCCGGCGGGCAGGCCTTTGAAACTTTGAATGTTGTGGAAGACCTCTTGAGCAGGCTTCTTTTCATCATCGGGGCTGAGATGGATATATTTCTCCGCCTCCTGCGGCGCCGCTTCGGCAGGTTTCGGCTGGTCCGGATGCCCGCGATGGCAGGTCCAGCACGTGACCTTGTTTTTGTGATCGAAATACGTTCCTTCGATATAGCCGAGCATTTTGAACATCATTCTTGTTCTATCTTTGGCCGGCTTTTCATTTTTGTCCCATTCGTACTGCGTGTGGCAGTAGGTGCAGGAGACGCCCAGGTTGCCACGGATGGCGTTCATCGCCAGGAGCACCTGCGTTGCCGGTTTGCCTTTGAATGTTTCGATGTTCTTGTAAACGTCTTCGGCGCGCACCGGGCTGTCCAGACCGAGCCGCGAATCGGGTTGTTCCGGCGAAGGAGTGGCGGCCGGCAGGACCGGTTTCGGCGATTGGCTTTGCGTTGTTGCCAGCCATCGCGTGGAGAAGGATACCGAACCTGCCAGAAGGACTGCCGCCACAACCAAGGTTTTCATCAATGTTGCCTCGTGCTTCGCTGTCACCAAGGGCCCATGGGCCAGTGACTTGGAGGAATTTGTGGGCAGACTACGTGCGGCGCGTGCGATGGCAATGGTTTTTGGTACGAACAGTTAACCGTTCGCTGCGAATGGCAGGAGTGTTCAACCTTCTTTCCCGAGCAGGACGCGCAGTTTGTCTTTTTGATAGCGGCTCAGCTTCAGCTCCTGGCCGTTGTTCATCACTACGCGATGGTGGCCGCGAAACCATGGCTGCACTTCGCGTATGCGCTGGAGATTGACGATGGTGGAACGGTGTATACGCATGAACCTTGCCGGATCAAGCTTGCGTTCCATCTCATTCATGTTCCCGCGCACCAGATGCGACACTCCGTTGCTGTGGAGGCGAAGATAGTTTCCTTCCGCTTCAATCCAGTCGAGGTCGCGCACGTTGAGGAACAGAAAGCGTCCCCGGGCCGGCACAGGGATTCTTTCCACGAATTCCTTTTTCGCGCTGAGCTGCTGCAGCAGCTCGGTGAGCTGTTGATGCGGCGCCTGCCGCCTGCCCAGCTCCAGAGTGCTTTGCGCGTGCAGAAGAGCGTCACGAAAGCGTTCTTGAGAGAACGGCTTGAGCAGATAGTCGAGCGCATGCGCCTCAAAGGCCTGTATGGCATAGCGATCGTAGGCGGTCACAAAGATGGTGACCGGCATGGCATCTTTGCCCACGCGGCTGATGACCTCAAAGCCATCGGCTTCCGGCATCTGGATGTCGAGAAACAAGAGATCAGGGCGGCGCTCGCGGATGGCAACAGCGGCCGAAGCTCCGTCGCCGCATTCGCCCGCGATAGTGAATTGCGGAAAAGCTTTCAGGAATTTGCGGATGCTGCGCCGCGCCAGTGGTTCGTCGTCGACAATCAGCGCCGAATACTTCATGCCCTTACCTTACGCCTTTGACGCGGTGGCAGCGGAAGCATTATCGCTGGCGGGGAAACTCAGCTTCACGGCCACGCCGCCGCCTTCGCGATTGACGATAGCAAGAGAGTGAGCATTACCATAGAGTTGCTCCAGGCGGGCGCGCGTGTTGCTGAGGCCGATGCCCCGGGCCGTATCCGCACCATTTTCCATGTGCCCGGCTCGGTTGATCACTTCCAGGAGCAACAGGCCATTTTCCCGTCGGCCCACAATGCTGATCTCGTCCGCCTGCTTGTGTTTGCCGATCCCGTGCCGGACCGCATTCTCCACCAGAGGCTGCAAAATCATGGTCGGAACAGCGCAGGGCAGCGCCGCTGGATCAATTTGCCTGACGATCTGCAGCCGGTCCTTGAATCGCGTTTGCTCGATGGAGAGATAACAATCGAGAAGCTCGAGCTCCTGGCGCAGAGAAACCTCTGGAGTTTCAATTTTGCTCAGAGTAGCGCGCAACAGGTCACTGAGCTTGAGCACCATCTCCTGCGCCGCAGCCGGCTCTTCGGAAATCAGGGTGGAAATGGAGTGCAGGGTATTGAAAAGAAAGTGGGGATGCAGCTGCATGGTCAAGGCTTGCAACTGGGCATTCGCCAGATCGGTCTCCATGCGCGCCCAGGCTAGTTCGCGCGATCTCGACTGCTCGAAATAGAAGATCCCATGATTCAGCGCCACGATGACCCAATAGGTCAGCAGGTTCATGTGCAGCTTGTACGTAGCGAAAAAATACAGGACCTTCCAATAACCCAGAACGTAGCCGGGGTTCACGATGTAGTTGAGTCTCACCTGGACGGCCAACTGCGCAAGGGAGATCAGCACGCCCGCGATCAGGTGCAAGGCCACCGGCGCGATCCAGTGCTGTGAAGTAATGCGGAAACGCCGGCAGAGAAAGAGCACCAGAGGCGTAAGCGCGGCCCAGACGTACCACTCGGTGGAAGCGACCAGGAATTCATGGTGAAAACTGTCTGGCCGGTTGCGTGAAACGGCAAAGACGTAAGCCTGCACGGCGAAGGTCAGAACGATGAGGGTCCAGGCAAGGAAGATGAGCACCGAGCTGAGCGCGCGTTTTCGGGCCGTGGTCACCAAGTAATCATACGCGGGGAGAGTCTAAGGATCGGGTGATCGGAAAAGCGGAGTCTTTCGACTACTCAATTTTCTAAAACGGGCTTTTGATCCGTGTGATCGGTATTTATGAGTGGTACGCTTTGGTCTTTTCGATCGCGGCGATCACCCGATCACCGCGATCACCCGATTTCCTACTGCACTTTCTGCAAACGATCGATCAGCTTTTGTGCCAGGTTGTCTTCCGATTCTGACCACAGCACGCGGCCGCTGATACCGCAGTTCTTCTCCACCGCGCTGGTGAAGTTGACCAGCTTTTGCACGTTCGACTTGATGCGCTGCTCGAGCGTGTTGGTGAAGTCGGCTTCTTCGTAGAGGAATGGAGTATCCAGGCCGAAGTCGACCTGGATGTGGCCGTTTTGCTGGAAAGTAGCGTTTTCAAATCGGGTGCCGAAGGCGATGAACTTGACCGGCTGCGGCTGCACCTGCCAGGTTTCATCGAGATCCCCTTCCAGGACCGGGACCCATAAGTCCCAGAGGACGTCTATCTCATAGGCATTGTCTTCATGCAGGAATTCGCCGGCCAGGGCAAGCGCGCGTTCAGGATCAGCGCGATAGTCGAAGGTCTGCTCGAAGACCAATGGCTGGTCCCAGGAGATGCTGCGCACGCCCAGATAGCCCACGCCGCCGCGCTTGGTGGAGAAAGGGAACTGCTTCAGCACGGAGAGCACGCGAGGCATCATCTCCGGCGCCTGGAAGCTGGGAAACCAAATACTCAGATAGAGACGGTCAGCCATAAATGCAAGGACGCTATTGTAATCTGAGATGCGCTTTGCTGCGAAGAAGCAGTCAGCTATCAGCAATCAGCAAAGCGGCCCCGTACCATGAATCCATGGTAATGTTCTTGGCCGGAGGTAGAAAATGCGCGCTTGGCGCAGTATGGTCGCGATCCTGGTTTTGGCCGGGTCTTGTACGATGAGCGGAGCTGCTATTCAGCAATCGCCGGCCGGACAGCAGCCGCCGGCGGCCGAAAAGCCGACGCCGCAGCCAACCGCCGTACCGGAAAAGAAGCCGGTCATCGAAACCGCCTCAACACGCCTGGTTTCCGCGCGGAACGTTCTGATTGTCCGAACGCGCGGCAGCATGGTCCCTTTCGAGGTAATCCAATCAACGTTGGATGGGTGGGGCCGGTTCACCCTGGTGGAGACGCGAGACAAAGCAGACCTGATCATTGAGATTGCCTCCAACGGGGACTCGAGCATTCAGGTTTCAAGCTCCTCCAGCGTTTCGCCTGACAGCGGCAAGGAAGAAAAGTCCACTTCCACCCGGAAGGACCTTACGCCAACCGCGGTCACGATGACGGTGAGTGACGCCAGGAACAAACGTCCATTGTGGAGCGCGACGGAGACCGTGAAGTTCGCGGTGAAAGAAAAGACCAAGGAGAACAATCTGGTTGACGCAGCGGAGCGGCTGGCGGCGAAGTTCCATCAGCGACTGGAGCCCGCCGCGAAATAGATGGCAAGCGTAGTCGCGCAAGCATAAAGTTTCTTTTAGGAAAAAATATTTTCCCTCTGATTCAGGCCTTCAGCAGAGTCTTAGCGCAACCCGCAACAACGTTGCTGAATCACAGCGGTTGTTGTGTGCCACTCTCGTTCCCTTGCGCGCCGAGGGGCGTCAATCTTCGTTCTACTTCTGTTTTTCGTTGCAGTAGCAGTACGCGGTAACGCCCAAGCTTCCACCCAAGGCCAGTGGACTTCGCTCGCCACGTGGCCCACACGCGCGATTCATACCACGCTGTTGCCCGATGGTCGCGTCTTCTTCGTCTCGTATTACAACGAATCGCTGCAGCCACACATTTGGGACCCGGGAAGCAATACTTTCACGACGACGGCGGCTTCGTCGTACGCGCTTTTTTGCGGCGGCCACACCCAGCTTGCCGATGGGCGGGTGTTTATCGTGGGCGGTCACATCGCCGATTACACGGGCTATCCGCATGCCGTGATCTATGACGCAAACAAGAACACTTTCTCCGCCATGCCGGACATGAACACCGGCCGATGGTATCCCACGGCCACGGAGCTGCCAAACGGCGATATCCTGGTGGTTTCGGGAGACATTAACTCGAATACCAACGTCGACACCATGCCGCAGGTTTTTCAGATGGCCACGCACACATGGCGCAACCTGACCACGGCACAGCTCGCATTGCCTCTTTATCCCAATATGCTGGTGGCGCCAAACGGCCAGGTGTTCCAAGCCGGCCCGGCCCGTCAGAGCAAGTATCTGAACCCCTCGGGCACGGGCGCATGGACCAACTCTGCCGTCCATGTCTTTGCCGGGACGCGTGATTACGGTCCGGCACTGATGTATGACTCGGGAAAGATCTTAGTGGTAGGTGGAGATGACCCGCCGACAGCGACGGCCGAGACGATTGATCTGAATGCGGCGACTCCCGCGTGGAAATCGACTGGCAGCATGCATTCCGCGCGCCGGCAGCATAATGCTGTGATTCTGCCGGATGGCAAGGTGTTGATTGTGGGCGGCAGCAGCGGGAGCGGCTTTGATAACTCGGCAACGCCGGTTCTGCCCACAGAGATGTGGAACCCTGCCACGGGAGCGTTCACGACGATGGCGAGCATCGCCGTGTATCGCGGATACCACTCGACGGCATTGCTTCTGCCGGATGGTCGAGTGCTCTCTGCCGGCGGCAACGTGGGCGGACCGAATGCACAGTTGTTTTCGCCGCCGTATCTGTTTGCTGGAGCGCGACCAAGCATCGCTTCGGCGCCGACCGCAGCGAGTTATGGACAAAGCGTCTTCATTGGCTCACCGGACGCAGCTTCGGTCAGCCAGGTGACTTTTCTGCGCAATCCCTCAGTCACGCATACCAATGACATGAGCGGGCGATTCATGCGGCTCAGCTTTACCAAGACCAGCACCGGACTGAACGTGACCATGCCGGCCAATGCCAACCTGGCGCCGCCGGGCTATTACATGCTTTTCATTCTGAACGCCAGCGGAGTGCCGTCGGTTGGGAGCATAGTTCAGATGTCGACGACCGCCGCTACGCAGGGAACTGTGACCGGCACTGTGACGAACACGGCGGGAGCCCCGATCCAGGGTGCGTCAGTGACTTCGGGAGGCAATGGAGCAGTTACCGGATCAGACGGCGCGTACACGCTGCAGCTTCCAGCCGGATCGGCAACTCTCACGGCTGCTTTGGGTGGATACACGAGCGCCTCTGAGACCGTGACTGTCACAGCCGGCGCAAGCACGCAGGCTGCAACACTGAAACTGGCGCCGGTGAATCCGGGGAACGTAACGGGACACGTGCTCAATAGCAGCGGTGCCGGGCTGTCTGGCGCTACGGTCAGCGCTGATGGTCTCAACACCGTCACGGCAGCAGATGGAAGTTACACGCTGAGCAACCTGCCTGCCGGTGCGGCGACGATTACAGCTTCGCTCACAGGCTTTGCGTCGGCGTCGACGAGCGTGACAGTGGTGGCTGCAACAACAACCACGGCGCCGAATATCACTTTGGCTTCCGGCAGCGGAACAATCACGGGAACAGTCAAGAGTTCGGCAGGAGCCGTGATCGCGGGAGCTACGGTGGGGTTCGGCGCAGGCAGCACAACGACCAATGCTTCCGGCGTTTATACGCTGAGCGGAGTTCCGGCTGGAACGGCACAGCTGGTGGCTTCCGCCAGCGGCTTCGCCAGCGTTACACAAAATGTGACAGTGACGGGAGGAGCAACGGTCACGGCGAACTTTACGCTCTCCCCGAGTTCGGGCACAGGAACAGTTACCGGCAAGATAACCAACATTTCCAACGGCGCAGCGCTCTCAGGCGCTACGGTAAGTTGGAGCGGCGGCTCGACCACGACAAACACAAGCGGTGTCTACACTCTGGCCAATGTCGGGACGGGAAGCCGGAGCATCACGGCGGCCAGGAGCGGATATCTGACGCGCAGCGCAACGGTCAATGTGACGAGCGGGGCGACAGCGACGCTGAACATCGCGATCGCCACGGCTGGAAAGATCACGGCTAAAGTAGTTTCGCCGAGCGGCGCCGTAGTCAGCGGAGCTTCCGTAACGATCAAAGGCGGCGCTATCGCCACCACGGTGACTGGAACCACGGGCACCACCGGGCTCTTCGCAACCACGTGGATCCCCGTGGGAACGTATACGGTCACGATCACAAAGAGCGGGCACACCACACAATCGAAGAGCGCCACGGTCACCAGCGGCGTGACGACAACGGCTACATTCACCGGATTCTAGGAGTGATGGAGATGATTCACGGCCGAGTAATGAAGTTACTGATTGCGCTGGCGGCAGGAGCAGTGTCTTGCGGTCTGCAGGCACAGAGCTATACGGTGCAGGACCTGGGAACACTGCGTCCGGGCAGCGCGGTGGTGCACGGCGTGAATGCAGCGGGCCAGGTGGTGGGGCAGTCGGGACGTCCGCATGGCGCCGAGACGCACGGGTTTTTCTGGCAGAAGCAGGGCGGCATTCGCGACATGGGAACGCTGGCCGGCGGCGACTACAGCGTTGCCTTTGACATCAATGATTCAGGGGTTGCCGTGGGCACGTCGAACACGGCTGAGAGCACGCATGCGTTTTCCTGGACGTCGAGCGGCGGCCTGCACGATCTGGGCACGCTGCCGGGTACCGACGCGAGTGCAGCATCGGCGATCAACAATCAGGGGCAGATTGCCGGCTCATCCGGAGCGCATGCCGCGCTGTTCTCCCAAGGCGCCATTCAGGACCTTGGCACGCTCGGCGGCCAGACGAGCGAAGCGCACGGGATCAACAATTCGGGGGCGGTAGTGGGTGTTTCCGATACGGCGTCAGGACCGCATGCGTTCCTGTGGCAAAACGGCGCCATGCAGGACCTGGGCGTTCTCTCCGGTGATACCAGCAGCCGCGCCGACCACATTAATGATAGTGGCATGGTTGTGGGGGCATCAGAAGGCAGTGGCGGTGTTCGAGCTTTCTTATGGACCAGCGCGGGCGGCATGCAATCGATAGGCTCGCTCTCCGGCAGCATCTATAGCGAAGCATTCGCGGTCAATAACCTGGGGCAGGTGGTCGGACAGTCCACCAGCCCGCTGGGCAATCGCGCGTTTCTATGGACCAGCCAGGGCGGCTTGGTTGATTTGAATGAAGTAGTGACGAACCTGCCTGGCGATACCATCCTGACCGGCGCTTTTTCCATTAACGATAAAGGGCAGATTGTGGCTTTTGGCCTGAAGAATCCCAACGTGAGCCATCATGACGAGGTGAATGCCGATAGCCACGTTCATGCCGGCCCTTCGCGCATTTTCCTGCTCACGCCGCAATAGTTTGTCGCGCTATAATGCCGCGCATGCTGGGCGGAAGAACCAACGAGCAGTGGATCGCACAATACGCAAGCAGCCATACCCATCCGGTGAACCGGATCTGCCATACCTTCGGCATCCCGCTGATCGTGCTCTCGGTTGCGCTCGGCGTGGTGTCAATCTTCGTCCATGGGCTGTGGATGTATGCTGCCGGGCTGTTTGTCTTTGGCTGGATTCTGCAGTTTATTGGCCATGCGTTTGAACGCAAAGAGCCGGAGTTCTTCCACGACTGGCGCTTCCTCCTGGTGGGCATGCGCTGGTGGTGGGCCAAGATGCGTGGCAAAGCCTGAAGTCTGACGGTTTGAATTCATCGCTGGCGCGATGAACGTCTGCCTAAAAGCCCGCGCCCCGCTACGGCGGGACTCTAGACGCTGATACCGCCAATGGTCCAGCTTTCTTCGAAACTGACCCATTGACCGCAAGATTCGGAGCGGCAAATTTCTGAACAATGTGTATATAAGAAGGTAGATGGCGTCACCACACTACCTATCGCTGCCGGTGCAGCTTCCGTTTGATTGGGAAGCACTGCTGGCCTTTCTGCGAGCTCGCGCAACGCCTGACGTGGAGAAGGTCACGGATACTGCCTATGAGCGGACGATCGAGAGCCTGGGTCGGCCAAAGACCCTCCGTGTGACCTACGACCGGGCGGGCGCTCGTTTGCGCCTTGAGATTTCGTCGCGCGTGAATACAGTTCAGTTGGATGAGCTTCGGATGCGCGTGCAGCAGATCTTTAAAGCGGAAATCGAGACCGGCCCAATCGAGAGATTCCTCAGCCGCAGCTCAACGTTCGCGGCGATCGTAGGGAATCAGCCGGGATTACGGGTGCCCGGCGGCTGGTGCGCTTTTGAGATCGCGGCACGGGCGGTGCTTGGACAACAAATCTCAGTACCTGCCGCCACCACGCTGATGGGCCGCCTGGTGCGGCTGGCGGGAACCGAGCTGAGCGAGTACGCATGGCTCTTTCCCTCGGCCGAGCAGGTACTGCGTGCCGATTTGAGCCGGCTTGGAGTTCCAGGGCAGCGTCGAGAGACGCTGAAAGGGCTGGCGGCATACTTCGCGGAGCAAGGCGATTCGTGCGTCGCTCAGCCGGACGCGCGCGATAAATTGCTCGCGCTTAAGGGAATCGGGAAGTGGACTGCGGGCTACATCCTGATGCGTACCAGCCCTGACCACGATCACTGGCCCGAAGGCGACTTGGTTCTGCGCAAAGCACTGAGCCATGGAAAAGCGCAGATCAATGCCGCAGGACTCGAACGAATATTTCGTCAGTGGAGCCCGTATCGCGGCTACGCGACGATCCATCTATGGAGAGGTTATGGCAACAGCAAAAATTCCAACGCCAATCGTGACAAATGAGATCCCGCGCCGGATCGAAGCGCTCGACTGGCCCCAGATCGAGGCAAGTCTGCACTCTTCAGGATGGGCAAGGACCGGGCCGGTTTTGACCGCGGAAGAGTGTCGCGCTCTGCGCGAACTGTATGCCGGCGAGCAGCTATTCCGCAGCCGGATTGTGATGGAGCGCTATCGCTTCGGGCTGGGTGAGTATAAATACTTTGCTTATCCTCTGCCGCAGATAGTGAGCGATTTACGCGAATCTCTTTACCCGCATCTGGCCAACGTAGCCAATGAGTGGGCCGTCAGCCTTGGAGACACGGTGACATATCAGGGTGCTCACCGGGATTTCATCAAGCACTGCCATGCGCGCGGGCAGAAACGCCCCACGCCGCTGATGCTGCGCTACGAACGTGGCGGCTACAACTGCCTGCATCAGGACCTTTACGGCGAAGTCTATTTTCCTCTGCAAACGGTTTTTATGCTGGACCGGCCAAGCGTGGATTTCGAAGGCGGCGAGTTTGTTCTGGTGGAGCAGCGTCCGCGGGCGCAGTCGGCGGCGCAGGTGATCGCGCCGCAGCAGGGAGAAGGTGTGATCTTTACCACGCGCTGGCGACCGGTGCAGGGATCGCGTGGACATTATCGCGTGAACATCAAACATGGCGTAAGCCCCGTGAGCAGCGGAGTGCGGCACACGCTGGGAATCGTGTACCACGATGCGGAGTAAATGTAGATATTATTCAGTCCAAGCGCTACTGGCGCATTGGACTGACCCGCCCTCCAGAACCTGCGAATGGCACCGCAGGCTGTTTCTGAGCGCTCACGTCCACGATAGCTCCCTGAACGCTGAAAGGTGCAGCCTCAACACTTACAGTAACGTTGATTGCAGCGACCGGCAGCTTGAGTTTGAGCGCCAGAGATTGTTGGTCGCGAATATTGACGATGCCGTCAAACGTACGAAAGCCCGGCGATCGGACGACCACTTTGTATTTTCCAGCCGCCAGACCAGCCTGGCTCCAGATTCCCGAGGCGTCTGTGGCGCCAACGAATATTCTGTAGTTGTCAGATTGCCTCTTCAGAGTGACTTCCGCTTTCTGAATCACGGCGCCTTCCTGGTCCATGACGGTCAGATTGATTCCTGATTCTTTTTCCTTTTGGGGCGTCGACTGGCATTCGCACACGATCTTTTCTTTAGGTTTACCTTTGGCAAACGCCAGGCCAACACTCATGATCGCCGTCAAGAATGCTGCGGCTGCCCGTGAGGCCTTTCTGGCCATAGCACGCATACTCCACGGACAATCCTGGGTAATCAGTGTCCCGTCAGCGCGGCGGTAAAAGCGGGCGCAGAGTCGCTGTCCGCTGTGGCCAGCAATCAGCTTTGCGGCTTCATGCTCTGTCATGGCGGAGAGGTTATAGACATTCAGGTTGCAATCCGAGCAATGGCGAACCCGCTCGTCGCCGATCATCTTTGACCAGTCAGCGGGGCAAGGAGAGGCGATGTGGATCCGGCTGAGCGGCCCCGGCGAGGCGCCCTTGCGTGAGAAGCGTGGAAAACTCATGAGATGCCCCCGGTATGTAGTTTGAACGAGCAGCACAAGCAAGCTTGCACAGAATCTTTCCAGAAATCCCGGGGTCGGACATTGAATATGCGGGCATAAGAGGAGTATGGTTGGGGAAAGTTTGTAGAACCTACCGCCCGCAGTGACGGTACAACTTTCAACCCTCAACGAAAGGAGTACCTTGTATGTTCGCACGAATTGTAGAAATCACCAGCAAAGCGGGGAAAGCTAAAGATGTAGCTCGTATCGTCGGCGGAAACGTGCTTACGATTCTCAAGAGCCAGGATGGTTTTCTGGACGAGATCACCCTGGTTTCCAATCAGGAACCCAATCGCGTGATTGGCATCAGTTTCTGGCAGACGGAACAGGATGCCGCGAAATATCACCGGGAGCAGTTTGCCAACGTGACAGAGAAAATCCGCAGCGTGATCGAAGGTACGCCACAGGTGCGCACCTTTAGCGTTGAGCAATCCACGGCCCACAACATTGCTGTGGAAAGAGCAGCTTAGACAAGACACAAGCCAGGGAAATGCGGGCTGGAAAGGCCCGCATTTTTTGGTTCACGGCTTATGCGTCGCCTTGGCCGCTGGCCCGCTTCGCTTCAACTTGTTGTAGTCCATCATGAATACGCGCAAGCCGAAGGATGGCGTGATCTGGGTGTGGCCGGCAACCAGCTGTTCCTTGTAATGGTCGAAGTAGAAATCGAACGGGTCCTGGGGATTGGGGTCGATGATCACCATGTCAGTATCGTTCATCACCAGCTTCCCGAACTGCAGGCGATTGCCGCGATAGGCCATGTAGTTGCGCGCCGAGACCTGCTCCCATTTCTGCTTTTTCGGATCACCGAAGACCTGCACGATGGTGTTGGATTCAAGGCGAATGGCGGTGACATGGCCGGTGATTCGCGGGGGCGGAAGAATTTCGCCAGGGTCGAGAATGAGATCGTCTTTTTCCGCCTGCACGCCCTTGACCTTGCCGGACTTGATGAGATCGGCGATATCGAGACCGAACAAGTCCATCATCCCTTTCACCGGAAGGTGCGCTGCTCTGATCTTTTCCGCATGCAGCCTGATCTTGCCGTCCGGCGTAGCGCTGAGCTGGCCTTCAGTTTCAAAAGTGATATCGCCCTTCTGGTGCAGCTTGCCCTTGATCTTGAGTTGGCCCTTCTCAATGGTGATAGACAGATCCTTGAGCGGCGCATCTTTCGCGGAGAACACGTTGCTGTTGAGCACGTTCGCCAGCGACTGTGGGTCCATGGCGATCTCGGCCGCAGCGATCTGCAGGGTGAAGGATTTCTTGTCGTCGAAAATAGGCATCTGGCCTGCAGTGCTTGGGAGCAGGGCGCCGGCCACATCACGCAGGTGGACCGCGATATTGTCAGCATAGTGATACAGCACGTTGTGCATCTGCACCTGGACAGCGCCGTCATTTTCGCGGGGTTGAGCGGCCTGTTGGTCGGGTTTCTGCGCGGCAACAGGGACCGCAAGCATGGTGGCGCAAAATATCGAAACTAGAGCGTTCTTGAATACAGAGAAAAAAGAGAGCACGCGAATTGGAATCAGAAAAGCCGGTTTAGGTTGGAAGGGCGGGTGTGATTTCAGCAAACAATCGAGGATCCTTCAGATAGAAAGCTGCCCGAAGGGCTCATATTCAGTCAAAGGATCAGGAAGAATCAAGGAGACGTAGAATGCAAAGATTCGAACTGCTCCGCTGGCGAAGTTTGATGGCTTACTTGCTTCTTGCTTGTGCACTGAGCGCCCCCAGCAAATCTGCTGATCACCCCGACTACTCGAAAATGCCAGTCAGCCAACTCATCGATGAGTTGATGCAGATCGATGGGCAAACACCGGGAGTCAACAGCGCTGCCGTCTATGACGGATTCATAGGAGGCGATAAGCCAAGTTCATTCACAATGGGTGTGCTGGGAGTCGCTCCTCCTATAGTTCCGCCGCAGATGCATGAGCTGGTGCGGCGCGGTCCGCTGGCCTTGCCGGAGTTGATCAAGCATTTGGATGACAAGAGGCCAACGAGGCTGGAAGTGGGAAATAAACTTCCCCGTTCAGAGCATCCACAAGTGGGCGTGGACTTCTTCATGTTCAGCTACTTCAGTGATGAATATGACCCTCGCTTGCGCGACTTCGAAGCAAAGAGCAGGCCGGAGCCGATGCAAAAAAACTTCACAGGCAGGTACACGGTGAAGGTGGCGGATGTCTGCTTCATGCTGATTGGGCAGATTGTGAGCCGTCACTTCGTCGCGGTGCGCTATCAGCCGAGCGCAGGATTAGTGGTGAACTCCCCTATTGAAGCGCCGGCGCTTGCGGAAAAGATAAGAAGCGACTGGGGAAATGCAGATGCGGAGGCGGTTAAGGCATCTCTTCTGCGGGATATCCGCTCCGTTGATCCAGCAAACGACAAATCCGTATATGTACTATTCGTTGCCAATGCGGCCATGGAAAGATTAAGGCTGTATTTTCCTGACACCTACAACACGCTTCAGGGAGATGACCTGAAAAAGAGAAGAGAATTCGAGAAGGAAGAGGAAAAGCGGCAGTCGCTCAAGAACTGATCCTGTTCAACCCGGACCTCCTCGATACGGCCTGGCAGGCACGGCTTTCTTGCCCGGGCAGTGTAAAATTTATGAATACCTGAGTGAGGTCCGCATGACGCCGACAGCAACTGCCGTGGAATTGAAGCCCTGCCCGCTGTATATCAATGGAAAGCCTGTAATCTCGACTGGCCCGAAAGATGTCCAGCACAATCCTGCGACCGGAGAGCCTGTCGCTGAGGTTCCACGCTGCACGCCGGAGGAGATTTCGGCCGCTGTGGAAGCGGCGCACAAGGCGTTCCCGGCCTGGAGCAAGACCCCGGTGGTGCAGCGTTGCAAGGTATTGTTTAAGTTCCGCGAGCTGCTGGAAAAACATTCGGCGGAGATGGTGGCGCTGATCACGGAAGAGAATGGCAAGACCAGGGAAGAGGCGCAGGGATCGTTTGATCGCGGCATTGAGTGCATTGAATTTGCCTGCGGCGCGCCGACATTAATGATGGGCGATACGGTGGACCGCGTGGGCACGGCGGTGGACAGCTGGTCGACGCGCTACCCCGTGGGCGTATGCGTGGGCATCACGCCGTTCAACTTCCCATTCATGGTGCCGCTGTGGATGTTTCCCATGGCGATTGCCTGCGGGAATACATTTGTGCTGAAGCCTTCTGACAAGGTCCCGCGCACTGCCGCGCGCATGGTGGAGCTGGCCCATGAGGCGGGTATGCCGCCGGGAGTTCTGAACCTGGTGCACGGCGCCAAGAGCACGGTGGACCAGCTGTTAACGGATCCACGGGTACGTGCGGTTTCTTTTGTGGGCTCGAGCGCGGTGGCGAAATATATCTACCAGACGGCAGCGAACAATGGAAAGCGTGTGCAAGCGCTGGGCGGGGCCAAAAACCACTCCGTGGTGCTACCCGATGCCGATATCAAATCGACCGTGGCGGCGGTGATGGGATCTTCGTTCGGCTGTGCCGGCGAACGCTGCCTGGCGACTAGCGTGGTGATCGCTGTGGGCGAAGTTGCCGATCCGCTGGTGAAAGAGCTGGTGAACGCCGCGGACCATCTCACGGTCGGCAACGGCTGTGAGGCCAAGACCGGCATGGGCCCGGTGATTACCGACGAAGCAAAGAAGCGAATCCTGGGCTACATCGAGCTGGGTGAAAAGGAAGGCGCAACGCTGGCGCGCGATGGACGCAAAGATCCGGTATGCAGTGGCAATGGTTATTTTGTCGGGCCGACAATTCTGGACAAAGTAAATCCCGAGTCGCGCGTGGCGAAGGAAGAGATTTTTGGGCCGGTGCTCTCGGTAGTCCGCGTGAAAAGCCTGCAGGAAGCGATTGACGTTGTCAGCCGGTCCGAGTACGGCAATGCAGCTTCAGTGTTTACGCGTTCCGGCGGCGCGGCACGGCAATTCACGCAGAACGTAACGGCCGGAATGGTCGGCATCAATGTGGGCGTGCCGGCTCCGGTGGCATTTTTCCCCTTCTCCGGCTGGAAGAATTCGTTCTTCGGCGACTTGCATGCCCTGGGCAAAGACGGGGTCAACTTCTATACCGAAACGAAAGTAGTCACTTGCCGCTGGCCGGAGTAGAGGAGGCACGGCAGCGTCCGCTGCCCATGGAGCGCCTGCTGGCGCGAGTATTGCCGGCGCGAGCCGCCGACCATCTCAGCGAGTTCCTGGTGTTTGGAGCCAAAGAGGTGGCCTCGTGCGTGTTTGCCGGTACGTTTCTTTTCCTGCTGGCGATTTCAAGCCACGTTAGGATACCTGGCCTGGCGCGCTACGATTTCCTCTTCCTGAGCGCGATTGCGATCCAAGTTGTGCTGGTTGCTGCGCGCCTCGAGAACTGGCGCGAGGTTGCAGTCCTTTCGTTATTCCATGTGATCGGGATGGGTCTGGAGCTTTACAAGACCTCGCCCGCCGTCAGGTCATGGAGTTATCCGGAACACGCTTTTTTCCACTTGCGGACGGTACCGCTCTACAGCGGCTTCATGTACGCTTCGGTGGCCAGCTACATCATGCAGGCCTGGCGGCACTTTAACCTGCGCATTACCAGCTTCCCCAGTTTCTGGATGGCTGTGACGTTGTGCGCGGCCATCTACGTCAACTTTTTTACCAACCACTACCTGCCGGACATCCGCTGGTTTCTTTTTGCTGCGGTTGTCGGGTTGTTCTGGAAGACTCGCGTTCACTTCACCACGCTGCGCGTGGAACGCAAGATGCCTCTGGTGCTTTCATTCTTACTGATCGGGTTTTTTATCTGGATTGCCGAGAACATCGGCACTTTTTTCGGCGCATGGGTTTATCCGAATCAGGCGCGACAATGGGCGATTGTAGGGCCGGCAAAGATCAGCTCATGGACGCTGCTGGTGATCATCAGCTTCATCATTGTGGCAGCATTGAAGGAAATCTTCCCCAAGAGGCAAACGGCCCCGAGCGTCTCGTCGAACGCAGAGTAAGGCGGGCTTACTTTTTTTCCGTTCGAACCACCCGCAGCGGCGGGTACGAGAGAAGATTCAACGCCGTCCGGGTGGTTTTCAAACCCGCTTCGGTGAAGACCTTCTGATAAAAGCTGGTCAAGATGAAATCTGAGATCAGAGCAGTGCCTCCGGGCTTGAGCACGCGGGCAATCTCGCGGCAGGCCTGCGCGCGTCCTTCGGCGTCAGGGATGTTGTGGATGCAGAGATTGGAGAGCACCACATCAAAGCTGGCGTCGGAGAAGCTGAGCTTGCGGGCATCGTCGCTGCGGAGTTCTACCTTATCCTTTACACCTTCCACATCCACGTTGGCTTGCGTACGCTCCAGCGAGTTGCCGGAAAGATCTTTGGTGCTCCAGATATCGATACCGGTGCTTTTGCCCGTTGTAAGACGCCGGGCGGCGCCGATGAGGAGCAGGCCGCGTCCGGCGCCCACGTCGAGGACCTGTTCATCGCCGCGCCAGGAGATCATGTTGAGCATGCGATCGCGGTGGCGAAATTTGCCCCACTTGGCGTAGACCAGCATCAGAATCCCGCTGAGAAGAATCGATATTCCTGGCCAAAACGCGCTGGGGTTCCACAGGATTGTGACTTGCCCGATGCGGATGGTGGGAAACAGGAATCCGCTGACGATGAGCGCCAGGCCAATCAGCAGCATGTTGCGGACGACACCAGGGGCGTCGATTCCATAGTCAGGTTTTTGCGGCATGGCGCATTAAACCAGAAGGAACGGGGTCAAAGCAAAAACATGGCTGCATCCGTGGCTGAGGATTATTTGAGCTTTTTGGCAATGGTTTTGGTGATGAGCTCGAGTTCGAGCAAGAGGTCATCTTCAAGGTTCAAGCCGGCGGCGCGCATGGCGCCGAAGGGATCGCGGCGAAACCACTCAGCATTCTTAGGTGAGAGAGCAATCCACTGTTGCAACTGAAGTTCGACCTTGTCCAATTGCGCAAGCAGGCGGTCTGGGCGGACCGAAGGATCCTTGCGTCGGGGCAATGTGAACACCTCTGGATACATGATGCGCTCAATACTAACCCGGCATTGGCGGGAATGGGGGTCATGGCAGTTTACTCTTTGGGTAACTTGAGAGAGCGATCATGCAGGCGGCGAAGAAGCCGGCCCGCGATCGACTTCGGCTGCGAAACCATGAAGAGCGAAACCCTACCGGCTGCAGGGGCGGCAGTCGCGGAAGGTAGGCTGATTTTGCGGTAGATAGCCGCTTATAGGTGCGATAAATTTTTTCGATTTCACTCTGTTCCCGAGAGCGGGTAGATTGTGCTCAAGCCGGATGGTTCAACTCGAGCTTGAGGAGCTCCAACAATCATGGCAAAGTTACTCCGCTGCTGGCTGGCAATCTTTGTACTCTGGGCGCCGCTCAGTCTTCTTGCACAGGCTTCAGCGCCGAAGCCTGCCGACGCGCAAAACGAACGCATCGCAAGACTCGAGCAGAAAATTGCCGGCTGCCAAGGCTCCGCCGACAACGCCTGGATGCTCATGAGCTCGGCGCTGGTACTGCTGATGACCGGTCCGGGGCTGGCGCTCTTCTATGGCGGACTTGTACGCAAGAAAAACGTATTAGCCACGATGATGCAGAGCTTCGCGCTGATGGCCGTGGTAACGGTGGTGTGGGCCATCTTTGGATATAGCCTCTCGTTTGGTGAGGGGAACAGCTTGATCGGCGGGCTGCATAACCTCTTTCTGCACGGCGTGGGCGTGACCCCTGACGCCGACTACACGGGGACAATTCCAGCGCAGACCTTCATGATTTATCAGTTGATGTTTGCAATTATTACTCCCGCTTTGATCACGGGTGCCTTTGCCGAGCGTATGAAATTTTCGGCGATGGTAGTTTTCATGGTTGCATGGAGTGCCCTGGTCTACAGCCCGATGGCCCATATGGTCTGGGGGAAGGGCGGCCTGCTCAACGCGGCGCTCGGCGGGCGTTTTCCTACACTCGACTTCGCCGGTGGCACCGTGGTGCACGTGACGTCAGGAGTTTCCGCGCTGGTGTGCGCGCTGTATCTCGGGCATCGCATCGGATATTCACGCGAACCGATGCAGCCCCACAGTATGGTGCTGAGCTTTATCGGCGCGTGCCTGCTGTGGGTCGGATGGTTCGGATTCAACGCCGGCAGCGCCTTGAGCGCGGGCACCCTGGCAACCAGCTCTTTCGTCGCGACACATTTTGGCGCGGCGGCTGCTGTAATCGGATGGTCTGGCGCAGAGTGGCTGCGCAACGGCAAACCCAGCGCACTTGGCGCGATCTCGGGCGCGGTAGCCGGTCTGGTGGCGATCACGCCGGCCGCTGGCTTTGTGAGTCCCATGTCAGCTCTGGCTATCGGCGCGATTGCCGGTGTCTTCTGCTTCCTCATGGTCACGCTGGTGAAAGCGCGCTTCGGCTATGACGATTCGCTCGACGCCTTCGGCGTTCACGGCGCGGGCGGCGCAATCGGCGCGCTGTTGACCGGTGTCTTCGCCAGCAGCGTTGTAAATCCGATTTTCAAAGATGCCGGCGGACGCGTGCTGGCCTCAGGCGCGCTGGAAGGCAATCGCCACCAACTGGTGAATCAGGCGATCGGCGTGGGCATAGCAGCCGGACTGGCGATCGTCGGAACGCTGGTAATTCTGAAAGTTGTCGACGTCGTCATCGGCCTGCGCGTTCCGGAAGACCACGAGATCCAGGGTCTCGACGTGACCCAGCACGGTGAAGAAGGCTATTCGTGGGAGCATCCGGAGCCGGCGCGCGTTGCTGCTTTTTCGCAGGTGGCGATCCACGGACTTGAGATTCGTCCCGAGGTTGCGCGCATCGATCGCCAGGCAGCAATGGGAGACTAGAAGCATCGCCGAGATCAGGTGATCGCCGTGATCGCGCGTGATCGGAAAAACACGCCACCACTGACATTACGGAGCACATTAAATAAGAAACCGGCAGAACAAACTTTCCGATCAATGTGATCTGTGTTCATCAGTGGCTTGATCTCCCGATCTCCTGATCGCCAGATCCCCCGATCTTTACCGCCTGCTTGCCGCTCCGGCCAGCGCAGGCGACATCGCCGTGAACGCATGGTCCATGATGCGAATAGCTTCGTCCACATCCGCCTTGGTGATGTTCAGCGGCGGCGACGTGCGAATCACATTGGCATACAGCCCGCCTTTGCCCACCAGCAGGCCACCCTTGCGACAGTGCTCCATGAATTGGTTGGTGGCTTCGGGCGCAGGCTCTTTGGTCGTGCGATCTTTTACCAACTCCATCGCCTGCATCAGGCCCATGCCGCGGACGTCGCCAATCAGTTCGTGTTTGTCTTTCAGGCCTTCCAGGCCGTCGCGATAGTAGCGGCCCACCACGTCCGCGTTGTCCATCAGGCGGTCTTCTTCAATCAGGTCGATGGTTGCTTTGGCCGCTACGGAAGTTACTGGATTTCCGCCGAAGGTCGAGATGTGCAGGCCCTTAAAGCTGGCGGCGATCTCCGGGCGCGTCGCCGTCAGGCCGATGGGCACGCCGTTGCCCAGGCCCTTGGCGGAAGTAATAATGTCTGGCGTCACCTCCCACTGCTCGATCCCGAACCAGCGTTTGCCCGTGCGTCCCCAGCCTGTCTGCACTTCGTCGGAGATGAAAACGCCACCGTAATCTTTTACGATCTTGAAGACGATCTTGAAATACTCTTTCGGCGGCGTAATGAATCCGCCGACGCCCTGGATCGGCTCGGCCAGGAATCCGGCAATCTGCCCTGAGGTTGAGGTCTGGATCACCGCTTCCACGTCCTTCGCGCACGCCACTTCACAACTCGGGTAGGTCTTGCCCAGCGGGCAACGATAGCAGTAGGCATTCATCGCATGGACCACGCCCGCCGCCGGCATGGGCAGCGATTTGCGCCAGCTGTTCTGCCCGGCCATCGTCTGCGCTAGCGCCGAACGTCCGCTGTATCCGTGGCGCAGCGTGACCATCTCATAGCGGCCGGTGAAGATGCGCGCCAGCTGCACCGCGTATTCGTTGGCTTCCGTGCCGCTGTTGGTGAAGAAGCTCTGGCTGATCTCGCCCGGAGTGATCTGGGCAATCTTTTCCGCCAGCGCCACCACGGCTTCATTCGGGAAAACGGTGGAAGCGTGCTGCAGCTTATCAATCTGCGCTTTGATCTTACCGGTCACGCGCGGGTTGGCGTGCCCCACGGAGATGGTGACAATCCCGCCAAAGAAGTCCAGATACTTGTTGCCCTCCACGTCCCAGAGGTGCTGCATGCTGGCGTGGTCGGTCACCAGCGGATCGGTGTAGTAAAGCGAGATGGAAGGGAACAGGTACTGCTTGTGCTTCTTGATGATCTCGTCTTTCGTCATGGCACGCTCCACGGGGCAATTGCCATGGGAGATTGTAATGGTTTTGCGGGAATTGGGAGCGGAAAAACTTACCGCGGATGAACACGGATGCGACTGATAAGACATTCATGCGCAGGTCTCGTCCCTGAAGGGACGCCCTCCTTCTCGATACGCCATCCCGAGCCCGAGCACCGATTTACAAAATCCGACTATTGACGTTGTTTGCGCGAAGGCGAGGGACCTGCTCTGCTGCTCTTAAGGTCCGTGCTTATCCGGTTGGTTTCTCCGATCTCCCGATCTCCCGATCACCCGACCTGTCCCGGCTTGCCGTGGATCTCCCGATTGTTTTTCTCAGCTCCACCACCTCCAGCGGACATTCCGGCCAGTTGTGCTCCCAGCACACGATCAAATCGCATTCGTTTGCATCGTGCAGATGCCGCAGGAAATTCCGGCTTTCGTATTCCAGTTCGATTCGTACTCTCTGCCACCTGTCACGTCCCACCTCGCGCATCGCCTCGCAATCCGGACACCCCGTCTGCACCATCTGCACGATAAATCCCAGCTCTTCCGCCATCGCGCCAAACAGAAAGAGCACGCCGGCCTCATTGACCGGCCCGTGGGCCAAAGGCTCGCGCCGCATCGGCGGGCCGTACACCGGACGATCAAGCATCTCCTTCGGGCCGCATGATCTTCGTTTACCACTTGGCCATTCTTTGTCCCGGGTGGCCTCATCATGCTCCGCTTTCGCCTCCTCGGCAGCGATGATCTCCACCACGTCAGCCCATTCCGTTGCCCATCCCTCGTCCGCCGCCAGGCGCATGAGTGCGCCCGGCACCATGCCCCAGGTTCTAAAGCGTGTTCGCAGCGGAGCAATGCTGAACTTTCCATACTGCTCGTACTCCAGCACCGTCGGCGTTTTCTTCAAAAGGCGCACCACACCCGCCCAATCCGCAAACAGGCTCGCCATGTCCAGCTTCCGCCCTCCGCCACCGCGATGCAGCTTGCACTCCCGCAGCGCCTGCGTATAGGTGCCAAAGGCCTTGCGTATCTGCCGCCGCGTTACCTTCGAATTCCTCGATAACTCTGAATGGCTGGGCGCATGCCCCAGCTTCTCCGCCAGCTCCCGAATAATGGTTACAATTTCTTCCCGGCTCATTTCTCTTCCTCCATCGTGCCTGATTCGCACGGTGCTCCTGCATTCAAGAGCGTCAGGCAATAAAAAAGCCACCCGCTGGGTGGCTCAAACGTCTTGAGTTTTTTGGTTCCCGATCACGGCGATCACGCGCGATGGCGGCGATCACGGCGATACCTGGACACACTTATCTTAGGAAGGGTAAAGACACAGGCCAACCGGCTTTCGCCCTGGCGGATGCCTTCTTGGGGTTGCAGGCCTTTTAGGTTCAGCTTTGGCTAGCTGCTAGTTGCCAGCTGCTAGCGGCTTTTACCCCGATGCCGCTCTCGGTCTTACTCCCATGAAGAATAGGCGAAAGCTGCTTTCCAGTCAATAAAAATCAGCTCAAAACAGCGCGCGAAATAGTACATCTTGACAAACCCATACCTCAAACAGAGGTCCTTTTCGGGGCCGCTTTCGGCCGCTAAAAATTCATCGCGCAAGAACACACGCGCTCGCCGTTCCTTTGGGGCTACCCGCTTTCACTCTGATTCTCCGGCTCCGGTGTCAAATGTAGTTGTGCTCAGAAAGGACTGCCGTGAAAAAACTACTGAAAATCGTCACGTTTTTTGCCGCGTGCTCAGTATTGCTGTTGGCCACAGCGCAGCGGGGCGACAATCTGCGGCTGGACGGCAAAGAATATGGAATCTATACCAATCCGCTGGAGCCGTTTTTGCAGGAAAACCCCGGCAAGCTGCCAAAGTCGGATGTCATTTCAACCGGACTATGGCGCGGATATGTTGCCACCTGGGAGGTGAAGGACCGCATGCTGCTGCTCGTCGATGTGCAAATCCTTCATTCTGAGAAAAAGCCGGGAGAATCGGGCTTCTCCACCGAGTTCAAATCGGTGATGGCCCAGATGTTTCCCGAGAACAAGGCCGTAGCCGCACGCTGGTTTTCCGGCAACATCATTGTTCCTGACGGCAAGCTGGTGAACTATGTGCATATGGGCTATGCCTCCACATACGAGAAATATATTCTGCTGCGCATCGAAAATGGCGCGGTGATACGGCAATGGACGACGGATGCCTCCGGCTTCATCAAGTTTCGTGATGCGCAGTTTGCGGCGTACAAGAAAACCGAAGAATTCCGCAAGGCCCTGGCGGAAACTGCTAAAGAGGGAAGCATGAGCCCAAAGGAGAATGAAGAGTTTCTCCGGCAATACTACTCTGAGAGATACATGTCGATGATATTCGACAATCAGTAATGTCAATGCAGGTCTTTCGCTGACCAGAACTATCTCCCCGCCGGCGTCACCGTAAACTCCACATACGACGCATGCTCGTGATCGTGATACACCCTGATCGTCGCTGACTGTGGGACGGTCTCATCGTAGTTTCTTCCGCCTGTCTGCAGGTTGCGTTCGAACAGTGGGAAATTGCTTCCGGCAACCTCAATCCTGATCAGATGTCCAGGCAGGAACTCATTCCCGGTCACAATACCGCTCAACTCGACACGATAGATCTGTCCGGGAACCATCAGCTTGGGCTTCTCCACTCCATCGCGATATCGCAGCCGGAGCACGGTATCGTACAGGTTGAACGCTTCGCCATTCGGGCCTGCGTCGACCAGCTTCAACGTCAAATCTGCATCCGGCGTTGACGAAGAGACATAGAGCACAGCCCTCACTTCGCCCATCGCCGCAAGCCCACGCGTAAGTGCGCCGGAGCTGTATACGAGAACGTCCTTTCGCAATTCCAGAGTCGCCTGGTCTTTGGCCGAGTCCGCATCACAGCATCCGCCACCGTTGGAGGGGACGGGATCCAGAGGATTCGAGATGAAAGAATCGGCCTTCTCATTTGCTGGCGTGCCATCCGCGAGCATTCCCGTGCCAAGTCTTCCATTTGCGGTGCCCTCGCTATGGAGATAGAACCGGCGCTGGGCAGCGGTCTTGATGGGCCAGCTGTCGTAATATTTCCAGGCATTCGTGCCCATCAGGTACGCCTGTACCTTGGGACGCTGGAGCACATCGTTCTTTGCGTCCTTGAGCCAGTAATCAAACCATTTGAGGAACAATTGAAAGTAGTCGTATCGCGCGTCACCTACGGAACGCTTGCCTACCATCGTGTTCTCGGTCGCCGACCACATCGCGCAGTGAGAGGTAGGCGCCATGATCAGAAACTGGTTCGGCGTGTCACCCTGGTACTCAAAAAACTTCAGCTGCTCATACGCTCCGATGTCATACCAGGAATCAACCACAAGCGCGGGCACACGCGGCCGGTCTCCTGTGCGCAACAGGTCGCGTTTTTGCCACTCCAGATCTCCCGGCGCCAGCTTTATCAACCGGTCAAAGTCTGAAGTGGGAACTCCGGCGCGCCGGAGAATGTCCTGGCTGGGTAGCTCTTTGGTAGCTTCGCCTACTTTATCGATCACTGCCTTCCATCCGCTGCCCAGCGGCTTACCCAGATTGAGGCTCGGAATCTGAAAGAGGGAATAGAGATCAGCCAGCCTGATTCGCTCATCGTCGGATATGCCTTCCGGCATTTGCGGACGTTGGTCGCTGCCGAACAGCGCATACCACCATGCCCATGGCCCAACCTGTGGCGCGCCTCCTCTGTACCAGACGCCCTGCGATGTAACCCCGGGCAACATCCCAACCGCGGTTCCGGATGCCATCGTTACCATGGCTTTATGAGCGGGATGATTGAGGGAAGCCAAAAGCACTTGATTGTCGCCGCTCGATGAACATCCGATCGTTCCTACCTTCCCATTCGACCACGGTTGAGCGGCAATCCAGCTCACTGTGTCATAACCATCATCCTTTGCGCCGGCGAGGATCTGATACCGTCCTTCCGACCATCCCGTGCCTCGCTCACTCTGTACCACCAGGATGTATCCGTGTTGCAACAGAAATGCAGAAAGATCCTTGAGCCCGAGCAGCTCTTCATCTTTAAGGTAAGGTGTGCGGATCAGAACCACGGGCATTCGTTCGGCGATCTTCTCCGGACGCAGGACCGCCGTCGAAAGCCGGATACCGTCTCGCATAGGCACCATGATCTCGCGGTCAACCGTAAATCCCGTGTGGATACCAATTTTTTCAAGTACGTCCGGCTTCTGCGATCTGGCTGTGATAGGCGCAAAAAGCATCAGCAGAACAACGGTCGCTGTGGGCGCCACTTGCGGGGTTGACTTCCGCTTGGCTTTATTCATTGCCTTACTCTACAGTCTTTTTGCCGCTGGGTGACCTTCCATGGCTGTGGATGATCCTGCTGCCCAGTTTCACAAAACCGGCTGGGACTCAGGCAATTTTTCCTGGAAGGCAAACCAAAATGTAAGCTCATGCAGTTTGCAAAAATCGCGGCGGTAAAATCAATCCTGTTCTCATACTTTGCAAGAGAGGAGATGAGTATGAGCCACGCCCCCCATCCCATTTCCCGTCAACCTGAAAAGAACCGCAGCTTCTTCCTGAAGCTCTGCCTGATTCTTCTCGTCGTATTCGCAGCGCGCGGCTATTCCCAAACGACATGCATCAATCAGTCCCCGCGGGACATCACGCTGCAAAAGGCAGAATTGGATGCCAAGCCTCCAGTGGCTGGGCTCGACTACAACTATACGAGCGCTACGCCGCTCATCAATCCACTCGATGCCAGGACCATTCAATACCAGGGACAGACGCTGCATCTTTGTGATCAGCACTATCACGTCCCCGTGGAAAATGTGCAGGGCTGCACCAACGAGCACGATGGGAACCCTCCCGATCACGGGCCGCCACCCGTGAACCAGTGGATCGAGTTCCATTCGGTTTACGCGATGGTGGTCGATAGCTCTCCCGAGTGCGCGAATGGACCAGACAACAACCTCGCCTGCTGCAAGACGCCTCCCTTTGTGGTGAGGGCTTTCAGCGCGAAGGTAAGTGCACCGCGACCTTCGCCGACCCCCGTCACGCAGCCTGCGCAGGGCATTCTCGCCGAATGGTCCGGGTCAAACACGGGCGCGGACAAGGATGGCGATTGCAAACCTCTGCCGGCGCAGTGGAGCTTCCGTTTTGGCTGTGAGTTTACCGTCAGCCAGAACGCGTTGGAAGGCCATGCCCACGAGTCAAGGGGATTGCAACCGCCCAAAAAGCTGAGCTCCGATCTTGCCGTGGTTGGCACTCCTGCTCAGATGGACCAGACATGCCGCGAAGTGCGCACCGCGCCGATCCCCGACGATGCGATGGCCAAAAAATGGGCTTGTCCGGCCACCTGTAAGAATCCTCTCAACGCCTTTACCGGAACCTGGAGGAACGTTCCCAATAATCAGAATCCGCAGTACGCGCTGTGCACGTGCTGTCCGTTGTCGCGGCCGTAGCAAGGCCGTGTGAAATCCGGCGTATGCAGAGACGTTATGCTTTCATGATGTCCATCCTTCCCGCTTGCGCGAGAAGAATGGACTTGCTTCTCCGATCACCAGATCACGTTCGATCTCCCGATCTCCCGATCCGTCTTACCATCTCCAAACAATTCCGCCCGAATAGCGGAAGCTGTTCTGGCTGTTTCCGGTGCCGGTGGAGAGGCCTGCGGCGAGCGCGTCGACCGAGTTGAAATTCGTCCGCAGGAAATCGATCTGTGCGGCGCGGATGGCGAAGTGCCTTGTCAATCCAATATCGACGCCGCCTCCGAACGCCATGGCGAAGCCGTTGGCCGTGTCAAGCGGAGCTGAGAATCCCCCGAGGATCGGAATGCTTACGCCGGCGCCCAGGCTGGAGCGCGACGTCCCAAACAACGCGTGGCCAAAAACCGAACTCTTGCCGAAGTAGGCCGTGGCCGTGGGTCCAAACAGGAAGTTGTAGAGATGTTGCTGGCTGCCGGCGGAGAATCCCATGAAAGAAACACCGGCCACCTGCCGCGACGTGCCGCTGAAGTCAGCGGTAATGCCAAAGTTGCGGGTAAGGTTGAACGTGCCCTGCGCGTCCCATCCGTTGAAGTTGTTGCTGTTGTTATTGAGCAGGGAATATCCGCCAAAGATCGTGCCGTGAGAAGCTACGTCGCTACGCTCCTGGGCCGTGGCCAGCAGCGGGAGACAAAATAATCCTAATACTAAGATCGCGCGAATGCGCATTCGTTTCTCTCCTTGAATAGAGGTGGGTCTTTACTAGATCAAATGCGCGGTGCGGAAAGTTGTTGCGGTGGCGCGAGTAAAGAACTGTGTGCGGTCAGAGAGAGGGTGGGTTAAGAATTGTAAGAATCGGAACATCGGAACCTCGGGTCATCGGGACATCGGGTCATCTGGAGAACCAGCCTATTTTTGGAGAGAGGGAGCAGATATGGCGTTAGCTTTGCCTAGGCGATCGTTGCAATCTTCTCATCCGTTCGTCAGTCCTAAGCTTTGGGTCCTCTCGATTCCGTGCGATTCCGGCGATTCTTCGACGGATGTCCCGATCTCCCGATCAGCCCCTCACGGGCTTCGTCTCCATGAACTTTGCGATGATCCGGGCGCACGCTTCGACAAACGCCTGGTCGTCCGCCGCCTTGAAGGTATCGACGAAGTAACTTTGAATGTCGATGAGGGCGGCGAATCTGCCTTTGACCAGAATCGGGGCCACGATCTCCGACTTTACCATCGTAGAGGCTCGGAGGTAGCGGCCATCGGCTTCCACGTTATTGACCACCACCGTCTTCTCCGTGGCGGCTGAGGTCCCGCAGAGGCCCTGTCCAAAGGCCAGTCGCGTTTGTGGAGTAAAGCTGCCGGTGTACGGTCCCAGAATGAGCATCCCCGGGTTGGCAGGGTCAATGAAGCGGAAGCTGATGCTGTTGTAGCGCGGCATCTTTGAGTGCACATGATCGGCGATGCGCTGCATCAGTGTGGTGGCATCCGGAGCTGTGGCTGCCAGGTTCGTGACCTGTTGCAACAGGTCCTCATGAGTCGCCATGTAGGAAGATCACCTTTTGGCTGGCACGGGGCGGGCTTTTCTTGATCCCAGCTATCTTTATCCCAGCGCAGCCAGAATGTCTTTCGGGCTTGCGTTGTCACCAAAGGTCTCACTCACGTGCACGAACAGGTCTTTATTTCCAGGAGCAAAGACGAAGCTGCCGCCCAGCTGGAAGGGATCTTTACCCAGCTTGTGTTGCTTGTGTCCGGCGGCCTGGGCGCGCTTGCGGGCATGCATGTTGTCGCGCCGCAGAAGATGGAGCAGGGAAGCGTGACGCAGCTCAATCGCTTTATAAGCTTCACGTTTTTCGTCGACCAGCAGAGGGAAGTCGATGCCGGCTTTCTCGCGAAAGAATTTGGCATAGCTCATGTCTCCCAGCCCGACAGCGGCCACGTTTGCGCCCTTCCTGCGGAACGCTTCTTCATGTGTGCGCAACTGCGCGACATGTTCGCTGCAGAAGATTCAACCGTAGTGGCGCAGAAAGACGAGAGCAGCAGGCGCGTTGGCCCAGAGGGTCCCGAGCCGGACGGTGTTCCCGTCAACGTCAGGCAGTGAGATGCCCGCCAGCTTGCTGCTGAAAGAGTCAGCCATGCGGGGATTCTCAGCGATGGCGAGGATGGTGTCAAGGGGCTGCCGGCATCACGCATGCATCGTTCGACCCACTACGAGAAGCCCACGGATTAAGATTCTTGATCGGCAATTCACGTGCAACAATAAAGCTGGGCCCTTACATTCGATTCATAAGCTTGAACACGTCAAGGAGTTCGAAAGATGAAGTGTCTTCTTCGTTGTTCTCGGATGTCGGGCAGTTTCGTGGCGCAAGCTCGTCGTTACACGATTGCTCTCCGCTTCGTGGTCCTCGCCGCTGCTCTGCCATGGGCGACTTCTGCAGCCGCGGCGCAAGCGACGCCGCGCTTCGAGCTTGGCGCCGGAGTTGCGGTGCTCAAGCACGGCGGTTCGGCCAATGCCGGCCCCGACTTCCTCGCGGTTTACAACCTGACTCGTTATCTATCCCTCGAAGGCTCAATTGCCTGGTTTCCCAGCGAAGCGGGATTCACCTACTTGGATCCATTCAAACTTCAGCTGGTCGAAACCAGCGCCGTGCAGGGCCTGTTCGGCGCTAAGGCGGGCTACCGTACGAACCGATTTGGAGTCTTTGGCAAGGTCCGTCCCGGCTTCATCAGCTCACCAAGCACAGAACGTGTCACCGGTTTTTTGCCCACGCCGCCCGGTTTTGGATCGCAGCCCGTGCTGCAGGTGGGAAGGTTGACGGAAAAAGCACTCGATCTCGGCGGCGTTGTGGAGTATTACCCGGCCCGGCATTGGGCTTTACGCGCAGACCTCGGCAGCACGCTGATTTTCGATGAGGGGGTTACATTTCTGCGGCCGAACCCTGCCACCGGAACGAGTGACGCAAGCACCGTCGGCGCCGGCACATCCTCCCATTTCCAGTTCAGCTTTAGCGGGCAGTTTCGATTCTGAGTAACCGAGTGAGCGTTCCCCGCTCCTGAGTTGCTCGGCGCCCCTCAGGATTGACAGGTCTTGAGGTTGTGCTGTCCCCACATTTGTTATTCTTTCCCGACTATGCGTGAAATTCGCGATGCAGTAGCAGTCATTACAGGTGCTGGTTCAGGGATCGGTCGGGCGCTGGCGGTTGACCTGGCCCGCCGCGGCGCAAAGCTTGCCTTGGCTGACGTGAACAGCCCTGGCCTGGAAGAGACGCGGCGGATGTTGAACGATGCAACAGCGCGGACCTACACAGTGGATGTCGGCAAGGCTGCGGCAGTGGAGCAGTTTGCCCGGCAGGTACAGCAGGATTTTGGCCGTGCGTCGTTGCTGGTGAACAATGCCGGCGTTGCGTTGTTTGGGACGTTCGCCGAGGTGTCAATCGAAGACATGGAGTGGCTGATCCAGATCAACTTCTGGGGCGTGGTTTATGGCTGCAAGTTCTTCCTGCCGATGCTTGAGCGCGAACCGGATGCGCACATTGTGAATGTCTCTAGTATTTTTGGCCTGGTGGGGCCGCCGGGTCAGACAGCCTATGCTTCCAGCAAGTTTGCCGTACGTGGCTTCAGCGAATCGCTGCGGGAGGAGTTGCGGGCCACATCTTCTATTAAGATGACGTCGGTGCATCCGGCGGGGATTGCTACGCCAATCGCCGAGACGGCGCGCTCCGGCCAGAAGTCGGACGCGGTCGCGCGTGAGCGGGCCAAAGCTTTGTTCAAAAAAGTGGCGATCATCACTCCCGAAGAGGCCGCGCGGGTGATCGTGAAAGGGATATTGGCTGACAAGAAGCGCGTGATGATTGGCGCGGATGCCTATCGCATTGACTGGATTGCACGCTTGCTGCCCAGCCGCGCCAGCGCGATGTATGCCGATGCGCTCATGAAGCGGGCGGCTGAGCGTCTCTAAGTGATTTGTCGCTTCGCTCCCAAACCGCTATACAGCTTTGTCCAACTGCGAGTTATCTGCGCTTGTTGCAGGCCCGCTCGGCGGCCGCAGGCCTCGCGGGCCTCTATTGACTGGCGGTCTAGGTCGCTTCGTTCAAAACCGCTGGAGCGTTCTTTTCAATGGACCGATCGTTTTTGACATTTTGTCCCTGACGGGACATAATTCCTCGCCATTTTCCCGCAAGTTGTTTGTGACGTTCGCCGGATCAGCCAGTCAGAATAAAAGATGATTGGGGACAATGCGTTCCCGGTCGCTGGCCATGTTTTCCGGATTGCACGGCGAGAGGCTTCGCCTGTTCATTGGGAGCAACTCCGGCGGACAAATTTTCGCATGTATAAAAAAGGTTAAGGGCACATCGCTTGACTGTGCCTGTGTTGTGGGATAATACACGGCCAGTGAAGGGGATTAATCCCATTCATATCATGAATGAAGGTTCATTCACGCTTTTGCTGGTGGTTGCGCACGGATTCTCCGCAGCGCGCGCCTGCGAATTGTCTCCACGCTTCGCCACAGCTACCTTGGAGGGCTTATGAGGTCAATCAACCTGTTGAGAGTTGTTCTTGCATGCTGCCTGCTTGCCGGTATGGCGTTCGCGCAGGGTGTCGGCGCGTCAGGCGACATTAAGGGCACGGTATCCGATCCTTCGGGCGCCGTGGTTGCAGGCGCCGCAGTTACAGCGACGGACGTCGACAAAGGAATCAAACACACGGTCAGCACAGATGCCAATGGCCAGTTTCATTTCACGGCGCTGCCACCGGCAGTGTATAGCGTTAGCGTGAGCAAGACCGGTTTTCAGCCGGAAGTGGCCAAAAGCGTGACCGTGAACGTCGGACAGACGGCAACGGTCAACTTCCCGATGAAGGTATCGCAGGTTTCCGAACAGATTGAGGTGACCACGGAAGCTCCGGTGGTTGAGACCGATCGCGGCGGGCAGTCGAACATCGTGAGTGAGCAGCTGATCCGAGACTTGCCGATCAATCGCCGCGACTACCTGACCTTTACCTTGTTGGCTCCCGCGGTCTCTGATTCCACGCGCTTGTCGTCTGACCAGGATTACCGCGTGAAGCAGACCCCGCAGAGCGGTCTATCGTTTTACGGAAGCAATGGCCGTGGCAACAGCGTGACCGTCGACGGCGGCGAGGCCAATGATGACGCAGGTGGCGTCAGGTTGAACATGGGCCAGGATGCCGTCCAGGAGTTTCAGATTAACCGCAGCAATTACGGGGCTGACCTCGGCGGAGCCAGCGGCGCCACCATCAATATCGTGACCAAGTCGGGCACAAACGACGTCCACGGTACGTTATTTGGATTCTTCCGCAACGACGCCATGGATGCAGCCAATCCGTTCTCCGTGACGCAGGCACTGGCGCCCGGTCAGGCATTTAACCCCGCTGCTCCTGATACCACCGGTGTACATACCAAGGACACACTAACCCGCGAACAGTTCGGCGGCTCGATTGGCTTTCCTATTACCAAGGACAAGAGCTTCCTCTATAGCTCCTTCGAAGGTTTGCTGAGCGACGCGCAAAATTCAGTGCCCATACTGAACAACACCGCGACCTTCCGGCCCCAGGGTCCATTAACTGGAAATAACCAGCAGGCGATCATCAGTGGATTGGCTGGGCTGGGCGCAACGCCTGTGCCTTGCTTAACCGGACAGCCGGCTCTTCCCGCCGCCACCTGCGCAGGGATCCTGACCAACGTTTTGACCCTTAATTCGGTTAATCCTCTCAGCAAATATCTGGTGAATCAGTTTGAAGCCAACGGCGGACTTTTCCCGTACACCACACGGCTTTACCTGGCGTCAACTCGCTTCGATCATCAATTCAGTGATCGAAATCAGATCGCATTGCGCTACAGCTTTGGCCATGATCGCGAAGAAAACCCAGACGTAACTTCGCTCACCGGGTTCTCCCGCGGCAGCTCTATCAAAGCCTTTGACCATACGTTCCTGGGCTCCTGGTTCCACCAGTTCAGCCCCAGAACGCTGAATGAAGCGCGCGCGCAATGGAACTATTCGAATTTTGATGTGATTCCCAATACTCCCGGCCAGGCCGGCCTTGACATTCCGGGCTTTGCCAACATCGGCACACAGATTTTCCTGCCCAGCTTCACCATCATGCGGCGCTACGAACTGGCCGATAACATGAGCCTGATTCGCGGCAACCACAACCTCAAATTTGGCGGCTATTTCCTGTACCGTGGCAACCATTCTGAGTCGCACACTTTCTTCCCCGGCCGGTTTGTTTTCGGCAATCTGCCTGGGTTCCTTCTCAGTCCTTGCATGTCGGTCCCGGCTGCCTGCGGACTTCCCGCCAACACCGCTCCCGTGACCATCAGTTCCCTGCAAGCCGCTTCCCTGGGGCTGCCCCAGTTCTATCAGCAGGGATTCGGCAACCCGATTTATAACTATCCCCGTCCGTATGGTGCCGGTTTCATTCAGGACCAATGGACCGTTAAGCCGAACTTCACTTTGAATGTTGGCGTGCGTTATGAGCTCGATGCCCAGTACGGCGCGCTTGCCACAGACAAAAACAACTTTGCCCCGCGCCTCTCCTTTGCCTGGGATCCGTTTAAAGATCACAAGACGGTCATCCGCGCAGGCTACGGCATCTTCTACTCGCCCATCTACGGTCAGATCGCTGATGTCGTACAGACCCTTGGCTTTGTCAACGGAACTCGCCCGATTGCCCAGGTCTTTGTACCTCTCACCGGCGTGCCTGGATTTCCGCCGTCTTTGACTTCAGCCGCGATCTTCCAGACGCTTTTTGCTCAGGGGCTGATCCAATGCACCGCGCCGGCAGCCGGCAATGCAGCCTGCATCACACCGGCAAACCTGACACAGTTCGGCATCAACGTGACCAACGCTGGCCCGCCCCCGCCGCTTAGCGTGGTATTCAGCGGCCAGCCCGGCTATCG
The DNA here is from genome assembly GCA_036557225.1 of Candidatus Angelobacter sp. Taxonomy (GTDB): domain Bacteria; phylum Acidobacteriota; class Terriglobia; order Terriglobales; family Acidobacteriaceae; genus Angelobacter. Next base: position 83,033 of record DATBHX010000053.1, read on the forward strand.
CAGCCCCTATTCGCAACAGGCTGAGTTCGGTATTGAACGTGAGATTGCCGCCGGCTGGGCAGCTTCTCTAAGCGGAATCTACGTGCACACCATCGGCTTGCCGGTGGCAATCGATATCAACGCCAAGTCCAGCGCGCCCTTTACGCCAGTCACACTGGCCAATGGCGCGGTCGTACAATTGCACAACTTCAATACCGCCAATAGCCCCCTGGGGAATCCTTGCGCCGGTGCGGCGATCGTGAACTGCTTTGTTAACCCGCTGCTGCTGCAGACACCGCAGTATTCTTCCCTGGGTTCTGCCCTCTATGAAGGCGCGATCCTGGAAGTGAAGAAGCGCTTCAGCAGCCACTTCTCCCTGCTGGCGAACTACACGCTGAGCAAAGCATTCGACACCACCACCGACTTCAACAGCGACTTCGGCCCGCAGGACAACACCAACCTGGCAGCAGAACGCGGCCTGTCGAATTTCGACCAGCGCCATAAAGTTGTCGTAGCCGGCGTTGTGGATACGGGTAAGTTTGGCGGCCGAGCTCTCTCCGGCTTCCAGATCTCGCCCATCGTCCGCTACAACAGCGGCCATCCTTTCAACCTGCTGGCCGGCGCTGACGTGAATGGCGATCGCCACTCCACCAATGATCGTCCCATCGGCGCAGCTCGCAATACCGGTGAAGGCCCATCCTACAGTTCGTTTGATATGCGCATTACCCGCCGCTTCAAAATGGGTGAGCGCGCGAACCTGCAGATCCTGGCGGAAGGCTTCAATCTGTTTAACCGGACCAACTATGCCAGCGTGAATAACATTGTTGGCCCAACGCTTGGCCTGACGCCCGGCTTCACCACTTTCAACTTAAAGGGCGCGAAAGTAGATCCGACCACGCAGTCCCTGGCCACTCCGTTGGCCTTTACCTCGGCTTTCCCGATGCGCCAGATTCAGCTCGGCCTTCGCATCGGCTTCTAGCTCTTCACTCCTGCTGACGGAGGCAGCCTTGCTGCCTCCGTCGTTTTTATCTGGTTTTTACAGTTAGCAAGAGCTAGGATTCGCTGTTACTCCCCGCGCTCACCATGTCCTCTGCGTCTCCAACTCCACCACAAGCCGGCCAGATAACAGGCGCGCAGGCTGTCGTTGCCGCGATGTTGCGCCATGGCATCACCAGCGGTTTTGGCATCCCCAGCATTCACAACATTGCTTTGTATGAGGCGCTCCGGCAGACGCCGGAGTTCCGGCATTGGATTGTCCGCCATGAGCAGGCTGCAGGTTTCGCAGCTGATGGCTTCTACCGCAGCAGTGGCCGAGTTGCCGCCGTTTTCGCTTCTACCGGCCCCGGCAACTTATTTACTCTGGTTCCGTTGTTGGAGAGCTTGCAGACCCAGACCCCCGTGCTGGTGATCGGGACCAACATTGCCTCAGCGCTTCTGAGCAAAGCCGGTGGCGCTCTGCATGAGACGCCGGATCAGGTCGAGATCATCCGCCCCCTGACGCGCTTTGCCCGGCGCGTGGCCAGCCCGGACAAGCTGGATGCCACCCTTGCCGAGGCCGCGCAAACGCTTCAAGGCCCGCTGCCGGGGCCTGCTTTCATCGAGGTTCCGCACGATTTCTTTCTCGCTCCAGTCAGTGTGCCGGCGTTTGCGATGGCGGAGCCGGCCGCTCAAACATCTAATTCTTCCGCGCAGGAGATTGCTCAGGCAGCCCGGCAGATTGCAGCAGCTAAAAAGCCCGTACTCTTGCTTGGAGGCGATGCGCGCAAACATCGCGCGGCTGTTGTTGAGCTGGCAGAGAAGCTGCAAGGGCCGGTCTTCACCACCACCAGCGGCAAAGGCGTGATGGCAGCCGATCATCCGCTTTCGCTCGGTTGCATCTCCCGCCTCGGCGCCGTCCAGGAAGTGATGCTGGAAAGCGATCTGCTCCTGTCTTTCGGCGCGCGGCTCACGGAGTTCGATACCGGCCGCTTCAGCTTGAAACTGCCGCCTCAGCATATTCAGGTTGTCGCCGAAGCCAGCTACGCCGGCAACCGTCTGCCATCAGCGCTTCTGGCCGGCGACATCAGCGGGATTGCACAACAGTTTGCCGGTGAAATTGCCAATCGTGCTGCATGGTGTGACATTGCCGGCACAATCACTCGTGAATCGCAGTGGCTGGACAGCCTGGGCCAGGAGGCCTACGCAGCGCTCAAATTCCTGCGTGAAGTCATGCATCGCGATGACGTGCTGGTAAATGACCAGTCCATCTTGAACTACTGGGCTTCCGCATTCTTTCCCGTGCTGGAGCCGGAGACATTTCTGTATCCGCTTGGGTCCGGTACGCTTGGATACGGGTTGCCGGCGGCCATCGGAGCCGCCTGTGCGGCACAGCAGGCGGGCAAAGAGAGAAGAGTGATCTGCATGGCCGGCGATGGTGGCTTCCAATACACACAACATGAGCTGGCAACGCTCGCGCAGTATGGCTTGCCGGTGAAAATCCTTCTGGTAAACGATGAAGCCTATGGCGTGATCGCTTTTTTGCAGCGCTCCATGTTTGGCCAGACCCATGAGATCGCACTCAAGAACCCGGACTTCTGCCGCGTGGCCGAAGCCTATGGAATTCGCGCTGAAAGTGTCCCCAGCCTGGAACGATTACGCCAGCGTCTGCCCGACTGGCTGAATGCGCCTGGTCCAGCCTTGCTGGAATGGCGCACCGAGCTGAAGGCGCCGTGGGAGGCCGGAGCAATTCCCCGGCCAACAAATATCAGCCAGAAGAATTGATAGATAGACTGGCTTTTGTATTCCGGACCGAGTAAATAACTAGCGAGTGGGTGGAGCGGGGCTTTAGCCCTGCGTCAAATGAGTACACGGCTTCGGCTTTAGCCGCTGAGGTAACTGAATCTATGCCAGTGAAAGAAGCTTCCAAAACCATTCAGCAGCTCTTCGATCTCACCGGCCGCGTCGCCATCATCACCGGCGGGTCCATTGGCCTGGGCCGCCAGATGGCCGAAGCGCTGGCCGAGATGGGCGCCAACCTGGTCTTGTGTGCGCGCAAAAAAGAGCGCTGTGAAGAGACCGCCCATGACATGGAAAAACTCGGTGTGCGCGCGCTGGCCGTCGCTTGCGATGTAAAAGACCAGCCCAGCGTGCAGCAACTGGTGGATACCACGCTGGCCGCCTTCGGCCGCGTCGATATCCTGATCAATAACGCCGGCATCTCCTGGGGCGCACCCACCGAGCAGATGACTTTGGCTGAGTGGAACAAAGTGATCGAAACCAATTTGACCGGGACCTTTCTTTGCGCGCAGGCTGCGGGCAGGGTCATGCTTAAGCAGGAACGCGGTAAGATCATCAACATGGCGTCGGTCGCAGGCCTGCGCGGCGCTCCGCCGGAGACAGTGCAGGCCATCGCTTATCATGCCAGCAAGGGCGGCGTGATTTCTTTCACTCACGATCTGGCAGTCAAATGGGCTCGACATAACATCCAGGTGAATGCGATTGCACCGGGCTGGTTTCCCACACATATGTCAGACTGGGTGATCGAACACAAGCGGGACTATCTGCTCAGCCACATTCCCGCGCGCCGTTTTGGCGCCGATCATGACCTGAAAGGTGCCGCGGTCTTTTTGGCTTCCGACGCGTCGGCTTATGTCAACGGCCATGTTCTGGTAGTCGATGGAGGCCAATCCGCATAGTCTGTTGAGGCCCTTATGATCATTCCTCTTACTCCATTACGTTTCTTGCGCTATTCCAGCCGCGAATATCCCACGCGCACGGCCGTTGTGTGCGGCGACCAACGCTTTACTTACGCCCAGTTCTCTGACCGCACCGCGCGCCAGGCCGGCGCATTGCTCTCTCTGGGCCTCAAACCCGGCGATCGCGTGGCCTTCCTGAGCGCAAATTGTCATCGCCTGCTGGAAGGGTACTATGGCGTTCTTGAAGCTGGCGGCGTACTGCTTCCGCTCAATATCCGGCTGGCGCCGCAGGAACTGGCTTACATCCTCAATGACTCGGAAGCCACGGTACTGTTCTTCGAGCAACAGTTTATTCCGCTGATTGAATCGTTTCGCGCTCAGCTCCAATCGGTGAAGTCTTTTGTGCCGCTCGATTTCAAACCGTCCACTCCGTGGATGACGGCGAAGAACTATGAAGAGCTGCTGGCCGAAGCAGCGCCGCATCGGGCTGACTTCATGCAAATCGACGAAAACTCTTTGGCTGAGCTTTTTTACACCAGCGGCACCAGCGCCAATCCCAAAGGCGTGATGCTGACCCATCGCAACATCTATCTGCATGCCTTGAACGTGGCCATTTATTTCCCCGGCAACACCGAGTCCGTGGAGTTGCATACGATTCCGCTATTTCACGCTAACGGCTGGGGCGTGGCCCATTCGCTCACCTATGTCGGCGGCAAGCACGTGATGATGCGCAAATTTGAAACCACAGAGGTCTTCCGCCTGATCGAGCGTGAAGGCGCGCAATCCCTGAGCGTGGTGCCGGCCATGGCTACTGCGCTGGTCAATTGCCCTGACCGGCCGAAGTTCAATCTGAAGAGCCTCCAGCGTGTGGGCATCGGCGGGGCCGCGTCTTCGCCGACCCTGGTGCGCGAGGTGGAAGAAAAACTTGGCTGCGCCTGCTATTCCGGCTACGGCCTCACAGAAACCGCGCCGGTCCTCACCAGCGCGCGCATGAAGCCTGGACTTACCTGGTCTGACCAGGAGCGCCATCGGAAACAAGCCAGCACCGGCCACGCGATTCCCGGCGTAGAGATTCGCGTCGTCGACCCTGAAGGCAATGATGTTCCTCACGATGGCAAGACCATTGGCGAGATTGTTACCCGCAGTGACGGGGTCATGGACGGCTACTGGAAGCAGCCTGAAGCCACGGCTGAAGTCATGCGCGGCGGCTGGTTCCACACCGGCGACATGGCTGTGATGGACGAAGAAGGCTACATCCTGATTGTGGACCGCAAGAAAGACATCATCATCAGCGGCGGCGAAAATATTTCTTCGCTGGAGATAGAAAAAGCATTGTGCGCGCATCCCGCCATTTACGAAGTCGCTGTCATTCCAGTGCCCGATCCGCGCTGGGGCGAAATCCCTAAGGCGTTGGTGGTCTTAAAACCGGGGGCCCAGGCCACGGAGAGCGAGTTGATCGAATTCTGCCGCAGCCAGATCAGCCACTATAAATGTCCCCGCTCAGTCGAGTTTATGACTGAAGCTCTACCCCGTACCGGCACCGGTAAGGTGCTGAAGAAAGAGTTGCGCAAGAAGTATTGGTCGGGGACGGAGAGTATTCGTCCTGAAATGGCGAGTACTGTTCCGAAGTCCCGACCCTGAGCTTGCGAAGAGGAGGGATCCATATAGCCTCAACGAACCAGAAGTTTAGAGAAAAATTCCGTTGTTCTCATTTCTGGTGAATTTGAGCAATTAAGATTGTAGGGTTCCCTCTCCCGCTTCGCGGGATCGGGATTACAGCTAAACCATGCCCAAACGCATCCTCGCTTCACCCGATTCTCTGAACGACCTCATTGGCCAGGAACTCGCAGTTACTGACTGGTTCACGATCACGCAAGAGCGCATTCAGCAGTTTGCCGACGCTACGCTCGACCACCAATGGATCCACGTCGACGTCGAGCGCGCTCGCCGCGAGTCGCCGTTCAAAGCCCCGATCGCCCACGGCTTCCTCACACTCTCGTTGTTGCCGCACTTCATGCATGAAGCCATCGAGATCAGGCAGGGCGTGCGCTTGGCGGTGAACTATGGACTGAATCGTGTCCGCTTCGTCTCTCCCGTGCGCGCCGGATCAAACATTCGCGCCCGAATCACGCTTGCATCGATAAAAGACGTTCCGCCCAATGCGCTGGAAGTTGTGTTCAATACGACTGTCGAGGTCGAAGGCGGAGACAAACCCTGCTGCGTGGCGGAATCGGTGGCAAGGTATTATCGTTAGCGCACACCGGAAAGCCTGCAGCTTGGGAGGTGGAAGCCCGTAGAGCGTAATTATTGAACCCAGAGTCAGGTCTAGGGAAAGCAAGTTGCGAGGGACTGGATCAAGATTGACGACTGCTTCCTGGTCGTACGCCAAACAACGAGTAAGCTGACTTGTAGAAAAGCCCCTGTTCGATGATAAGGGCCGGAATTAAGTAGACCCAACGAAGAAACCTTAAAACAACGACAATTATAACTATATTTATTACTAACCATACAAGAACGAAAAAGACGAACCTAGGCGAACGAAATTCCTTTCGATAATCCTCTCTGGCCCCCGCCAGAAAGACGATGGATATGCCACTGAAAAATACCCAGAGGGGGTTGTAGTGGTGAACCTCGGCAAATATGAAAGCCCCAACGCCGACCACGCAGACCACTAGCGCGGCTCCAACCAGCAATAAAAAGTCCAACGTTCGCCTCAAAAGACACCCCGACTGCTTGAAGCATTAGAGACTCTGTCTCTCGGTAGCGCTCAATCCAACCTTCATCAACGTCCTTGGCACTTCACCCAACGACGCAAACCGCTCATCTTTCGTCAGCCCATGAAAATATCTGTAATAAATCTGCTGGATGATCACCCCAACCTTGAACATGGCAAACACATAATAGAAGACGATCTGGGAGAGATCGCGGCCGGTCTTTTCCGCGTAACGATGCGCCAGCTCCGCACGGCTCAGCATGCCGGGGACAATGGTCGGCCCCCAGCGCACCGTCTGCATCTCGGGTGGGTCGCCGGGGTCGACCCAGTAAGCCAGCGCGGTGCCGAGGTCGGTAAGCGGATCGCCCAGTGTGCACATCTCCCAGTCAAGCACAGCCTTGATCTGCGTAATGTCTTCAGGGTCGAGCACCATGTTGTCAAACTTGTAGTCATTGTGGACGAGTGTTGCTTCGCTATGCGCCGGCATGTGCTCCTGCAGCCAGGCTGAGAGCGGTGCGACTTCTGGCAGGTCGTGCGTCTTTGATCCAGCATAGCGCTCGATCCAGCCGCGTACCTGCCGCTCCAGATAGCCTTGCGGTTTTCCCAGTTCAGCGAGTCCGAGCGCGGTATAGTGGAGCCGGTGCAGCGCAGCCAGCCGGTCAATAAACGATTCGCTCAGCCTGCGTGCAATATCCGGCTTCAACTCAAGTCCAGGCGCCAGGTTTCTGCGAATGATGACCCCGCGCACACGCTCCATCAGGTAGAACGGCGCTCCCAGTATCGATTCGTCCGTGCAGTGAAGCAAGGGCCGCGGCGCAGGATACGCGCCGTGCAGCTTTTCCAGCACGTGATATTCGCGACCCATATCATGGGCCGACTTTACTTTGCTGCCGAACGGCGGCCGCCGCAGCACCATCTCTCTTTCACCCAGAGAGACCGAATACGTCAGGTTGGAGTGTCCACTGGGAAACTGCTTGACCATCAGCTCGCCGCCGAGATCTGGGAAATGGCTGCGCAGGTATGGCTCCAGCCGCGCCAGATCGAGTTCTTCACCGGCGCGAACGGCCCTGGAGCTGTCTTGCAACTCCTTAGCGACGGGAACATTTGGCGCTGCCTCGGCGGACATCAGTGCATCCCCTGCGAGCGAATCATGCTGCACCACCCCAATCGGGCTGCTAACGATGCGTCAGCAAGCCAGGATCAGTCAGGTGCGGAGTAGCATTATACGAGCTTAGAGTAAACCTGCCGGAAGAGAACAGAAATTCACTGTAAGCGCAGTTTCTCACCATCCACGCTGTTTTCAGCGTGGCTTCAGTGGTGAGGCCGAGCGCGCGTTGCATGGCCACGCCTACCGGCCCTCCGGAGCTGAAGATCGCGATGTGCTGCCCCTGGCTTCCGTTGGACGCAAGCTGTGACAACCCACCTTGTACGCGCGAGCAGAATGCCGGCCAGGGCTCGATTCCATCCAGCGGAATCTGCCCCTCCGCCCAGCGGCCGATCACGACTTCAAATATCCGCTGGAATGTTTTGAACTGCTCCGGACGTGTTTGCGAAGCCCTGAACGCTTCATGCATTCTGCCGATCTCAGCATCCGCTTCAACCAGCTTGGGCAGGCTCCGCTCCATCACGATCTCAGCCTGGAACTCATCAAAGCTCTCGAGCACCTTTGGTTCCGGCCATGAAACGCCGGCATGATTGTAAGCTTCGCCAACGATCCGGGCAGTTTCCCGCTGCCGTACTCGTGGCCCCGAGTACACGCGGTCAAAGCACAATCCCAATCCTGCCCAGTATTCGCCCAGAATGCGACTCTGCCGTTCGCCCAGGGGAGAGAGCTTGTCATAGTTGCGTTCGAGAAAAGATGCTTGTCCGTGTCGGACCAGAAAGAGGCGGCTCATTCGAAAATCAAGGCTGAAGAGATGAGGATAACATGCGCAGCTTCGCCACAAACACACAACCTGCGGCGAGCAAATTCATCCTGAGGAGCATATCAGCCGTCGGCGGCTACGGTTTTTTCACTTCTGATGGCGCCGTTTCCTCTTTTGCCGCTGTCGCCGGCACGGTAACCCGGCCATTGGCTGTGCCGATCAGGCCGGTTGTGAGGTCGCGTACGGCGAGACGAAGGGCGTAATCTCCGGCCGGCAGGTCCAGTGTTTGATTGCAGGGAAAGATCATCTGCATGACTTTCTGGAACTGCTCCGGGGTCAAAGCTGCGTTGAACGTGTTGCCTTGTACACGCACGCTCTCGCCTTTCAGCGTGTAGACGCTGACGCCACAGTCGACTGCCGCGTGCTGCAGGCCGTCAGAGCTCAACTGAAAGCTGATGGCTTTCGGATCAACGCCGTAGTTGATCTGGACTTTGCCATTGGAAGCCGAAGGCGGTATCACCACGGCCTGGAACGGCAGTGCTGTGGCGAGCGGATTGTTCAAGTCCAGTGCGTTGCCGATATCGATTCCCAGGATCTTCGCGTCCTGCCTGGCATAGGTCATTGGCTCCGCGGCAAAAAATCCCTGGCGGTAGTGCAGCTTTGTTCCCGAACGGTTTACTTTCACCGCGATCTTGCGAAACTTACCGTCCCAATCCTTGTTTTCCGGATAGTAACCAAGCGTGTAGTAGGTTGAGCCGTCCTCGATGCTATCCCGGATGGCACGCTCGATGTTATTGGTGTTGTAGAACGCCTTGCCTCCGGTCTGTTCGGCTACGGTGTTCATGGTGGCATGGGAGTTTACGGTGACGTCAGTGGAGCGGCCGATTTCAGTGGCCTGCTGGGAGCCGACTCCTCCACGGCTTGAGCCTGCCCGCGCGCTGCGTCCCAGGTTGATGCCGTTGCTATCGGTGTTGCTGAGCGAGGAGTACGAATCACGATTGATGAGCGTCCCGGAGTCCACGGGATAGACTGCTACCTGCGCGTTTGCAAGCATATCTGCGGTATGTTCAATCTGCGCCTGGTAATCACGCATAAACGACCGCTGGTACTTGTCCCGGCTGTTCTGCAATTCCGGATTTAACGGATACAGGTAATCCGGAAAAGCCTCCGACAGCCAGATCAGGTTTTTTCGTCCGGGAAAGCCGGCGAGATTTCCTGCAAGCGCGCTCAATTCTGACAGGGTCAACCTGACCCGCTCATCCATCTGGTTACTGGCCTGTTCCTCGCCGAAACGAAGAATGGTCTGGTACATATCGGTCGGCATCTGTTCTAAAAGTCCTGGGGGAAGGTCCATTGCATTCGAAACATCCGCGCGAATACCCAGGCTGTTGTCCTTGGCTTTTTTTACGGCTTCACGCAGCTGCGTTGGGTCGGCGGTAAAGTCCTGGAGCATGCGTAACTTTGAACCCAGGGCATACACTGCAACCGGCTGTCCCGCAGGAAGCTTTTCCAGGTACTTCAGCATCTGCTCGCGGGTGTATTTCTGGTTGACGTTGGTTACGTTGATGCCGTCGAGCAACAGGACGTTCAGCGCGCTGTTGGTCTTGAAGCGAGGCATGTTGGTAATACGATTGGGAGACAGGCTGGCTTCCACCATCACCGGTTGTCCCGCCGCCGGCTCAATTGGGTGCTGGAAAGTAAAGACCCGTATTTTTTGCTCGTGACCGTCTTCGAGCAGCGTGAAGTCTTCGCTTTTCAGGTCTGCGACAGGAGATCCTTTGTGGTCCACTGCTACCACATCAACCACCACCAACCTGGTTTTTACCTTCAAGACACTTGCCGTACCGGCCTGCGACTGGTCCGGTGTTGTGGCTGAGCTCTGCGCGGTGTCCCCAGACCGTTTATCAGAAGTGGTTTGCGCAAAGCCGATCGCTACAACCAGAGCAATGAGCAGTACTGACATATGCAGGCGAATAGATGTATTCATTTGGCAAGTCCAATGGGGCTAAGTCGCATTGGTACTATACTTGCCCGTCAGCTGCCGAAGAAATGAATTTTTGTGACTTGGCGTTTGGCTCCGTACTGTTTGCTGCGCTAAGGCTTCTTTTCTTCGGATGGTTGAGCGCTGCCGCCGGTAGCTGCCGGCACCGTGAGAGGAGCGTTCAATGTTCCCAGCAACCCGGTGCGGGCGTCGCGCACGCCCAGGCGTAACAGATATTGACCGGGCTGTAGATCGAGTGTTTGCCGGCACGGGAATGACCGCTGCATCACCCGGTTGTATTCTTCTGGCTTAAGGGCGGCAACCATCGTATTGCTCAAAGTCTGTACGGTTTCCCCTGTTTGCGAATAGACGATCACGGCACAATCCACGCTGGCGTGCTGCAAGCCGTCACTTTGCAAATCAAACGCAAGCTGGTGCGGATCGACAGCAAAGTTGATCAAGACTTTATTGTTCGTTGCCGAGGGAGGCGCTACCGCAGCCTGGAAACGCAACGCGGTTGCCAAAGGGAAGTTGAGACTGAGGGACTGGGCCAGATCGCTGGCCTTACGCGAATCATCGAGCTTCGCGTACGAGAGCGGCTCCGTCGCAAAATATCCCTGGCGGTAATGCAGCTTGACGCCGGAACGAGCGCTTTTGACGCTGATGCGGCGGAAGCCGCCATTCCAGTTCTTGTTTGCTGGATAGTAACCAAGCGTGTAGTAGGTTGACCCGTCGTCCAGGCTCTTGCGGATGGCGCCGTCAAGATTATTGGTGTTGTAAAACGCCCGGCCGCCGGTCTTGTCTGCCAGATCGTTCATGGTGCCGCGGACCCCCAGACGGTCCTCAAACTCCTGGTGAGCGACTTTGCCGGCTTCATCCTGAATTGTGGTTTTGATGAAGGCCGGAGTGCCGATTGGGTCTGGGTCTTTCCCCACGCTGAAGTCGCCGTTCCCGGCCAGGGCATGTGCATCCACCGGGTAGATTGCGATCTGGGCATCGCTCAGGAGATTCCCGGTACGTGCGATCTCGCTGGAAAAGTCCCGGTTGTTTCTACTGCCCGCACTAATCACTGCCATTGATTCGGCCTTCGCTTCCTCTTCGGCGTTCTTATCCACCAGGATGGCAAATGGAAAACTCTCAGAGACCCAGATCAGGTTCTTTCTGCCGGCATAGCCAGAAAGCGTGTGGGCTAGGGCATTCAGCACATCAAGGGAAAAGCGAACGCGATAGTCCGCCTGCCCCGCAGCTTCTTTGTTCTGAAAGTCTTCAAGTTTGGCTTTGAGCGACGGGATATCGATCGCGATGGTGTACCATGCTGCGCTCCCGATCGGCATCTCCGCCATGCGGGTTGTTCCGGCGCCGTTGGCGACAGCTGTGGGCCCCTGGCGCTTCAGGCCGGCAACGGCTTTCTGCAAAACCGCAGGATCGCTGGTGAAGTCCTGGATCAAGGTGAGCTGGTTGCCCATCAGGTAAATGGCGATAGGCTCCCCTGGCGGCAGCTTCGCGATTAACTTGATCATGGCATCGCGCGTCGCTGCCTGGTTCGGCAGCGAAGTGTTGAGCGCGTCCAGCAGTAGAACATTCAAAGCGCCGCTGGTCTTGTACTGCGGCACGTTGGTGAAAATGTTCGGCGGCAGTTTTGCCTGTGAAACCCACGGACCGGCAGCCTCAGGTTCAACGCTGTTGCCGGATTGATGAAAGCTGAAAACCTGGATCGGCTGTTCCACTCCCTCTTCCTGCACGGTGAAATCACCGGCCTTGAGATCGGTGATCGGGACGCCTTTGTTGTCCGTGGCTACGACGTCCACCACAACTAATCGTGTGTTTACCTTCAGCGTGGGAACCTGCGTGCTGGACGATGCACTTTGGTCCCGTGCAGATGGCGCGCTCTGGGGTGCAGGCTGAGCCGTTGAGTTCTGCTGGGCAATACCCAACGATGTAAAGATAAGGACTGAAACGCTGAGGACGAAAAATGCAGGCCGTGCGGACATGCCTGCTATTCTGCTCCTGAGCAGGTACACAATTCAACCCAGGGAATGTAAAGATACGCTTAGTTACGGCTAACGCTTAGCGTTTAGGTTGCCCTGTAGGAATGTGGATCTCCACGTCATTGATGGCATTTGCGTGCTCAGTAGATTCAGCGTCCACCTCGCTCAGAGCAAACTTTCGCGCGGCATGCTCATCCAGGACCCACAGTGTTTCTCCGGCGATGGCATAGTTCTGCGCCGAGACCCGACGGCCATCCTTAAAGATGAAGACCGCAGGCAGTCCGGGCTCTTTGGCGGAGAGAGACGTGTTCGGATTTGCTGCCGGCCGGCTGGCCAGCTCACGATTTTCGCTGCGCAGGTCTTCAACTTCATCTGAAAGCCGCTGAATGCTGGTGGCCAGTTCAACGTCAGTGCTGCTGGCATTGTCATTGCTGGCAGCCGGCTGCGGCGGAGGCGGCGCGTAGTAGTCGGGGGGATAGGCGTATGGGCTTCCGTAATAGGGATATCCAAAGGGGCCTACAAACGGTCCGCCGGCAAAACCAAAGCCGACGAACGGACTGCCAAAGCCGAAGAAAAATCCGCTGTTAAAGAAGAAGGGATTGAAGCATCCAAAACAGCCACGCACGAAAACGTGATTATGGAAGTGCGGGAAAAAGAACCCGTTATGAAAGCCGTTGTGAAAGCCGTTGTGAAAGCGAACCACTCCAAAAGAATTGGTGGTGCGGAAGGGAACAAAAGCGCCTGAAGTATGGACCGCCACAGCGCTCCTGCCGCCAACAAATGTGCGCGTGCCGGCAAACGATCGCGGCGCGAAACTGCGGGGTGCTGCCGAACGTGGCGCAAACGCTCCCGGCGCGAACGTCCGCGGTGCTGCCGTTCGTGGCGCGAATGCTCCTCGAGGTGCAAATGACCCTCGCGGTGCAAATGACCCTCGCGGTGCAAATGACCCTCGCGGTGCAAATGCACCCGAAGGCGCACCCATTCTTGCGCCGCCGCTGGGGGCGCCATGGAAACCACCGCCGCCCATATGGACACCGCCGCCTCCCATGCTGTGGCCGCCGCCCATACCGCCGCGCTGCGCATTAACTGATAAGGAAACTAAACAAGCTAGCCCGAGCACCGTGATTGAAGTAAGCCGCCGCATATGAAGTCACCTTGTTATATTCTAGCCCTGCTGCGCGAGCCAAAAACACCAGTATTTCTTCAGTGTTTTCAATCATCTGCTGGCTTTGACAGCTGCCCGCTATAATCTCCGGCATGAAAATCACAAGGTTTCTAGGCTTTTCTATCCTGCTGGTTTTTTCAGGCCTTATCCACGCGCAGGTCAATCGAACCGCTTCGGGAAAATCTGCGCAGCGTCCCACCGGAGCAGCTTCGAATGTCTATCGCATGGAAGAAGGTTTTGTCGACGCCCACGGCGTATTGATCTATTACAAGACCATTGGCCACGGCGCTCCGCTGATGATCGTCCACGGCGGACCGGGCGCTTCACACGATTACCTGCTGCCCTACCTCCTGCCGCTGGCCCGCGCCAATCGACTTGTATTCATCGATGAGCGCGGCTCCGGACGTTCCGAAAAGCTGGAAGACGCCAGCCAATACACGGTCGAAAACATGGTTGAGGACGTGGAAGCCGTCCGCCAAGCGCTGAATCTGGGGAAGATCAGCCTGCTGGGACACTCCTACGGCGGCGTGCTGGCGCAGGCTTATGCTTTTAAGTATCAACATAATCTCACGCACCTGATTCTTGGCGGCACGTTCTATTCGACCAGCGAGATGAACAAGGTCCTGGCCGAACAAAAGAGTGCAATGCCGAAAGACGAACTGGCCAAGCTCAACGATTTGGAGAAAGCCGGTCTCTTCGGCAAAGGTAAGGACTGGGAGAAAGGACGCTATCCTGAAGACTATGCCAAGCTGGCATGGGGCGATGGATACTTTCCCTTTCTATACCAGCATCGCCCCGATCCTAACTACGATCCGTTGGCGGGAAATACTTCGACGTCCTGGGACCTCTATCGCGAGATGTGGGGATCGCACGGCGAATTCGTTATCGATGGCAACCTGAAGTCGGTGGAATATCTGGACAAGCTGCCGGGCATCAAGGTGCCAACGCTCGTGATCTGCGGCGACCACGATGAGTCGAACCCACGGCTCTCCCGCACCATGCATGAAAAGATCGCAGGATCAAAACTGGTGATCGTACCGCAGGCCGGACATTTGGCGTTTGTCGACCAGCCGAATATTTACATCAAGGCGGTGCAGGATTTTCTGGCAGGGAAGTGAGCAATGGTCGGCCTTTTCATCGATGTTTGGATCGCCTACATAATCAAACTGATACTCCGTCTGTACCGCACACGGGGAAGCAGCAGTTGGCGACGCGTGAAAGCCAAAATCGATTCGTCGCTCTTCGATGATAGTTGGGTGTGGAATTGTCCGACCGTTTACGTTGAATACACCTATGATTTTGACGGACAGACTTACAACGGGGAGGATAGCAAACCGTTTCTTAGCGGAAGATTTGCGAAAGAACGCCAGGAGCTGTTCAAGCCCGGAGAGGTAGCCATGGTACGAGTGAATCCGCACCTGCCGGAAAAGTCAGTGCTAAATCGAAGCGATCAAACGAATCCGGTTGGAAGCCTCTGATCGGGGTGGCAGGGCGCTTGTTCAATTATCGCGCCTGCAGACTTCCTGCATAATTCTCGGTCGCTCGCGAATTTGTGCGACCGTTGATCAAATCCGCCGCCTTTTCCGCGATCATGATCGTCGGCGCGTTGGTGTTTCCACCAACCACCAGCGGCATGATCGAGGCATCGACCACGCGCAAACCCTCTACACCCTGAACGCGCAGCTCAGAATCCACGACCGCCGCGGTGTCGTGGCCCATCTTACAAGTGCCGACGGGGTGGTAAAGCGTCTCAACAAATTTACAAATATGTGCGCGCAAAGCCTGATCGTCTTTTGCGTCAGTGCCGGGATGCAGCTCCCGGCCGCGATAGGAAGCAAAAGCGTTGGTCGCCGCCAGGGTGCGGGAAAGTTTTACGCCCTCCAGCATGGTTTCCATATCCCGGGGATCGGAAAGATAGTTGGCACGGATGGAAGGCGCATCCAGCGGGTTGCTGGAGCGCAGCCGAATTTCGCCCCGGCTGAAAGGACGCAGCAGCGTTGGTCCAAAGGCAAAAGCGTGGCCGTCATATTTCTGGAAGCCGTGTT
Organism: Candidatus Angelobacter sp.; assembly: GCA_036557225.1. Lineage (GTDB taxonomy): Bacteria > Acidobacteriota > Terriglobia > Terriglobales > Acidobacteriaceae > Angelobacter. The sequence goes on from DATBHX010000053.1 coordinate 98,443, forward strand.
CGACAAAATAACCAGCGCCAAAGTGAAATTGCAGATCGGGCGGCTGGCTTTGCGAGTTGGTATGGAGAAATGCTCCCGCTTCGGCGACGTTCGACGTGAGAGAGCCTTTCTTGAACAGGAGATATTGCACGAGGCTGGAAATGCTCTCAGCCCCGGCAAGGCTTACTGGTTTCGTACACTCAAAAACCACGCCGGTGCATGGGTGATCCTGCAGGTTCTGCCCAACGCCGGGTAGATCGCAGACCACGGGAATATCAAAGGTGCGCAAATGCGCCGCCGGACCAACGCCGGAGAGCATGAGCAGCTGCGGAGAGCCAATGGCTCCGCCGCACAGAATGATCTCCCGCTCCGCTCGCTCCTGTGCACTGCCGTCGCCTTGCTGAAAGCTGACGATGGCCGCGCGCTTGCCTTCAAAATAAATGCCGAACACATGCGCATCCGTGCGCACGGTAAGGTTTGGTCGCGAGGCAACAGGATGCAGGAAGGCCGCGGCAGCGCTGTGACGCTTGCCGTTGAACTGTGTGACCTGATAAAAACCGAAGCCGTCTTGCGATTCGCCGTTGAAATCCAGGTTCCTTTTGAATCCGGCTTCCTGCCCGGCTTCGACGAACGCGCTGGAAAGAGGATTGACGGTGCGTAGATCGCTCACGTGCAGCGGCCCTGCGGCCCCGTGATACGCAGATGTACCGTGCTCCTGGCTCTCAGACCTTTTGAAGTAGGGAAGCACATCGTCATAGCCCCAGCCGGGATTACCCAGATCACGCCAGCCGTCATAGTCAGCGCGGTTTCCCCGGATGTAGATCATCGCGTTGATGGAGCTGCTGCCGCCCAGCACTTTGCCCCGCGGCCAGTAGAGACTGCGATTCCCGAGCTGGGCTTCCGGATCAGTGTAATAAGCCCAGTCGCACGGTGTTTTAAAAAGCTTGGAGAAAGCCACGGGAATATGGATTTCTTTGCGCGTGTCGCGGCCGCCGGCTTCCAGCAGCAGGACCTTGACTTTTGGATCTTCACTCAGGCGGTTCGCCAGCACGCAACCGGCAGACCCGGCGCCAATGATGATGTAGTCATACATGGGCTTACTCCTGGGATGGACAGGACCGTGAGAGGAAATTGTAGCGCGAAAACTGACCTCCCAACTGCAGCAATCGGGAGCTTGGGTAACGCGTGCGCTTCATCCCAGGCGCGTGACGATTAGCGACGTGACTTTAGCGCCTGAAACGTCATTTCAACAGCTTTGCTTCTGGTCTTACGTTTCCAGCTCGCAAAAAGTTCAGCGTAAGAAAGCGTGATGTAATTGCTTCGCTCGATGTGGAGCAGGCGGGCAGTCGAATCAATCCACTTGGGCGGCCCTTCTATTTCCCCATAGGTCCCGATCGGTGTTTCGTCCAGAACGACGTGGCCGGTGGAATCGCTCCACTCGCTGCGGAATTTCTCATAACGGAAGCTGGGCTGGAATCCGAGTGCTTCGAAGATCCGGGCTGCAGCTTCACCGTTTACAACCGTGGTCTCGATCTCCCGTCGCGACTTATGCCTTCCTCTGCTGGAGCCGCTTTTATCTTTGTAGGTGAGGGTCCACTTTTCACCGAACTTTCTGACCCGAAGCAGTGCTCCACGGCGGCGGAGCTTTCCGCCTGACTGATCATAGAGGGTATTGAATTCGTGGGTTCGAGGCGTGATGACCCGAAAGCCGGCCGCGGACAGACCGGCGATCAGGGCGTTCATATCGTCGACCAGGAACTTGATTTCGACTTCGCGGTCAGAAGGCACGGCCAGTTCAGTATAAAGAAGAGCTCAAAAGGCGGGCCGTCGGCAGGAAGCTAAATTTCGCTTTGCACATCTCCTGGTGCAAGGATTTTCACAGCTTGAACCGTCTAAGGCAGTGACGCGAAAAACGGATAACCAGCTTTTTCTCATGTAAGTTATTGATAAATAAAGGTATTAATTTAAAAATCAATGGTAATCCTGAAACAACAGGATTCTGATGGACAGCATCTTAAGTCAGAGTACAATTCTTAGGGTAAGCAACCTAGATCGCACCAACTTCAAGAAGTACGAATAGTGGTAAAAAAGAGACGCTGTAAGTTTTGGAGAACATAAGGCGATTGCTATTTAGTCCTTCAAATCCATAGAATTACGGGAAGCGTATTTTGGGGAACCCAGATTCTGTATGTCAAGGAGTTTGCATGAACCGAGCACTGTCCATTCTGGCGGCGGCCTTATTTTTGGCTGCCAACGTGGGGGCGGCTACAGTTCCAAACCACCAACAGCCCAGTACCAAACCCAATGCCATCCCCATGGCAGCCAACGCAGCTAAGACCCAGAAACAAAGCAAAGCTGCTTCCAAGCCCTATCAGGTAGGCACTGCGTCCTGGTATGGAAAACAGTTTCACGGCAAGACCACGGCCAGCGGTGAAGACTTCGATATGTTCGAATTCACGGCGGCGCACCGCACGCTGCCCTTGGGGACCTTCGTCAAGGTTACCAACCTCAAGAACGGCAAGTGGATCATTGTCCGGGTCAATGATCGCGGCCCCTACGTGGGCGACCGCATCATGGACCTTAGCTACAGCGCCGCCCGCATGCTCAACTTCCGTGATGGCGTGGAACGGGTTCGCCTTGATCTGATTCAGCCTGAACGCGTGGCCCTGAATCAACCCTATAGCGCACAATAAGCGAAAGGAATATACTGGGAAGTATGGCCACCCATCTTCCTGAGAGTCCAGCCATGCCCGCATCCTCAGGGATGCGGGAGCGGCTGATTATTGCCCTGGACGTTTCCAGCGCCGCTGCTGCCCAGGCGCTTGTCCAGCGTATTGGCGATGCGGCCGGAATCTACAAAGTCGGGCTCCAGCTTTTCACTGCGGAAGGTCCAAGCTTTGTGCGCGACCTGGTGCATTCAGGAAAGCGCGTTTTTCTCGATTTGAAATTGCACGACATTCCGACTACGGTAAGCCACGCGGTTCAGAGCGCGGTGGAGCTCGGTGTGCATATGCTAACCGTCCACGCCAGTGGCGGATCGGCAATGTTGCGTGCCGCAACGGAAGCCGCAGGCGGCAAGCTGAATGTTCTAGCGGTAACCGTTCTGACCAGCCTTAGCGACGAAGACATGGATGAGATCGGCGTTGCGGGTCGGGTGAGCGATCAGGCGCTGCGGATGGCGGCTCTGGCGCAGACGGTCGGATGCCAGGGCATCATCAGCTCGCCGCGAGAAGCTTTGTTGATCCGGAAGTCGCTGGGTGAAGGCTTTGCCATCGTGACGCCCGGAATCAGGCCTGCTGGAGCGGAGAGCAATGACCAGCAGCGAATCGCCACGCCTGCCATGGCGATCGAAAACGGCGCCAGCCATATCGTTGTCGGGCGCCCCATTACTCATGCTGCGGATCCGGCTGTGGCGGCCCGGTCGATTATTTCTGAAATGGAGCAAGCAAGAATCAGCAGGTGACTTCGTTCCTGAGTAGAACTACAATCACTCCTCGGGGAACGAGGTGCTCTCATGCGAGGCTTACTTTGCTTCTTACTGGTGGCAACGATCGCCACTGCAGCCCAAACTACCCCTGAACAATCTGCTGCCGCGCAGCCCGTGTCCGCGACTGCTCCTGCCACTGATCCAGCAGTCGCTCCTGCGCCTGCAAGCTCGCTCAAGCAAGTGACTGTGCCTGCCGGCACGGAAGTTCCGCTTATGCTCAAGAGCGCTATCGATACAAAAAACACTCGTGTCGGCGATGGCGTCTACTGCCAGACCACGTTTCCGGTGGTGGTGGACAACGTGATTGTTATCCCTGCCGGAACCTATGTGAAGGGCCAGGTTGTGAAGTCGCAGCGCGCCGGCCGGGTGAAGGGCCGCGCAGAGGTTCTCTTTCGTTTTGACACGTTGATCTTTCCTAACGGTTACACCATTGATATGCCGGGCACGATTCATCATGATTCGGGTTCCGGCACCTCCAGCGTGGACGATGAAGGTGTGATCAAAGCTGATCCGCAAAAAGGCAAAGATGCCAAGACCATTGGTGAAGGCGCGGGGATTGGTGCTGCCGGCGGCGGAATTATCACAGGAACCAGAACTGGAGCATTGAGCGGCGCGGGCATCGGCGGCCTGGCAGGCCTGGCTACTGTGCTGTTGACCCGAGGCCAGGACGTTCGCATTGAGCCGGGGACGTCTTTCAAGATGCTGTTGCAGCGGCCCCTGACAGTCGATGTTGTGCCGGTAGATTTGCACCGCCCAGTCACTGAAGTTGTGCCGCGGCCCACGAACGTTGTTCGATTGCCGGCACCGAGCGCTCCAGCAAACCCAAAATAAGCAAGAACAACTGTCGTTTGCGAGTTGCAAAGAGCTTTTCGTTGATGACGAAAAGCTTTTCCTTTTGTTTTTTAGTCTGTGCGGTGAACGCTCGTCCCACCCGTTAATCGCTAAAGCATTTTGGCCCAGGACTTTCGCAATCCATCTTCCAAATTTCAGTAGCTCACAATTAGAGGACTTACAGAATTTGGAATTCCTGAAAGAGACTGCCGATCTAAGTGTTTCAATATCAATCTGTTGCTACCTATTAGGAATGGAACTTGGAGTGCACCACATAATATAAGCTTGGCGCTCGACATCGATTGAAGACTATTAGGCTGAACAGCGATCAAACTTAGATTTCTATAGTTCAAGTAATCGTTCTCTGTGCATACCATTGCCGTTTCCTTAGGAGGGAGATGAGATGTTAAGAAAGCGAGCCTTTTCCGCATGGCTGCTGACGCTGTTGCTATTGACCTTTGCAACAGCGGCATCTGCCCAAAACACCGCGAAAATATTGGGAACTGTAACCGATCAAAGTGGCGCTGCTGTCGTCGGAGCCAAGGTTATGGTCAAGAACGCAGACCTGGCGATTGAAAGAGCCACCCAGACCGACGCCAGCGGCTATTACGAAGTTGCTGCGTTACCACCGGGAAAATACAACATTCAGGTCCAGATGAATGGGTTTGAATCGCAGATTGCAAACAACGTAGTTCTGGAAGTGAGCAGCAACTCGGCACAGAACTTTGGCTTGAAAGTAGCCAGCACAAGTGAAGTGGTGACAGTTGAAGCCACTGCGCCGGTCATTGAAGCCACCACCATGACCGTTGGACAGACGATTAATCAACGCACGGTACAGGAAATTCCGCTGAACGGCCGGCATTTCGTTGACCTGGCGCTTCTCATCCCGGGAACGGTTACACCGCCGCAAAACGGCTTCCTGACGGCCCCTCTTCGCGGCCAGGGATCGTTCGCTTTTAACAGCGCCGGCGCCCGTGAAGACGCCATCAACTTCATGATCAACGGCATCAACCTGAGTGACATGGTGCAAAACCAGGTTACCTTCCAGCCCACGATCAACACGATTTCTGAATTCAAGATTGATAACTCCACCTACAGCGCTGAATTTGGCCGTAACTCCGGCTCTATCGTGAACATCGCCACGCGCTCGGGGACCAATGAGTTCCACGGTGAAGTGTACGACTACCTGCGTAACAATTTCTTCGATGCGCGCAACGCCTTCAATCGCATTACCACCTCAACTGGCGCGCCGAACCCGATGTCCCCGTTCAAGCGCAATCAGTTCGGCGCCGACTTTGGCGGCCCCATCAAGAAAGGCAAAACCTACTTCTTCCTAAGCTATGAAGGTTTGCGTCATCGCCAGGGGCTCACCACCAGCAGCAACGTGCTGACGGCAGCACAGCGGGCTGCAGTGGTAACAGGCGGAAACCCGATTTCCAATGCGATTCTGGGTTTGATTCCGGTAGCCAACACCACGATCGGCAGCAGCCCCGTACCCAACGGCTTCATCGGTTCAGCTACAGCGCCGGTGAACATCGACCAGGGAACGGCTGACATCAACCACACCTTCAACGACAAAGACACGCTGCACGGCTACTACGTTTATCAGGCTGACTTCCGCGGTGAACCGACCCAGGGCGCAAACATCCCCGGATTCGGCGACACCCGTGAAGGACATCGCCAGGTGTTCACCTTGGGTGAGACGCACGTTTTCAACGCGAACACGGTAAACGAAGCCCGCATCGGTGCGAACAGAATTCACATTCTCTTCACGCCGCAAAACACCACCGATCCCGGCTCTCTGGGATTGGCGGCAACTCTCGGTCCCAATGAGCAGTTCATGCCGACCATCTCCGTCTCCGACATACCCGGTTTGACCTTCGGCGACGAACGGGCCTTCCCGCAAGGCCGTGGTGATACTGCATTGGAAGCTGCTGACACCGTGAGCTATGTTCACGGCCATCACTCGCTCAAGTTAGGCGGCGAAATCCGTGATTTCCGCAACGACAACTTCAATGGCGATCCGGGATCGCTGACCTTCACATCAGCCACCCTGGCTGCGGGAACTGTGACTGGTGCAGCACGGACTGTGGGCAACGTTGCGAACCGCATCAACGTTGGTGCGCTGGACTTCTTCGGCATGGATAGCTGGAAGGTCACTTCAAAGCTGACCGCTGAACTGGGGCTTCGTTACTCCTGGAACATGACGCCGAGCGAGGCACTCAATCGCTATCGCGCCCTGGTTCCGGTTGTGGGCACAGCCACCAGCACCATTGTTCCTACCGACTCGCCTTACGCGCAAAACAACAAGAACTTTCAGCCTCGCGTCGGCTTTGCCTGGAATATCTTCCAGGACACAGTACTGCGCGGCGGTTATGGTTTCCAGGTTGATCAGCCGATCACCGGTGTTGTAACCGGATTAACTTCGAACCCCAAACTGGCCCTGCCGATCAGCGTGGCTGCCAGCTCTCTTGCCGGGTTGACCACGGCGTTTAACGGCATTCCTGCCAGTGTTGCGCCGGTCTTCGTGAATCCGAACTTCAAGAATGCGAACGTCCAGTCCTGGAACCTGAACCTGGAACACCAGATTGGACGCAGCCTGGGTCTCATGGTTGGATATTTCGGCAGCAAGGGCACGCACCTGGAAATCGACCGGAATCTCAACCAGTTCGGCATTCTCAACAACGCCGCGAGCCGGCCGTTCGTGAGCCTCTCTCTGGCCAGCCCGATCCTGGGTTCGGCAGATGGCGCGGTAACACCGGTAACCCTGGCCAACAGCATCACCGAACGTGACAGCAGCGGCACCTCCAGATATGACGCGCTGTGGGTTACGGCCAACAAGAAGTTGTCGAGGGGCTTACAGTTCAATGCTTCCTACACCTGGTCGCATTCGATTGATGAGAACTCGCGCAACAATCAGGGAATCGTTGTGCAGGACAGCAACGATATCTTTACCAGCGTCGGAAGCTCTGATTTCGATGCTCGTCACCGCTTTGTGGTCAATGCCATCTACGACCTGCCGTTCAAAGGCAACCGTTACTTTGTCAATGGCTGGGCGATTGCACCGATCTTCAGCGTGCAGAGCGGCAATCCGTTTAACATCGTTTCTTCCTCCAGCGCCATTACCGGCGTAGCCAACACGGTGCGGGCGGATTTGAGCGGAACACCTCAGGTTACCGGCAACCCGCTAGCCAATTGGTTCGCGAATCCGGCAGTATTCGTCGCGCCACCGGTTGGCCAGTTGGGAATCGTCGGACGCAACGCCTTTGTTGGACCGGGATTCACCGATCTTGACCTGGCCCTCTTCAAGAACACGAAGGTCACTGAGCGGGTAAATGTTCAGCTGCGCGCTGACGCATTCGATCTGCTTAACCATCCCAACTATGGACAGCCCAGCGGCACGATTGGTGCGGTAGGCGTGATCAGCTCCACGCGCTTCCCCACCGGCGATTCTGGGTCGTCACGGCAACTGCAACTTGCTCTTAAGGTTCAGTTCTAGTCGTTGGGTCGTAAGAAATCAGCCGCACCGGCTTCGGCCGGTGCGGTTTTTTTGTTGCCGGCGGCTTGCAAGAAATATCTCAGCATCACAACTGAGCTTCCATCAATGCCGAAGCCAGCCTACCGTAGATAGCCATAATCAGATAGAACTAAAGTTCGAACTGCATACTACGCGATTTGCTTCAACAAATATGGTAGATTTGGCGAGTATCTTGAAGAGAGCCTGTGTCGATAGGTCTGCTTTTATTCAGCGCTTTATTTGTTCCAGCAGTTCTGAGTATGACGGTAGCTCAGCTTTGTTACGAGATTATTCTCCACGACCTGCGGCATCGCCTCCCTGAGGGATTAGGCGTCAAATATCCGCGGCTTAGCTGGAACTATTACAAGATGATTCACCTGCATAAACAGTACTACCCGGGGAGCCGTGTTCCGGTGGTGCTCAAGTTTTTCACGTTTCTCGGGTTTGCGTTCATGGCCAGCCTCGGTCTTGTGGGACTGATCATAGCGTTTTCCAAACCTGTGGGTCACATCGATGTAATGATGATGTAACCGCCGATAACGCATTTGGCGCAAAAAAAGCCCCCGCACTTCTGCGGGGGCTGCTTGTTTGGAGCGTACAGCTTACGTCAAATTACATTCCCGGATAGCCGCCGTGCTCGCCGCCGCCGGCCGGAGCTTTCTTGTCTTCCGGAACGTCGGAGACCAGAGCTTCGGTGGTCAGCATGAGCGCGGCGATGGAAGCCGCGTTCTGCAGGGCCGTACGGGTCACCTTGGTGGGATCGATCACGCCGGCTTTCACCAGGTCCTCGAACTTGTCGGACTGGGCGTTGTAGCCGAAGTTGGCGTCCTTGGAATCGCGGATCTTGCCCACCACGATTGCACCCTCTTCGCCGGAGTTGGCCACGATCTGGCGCAACGGCTCTTCCAGGGCGCGCTTTACGATCTCAGCGCCGGTTTCCTCATCGTCATTCTTGAACTTGAGTTCATCGAGCGCGGCAGCGCAGCGAACCAGGGCAACGCCTCCGCCGGGGACGATGCCTTCTTCCACGGCAGCGCGCGTCGCGTGCATCGCATCTTCCACGCGGGCTTTCTTTTCCTTCATTTCGGTTTCCGTCGCGGCGCCGACTTTGATCACCGCTACGCCGCCGACCAGTTTGGCCAACCGCTCCTGCAGCTTCTCGCGGTCGTAGTCGCTGGTGGCTTTTTCGGCCTGGCTGCGGATCTCACGCACCCGGCCTTCGATCTCAGTGCCCTTGCCTTTGCCTTCCACGATCGTGGTGTTGTCCTTATCGATCGTGATCTTCTTGGCGCGGCCCAGGTCGGCCAGTTCGATGTTCTCCAGCTTGATGCCGAGATCTTCCGTAATCGCCTTGCCACCGGTCAGGATCGCGATGTCCTGCAGCATGGCCTTGCGGCGGTCGCCGAAGCCCGGAGCTTTCACTGCGCAAACCTGCAGCGTGCCACGGAGCTTGTTGACCACCAGAGTTGCCAGCGCTTCACCGTCGACGTCTTCCGCGATGATGAGCAGCGGACGGCCCTGCTTGGCCACCTGTTCCAGAATCGGGAGCAGGTCCTTCATGGTGCTGATCTTCTTTTCGTTGATGAGGATGAGCGCGTCGTCCAGAATGGCTTCCATGCGCTCGGGATCGGTCACGAAGTAGGGTGAGAGATAGCCGCGGTCAAACTGCATGCCCTCGACCACTTCCAGGCTCGTCTCCATGGTGCGGGACTCTTCCACCGTGATCACGCCGTCTTTGCCGACCTTCTTCATGGCTTCAGCAATGATGCGTCCAATAGTTTCGTCGTTATTGGCGGAGATGGTGCCAACCTGGGCGATCATGTCGCCGCTGACCGGCTTGGAAAGGCTGTCCAGGAAGCCCTTGCTGCGTTCGCCGTCCTTGTTGATGGTGCCGCAAATCGTGTTGACTGCGCGCTCAATGCCGCGCTTCAGGGCCATGGGATTGGCTCCGGCAGCAACCGTCTTTACGCCGTCACGATAGATGGCCTGGGCCAGGACCGTCGCGGTGGTGGTGCCGTCACCGGCTACGTCGCTGGTTTTGCTGGCGACTTCACGCACCATCTGCGCGCCCATGTTCTCCAGGTGATCGCCCAGCTCGATTTCCTTGGCTACGGTCACGCCGTCTTTGGTGATGACCGGGGAGCCAAACTTCTTGTTGATGACGACGTTGCGGCCGCGCGGGCCCAGCGTCACTTTCACTGCGTCTGCCAGTACATTGACTCCGCGCAGGATCGCCTGGCGTGAGTCTTCACCGTGCACAATTACTTTTGCCATTGCTTCTGTCTCCTATCAAAATTCTTCCCGCTTCTGCGGTGTGGATATTCCTGAGGTTTTGTTTTTGGCTGGTAAGCAATTAGCAGCTGGCAATTGGCAAATTCGAGGCTAATTGCTATTCACTAATTGCTAATTGCTTTTCTACCGCTTTGCCGCGCCGGCTTTCTCAGGCTTCTCATAGCCCTTGGCTGCGCCGGTGATGATGCCGAGGATCTCGTCTTCCTTCATGATCAGCAGCTCTTCGCCGTCGATCTTGATTTCTGATCCGGAATACTTGCCGAAAAGCACCCGATCGCCTTCTTTTACGGCCAGGGGAACGAGCTGGCCTTTGTCATACCGGCCGGTTCCAACTGCCACGATGATGCCTTCCTGGGGTTTCTCTTTGGCCGTATCGGGGATGATGATGCCGCCACGGATAGTTTCTGTCTCCTGGTGCCGGCGAACGACAACACGGTCGTGTAACGGGGTCAACTTCTGTGCCATGCGACTGCTCCTTTCAAAAGCTTGTCTAGAAATGTGGGATTTTACTAAGGCTGTCTTTCGAGGTTGAGAGGAATGTAGCTGCTAGCACTCATTCCTATCGAGTGCTAATTATAGGTAGAATAACTGATACTGTCAAGACAGAATATGAGTGTACCGCGCTCATATCGGCAGCTGAAGGATTGGCAGAACAATCGTAAGGGACTGTAAATAAACTTGTTAACTGCTTTCAGAAGGACGGTTAATTTTTTGATAATTTGCAGAAAATCGGAACGGATCTGGCGCAAGAACAAGCCCCGACTAGATAGTCGGGGCCTTGGGAACAAGGATCTTGCTTACGCCCGCGCCGGATCGCCCTTTTCCGTATCCACCCCAAGCTCAGCAAATGCTTTCTGTGCCTTCTTGGCGTCGAACTTGCCCTCGCGAGCCAGGCGTGAAAGCGCTGCGGTAGCAATGGATTCGGCATTGATCTCGAAGTGCCGGCGTAGATGAGCGCGGTTGTCGCTGCGGCCGAAGCCATCTGTGCCTAGCGTGACCAGGCGCGTACCCAACCACGGCGCCAGCTGATCAGGGATGGCCTTCATGTAGTCGGAGGCGGCAATGATCGGCCCCTGGGCTTTTGCTTTCTCAAGAGCCGAAACGATATACGGCTGTTTTGCTTTCTCCGTGGGATGCAAGCGGTTCCAGCGCTCCACAGCCAGTGCTTCACGGCGCAGCTCGTTATAGCTGGTTACGCTCCACACATCGGCCTGGACACCGTATTTTTCCGCCAGCAGCGCCTGCGCGCTCAGGGCTTCATTCAGGATTGGACCGCTGCCGAACAGATGCACGTCCGCCGTCTTGCCTTCTGCGGCCTTGAATTTGTAAATGCCTTTGATGATGCCTTCTTCAGAGCCTTTGGGCATCTCCGGCATCGGATAGTCTTCGTTATAAATCATGATGTAGTAGAAGCGGTCTTCGCCTTCCTGATACATCCGGCGAATTCCGTCCTGCACGATAACGGCAATTTCGTACACATAGGCTGGATCGTAGACCGCGCACGTAGGTACGCTGGTGGCAACCATGGTGCTGTGGCCGTCCTGGTGTTGCAGGCCTTCGCCGGCCAGCGTAGTGCGACCGGCTGTCCCGCCCATGAGGAAGCCTTTGCCCCGCGCGTCGGCGAATGCCCAGATGAGATCGCCTACGCGCTGGAAGCCGAACATGGAGTAATAGGTGAAGAAGGGAATCATAGGCACGCGATAGTTGCTGTAAGCAGTGCCCGCGGCCGTCATGGTTGCCATGGAGCCGGCTTCAGTAATGCCTTCTTCCAGAATCTGTCCGTCCTTGGCTTCGCGGTAGTAGAGCAGCATATCGACATCATGCGGTTTGTAGAGCTGGCCCTGGCTGGCGTAGATGCCCACCTGCCGGATGATCGACTCCATACCGAAGGTGCGTGCTTCGTCAGGAATAATCGGAACCACCATCTTGCCGACGTGAGGATCTTTCATCAGGTTGCGCAGCATGCTGACGAATCCCATGGTCGTGGAAACCGCGCGGCCTTTTGATCCTTCCAGTGATTCCTTGAACGTCTCCAGCGCCGGCGCTTCAAACCCACGTACATGGCCGTCACGCACAGGCATGAAACCGCCCAGTTCCTCGCGTCGCTGCTTCATGTACTGAATTTCCGGGCTGTCATCTGCTGGGCGATACGGCAAGCCTTCTTTCGCGGCCTTGTCCGGGATAGGAATTTCAAAGCGCGAGCGGAACGCCGTAAGCGCCTCGTCGGACATCTTCTTTTCCTGGTGAGTGGCGTTGCGGGCCTGCGCCGATCCCAGCCCGTAACCTTTGATGGTCTTGGCCAGAATGACGGTGGGTCCGCCTTTGTGCTCAATCGCGCGCTTGTATGCGTTGTAAACCTTTTGCGGATCAAGGCCGCCGCGCTGCAGGCCGAAGATTTGCTCGTCTGTCCAGCCGGCGACGAGCGCTGCGGTCTCCGGATACTTGCCGAAGAATTCCTTGCGCACATAAGCGCCGTCTTTCGCTTTGAAGGCCTGGTACTCGCCGTCAACGCACTCTTCCATACGCTTGAGCAGCATGCCGGAGTGGTCACGGGCCAAAAGGTCATCCCAGCCGGAGCCCCATATTACTTTGATCACGTTCCAGCCGGTGCCGCGGAAGGCCGATTCCAGTTCGTTGATGATCTTGCCGTTGCCGCGCACCGGGCCGTCCAGGCGCTGCAGGTTGCAGTTCACGACAAAGATCAGGTTGTCGAGCTTTTCGCGTGACGCCAGCGTGAGCTGCGAGCCCAGAACTTCTGGCTCGTCCGTTTCTCCATCGCCGACAAAGGCCCATACTTTGCGCGGCGTTTGCTTGATCAGCCCTCGATTCTCCAGATAGCGCATGAATCGTGCCTGATAGATTGCGTTCAGCGGGCCGAGTCCCATCGAGACAGTAGGGAAGCGCCAGAAAGTCGGCATGAGCCAGGGGTGCGGATAGGAGGAAAGCCCTGGCGTATCGCGCAGTTCGTGCCGGTAGTTTTCGACTTGCTCCTGCGAGATACGTCCTTCAAGAAAAGCGCGTGCGTAGACGCCTGGTGAAGCATGGCCCTGAAAGTAAACAAAATCGCCTGGCTGATCGCCATGGGTCGCATGGAAAAAATGGTTGTAGCCGACTTCAAGAAGTGTTGCCAAAGAAGAATAAGTAGAAATATGACCGCCGATACCGGCATCTTTCTTGTTCTGGCGATGGACCATGGCCATGGCGTTCCAGCGAATGAAGCTCTTAATGCGGCGTTCCATGGCGCGGTCGCCGGGATAGGGAACTTCTTCCTCCACAGGGATCGTATTGATATAAGGGGTGTTGAGCTGAACGGGCACGTCTACGCCGGACTGGCGCGCGCGCTTGGTAAGCGCATCAAGCAAGCGGGTCCCTTGACCAGGCCCTTCCTCGTCCACGACCTCGTCAAAGGCCTCAATCCATTCCATTATTTCTTCATAATCAGGTTCTATGGCTGCGGCAGGTTTGGCATTCATATCTCTATAGTATGACGCGAATTCCCCACAATTTCCACGAAGAAACGCTGCGGCTGGTGCGCGTGCACAGGCAGCTTTTACGATAGCTCAAGCCGCTGCGGCGAGCGTGTGGAGGAACGATCCGGAGCACTCACGCGATCAAGCTTGCCGTGCGCATTTGGCGCGTTAGCAATGGCTGCGTCCAGTTCCTGCTGAAATTCGCGGACGATTTTCTGCTGCCATTCGTCTGACCAAAGGCTTCGGCGTTGCAGATACGCTTGCATGAATGCAAGCGTGCCTGGGCTTTGATCAGTCCTTCCAGGCGCAGACTTTTCTTCGGAGAAAAGGCATTCGATCAAGGAAGGGCCATGCCCCGAGCGAGCACGGCGAACTGCTTCCTGCGCGACGCGAAAGATTGCGACTACATCGTTGCCATCCACCGTGATTTGCGGAAAGTTGCGTGCACCGTGAGCCGACGACGCACTGGCATTTTGGTCCTCAGCGCCGGATAACTTTGCCTCGGCTACACAAACCAATGGAAGCTTGTCTTTTGCCGCGAGGTTAAGAGTGTCGTAAGCGGCAGACGCGTGTTCTCCGAAGTAACACAAAACTGCCAGCGGTTTTCCCTTGCTCTCAACTCCCAGCGCCACGCCGCGCTGTAAGGTGTTCAGTGCGTGAGTTCGCGTACGATTTCGCTCTGTCCCAGCGGATGGTTGTGAATCTCCCGCAACGATCTGTTCAACAATCGATGTAAGAGGCAGGCCTCTGACAAAGCTGGCCAGAAACTCATCCTGCACGGCTGCAAGGGAATCGCCGGGAAGCATGTGTGCGATGGCCCCAGCCAGCACAGCCTCGCGTCCATTCTCGAGTTGGCTTGACTCTTCCTGGCTGGCAGGCAGAATGTCCTTCGCCCACTTCTGCAGAAGGTGGGCACGCAGCATCGCCGCGTAGAGGTCTTGCAGCTTCTGGGAGTCCAGGACCGCCGCAACTATCGTCTTATTTTTTTTGTTCCTGGAAGCAGCGGTCTTCGACGGCTTATTTTTTGCACGTTTGGCTTTGCGTCGAGAAGGTGTCAAGTTCCTGCGTTGTCTTTTGTTTTTGCGCGGCATTGAGTCCCAAGGGGTAATGTCATTCTAGCGTATGCGCGGGCCGCCAGTCGTGATTGCATTGTCTTTCAGAGAAAAGAATATGCGAGCGCAGCGGCAGATTTTCAAGCCTCACTCTAGGCATGGCAAATCCTATTCCATTTCTTCCTCCCGGTTTTCAACAGATTGGTGAAAAAGAATGTGGAAAAACGTAATGTTGTGTGAGCAAGCGCACGCGAGCCGCGCCTTTTGACGCTTTGCACACGATCATGTGCGTAGATGAATCGGAGATGAATTTTTCACCACGATCCTCGCAACAGAAAAAATAAT
>DATBHX010000054.1:0-31965 GCA_036557225.1 Candidatus Angelobacter sp.
ATTGGCCAGCTTGTCATATTGCGCGATGGGATCGCCGTCATTGTGCACAGCGCAGGGATGCGTCGCACCCAGCGCCTGAAACAGCGTGTTGCCGGCAGTGGGACCGGCGAGCAACGCACCTGCCTTGGAAAACACCGCGAACGATTCATTGACCCACTGAACAAACTGCGTAGCGCCGACAGCTCCATTCGTATCCGGTGGAGCTGCGTTGGGGGTAAAGCCGAATGCTCCCTGGCCGACACCGTCAAAGCTGTTCACGTTGCCAACGCTCGGCGCTGAGGCGGCGGACGTCTGCAAAGCGGTGTCAGGCGCGCCCGTTGGCGTTGCGGGGACAAGCAGGCGGATGGGTTTTTCACGGTGCCCTTCTTTTTCCACCTGAATGCGGGGCATATCGCGAAGCGGAATCGTTTTGGCGTGGTCGCCCTTGGACCACTCCGTACGGTTATCAGCAAATGCAGCTACGGTGGAGAGCAGGAGAAAGCAGATACAAGCCAGTGGAACGAACCGCAAAGACGAACTCCTCATTCGCAATCCTCTATTTCTTCTTGGTCTGAAGTGTCTGTAGCCAAGATCAGAATTCATCCCGGAAGTCGATATGGGGAAACCGAAAGCGCTACTAACTTGAAAAAGGGGGCCTGTTTACTAGTGGCTTACGTACTCATCTGAGTAGTTGGAAAATATCCCGAAAATGGCTGTTTGTAAAGCAGCTAAATGCAATTTAGAACCAGTGATTTAGAGGGTTCCTGGCGTCTTCAATTCGTCTTCCGGGTTTCACTCGCAATGGGTGGACTAGACTACGAAAGGGACTAGCGCTTTCACGCGCTGTTTGTAATCCAGGTAGGCCATGCCGAACTGCTGAATCATGAATGACTCTTCCATGCGCAGTTTGAATCCCCAGCCAATCACCGCCAGCAGAAAACCAATAAGACCGCGCACCTCGCCATGGACGATTGCCGTTCCCAGGAAGGCCAGCAGCAACCCGAAATAGATGGGGTGGCGGACAAGACGATAAGGCCCCGTCTGAATCAGTTCGTGCTGTTCTTTAATGGTGACCGCGCTGCTCCAGTTCTTGCCGATGCGCAAGCGCGCCCAGATAGCAAAGGCAATGCCGGCCACGGTAAGAACCAGACCAAGCCATTCGAGAGCAATGTCGGATTCAGGAAAAAACCTGTAGTGCAGCCAGTGCGGCCAAATGCGGCGGCCAAAGAGCAGGAAGTACCCGAGAATGACGGGGAAGTTTTGCGCAAAGCGCGAGCTTCGCGACTGTCTTTGTACGCTCCGCTTGGCGGTACGTGCGCTGATCAGCCAGAACGTCCAGAGACCGATCCAAAGATAGCTCACACTCTCGCGTAAGAAATCTGCCATGGCAACTCAATTGGAGAAGGTCAACAGCATAACAAACCGGGGCACGAAAATGCTGGCACTTCCAGGTCCGGAGAATTTCGCGTGAACTAGGTTTGTCCGTTTAAATCCAATGATTTAGCGATGTTTTACCGGCCCCGTTTAATGCGGAAGACCACCGCTGAACCATGATTTACACCCGTTCACGGAAACCTTCTTAATCACAACGGGCCGGGGCGGTTAATATAATCTCGAAACCGATATCCCATTTTATTTGTGTGTCATAGCTTGGAAGAGGGCGTCCGGAGCGGGCGCAAGGAGAGGCACAACGAATGCACAAGCCGGTAAAGTATGCAGAGAAAGCTTTGACCTACGCCGCGAAAGGCGCATGGGCCGTGTTTGAGAAAGTCAACAGCATCAAGCCCAGGCCGGCGTTCACGCCCAAGTGGTCAGACAAGCCGATGCTGAAATCGTGGGAGAAAACCAAGCCGCCGCTCGGCTGGCCGCGCTCCACAGATTCGCTTTGCCCCAAGTGCGTGCCGGAAATCCGGCAGCAGATTGTTGACGGCAAATTGCCGCACGAAATTTTGCTCAACGAAAAAGTTGGCGAGATCAAAGCCACCATCATCGAGCGTGACGGCAAGATTCTGATGGTGAAGGATTGCCCCCTGCACGGGCACTTTGAAGATGTGATGGCCGTCGACGTTGAATTCTTTAAGCATCTGGAAGACGTTTTTCCTGGCCGCGATATCCGGGCCCACAACGACGAAAAGCTGCATAACCACGGCACCAGCACGGTGAAGCATGGCCGCGGCTCGGTTTTGACGATCGATCTGACCAACCGCTGCAACATGATGTGCGATCCATGTTTCATGGATGCCAACCAGGTTGGCTTCGTCCATGAGCTGACGTGGGAAGAGATCAAGACCATGCTGGATAATGCGATCTCCATCAAGCCGCGCCGGCAGATGTCGGTCCAGTTCTCCGGTGGTGAGCCGACGCTCTCACCGTACTTCCTTGACGCCGTGCGCTATGCCCGCCAGGTTGGTTACAACTCGGTGCAGGCAGCGACCAACGGAATTGAATTCGCGAAGTCGCCCGAGTTCTGCCGCCAGGCTGCCGAAGCAGGCCTGCGCTATGCCTACCTGCAGTTTGACGGTATCGGCAACGCTGCCAATTCGCATCGCCAGGTCGGCAACCTGTTTGACGTAAAGCTGCGCGCCATCCACAACCTGCACGAAAACGGCGTTGATATCGTTCCGGTTACAACGATTGTGAACGGCATCAACAATGAACAGGTGGGACGCATCATCCAGTTTGCGCTGGATAATCCCAAGACCATCAGCTTCCTGAGTTTCCAGCCGGTTTCGTTTACCGGCCGCGATGAAGAGATCACCGACGAGCGCCGCCAGGCACAGCGCTACACGCTGAGCCATCTGGCGCACGACGTGAAAAAACAGACCGGGCTGGGCGAGCCAAAACGCGACTGGTTCCCGATCTCCTTCATGTCCACGTTCTCTGACTGGGCCGACCTGATTCACGGTCCCAGCGCGGATTGGGGACAGCTGAGCTGCGGATGCCACCCGAACTGCGGCGTCGGCATGGCGGTGATGATCGATAAAGAAACGAAAGAAGCAGTTCCGGTTACCGCGTTCCTCAATGGCGACAACATCGCCAAGGACGTAGCCAAGGTGAATGACGCCGGCCGCGGCAGGTTCCTGTCAGTCTTCGGCATGGCGCTGGCGCTGGCGAAGAATTACGATCCGTTCCAGGCGCCCAAGCACTTCAAGCTGATCGACCTGCTCAAGAAGTTCGACAAGACGTTTGGCGCGACCAAGAAAGCGGACAAGAAATACGGCAGCGTCGCCGGCGACCGTACGGTTGATGACATCAAGAAGCGCCGTACCGATCGCTGGAATTTCCTGTTCATTGCCGGCATGTGGTTCCAGGACCTCTACAACTATGACTTCCGCCGCACCGAGCAGTGCATCATTCCCTACGCCACGCAGGAAGGCGAGATCAGCTTCTGCGCTTACAACACCGGTGTGGGCTGGCGCAACATCATTGAGAAGATGCATATGACGGCTACGCTCACCAAGTGGTATGACGAGCACGGCCGGCATGAGATCTTTGCCGGCGGCAAGGCCGTGGGACTCAATGAGAGCGCACACAAGCTCAAGCTGAATGACGCGCACGTGCACGCGGAGCGCAACCATACGCTGGACGATCTGGGTATCGCCAAGACGGCCCGTGAAGAGAAGCTTCGCGCCCGCGATGAGAAGCTCAAGAAGAGCGCGGACAACGCACGCATGGAAGCGCTCTATCGCGAGCACATCCTGAAAGAGGCTAAGCCGCAGGGTGGTTTTGTCCCATTGGGATCGATTTCACCGGCAACGCCCAAAGCGGAAGTGGCTGACGAGAAGAAGGAAGAAGTTTTCGGAGACTAGGAACTTCAACCAGAGAAGACACAGAGGGTCACAAAGGGCTTATCCGGTGTGACCCTCAAATATTTGGAACGAAGTTTCAGCGCTAATTTTTTTCGTTTCGCAGCGGCGATGAAATTCTCTGTGTCCTCTGCGGCCTCTGTGGTTAAATTTTTCCATGAGATTTGTCAGCGCTTTGATCATCACGGTTCTGCTCACCGGCTGTGCCGGACCGCCCAAGCATGCTGTGTGGCCCAACGCCACTGGCGCTGAACAACATGAGCGCCTGATGTGGGAAGCCGTCGAGAAAAAAGACTGGGCCAATTTTGAACGGCATCTTTCACCGACGTTTATCGGCGTAAATGGCGAGGGGAAGGTGTTTGACCGCGAAAGCTGGCTTGCCTACTGGAAGGACTCGCCGGGCGCCCAGTTTTCGATGGGCGATATCAACGTGCAACCCGAAGGCACGGATATGAAGATCACCTATATTCTTCAATCGCCGGGCGGCGGCCCGCTGCGCGTGGTTTCGGTCTGGCAGCAGATCAAGGTGCACTGGTTTGTGACCGCCACCTCGCTTACCCCAGTCAAGAACAACTAAGGGGTTCGGCGCCATCTTTCGCCGGCATAAGCTACAATCCTCTTCAACATGGATCAGCCGGTCGATTCCGTACATCGGGGCGCCTACCATCAGTTTCGCCGGCTGCTGCTCGGGTGGTATGGCAAACATCAGCGCACGCTGCCCTGGCGCGGCGAAAGCGATCCCTACCGCATTCTGGTTTCAGAGATCATGCTGCAGCAGACCCGCGTGGCGGTGGTGGAAGGTCGCTACAAAAAATTTGTTGCGCAGTTTCCGACGGTCAAAAAGCTGGCCCGGGCCAGGGAACAAACCGTGCTGGCGGCATGGAGCGGCCTGGGATATTACCGCAGGGCGCGCAATCTGCACGCCGCGGCCAGAGAAATTACCAAGGCCGGAGGGTTTCCGCAGTCGGCAGAATCGCTACGCGAACTGCCCGGCATCGGCCGCTATACAGCAAATGCGGTTGCCAGCATTGCCTTTGGCGAGCCTGTAGCCGTCGTCGATGGCAACGTGAAGCGCGTGCTTGAGCGTTTTACCGGAAGGTCATTCAATGAAACGCAATACTGGCAGCACGCGGAATCGTTGCTGGATCGAAACTCTCCCGGCGACTTCAACCAGGCCATGATGGAGCTAGGCGCAACTGTGTGTTTGCCCGGCAAGCCGCTGTGCCAGGCGTGTCCGGTGGTCGATCTCTGCGCTTCACGCGGCCCTGAAGCCAGGCGCAAGCGAGAGGCACGCAGCAAGGCTGTGGTCAGGTATGCGTTCTGCCTGCGCAACGGAAGTGTGTTGCTGCAACAGCGGCCACTCAGCAGTTCACTGATGCCGGGCATGTGGGAATTCCCGCCTGTAAAAACGGGCGGAAACACCCGGTCCGCTCCACTACTCAAGCTAAAGCATTCCATCACGACGACTGACTACACGGTCTTCGTGCATCAAATCACCAGCAAGAAAGGTGGTGGCCGATGGGTTGCACTGTCCGGAGCAAAGAGGCTTCCGTTGACTGGGCTGGCGCGCAAGATCCTGGAGAGGATTACCAATGCCTAAGCTAAATGCCCTGCTCTTTCTACTGTCGGTTGTGATGATCGCCGGCGAATGGGCGCAATGCAGCAGCAAAGGAAGCGACGTGGGTAACCCGGCGATGCAGAGCCAGGCCCGCTGGTCGTCTCCTTCAGCCGATTGCTCAGCTCCTGCAGCCCCCAAAGGCGCCAGCCGTGTTTATATCGCATTGCGCAACGGCAACGACGGTTCGGGCCGCTCCGCCGGCGACGCCCGCGACGGCAGCTCGGCCGCGGCTTTTGACACGATTCTGCGTTGCTACAGCGAAGGCTGTGCCGCGGGAAATTCCGGTAAGCCCGTGGCCAAGACAGAGAACCTGATCGTCTGCATGGGGCCGGGCACGTTTTCCACCCAGGGGAATTACGACTACGTTATTGGCATTCCGCATACGAACCCGGCGGGTTTCACCATCGGCAATGGCTGGAAGGTGCATGGCGCGGGCCAGGACAGGACCACGCTAAAGCTCAGCAACTATCTGCCCGTCACCGAGGGCAAGAACCCGCTGAACTTTCCTCTGAACACAGGCACAGGGCTGGTGCTTGGCACCAACGCCGACGATGTTGCCAACATTGAGATTTCAGATCTGGCCATTGACGCGAACTATCCGGAGCTGAAGTCGCGGGCGCGACAGAACGGAATCACGGCGCTTACGCTGGAGGCCATTCGCCTGCGCTCCGACCGTGGCGGGCACAGAATTCATGATGTGAGCGTGACCAACACTGCGGGCGAGATCGGCGGGATCGACATCAAGTGGGAAGCCTTTCACATCATGATTATCTCCATGCATAATGCTTCGCCTGCACAGAACAGCGGCAACCTGATTGAGAACGTCACGATGAAGCAGGCTTACGGCCAGACCGGCTGCGGCATCGTGGTAGCCAACGCTCTGGGCGAGGTGCGGCATTCTCTGGTGCAGAGCGTCCCCATTGGATACGGCGGATGGAAGATGGGCGAAGTCTATTTTCATGACAACACCGCAATTGACGCGGGTTACGGCGTCAACATTGATAGCTGGGACAACGACGGTGTGCGCCTGGAGTCGAACCACATTATTCATCCGCGGCAATTCGGGATCGTGGTGGGCGGCGAGCAGAAATTTACCAACTTCAAAATCCTGAACAATGTTGTGCAGCTGGATAAGGCGGGCCTGGTGGGGATCGTCTTTCGTGGGAATGTGACCGGCGCGCTGGTGATGGGGAACACCATATTGGCAGAGAACCCTGCGGCGGCGAAGTCCACCGCGATCAGGAGCTACTCGGGAAGCCGAACTGCGCCGGCCAATCGCAACAACATGTTTCAATCAAACCAGATTGCTGCCGGATTGAAGATCGCTTTTGAGGGAGGATCGCAGAAGTCGCAGAGTTGTTTCGCCGGCAATCACGACGAGCATGGCCGCGCGGCAAGAGAGCTCGCAGACAATCACAATGGGCCATGCACGGCGGGCGCGCCTTCACCGAAAGCCCCGTAAACCTCTGCCCGGTGGATTTTCTTCACAACGCAGATTTATCTACAATAGAAGATTCACGTTTGAAGGAGTCATCATGCCTGCACTTGAAGCCGGCGTACAGGCGCCGGAGATCGAACTGCAATTGGTTGATGGAAGCAAATTCTCGCTCCAAGAGGCGCGGAAAAAGGGGCCGGTTGTAGCCGCATTTTTCAAAGTGAACTGTCCGGTATGCCAGATGGCCTTCCCTTATCTGGATCGCGTTTTCAAAGCCTATGAGAAGAGCGGCAAGTTCACGTTCGTCGGCGTATCACAGAACAACGCAGCGGACACGAAGGCCTTCAATCGGGAGTATGGCGTGAGCTTTCCGGTGCTGCTCGATCCTGCGGGCAAATATCCGGTTTCGAATGCCTATGGTTTGACCAACGTCCCTACGGTATTTCTGATTTCTCCCGAGGGAGAGATTGAACTCGCGTCGGTAAGCTGGTCCAAGGCTGACGTGGAAGAGTTGAACCGCAGGCTGGCAGGGGTCAGCAACGCTTCGCCGGCGCAGATTTTTCATCCGGGAGAAAATGTCCCTGTTTACAAACCGGGTTGAGATTCTAAAAATTAATCCGCGGGGCGGATTAAAAGAGCATTCAGCCATCAGCAATCAGCATTCAGCCAAAGAGGGGTTCATGAAGAGACTAAGCACAGTTCTGCTCGTTATCGTATGTGCGTTCGCAAGCGCGCAAGCCCAGTCAACACTGCCGGCGGCGGGTAAAAGGGCGATGAATGCCATTGATTCAGAGAAGATCCGCGCCACCGTTAAGTATCTCTCTGACGATAAGCTCGAAGGCCGAGGCACCGGGCAGAAGGGCGGTGACGTGGCCGCCGATTGGATCGCCGCGCAGCTCAAGAGTTACGGACTTGCTCCGGCCGGCGACGGAGGCACGTACTTTCAGCAGATCAATTTCTTTGGCGTGACCACCGATCCCAGGCAGACGCAGTTTGCCTTTGTTCCCAAATCGGGCGCGGAGATTCCGCTCAAATTCGCCGATGACTATGTGGCGAATGACCAGACCCACGCAGCAAAATCCGAAATTGACGCGCCGCTGGTTTACGTGGGCTATGGCATCAGTGCTCCGGAATATAACTGGGACGACTACAAGGGCGCGGACGTGAAGGGCAAAGTCCTGCTGATGCTGGTGAATGAGCCTCCGTCGGACGATCCGAACTTCTTCAAAGGCCGTGCGCTCACGTACTACGGCCGCTGGACGTATAAATACGAAGAGGCGGCGCGGCGTGGCGCCGTCGGCGTCGTGCTGATCCATAAAACGGAGATGGCCAGCTACGGCTGGGAGGTAGTGCGCAACTCCTGGGGCGGAGAGACATCGCTGCTGCAGGACGATAAAGATCCGAAGCTGAAATCTGCTGGGTGGATCCAGTTGGAAGTGGCGCGCAAGCTGGCGCAGGCCTCGGGTATGAACCTGGACAAGATGCTTGCCGATGCAAACTCGCGGAGCTTTAAGCCGGTGGAGCTGCCGGTGCGCGTGAAGGAGACCATCGTGAGTCATGTTCGACCCTTCACGTCGAGAAACGTGGTGGCCAAGGTAGCCGGTTCCGATCCCAAGCTACAGCAGCAGGCGATCCTTTATACCGCGCATTATGACCATCTGGGAATTCATCCCGATGAGCCTGGCGACAACATCTATAACGGCGCGGCGGACAACGCCACCGGCTGCGGGATTCTGCTGGAGCTGGCGCGCGTGATTGCCGCAGCAGAAGAGAAGCCCAAGCGCACGGTGGTCTTTGCCGCGGTTACGGCCGAGGAGCAAGGCTTGCTGGGATCGAAATATCTGGGGCAACATCCACCGGTATCAGCGAACAGCATTTCGCTGGACCTGAATTATGACGATATCCAGCCCCTGGGCGAACCACAGCAATTGGTGGTCTCCGGCGCGGAGCGGACCAGCGCTTATCCGTTGGTGGAGAGAGTGGCCAAAGAATTTGATCTGGCCATTCAGCCGGACAATCACCCTGAAGCCGGGCATTATTACCGCTCAGACCATTTCAGCATGGCGCGGGTCGGCGTACCCGCATTCAGCGTGAACGAGGGCGCGCTGTTCAAGGGCCATGATCTGGCCTGGGGAGAGGCGCAGCAGAAGGAATATGTGGCCCATCGCTATCACCAGCCTACGGATGAATATCGGCCGGAGATGGACTTTACGGCAGACGCCAAGTTAGCCAAATTTGGGCTGGTGTTGGGCTGGGAAACCGCCAATCAGCCGGGGATGATCGCCTGGCAGCAGGGCGATGAATTTGAGAAAGCTCGCAAAGCCGGCCAGTAGGAACCGCCCGAACCTGAGGCAAGGTGCCAGGCAGTCTGGAAGGTGCCATTAGTAACCTAAGTGATGTCTTGAAGCTGGGATAGAATCTAGCTTCCCCCACCTGACACCCGGCCGTAAATGTCGTTTTCATTCCTGCAACGCGGAAGCCTGCCCGAGCACGCCCGTCAGCTCACGCTGACGAGCGAGTGGCCTGCGCTCGCGCTGGAAGGCCTGGTCACCGGCATCGACAATGTCCGTCACGACGTTTTCCTCAGCCCAAAGTTTGTTGAAACCGCGCGCCAGTACATCTTCAAGCTGATTGTCAAACATGGAAATGTAGAGGAATTGGCGGCAGAAGAGCGCCCTGTTGCGCGAATGCGGCCGCCCACACTGCCTCAGCGCCAGTCCGAGGTTGCCGAGTTCAAGCGCCAGCTCACGGAGCTGCACGTCAATTCGCTGAACCGCGCGAAGGTGGAAAACAACGTATCGCTGGACCTGCTCTTCCGCTTGTCAATGCTCAAGTTCCAGCGCACGGAGTTAATCAGCCAATACGGCCAGGTGCTCGATCGCTGCCGCGCCCGGCTCAAGCAGTATGAAGGGCCGCGCCATTCCGGCAACAGTCGAACTCTTGAAACGCGTGAGCGGCTGGCTGGATTTCAGATCAACAAGAAGGCGATTCTGCGGCGCGCCGGCCAGGATTTGTTTGTCGTGCTGCGCGAGGCAGAGAAAGAATCTCTGGGACGGACGCGGCGGTCACTCTTCGGCGATACCGCGGCAGCAACGTATGAGCTGTTTTTGAACCGGCTCATCTTTATCGAAGACGGCCAGGACAACCTGCTCAACGCCGAGCACTACGTGATGCTGGGTACTTATGATCGCGACCGCGACCGCTTTCAGACCATGCGGGAAATTGCCGCGCAGTTCCTGAAGTCTCTGGAAGTAGTCCCGGATATGGATGATCCGCTGGTGGATGGGATCCTGAACGTTCCGGAAAACGCGCATGAGTTGATGGCGGGGGGAACGCCGGATGACGATTCCACACCGAAAAGCAAGGCGCAGAAAGCTCTGCTGAATGCCTGGGTGGAGTTGCTGGAGCGGGAAAATGTGATGGCCAGCGTGATCGCGTCGTATGAAGCGGTGCCGCTGCTGGCGCAGTACTCGCCGCCGATCAATCCGCAGCAGCTCAAGAATGCGCTGATCTCGCGCGAGGAACGCAAGCGCGTGGAGACCCTGCTGGAAGAGCACGGCAAACTTTCGCCCTCGGGGCTGCATGCTGCGGTAAAAAAAGTGGAAGGCTGCCGGCCGGCTGAACGCACCAAGTACGCTGGGCGGTTCTTCACTGATTTGACCCGTTACCATCGCGATTTGCGCCGCATGGAAACCGTGATGGCGGCCATGGAGAACGTCAACGTCCTGGCTACGGAACGTTTCCGCGAGCTTTCTGCGGTCAACAATACGTTGTATGAATTCCTTCTGGGAGAAGAACAGAAGCCGGCGGAAGAGAGGACCATTCACCACGTGGTGCTCAAGGCCGATATCCGCGAGTCCACCACGTTGACTCGCACCCTGCTGGAAAAGGGACTGAACCCAGCGTCCTATTTCAGCTTGAATTTCTACGATCCCATCAACAAGCTGCTGCCGAAATATGAAGCCAAGAAGGTATTTATTGAGGGCGATGCGCTGATCCTGGCTCTCTTTGAAAACGAGGGCGAGCCCGCGCTGGGCGTGGCCCAGACTTGTGTGCTTGCCAAAGAGATCATCCAGGTGGTGACGGCGTATAACGAGCGGTCGCGCGAAGCCGGATTGCCGAGCCTGGAACTGGGCATTGGAATCTCCTATCAGGATTCCGCGCCCATGTACCTGATGGACGGCAATAAGAAAATCATGATTTCAAAGGCGCTCAATGAGAGTGACCGTCTTTCATCGTGCAGCAAGGGCATGCGCCATCTGCTGGAAGATCGCGAGCTTTTGTTCAACGTATTTTCCTTCAAGACCGTGGAAGACGAGGATACGGGCGGCAATCCGGACGAGTTTCTGCTGCGCTACAACATCGGCGGCATTCACATCAATGAAGCGGCGTTTCAGAAGCTGCGGAGCGAGATCTCACTGCAGGCTTTTGACGTGCAGGTGCCGATGATCTGGAACAAGACGACGGTGCGCGTCTATGCCGCCATGGTGCCGCTGAGCCAGGGATCGTTTCATCAGATCGTGATTCGCGAAGGCCGGATTGCACACGTGGACGCGCGCGACTTCTCACTGAAGCAGATCACTGACAGCTATTACTACGAGGTCTGCACCCATCCGAAGATTTATAAGGCGATTGAGAGCGTGATGAACCTGGCGGCCGTGCGCTAGCTCAGAATGGGCTGCGTTTGACCTTGAAAGGCACGCGGACCACGGCTTCAATATCGACGGGCACGCCGTCTTTGGTGCCGGGACGGAAGCGCCACTGTTGCAGCGCCTTGCGCGCATTGTCATTCAATCGCGGATCCACGCCCTCCAACACCTGGACTTCGTCAACTGTGCCGTCGCTGCGGATGATCGCCCGCAGAACCACGACGCCTTCCACGTGGTCCTGCATCAGGTCCTGTGGATAAGCCGGATCAACCTTGGTGATGGCTTCAGGCGCGCTGAGATCGGCGCCAGCCTGGCCTGTGGGATTGAGTTCGGCAAAGCGCACGGTCCAGCTGCCGACCGCGGAAGAGAGGTTCGGCATGCTCAGCTTCATGGAGTAGTGCTTGCGGGTGCCGAAGACCTGCGTATCAATGCGGTCGCGCGGCAGGTCAGCTTTGTCGGGGGTAAGCGGCCGCGCCGAAGCAGACGCTACAGCTCCTGCTGTGATCTTGGCCGGCGGCGCCGAAACATAGATATCGCTCGGTCCTGTTCCGCCTGCAGGCGCGTTTGCAGCCGGCGACGTGTTGCCTGCTTTGATTTCAGGACGCGCCGTCGCTCCTGTATGTCCTTCCGGGCTGGCGGCAAATTCCCCGGGTCGATTGCCTTCCGGCACGGTAATTGGACCAGCCGGCGCGATGGGCTGGGCGTTCAGCACAAGAAGCTGGCCGGCTTCTTTTTCGCGTGAATTGCCGCCGGTGCTGATCGGTTGCGGCGGCGGAACGGCAACGCGCTCCGACGAAGGCAAGCCCAGCGAGCTCAGGTTTCTGGCGGCGGCTGTTTCTGTGGCGGGTGGCGCGACTTGCGGCGCCGACAAAGGCAGCTGCGGAACCGCGGGTGCGTGATTCGCTGCGATTTCAGAAGATGGCGCGGCTACATCAGGGGCCTGCGCCGGCAGTGCAAGGCTGTGCGGATTTCGCGCTACTGCTTCCGGCGCGGGAGCAACTACGATTGGGCCTTCCATGGGAATCGCCGGCGAAGTATGACGACCGGCGGCTGGGGCGGAAGGCGGCGCTACAACGGGCTGTGCCGGTGGGAAGACCATCGGCTGCAGACGGCTTTGCATCACCGCCTGCGGTGGGGGTGCAATCTCCGGCACGTTCACCGGCAGGACCTGCAACGGATGATTCATGGCGACCGGTGCGCCGGGAATCTGCGTGGAGACAATCAGGTTGGGCAGAGGAACATCCTGCCGGATGATGCTCGGGCTGGGCTGAACGATGGTCTGCCGGGTGCTGATGTGGCTCTCATTGGTGACAATGATTTCCTGCACCGCACGTTCCGGATCGGCCTTTTGTGCATGCGCCCGGCGGGGCGGCTGGGGCTTTGCGTTGTGCGGCGTGACCGCGGGCAAATAATCTGAGAGCTGATATTGCAGCGGAGACCGCGAAGGGGTTTCCGGCAGTATTTTGGGCTGATTCAACCAGGCCAGATTCAAAGCATAGATGATGAGAATGGCCAGGATATGGCCCAGAAATGATTGTCGCGTTTCCCGCCACGCTACGGGGCGGTGGACCAAGGCGTCAGGCCAGTATTCTGCGGGTTTCGCTGTGACCCAGACCGGCGGCGGAGCGGAACGGAAGAGATCGCCGATGTTGCGGGCAAATACACGCAACCACGGCTCCGGCTCAATGGTGAACTGCAAGCCGCGAATTGGAGCCATAGGTTTCTCGGCGGCTGGTGTTATTAGCGACTGCATTTCACTTGAACTTCCGGGCCAGTGGAACGATTATAGCTGTATTAAAACATGGAAAAGTTAATGGTTTTACTTAGAAGATTCGTTGGGCTACTGACTTTGGTCACCGTGGCCGCTTTGGCCCAGGCCCAGGTTGGCTTTGCCGTTCGCGGACAAAGCAAAGCAGATGAGCAAGATAGCCATCGCGCGGCGCCCAGCACGCCGGCTGACGACATTTCCGGGATGTACAGCTTCATGAAAGAGGGCGAATTCCTGCAGATCAACCTGGAAGAGGGCCGGATGAGCGGCTATATTTCCCGCCTGGGAGATTCCGACAGTGATCGCGGGGTCTTCCTGGACCAGTTCTTTGACAAGGCTTCCGTGCAGGACCACGAAGTTTCATTTACTACCAAGCCACTGCATGGCATCTGGTTTGAGTTTAAGGGAAAGTATGTGCGTGGACCGGCGAAGAGCAAAGCCGAAGATGGCTACTATCTGCTGCGCGGCACGTTGAAGGAATATTCAATGGGTGCGGACAAGAAGCCGGTATCGCGCTCGCGCGAAGTTGAACTTAAGTCGTTGGGGCAGCCGGACGAGGCGGCCCCGAAAACGGACAAGAAATCCCCAGGATTGAGCCCCGGGGTAGCGGCGCCATTGACCTGAAAATGTGCATTCTTAAACGTGCTGTATCGCCTATGCGATATCGCGGACCATGTTTTCCACCGGTTTCCACAGGCATTCAGCAATCTCCACAGGAAAGTCACCGAAATCGCATAAAACCGTCGATCTGCGCTTGATGGCTTTTTCACGTTTAGCGATAGTGAAAGTAATCCGAGTGAATGTTCGAGCCCTGCAGTGAGGTTTGATCTTAAGGATCGAGAGCGCACTCAAGGGATGCGCTGGAGCTTAATCTGCGTTGGCTTCGTGGCTGGCTGCCGGAAAGCCGAATCTCATCAGCGCCAAGGCGCGTGAGCGTAAGAGAAGCTCGCTGAACTGCCCGGCGGCTGCAAGGCAACGAGCGGCCTTTTTGAACATCACCCCGCAAGCCCGGCTTGTATGGCTGGTACAAGCCGGGTTTTTATTTGTGCTAAGATGAGGCGGGTTTCGCTGGCGTTTCGCCGGTTTACATAATGATTTGGCGGGCAATTTGCCCGGCGCAATAACAGCAGAGACATCTCATGGCGACCACCGACCACATTCTTGATCGCGGACTGCCGGCCAGCGCCGAAGCTGAGCGCGCGATCCTGGGCGCCATTCTCCTGGACAACTCCGCGTATCCACAAGCTGCGGAGTATCTGCGCGCGGAAGATTTTTCTCTCGACTCACATCGCCGCATTTATCTACGCATGATGGAGCTGGCGGAGACCGGTCGCGCCATTGATTTTGTCACCCTCACCGAGCAGCTGGGACAGCACAAGGAGATTGAGTCGGTTGGCGGCGTGGCCTATGTCACTTCGCTGACGGACGGCCTGCCGCGGGTCAAGAACATTGAACAGTACGTCAAGATTGTCAAAGACAAAGCCCTGCTGCGCGGGCTGATTCACGCTGCCACCAGCGCGATCCAGAAAGCCTACGAACAGGAAGCGCCGGCCGAAGAAATTGTTGACGCCGCGGAGTCGGAGATTTTCAAGGTCGCGGAACAGCGCATTGGCCGCGGCTTCATGAATATTCCCGAGATCGTGAAGCAGTCGTTCGGATCGATTGACAAGCTCTACGAACAGGGCCAGCGGATCACCGGCCTGGAAACCCACTTCGCCGACCTGGACAGCATGACCAGCGGGCTGCAGAAGTCTGACCTGGTGATTGTGGCGGCCCGGCCTTCCATGGGTAAGACGGCGTTTGCGATCAATATCGCCGAGAACGCGGCGGTGCGGGACAACAAAGTGGTCGGCGTGTTTTCGCTCGAAATGTCGCGCGAGTCGCTGCTGCTGCGCCTTTTGTGCTCACAGGCGATGGTGGACTCGCACAAGCTGCGCACCGGCTTTCTCGGCCGCGATGACTACAACAAACTGGTGACGGCGCTGGCGGCGCTGGTGGAAGCGCCGATCTTCATTGACGACACACCGGGGATTTCCATCTCAGAAATGCGCGCCAAGTGCCGGCGGTTACAGCAGGCACAGGGACGGCTTGACCTGGTGATAGTCGACTATCTCCAGCTGGTAGCCGGCACGGCCGCAGGAGCAGGGCGCCGATATGAGAACCGCACCCAGGAGGTTTCGGCGATCTCACGCGGCCTGAAAGGCCTGGCCAAGGAGATGCGCTGTCCGGTGATTGCGCTATCTCAGTTGAGCCGCGCACCGGAAAGCCGTACCGGCAATAATCGGCCACAACTGGCGGACCTGCGTGAATCCGGCGCCATTGAGCAGGATGCGGACGTGGTGGCGTTCATCTTCCGCGAAGAAGTGTATAAGCCGGACGATCCTGATCTTGAAGGCAAGGCCGAGCTGATCATCGCCAAACAGCGCAACGGGCCGACGGGCGTGGTCAGGCTTGCGTTCATCAAACGTTCTACGCGTTTCGAGAATTTGGCGGGCGATGCAGGCGGAGAAGAGTACTGAGAGCGCGCTGCCAGGCATGCATGAAGCCGGCAATTGGTTTTATTGATTCATTGGGAGCTTATGGCGACAGTGCAACATACACAACCGGACACAGTCTGTTCTCTATGCGACGGCACAGGATGGAAGAATATTGCGATTGCGGGAAAGGCGAACCGTGTTACGCGTTGTGATTGCCGAGTGGCTGCCCGGGCCCAGCGTCTTCTGGCGCAGGCGGAGATCCCCAGACAATACGAGCACTGCACGCTGGCTGATTTTGACGTCACGTTTCGCAGCGCTACCGAATCTCTGAAGCGCGCCTTGATGACGGCGACGCGGTTTGTTGAGCAGTATCCACTGGAGAAGGAGGGAATGCTGCTCTGGGGAGACTGCGGTACGGGAAAGACGCATCTGGCGATCGCAATTCTGAAAGAGCTGGTCCAGCAAAAGGGGACACGATGCCTGTTTCGCGGTTACAGCGCGCTGCTCAAACAGCTGCAGGCTACCTACAATAGGCAAATGATCGCCGATGAAGGCGTAGTGCTCACAGAATACTCGATCCTGCGCGATGTCACGGACGTGGAAGTGCTGGTTCTTGATGATCTGGGAGCGGAAAAATCGAGCGATTGGACGCTGAGCATGCTCTACCACGTGATCAACGAGCGTTACAATCAGGGCCGCACGACCATTATCACAACGAATCTTCCCTGGGATGACCCGCAAGCAGCAGCTCCGCTTGACAGAATGACGCCGGCGCAACGCGCAATGAAGAGCGAGACCCTGCGCGACCGCATTTCAGAGAGAACCTACTCACGCATTACGGAAATGTGCCCGATTCGTCTGCAACTCATCTCCAACAAAGACTACCGGCAGATTCGCGGAGCCCGGAGTTCCTGAAAGCAATGTGTGTAGGTCAGTTCCCGGTAGTGTCCTAACGCGTGGCCGGGGACACTACCCGGATCGCGATAGTTCTGCATCTCACATTGCAATGGAGTATACTTTTGGCAATGTTGTTTAGTCGTTGGCATCCCTGCCAAGCCGCGCCGCTTCCACTCGAATGTCTGCAGTCCACGGGGAGACGTGTGCGATGCATCTGAGCACGGAATTTGCAACCGATACGGACCTGCTGGACCGGGTCATGGACAAGGGAATCGTCGTGGAAGTCTGGGACCGACTGGGCCCCGGCGGAATCGACCTGACCGGCATGCAGATCAGGGTTTCAGTGCTGCAGCTTTTTGCTCGAGGAAAGAACGTTGTGTTTGAGCCGACGTATTTCCTAAGAGTTGAACCGTCATGATCGCAGTTTTCTGATTCCATTGTCGCGTTCTTTGGGCGACAATCGGCATGAATTCCTATCGCACAATTTTGGCGCTATTCCCATTGCGCCTGACCGAGGCGCGAACTTTCGCTGACATCTTTGCGAGATCGGACATGACCGATCTTTCAGCAGTAGGTCGCAGAAGGCAGTGACCGGTGCTGGTGCACTACTTCGCGCGTGATTCCTCCGAGGAATGGCGCTAGAGTGAAGCAGCGCCGATGTGCGCAAGATCATTGAAAATTTGGTAAATGCGTAATTTGGTAATTGGGTAATTTTGAGAGCCAAAACCCACCACCGACTCTGACCATTGGGATAGGGGTGTACCCCAGCGACTGGGACAAACCTACGCCAAATTGGGATGACCTGGGTAATTATATACTTGACACACAGGCGAACATATGCCATAATTCCAAACATGAAGAAACCAGAGACTTTGCAAGAAGCGATTGTTTATTTCTCCGATCCTCAGCGGGCGTTCGACTATGCCGTTCAATTGCGCTGGTCGGACGGTAAAGTAACCTGCCCGCGCTGCAAAGGGTCGAAGCACAGTTTCATCAAGACTCGCCGCATTTGGTTCTGCTATGACTGCAATAAGCAGTTCACCATCAAGGTTGGAACGGTATTTGAGGACTCGCCGATCTCGCTGGATAAATGGATGACTGCTTTTTGGATGCTGGTCAATTGCAAGAACGGAATCAGCAGCCTCGAAATTCATCGGGCTTTGGGAGTCACTCAAAAGACAGCTTGGTTCATGCTTCAGCGTTTGCGCTTGGCTCTCCACCAGACGCACTCGGGAAAATTGAACGGGCACGTCGAAGTAGATGAGACTTTCATCGGCGGTAAGGCCCGCTTCATGCACGCTGACAGGCGAGCAAAGGCGAGTGCAAAGGGATTCGCTAAAGGTATGGCAAACAAAGTTATCGTTGCTGGAATATTGCAGCGCGAAGGCAAAGTGAGAACGCAAGTTATCCCGAATCGTGAGCGTCCAACGCTTCAGGCATTGGTGAAAGATCACGTCGAGGCTGGCTCTCATCTTTCGACCGATGATTGCCATAGCTATCGCGGGCTTTACAAAGAGTACATCCACCAGATCGTTGACCACGCCGACACTTATGTAATGGGCAAAGTTCACACCAATGGCCTTTGAGAATTTCTGGAGTCTCGTAAAACGGGGCCTCAAAGGCACATACATCAGCGTTGAACCATTCCATCTTTTCCGTTACCTCGACGAACAAGTTTTCCGTTACAACAATCGCGCAACTAAGAAGCACTTCGTTTTCTGACTCAGATCGTTTTAAGCTGGCCTTTCCTCAGATCGCCGATAAACGCCTCACCTATGATGAAGTGATTGGCAGACGTGCGGAGCAGCCCTGATTGGATGCGCACTAAGTATCCTCGCCAGAATCGCGGGAAACGTCGCGTTCGCTGGTTTTAGATTTAGCCCGCTTTTTAGCGGGCTTTTTCTTGGCCGGAACCGCATCTTTCGGAACCTGGAACAGGGCTTTCATGCCCTCTTCAAAGTCTTCTTGGGCCTGTTTTCCTTCGTGATATTCGTATGTTTTTGGCATAAAATTGCGCGCCTACAACACGCAAGCGAGACGTAATCCATGATAGAAAAAGAAACAACCCAAACACAAACCGACCGTGGAAGTGATATCAAGACTAAGCCCGCGATCTGGATTAGTCTCTTTAAACGCCAAAAGCCGCAGTCGCTTAGTAATCAGGAAGAATCCAATTCCGGCAGCACAACACATTATGGCCAACGTGTATTTTGGGTTTTTATTGCGATCTGCTTGGTAATCCTCGTGATTTTCCCCAAGGTTAGATGTTTTATTGAGGCACATAGCGCCAGTGTGTCTGCTCTCGGAAGTGTTGCCATTGTGTTCCTCACCTATGCCTACGTCAGATATTCTCATCATCAATGGCAAGTCATGGACGGACAACTCGGAGTGATGCGAAAGCAGATCGAATTGCAAAAAATACATCTCAAGCAGTGGGTGGAAATTGGGAACTGGCGTGGTGGAAATATTATCCACAATGCCGATATGAAGAGGAGATGGCTTGTAAGCTATTTCGATATTGTGAACGCGACCAACAACCCGCTCACCCTCACACGAATTGCAATAAATGCGAGGGGGGATGGTTCTGCTCAGGGCTTCCAGCATTTGCTCACGCCTAAAAGTAAATATTCGGGAGAGCTGATAATTCAGCTCACACCCGAGGAAGCGGACAACTTTGTCACTACCGATAAGCCAATAGTCTGTCGGGTAACAATCGACATTACGTTCACTGACGTTATGACCAATGAGGTAGTTCAACCGTTTCGTTTTACCGCTCTCTACAAATACGGATCGCCCGTACAAATGGACAATAAATGGGGATGAAAGTAATAGCCCTGTCACGGCAATTGCCAGTGTCGCCCAAATCAATATGTGCGTCAAGTATATAGTTACCGATGACCTGGGATGAATGGGGAGGGGCAGGGGCGGGCGATTGCCAAAATCGCCGAAATTGCCAGATTGGAAATTGAAACCAAGCCTCACCGCCGAAGGCGGCGGTGCCACACAAGTATCCCCAGGGATGAAATTGTGTAAGTCCTTATTTTTCGGGGATGAACGGGTAGAGGGGTGGCTCGGGACCTGGCGATCGGATAGACAAGACGCTCTACGGCTCTACGTAAATTCTGTGGACTCGTTCGCCTACACGGGTGAGGAGTTCATAGGGAATGGTTCCGGCTTTTTCGGCGACCTCTTCCGGGCGCAGGGTATGTCCATTGTGCGTGCCGTAGAGCAGGACCTCGGCGCCGATGCTGACGCCGGGAATGTCAGTTATATCCACTTGCATCTGGTCCATGCTGATGCGGCCTACGATGGGAGCGCGCCGGCCTTCGACCAGCACTTCGCCCGCGCTGGAGAGCCGCCAGGGCAGGCCATCGTCATAACCGAAAGGAACAATGCCGACCTTGGTTGCCCGCTGTGCGGTGAAGGTGCGGTTATAGCCCAGGGTCTCGCCCGGAGCGAACTGCTGGATGCTGGCAATGCGGCTGGTAACGCCGACGGCCAGCTCCAGGTCCATGATGCGCCGCGAAGCTTCTGAGGGATAAATTCCATAAAGCCCGAGGCCGATGCGCACCATGTTGTAGCGCGCTTCGGGAAAGCGGATCGCGCCGGCGGTGTTGGCAGCGTGAATCTGCAGGTCGGCAAATCCATTTGCTTCGAGCGTGGCAACGACCTGATTGAAGGTTGCGATCTGGCGGCGGGTGAAATCGTCAGAATTGGGATCTTCCGCCGAAGCAAAATGCGTGCAGAGGCCGGTGAGGCGCATGACGCCGCTGGCGCGAATACGCTGTGCGACTTCGAGAGCGTTTGCCGGTGGCACGCCGAGGCGATGCATGCCGGTATCGACTTTCAGGTGAACGTCAAGAGGGCTGTTGCCCGCGGGGATGGAAGCGGCGAAGGCTTCGGCGAGCTCGGCAGAGTAAATCACCGGTGTGAGTCGATAGCGCAGGAGATTATCGACATCTTCGCGTTCGGCAAGAAAAACCAGGATGTCCTGGTCAGCGCCGGTTTTGCGCACGGCAACGCCTTCATTCGCGGAGGAGACGCCAATATGATGAATGCCCAAACGCGACATCCAGGAGGCAAGCTGGCCCAGCTCGGTTCCGTAGCTGCGGGCTTTGAGCATGGCCACGATGTGAGCTCCGCCGATGTGGCGGCGAAAGCGCGCGATGTTGCCCTCAATGGCGGCAAGGTTGATCCACATGCAGCGCTGGGCGATGGCGCCGGAGAGATCGTGTACGGCCTTGACCATGCCGGCGTTGCGCGGACCTTTGAAGAGGACGGTGTCGCCGGGGCGAAGCAGAGGAAGAAGACAGTCTTTCAGCTCACCGGCCGTAGCCACGTGCATGACGCCGCCTTCAGGCCGCACGGAGGTGTAGCCGACCGCGGTGCTCTCGAGTTCACCGCTGCCGACGAGGAAGAGATGGCTGAAACCGCACTCGGCGGCCTGTGCGCCGACCTGGCGATGTTCACGAACGGAAGCGGCGCCGAGTTCGCGCATGCCGGCGAAGGCAAATATTTTCCGGCCACTCTGCGATGCGCCCTGGGTGGCCGAGCGCAGAGCGGCGTGCACGGAGATGGGGTCAGAGCTGTAGCCGTCATTGATAATGCGAATGCCCTGCGGCGACGACCAGACTTCCATCCGCGTTGCGGTTGGCGCATAGCCATCGACTGCTGTGGCAATCTCAGCGAAATCGACGCCGAGCAAGTGAGCGGCCGACGCGGCAAAGTGGAGGTCAGAGATGATCTCCGGCGAGCGCGTTTTTACCGTCACACTGCGCGTGCCTTGCGTGGGAACACTCAGCTCAAGCAGCTGGCCATCCTGGCTCAACGAAACGGGCGTGAGAGAGAGGATTTGATTCTTGCTGCCAACTTCGTGGATCGGGGCTTTGATATTTTGCGTGAGCGGATTGAGGATGGGTTCATCGGCGGGAAGCAGGAGCCAGCCATCCTGAGGAAGACGGTGGAAGAGCTTCAACTTTTCCTGAGCAATGGCTTCACGGCTGCCGAACGAAGCAAAGTGCGCCAGGCCGATGTTGGTGAGGATGCCGTAGTCGGGTGCGGCGATTTGCTCGAGCGCATCCATCTCTCCGGGAGCGGAAATGCCAACCTCAAGGATGGCGAGCGGCTCGGGCCGCTCCGCAGAAAGGACGGCAAGCGGCAGTCCGAGCTGGCTGTTGTAACTGCCGGGCGAGGCCAGAAGCTGTCTGCCGGCGAGCAGGGCTTTGAGGGCGTCTTTGACAATGGTTTTGCCGTTGCTGCCGGTGATCGCCAGCACGCGTTGAAAGTATTCACGACGATACCAGCGAGCGAGCGCTTGCAGTCCGCGTAAGGGATTGGGAGCTGCGACGATCGGCCAGTCGGGTTGCAAAGCTAGGCTGTTGAGCTTCGCTTGAGCAACTAACGCGGCGGTTGCGCCGTTGCGGAAGGCATCGGCAAGAAAACGATGGCCGTCAGCCTGCTGGCCTTGAAGTGCGATAAAAAGCGCCCCCGGAGCAGCGCCGCGCGAGTCGGTGCAGACGCGATCAATGGTGAGAGCCGGCGGTCCGCCACGCAATTCGCCGCCGATCTCATGGGCAATGCGGTCCAGCTTTATTGGGATCAATCGAGTTCGCGCTCCGGTACGCTCAGTGTACGGGATTTGCCGCGCCCATGGCAGACGGGGAACAAGGAAAGTACTTGGGATCATTTAGAATCAGATAAAACTGATTTATAGCAATTCATGAGCAGCCTCTATCAAAAATGGATGTACGCGTGGGAGACGCGCCTGACCACGCGCGATAACAACCGCATTGTGCGCCCGTTGGAATGGGGCATGGAATGGGCGCGCGGCTGGCCTCTGGTGAACGGCAACTTCCCCGGCTCAGAGCAGCATTTTGAAGCCTACCTGCATGAGCTGAATGACCAGATCGTCGCTCATAGCGATGAGTTTTTCGCTTACAAAACGCCGGACGACTTTCGCCTGGAAAAACGTAAGATCGAGTTGTTTCCCACCGGCAGCAACGGCAATGGGAAAGTCCCGAAGGGCCACGGCAATTTCCTGCGTTTCACCTCGCCGGCGCGTACGCCGTATCCGGAAAACGACCAGGTGAATGCGCGCTGGTTTCCGGCGGAAGGAAAGCGGGCCGCGATCGTACTGCCGCACTGGAACGCGAACGGCATTGCCTACAATGCGCTGGGGCCGGTGCTGAACCGGTTCGGCGTCTCAATGCTCCGGCTGAGCAAACCCTATCACGATATTCGCCGGCCGCTTGAGACCGCGCGTTCGGATTACGCGGTCTCACCCAATATCTGCCGCACGCTGGATGCCGCCCGCCAGGCAGTGCTCGATGTAAGGGCCTGCGTCGATTGGCTGGCATCACAAGGCAAGGAGAGCGTGGGCGTTGTGGGTACGAGTCTGGGATCGTGCTATGCCTTCCTGGCCAGCGCGCATGATCCGCGGATCAGAGTGAATGTCTTCAATCACGCTTCCACGTATATGGCTGACGTGGTGTGGACCGGCCAGTCAACCCGGCACGTTCGCGAGGGCCTGGAGCGCGATGGCATGACGCTGGAGCGGCTGCGGCAATCGTGGCTGAGCGTGAGCCCCATGGCCTACTTTGATAAGTTTGCCCGCTTCCCCAAAAAGAGCCTGCTGATTTATGCGCGCTATGATTTGACGTTTCTGCCCGAGCTCTCACGCGAAGCGGAAGCCGGTTTTCGCAGGCACGGCGCCGATCTCAAAACGGTTGTGCTTCCATGCGGGCATTACACCACGGGCGAGACGCCGTTCAAATATATGGACGGATATCACATGGTGCGGTTCTTGGTGAAAAACCTTTAGCCGCTGATGAACGCAGATAGACGCGGATCGCAGAAGAGGCAACTCAATGTCGAGAATTTAAGCGAGCCGCGTGTGCCTGGCTTTATCAGCGGCGATCAGCGGAAATCTGCGGCCGATTATTTGTTTTTCCAGATTGGTTTGCGCTTCTCAATTACCGCGCGCAGACCTTCCTGCACGTCCTCAAGGTTCATGAGTTCGTTGAGATAGATGTCCTGCGAGGTCTTCATTGCTTCTTTGAGCGGGCGGCCGATGGAGCTGCCGATGACACGCTTGGTGACTTCAAGCACCGGGCCGCTGAATTCTGAGATGCGCGCGATCAGAGACTCCACGTGCTTCTCCAATTCGGCTTCAGGAACCACTTTGTTGACGAAGCCGAAATTCAGCGCTTCTTCGGCAGAGAGAGCTTCACCGGTAAGGATGAGCTCATACGTCTTTTTAGGGCCGATAAGCTGCGGCAACATCACGGCAGCGAAAGGAGGAAAGACGCCTAGTTTGACTTCAGGCTGGGCAAACTTGGCTTTGGGCGTCGCCAGAACTACGTCAGCAAAACCCACAAGTTCCGATCCTGCGCCGATCGCCGGGCCATTGACCACTACGACCACGGGCTTGGAAATGTCGACCATAGCCTGGAAGACGCGGGTAAAAGCGTCAAGAGTCTGAAAGACGCGATCAGGACGCGAGTCTTCGAGCGAAATGCCGGCAGAGAAGGCCGGTTGCGCCGATTGCAGCAGAATGGCTTTTACATCCGCACGGCCGTTGAGGCTCTCAATGGCCTCCGCCATTTCTTTCATCATCGGCACGGTCAGCACGTTGTGCGGCGCGTGATTCAACGAGAGCCGGGCGATGGAATCGATGACCGAAAATTGGATGTATTTATACACCGGCGCCGAGACTCTGGTGTCGCCGGTCAGATCGGTTTCCACTTCATGCGCAGGCCGCGTGGCCATGTTCACCTCAACAGTTGATGGCAGGGGATCAGCGTGATTATCCGATGGAATAGTGCTCTGCACAAGCCGACATTCGCCTTATTAGTAACTCGCGGGTTCGCCGGAAGGGCTTGGCCTTTCGGTTATCGCTTGGGTGGTTGGGGGGCCCGATTGAAAGGCATTCGGGAGGCAGAGCGGCAATGTGAAGATGAAGCAGCTTCAGTAGAATGATCCTATGAAAATTGCCTTAGGCGCTGACCATGCCGGTTACGAATTGAAAGACCAGATCAAACTGCATCTGATGGAGAAGGGAATTGAGGTCCGCGACGAAGGGACTTCGTCGCCTGACTCAGTCGATTACCCGGACTATGCGCGCGCCGTAGCGCATGACGTGAATGAGCAGCGAGCTGATCTCGGCATTCTGGTCTGCGGGAGCGGAATCGGCATGGCGATTGCGGCCAACAAAATCCACGGGATTCGCGCGGCCAAGGTGGATACCGAATATGAAGCCCAGATGAGCCGCGAGCACAATGACGCCAATGTGCTCACGCTGGGAGCGCGTATCGTCAAGCCTGATGAAGCGCTGCGAATCGTTGATACGTGGCTGGCTGCGCAATTCGCCGGCGGCAGGCACGAACGCCGGGTAGAAAAAATTGCTGCAATCGAAAAGGAAGAGGACTCCCCGCCGGCTGCGAGGAAGCCCTGATGCACCATCGTTGGACCAAAGGAGAATTTGAGATCAGCACCGATCCCACGCTGATCGACCTGCCTGCTGTGCACGATTACCTGACCAACAGCTACTGGGCCAAAGGAATTCCGGTGGAAACCGTGCAGCGATCCATCGCGAATTCTCTGTGCTTTGGCATTTACCAGGAGGGACGCCAAGTTGGGTTTGCGCGCGTGGTATCAGACCAGGCAACGTTTGCCTACCTGGCCGACGTCCTTGTTCTGGAGCCTTATCGTGGCCGCGGACTCTCCAAATGGCTGATGGAATGCATTTTGTCCCACCCAGACCTGCAGGGACTTCGCCGATGGATGCTGGACACACGTGACGCGCATGCCCTTTATCAGCAATATGGGTTCACTCATCTCAAAGCCCCTGAGCGCTGGATGGAAATTCATTCCCCGGATATTTACGCAAAAAAGCTCCGCTCACCCGTTCCCTCGGAATAGGAGGAACTCTGGAATGCGT
Organism: Candidatus Angelobacter sp.; assembly: GCA_036557225.1. Lineage (GTDB taxonomy): Bacteria > Acidobacteriota > Terriglobia > Terriglobales > Acidobacteriaceae > Angelobacter. Next base: position 25,568 of record DATBHX010000054.1, read on the forward strand.
CTTCAACTTTTTAGCGATCGCATGGGCCTGGCAGCGGCGGCCCTGCTGCTTGTTCTCGCCGGCTGTGGAGGAACCACTAACAGATGCTTCATTGGGTCGATCACAATTTCGCCTGGTTCCGCGACCGTGGACCATACGGCTGCTCCCCCGGCGAACGCCCAGCAGTTTGCCGCCTTTGCTGGTTCAGTGCCTAACGGATGCGCTGTCGCGCAGAGCAATCTGACGAATGTCATATGGTCGGTTTCTGATCCGGCGAATGTCAGCATCGGCGCGACTCCAGGTCCTTCGTTTGGCCTTGCGACCTGCAAGGCGGCCACATCCGGAGCGGTCACTGTGACAGGCACGCTAAACCAGACGGATTTCGCGCCCGTTAAAGCTACGGCTTCTCTTACCTGCAACTAGCTGACCCCGGTCCAGCAATCCGGGAATCGAGCGCCAGAGCGCGGCTGGCGTGCAGGATGGAACGAATGGAAGGCCTGCCTGATGATCGCCTCTCCCCAAGGCCGTCTGCAGCGAGTAAGATTCTTGTATGAAGAATTTCCGGATGTCCCGTCCGCTTGCCGAATTTGATCCCGAGATCGCCAACGCCATTGCCAATGAAGTTCGCCGCCAGCATGAAGGGCTGGAGTTGATAGCTTCAGAGAACTTCGTCAGCATGGCTGTGCTGGAAGCAGCGGGATCGGTTTTTACCAACAAGTATGCGGAAGGATATCCGGGCAAGCGCTATTACGGCGGATGCGAGTTTACTGATGTAGTGGAAAACCTGGCGCGAGATCGAGCCAAACAGCTCTTTGTCGCCGAGCATGCCAACGTGCAGCCGCATTCGGGATCACAAGCCAACATGGCTGCGTATATGTCACTGCTGCAGCCCGGCGATCCGGTGATGGGACTCAACCTGGCCCACGGTGGTCATCTTACGCATGGCCATCCGCTGAACTTCTCGGGCAAGATGTACAAAATCATTCCTTACGCTGTTCGCAAAGATACGGAACTTATTGACTACGATGAGATGGAACAGATTGCATTGCGTGAGCGGCCGAAGATGATCATTGGCGGTGGCAGTGCTTATTCGCGGATTTTCGATTTCGCTCGCATGCGCCAGATTGCGGATAAAGCCGGAGCAAAACTGATGGTCGATATGGCGCATATTGCCGGTCTGGTCGCCGGCGGAGCGCATCCTTCACCTGTGCCGCATGCCGATATTGTTACCACCACGACGCATAAGACTCTGCGCGGGCCGCGTGCGGGCATGGTCTTGTGCCGCCAGGAATTGGGTGCAACGGTCGACAAAATTGTTCTGCCGGGAATACAAGGCGGGCCGCTGGTGCACATCATCGCTGCCAAAGCCGTGTGCTTCAAAGAAGCGCTGGAACCGGCATTCAAAGACTACGCGCGCCAGGTTGTGGCCAATGCGCGGGCACTGGCGGCCAAGCTGATGGATGAAGGCTTCCGCGTGATCTCCGGTGGTACCGATACACACCTGATGCTGATCGATGTGTTTGCCAAGGGCATTCTGGGCAGCGAAGCTGAAAGTGCTCTGGGACAGGCCGGAATCACGGTCAACAAGAACGCTATTCCGTTCGATACAAATCCACCGCTCAAGCCGAGCGGAATCCGCCTGGGCACGCCGGCCCTGACCACCCGCAGCATGAAAGAAGACGAGATGAAACAGACCGGCGCGTGGATTGCCGAAGCTCTCAACAACCACAAAGATGCAAAAGTGCTCAACCGGATCCGTAAACAGGTACTGGAACTGGCAGATGAGTTCCCGCTCTATCCGGAGCTGCGCACGCCTGTAGGCGTGGCCTAACTAGAGTCTCACCGGGATTTACTGTGGCACCAGCTTGAGCACACGTCCGCCGGAGATGTCGACGATATACAGCTCGCCGGCGGCATCCTGCCCAAAAGAGCTGATGTTGAAATTTTCGGTTGCGATCAGTGTCCGGGTGAATGTGCCGGGGGCACTCTCCGTAAGCTGGAAGAGCTTGCCATTCAAATCGCCAAAGATGTACGTGCCTTGTGCCCCCGACAACGCTGTACCGTGATAGATAAAGCCGCCAATCACGGCTTCCCCTTCAGGATGAGGAATCTCTACAATGGGGAGGCTTAGCCCGGCCATGTTACAGTTGCTCGGCGGGTTGAAGCAGTGGTCGCCTTCCATGATGTTCCAGCCGTAGTTTCCGCCCTTTTGCACAATATCGATTTCTTCAAACTTGTCCTGGCCTACATCAGCCACAAACATTCGCCCGGTGGGGCGATCAAAAGAAAATCGCCACGGATTGCGAAAGCCAAAAGCATAGATCTCCGGCAGACCGCCGCCGGCGACAAAAGGATTGTCTGGCGGAATTGCGTACTGCTTGCCGGGACTGGTGGAGTTCACGTCAATGCGCATCATCTTGCCCAGAAGAATCTGCGTATTCTGGCCGTGACCGAGCGGATCGCCGCCGCTGCCGCCATCGCCCAGCCCAAAATAAAGGAAGCCGTCAGCGCCAAACGCTAGCTGGCCGGCTTTGTGATTGGTAAAGTTGCTGACTTGATCCACGGTCAACAGAATGCGCTCGCTCGCCGGATCAGCCTGGTTGGGATTACCCGCCGAAACCTGGAATTCCGAGATCACCGACTGAAACTGACCGGCATTATTACGCACGTAGTTGACATAGAACTTTCCGTTGGAAGCGAAGCTGGGATGAAAGGTGATGCCCAGGAGCCCGGTCTCGTCCTGGACAAATGTTTTGCTGCTGATATCGAGAAAGAGCGCCGGCAGCACCGACCCATTCTGAATGATTTTGACTCTGCCGGCCTGCTCCACCAAAAACAGGCGTCCAGAGTTGTCGCCTGGCTGTTCCAGATCGAGAGGTGAATTCAGGCCTGTGACAATCACCTGTGTTCCGAATGCGATGGGCGCAGTTGGAGTGCTGCTGCTATCGCCGCAACCGGAGATAAAACACAACCCGAGAGCCAGGCCAGTCAATCCGATGCCGCTAAATAATGATTGCCATCGTGTCATTTTCGGTCCTTACTACAACACTCTGATGATAGCGCGCCATGAATGCAACGTGCAGCAAACCATGGTTCCAGCTATTCAGCTTTTTTGGCCGTAATCCCTCCGCGGCAGGCCCTCCTTTTACCGAAAATTTGCTTCTAACCCCTGAAGAAGTAAGGTAGTGGGATTTTTTGCATGGTACTGCGATTCACATATTGGGCATGCTTCACCTGTCTGCTCATGGCCGTAGCCAGAGCGCAGACGGCGGCAGCTCCACCGAATGTGAATGCAATTGTCATCCGAATGATGTCTGCGCAGCAGGAAAACAAAGCTCATTTGCGCCCCTTCATGATTAAGCGCGGTTATCTGCTGATGGATAAGAAGCAGGAGCCCAAAGCGCAGGTGGTCGCCAACATTACAGTGCTGCCGGGCAACAAGCAGTTCTGGATCGAGAGCAGCAGCGGTGGAATGGGAGAGAAAGTGCTGCGTGAAATCCTGAGCAAGGAAACAGAACCACCGAAAGAAGCACAAAAGAAGGAAATCTCGCCGGAAAACTATGATTTCGGGCTTTTGGGAGAGCAGACGCTCGAAGGCCATCATTGCTATCTGCTGGCGCTGAATCCCAAACGGGACGAAAAGGACCTGATCCGCGGAAAAATCTGGGTGGACGCCGCAAGCTACAACATCCTTCGGGTTGAGGGCAGTCCGGTCAAAACGCCTTCCTGGTGGATTCGCGACCTGTACATTTTGATGAACTTTGCCGAGGTGGATGGCATGTGGCTGCGAACGTTTACCCACGCCGTCGCCAATGTGCGTTTCAAAGGCAGGTACGTAATGGAATCCCGTGATCTTGCATATGGTCCAGTCGGCCATACGCGGCGTTCACGTAACAGCAATCCGGAAATGTTCACGGGTTCGGTGATCGATCCTTAGGCCTTATCCTCTTATCTGTCCATACTCAAAATGTCGGGCGGACCTTATCGCGCATCGATGATTTCAGTGCCGCGCGCAGCCTTTTTCGCACTCTCGCTACAGCAACATTCCTGTGCGGTTCCACCGGGTACGGGAAAAGAAATTTTCAGCGATCGAGGCATAGAAGGAGATTCTGTGGGCGGGATTCTCGTCCAGCCAGCGTGACGTAGGCGCGTCATACGACCAATAGACAAAGATAGGTTCACCAATCACATTCTGCACCGGCACAAAGCCCCAGTCGCGGCTATCGCTCGAGTTATCGCGATTATCTCCCATCACGAACAGCTCCCCGGCAGGAACAATTGTTGGTCCCCAGCTTTCCTGTGGACTGTGCGCAGGCGCATGGTGCACCGCGTAAGGCTCTCTCACAGGGACAGAGTTTACGTAGAGAATGCTGTCGCGGATCTCAAGACGGTCGCCGCCCGTGGCCGTTACCCGCTTCAGGAATGTTTCCTCAGGATTTCTCGGATAGCGAAAAATCACAATATCGCCGCGATGGATGGTTTTGAGCATGGGCAGCCGCCAGTTGACCACAGGGATCTCCGGCCCATAGAGAAGCTTGTCCATAAACAAGTGGTCGCCTACGAGAATTGTGCCTTCCATGGAGGCTGTAGGAACCACGGATGCTTCACCCACAAAAATGCGCACGGCCAACACAACGGTAATAAGGACGATGAGGCGGCGCCGGGATAACTTCCACAGCCTTCGAAGCGAACTGAATCGGGCAACCGGGAGCTCTGCAACCGCCAATGGCGCACTGGCAGTGGCTCTGGCCGGAGCTTCAAGAGTGGGTGATTGGAACCGCGATTCCTCCTCACCGGAGGTCTCGGGCAAAACGGGCTTTTCCTGCAACTCAAGTGAGAGCATATAGACGAAGGGGAAGCTCTCATTCTTGGCCTGCTGGTGCCCACTCGCAATCAGGTGAATACCTGCTGTGGCGCACAATTGGGCCATGGACTCCAGGTTTGCCGGTTTGAGGTTCGGCAGCTTGAGGTTCGGCGGCTTAGTGAAGAGGCTGGGTGGTCGCGCTCAGAGCAGTTCGAGAGGGACTTCGGTCGCAGAAGTAGAACTGCAGCGGAGTGGGGAGGCATTTATCTCTGCTATAATCAACTTCTATCGTTGCTGCCCGTTCTGGGCGGCTGTGTTCGGGGAGTGGCTCAGCCTGGTAGAGCACCTGGTTCGGGACCAGGGGGTCGGAGGTTCAAATCCTCTCTCCCCGACCATTATTTTCAATAACTTACGGCTAATTTCTGGTTAGCCGCCCTCAGCGGTGTAGGCGAAATTGAGGCTGCAAAAGCCTCAAAGATCAACAAGCAAAGTTTTTCGAAGGGGGATCTCGTTTCGAGCGCCCTTTCTGGATCACCTTTTTCACCGATGGAGTATGACTCCTAACTTCCAAAAAGCTTCTCCAGAAACAGATTGCCTTCTTTCGTGAGTGCCGGGGACTTCTCAAAAGCACGCACAGACGAGATCTCGTCGTCGATTTCAGCGATTCGGCGCATAGCGAAAGCATGATCTATTTCGATCCGCGTTCTTTGCACGATTTGCTGCCACATCCAGCGAAGTACGTGGAAAACATATAGACCGTGCAAAATCCCTTGGGCTGGCCTTGGCTGTTGCTTCCATGGTGAGTACATAGACCAGTTTGAAAGCTGATCAACCAGTGGGCAACAAACCTCAAATAAAGTCAGCTGCAGATGCATCGTTTCGTGAACAAGACTCTCCGCGACACGTAACGCCGACCGTCGGTCAACTCGAGCGGGAACAGAGACAAAGATCGAGAATGGGATTGCTGGGTCGCTGAAACTCACATCATAGTCCTCACATTCAGCATCGAGAATGTGGCATCGCCAAACGAGTTCTGCCACAGCTGCGAACAATGAGGTACAAGGTTGGATAATTTCAGAAAGTGCAACTTGGATCGAATCAATTCCGACGATACTGTCCGCAGCCTTCTTGAGGTGCAGATTGTGTTGTGCGCAATAGCGTTCCACTTCAGAACTGCTTGCTTCAAACTGCAACAGCGATGTGTCCCCGAGCCGAAGGGCTTTTAGGAGAACGTTTGACTCTGAAGCTATGCCGGTCAAAAAACGCTCCGTTGAATAGTTGTGGCGAGTGAGCGAATGAGATTGACGTAATGCGTGTTCGCCCGCTGCTCGCAAGTTGGCTGGCAAGGAATCTTCGAAGGGCGGCAGGAGCCTCGCTGGGTCTAGTTCAGGACGGATAGGCATAAAAAGAAAACACGAGAGTATACCGGTCGCCCTGATGAACTTGGCTCACCGCATGAAATGAAGAGTTCGAGATCTCAAAACCAAAAGCAGAGCGGCTGGTCGGTGGAACAATTTGGTCAAGAGCCTCTACTTCAGGGCCACGAAATAACATCAAAAGACCACCATTGGCCTCATCCCACCCTCTGTTTAACTGAATCAAAAGCCTATGGGTT
>DATBHX010000055.1:0-213332 GCA_036557225.1 Candidatus Angelobacter sp.
CCTGCACAAGCAGATTGGCAGCCTGCAGGAGTTGCTGACTTCAGACGAAAGCCAGGAGGGCGGCGCGACCAACGCGTCCTACAAGCCGGTGCTGGAGGAGGCGCGCGCGCTGGATAAGAAGATCACAGGGATGATGGAGCCGCTCTATAACAATGAAATCCAGGCCGGAAGCCAGGATGACATCCACTATTTGCAGCGCTTCCAGAACCGTCTGCAGGGAGCGATGCGCGGCGTGATGGGCGGGTACTATGAAGCGCCGGGCCCGATCCTGGTCGACGAAGCGAATGCAGTTCACAAGGAACTGGAGACGCAGCTGGCACAGGTCAATGGCTTCCTCAACACCGAGGTTGCAAATTTCAACAAGATCGCGTCGGAACACGGATCGAGCACGTTGTTTGCCGGCGGACCGATCCAGATCAAGCCCGGAGCGGGCGCGGCAACAAGCGCAAGCACGGGGAATGAAGAGGAGCAAAACGACGATCAGGATTAGCAGTTGAAAAACTTACCGCGGATGAGAGCGGATGAACGCGGATTAGAAATGAGGGCGTGGCTTTGATCGCCACGCCTTCTTCTTTGCGAGCGCAAAATGTGGGGTTGATCTAAGGCGCAGAACCGAAGGAGTTGTGGTTTCTGAAAAAGATCGCTTGCCGACAGAAAGCGCTTGCTTTCACATGTTCTGCATGGTAGTTTAACTCGTTTATTTACATAACTTTATGCTACTAGTCAAGGTCGGCGAAACGGGCCGGAAGACGGGGTGGCAGCGCCATCCCCAGGGGTGGTGTGAGCTAAGTCTTTATTTTTCGGGGATGGACCGGGGAGGGGTGGGAGGAATCGCCGGAATCGCCGACATCGCCGAGATCGGAAATCGATTTTCAAGATGCGGCGGGACTGGAAGGAGCAAGGAACGGTTAGTGACTGTTCCACAAGAGTTTGGAGCTAACAAATTGTGGGTTGAACGGGTCTAAACAGGGTTTGTTTGCCAAGAAGAAACTTCTGCCCGGTGTTTACGTAGAAGAGGATTAGTACGTCATAAGAGCATACGAGAGAGCACGCGAACAAAGGGACGTGCGCACGGGACATGCGAAAAAAGATCCTAAGAAAATATCGAGCAATTGCAAATGGTCGAGGTCGCGAGACCAAGGAGCACTCATGAAGGCGATACGCATCATTCTGGCGGGGATTGTTTGTTTGACCTCAATCAGCATCTTCGCTCAAACGGCAGACGAGTTGGTGGCCAAGAACCTGCAGGCCCGGGGCGGAGTCGAAAAAATGAAAGCCATCAAGTCTATGCGCATGGTCGGGCAGTTTGACGCGAGCGGATTCAAGGCAACCGTCGGCCAGGAACAAAAGCGTCCGGAGATGATGCGGCAGACTTTCACCGTACAAGGCATGACGCAGATACAGGCGTATGACGGCTCGTCGGGCTGGCAGATCTCGCCGTTTGGCGGGCGTAAAGACCCGGAGATGCTGGGCGAAGACGATGTTCGCGGTCTTGCCGAAGACGCCGATTTTGACGGGCCGCTGGTGGATGCCGCGGCCAAGGGCAACAAGATCGAATACCTAGGACACGACCAGGTGGACGGCGACGATGCTTACAAACTGAAGGTCACGCTGAAAAACGGCGACATCTACTACTACTACCTCGATCCTGACACCTATATTGAAATCCAGGTGGAGAGGCAGCAATTCATTCGCGGCTCAGTGCGTGAGAGCGTAACTACATTCGGATCGTACAAGCCGGTGAATGGAGTGATGTATCCGTTCTCCATTTCGAGCGGGCCGAAGAACAATCCTGACGCGGGCGGCAAGATTACCATCACCAAAATTGAAGTCAATGTACCGATCGAGGACAGCGACTTCAAGATGCCGGCAGCGCCTGCCGCTCCAGCGGCGGCTAAGCCGACACCCAAATAAGACAGTCAGCGCAAGATGGGACCCACCCCTTATTTCTGGATAACTAGAGAGGAAAATTCATAATGACAATTCCCCGCCCTGCCTTCCGCCTGCTGCCATACATTTGCGCTCTTGTTCTGCTGCTCGTCGCAATTACGCCGCTGATGGCCCAGGCTCCTGTGCGCTACGATTCCGGCACCATCTCCGGATTGACGGCGCGCAATATCGGCTCCGCCACCATGGGCGGACGCATCGCCGCGGTGGATGCGGTGGATGAGAACGGAAAGATTACGGTCTTTGTGGGGTCGGCGAGCGGTGGCGTGTGGAAGTCGATCAATGGCGCCACCACGTTCAAGCCGGTGTTTGACCGCGAAGGGGCGCAGTCGATAGGCGCGGTCACGATTGATCCATCGAACCACAAGACCGTCTGGGTGGGAACGGGCGAGAGCTGGACCAGAAACAGCGTGTCCATCGGCAACGGCGTGTACAAGTCGACCGACGGCGGCGAGAACTGGACCAACATGGGCCTGAAAGATTCAGAGCACATTGCGCGCATTCTGGTTGATCCCGGCGACAGCAACACGGTCTACACCTGCGCCACGGGCCATCTTTGGAATGACAGCGACGAGCGCGGGGTTTACAAGACGACTGACGGCGGCAAGACGTGGAAGAAAGTCCTGGCCGGCGCCAACGGATCGACCGGCTGCGCCATGTTATCGACGAACGCGCAGGAGCCGAAGACGATTTATGCCTCAATGTGGGACTTCCGTAGACAGGGCTGGACGTTCCGCTCCGGCGGGCCGGGAAGCGGTCTCTTTAAAAGCACCGACGGCGGCGAGCACTGGACGGAGATCAGCCCCACCACTGCAACAGGCCTGCCGGAAAAACCGTACGGAAGAATCGCGCTGGCGGTTGCGCCGTCAAAGCCGAACGTTGTCTATGCGATGATCGAATCCAAGCAGAGCGCGCTGTATCGGTCTGACGATGCAGGCAAAAGCTGGAAGAAAGCCGATGCCAGCGCTTACATGGTGTGGCGTCCGTTTTACTTTGCCAACCTGATCGTGGACCCGAAGAACGAAAACAAGCTTTTTAAGACTGACCTGATCCTGCTGGTCAGCGTGGATGGCGGCCGCAGCTTCAGCTCCACGGCCAACGGCCACGGCGACTATCACACCGTATGGATCAACCCCAGCAATCCCAACCAGATTTATGCCGGCGACGATGGCGGCTTCTGGAGCAGCGCCGACGGCGGCACGCGCTGGGCCCGTTCGTGGAACCTGCCGACAGCGCAGTTCTACCACGTGAGCGTGGACAACTCGAATCCGTATCACGTCTACGGCGGCCTGCAGGACAACAGCGTTTGGGTCGGAGACTCATCGTACCCCGGCGGCATCACCAACTCGCGCTGGGAGAACATCTATAACGGTGACGGTTTCTGGGCCTTCGAAGATCCCGCTGACCCGGACTATATCTACGCGGAATCGCAGGGCGGTGAAATTGGCCGCATCAACCGCCATACGCTGTCCTATCGTGGGATTAAACCGCAGCCGGGGTACAAGGAAGGAAAGCTTCACTTCAACTGGAACACGCCGATCGCGCTGAGCCCGAATGAAAAAGGGACGATCTACATTGGCGCGCAATTCCTCTTCCGTTCGCGCGATCATGGCCAGTCCTGGGACCGCATCTCGCCGGACCTTTCCACCAACGATCCGGAAAAGCAGAAGCAGGAAGAGTCGGGCGGAATTACCGTGGACAACTCCGCGGCGGAGATGCATACGTCGATCTATTCGATCAGCGAGTCGCCAAAGAATGGCCAGCTGATCTGGGCAGGAACCGACGACGGCAACCTGCAGATCACTCGCGATGGCGGCAAGAACTGGACCAACGTGGTAGGAAATATCTCAGGCTTGGGCAAGAACTCCTGGGTTTCAACTGTGATTGCCAGCCGTTTCAATGAAGGCACCGCGTACGCAACGTTTGATCGCCATACCTTTGGCGATATGAAGCCGTATGTGTACAAGACCACCGACTTCGGCAAGACGTGGACACAGCTGGTCAATGACCAGAGCGGCGTCAGCGGGTACGCGCACGTGATCACGGAAGATCCGGTGGACCAGAACCTGTTGTACCTGGGCACGGAGTTCGGCCTATGGGTTTCGATTGATGGCGGCAAGCAGTGGGCGCAGTACAAAGGCAGCGGTTTCCCGGCGGTCGCGGTTCGCGACATTGTGGTGCACCCGCGCGAGTCTGACCTGGTTCTGGCGACGCACGGGCGCGGCATCTGGATTATCGACAACATCTCTTCCCTGCGCACGCTCACGCCGGAGGTCATGGCCCAGGATGCGGTGCTGTTTGATTCCACGGGCATTCAGTACTTGAACTCAAACGGCGGCTGGGCGGAAGGCGATGCAACGTTCTATGGAACGAGCCGGACGACTGATGCGTTCATTACTTATTACCAAAAAGGCCGGCACATCTTCGGCGATATGAAGATTGAGGTGCTCGATCCAGACGGCAAGGTCATCGATACCATCTCAGGGAGCAAGCATCGCGGCATCAACCGGGCTACGTGGTCGATGCGTTTGAAACCGCCGACGGTGCCCCCGGCGGCCAGCGCGGCGTTCGGCGCAGCTACAGGCCCGCGCGTCCTGCCGGGAACCTACACCGTCAAGATGACCAAGGGCGACAAGGTCTACACGTCGAAGCTCAAAGTCGTGCTTGACCCGCGCGCTGTCTACAACGAGCAGGACAGGCACGAGCAGTATGAGCTGGCGATGAAGCTGTACAAAATGATGTCGCGCATGACGTTTGCTGTGGATTCCATGGTGAACATCCGCGAAACCGCCGGTGCGCGTGCAGCCAAGCTGCCTGCGAATGACAAATTGCGCGCTGATCTGCAGCAGCTGTCAGAGCAGATAGATGCGTTGCGCTCAAAGATTGTAGCCACCAAGGAAGGCGGCGCAATCACCGGGGAAGAGCGCATCCGCGAATACATGACCAACGTCTACGGCGACGTAAACAACTATGAAGGCAAGCCGACAAACCAGCAGGTGGAGCGCACGGATGCGCTGGGCCGCGAACTGGAAGACGTGATCAAAGAGCTCGAGCAGCTTACCGCCAAGCAGCTTCCTGCCATCAATAGCGGATTGCAGAAAAAGAAGTTGCAGCCGATCCAGACGCTCACGGAGCCACAGTGGGAGAAGATGCACGAAGGTGACGGCGGAGGACAGCCGGGCGCAATGACGGGAATTCGCGAGAGAGACTAAACCATAAGAGGAGTTCCCGCGCGGAACTCCTCGCTCATATTTTCTGTTTAGCGGTTGCAGCGAAGACGGCCGTCATCATTGACGATGCCACGCCGGCAATCATCCCAATCGTTGAGTTGGCTCCATCGCCAGTTGCCGTCACGGTCCTGGCATTGGGCGCGCAGAAAATCACCGCGAACGTAAACGTTGCGGCAGCTCTGTGAATAAGAACCAACCGGCACCAATCGCCCGCCTCTGCGCGTGCATTGGAGCTGGCCATCGTCATTGACGATTTCGCCCGAGCAGCGGTCGTAATGGTCGAGCGTGCTGGCCACCCACTGCCCGTTCATGGTCTGGCAGACAGCGGTCAGGTCATCGCCGCGCGTGCGGATTTCGCGGCAGGTTTGAGAGTAAGATCCGCCAGGCGCGTAGCCACGGTCATGGTCGCGATCACGGTCGCGGCCGTAGCCTGCGCCACAGCGGAGCTGGCCGTCTTGATTGCTGATGTCGCTGTTGCAGTGGGCATATTGGTCGAGTGCGGTATCCACCCATCGGCCATCGCGCGTCTGGCAGCGAGCACGAAGCTGGCCCCAGCGCACGCTGATGTCCCTGCAGCTCTGGGTGAATGAGCCGTTGGGCTTGCCGGCTTGATTGCATACGAGATTACCGTTGCTGTTGGCGATGTCGCCCCAACAACGGTCCGCATGGTCAAGTACCGTGTCATGATAGCGACTGTAATTGTCTTTGCATCTGGCGCGCAGATCGTCGCCGCGCACGCTAATGTCCTTACAGCTTTGTTGATAGGTTCCCGGAGGACCGTCCAGCGCCATGGCGCTGGACACAATAGGCCTCCAAAGGACGATCATCGTTACAACTGCCCCCACGAGCATGAGATATCGCATCTTCGTCTCCTCTGGACCGGATTTTCCGGCAGCTCTCTTGGGCCTAGTCTACTCTACGGCGAACTCCCTGCAACTTACCTAAGTGCCAGCGCAGTCAACAGCGCAAATCCGCCGCAAGACCCGCCCGGGTTGCGGCCGTTTGACGATGCGCCCCGCGCGACTTTCTGTTATGTTCAAAGTTTGCAGCAACAGGAGCGCCACATGTCCATTCCTCCGCAGCCGAACATTCGCCTGACCAATGCCGACGATTATCGTGATGGTTACGCCAACTCCGTACAGATCCGTGTGAGCGTGTGGGACTTTCTGCTGGTCTTCGGACGACTGCAGCCCATCAATCCGCAGGAAGTTGAAGTCCAGAATTTCCAGGGAATTTATCTCAGTCCACAACAAGCCAAGGCCCTGCTCACGATCCTGGAACAGAATGTGCGCCAGTATGAAGGCACGTTTGGCGAAATCAAACTTGATCCCGGTCTCACGGCTCAACCCGGACAAATCAACTAACGAACTCTTCCGCTACATCGAGCGTAGAGAGCTTGAGAGAAAATTTGATCGCAACCAAGCCCAGCCGCCGGCCGCAATTTTCCGCGTGGCGGATCTTTCCGCTCATCTTTGTAGCCGTCTTCCTGACGCACGCGCCGCTGCTGCGGCTTCCTTTCTTCTGGGATGAAGCCGGCTTTTACATTCCGGCGGCCTATGATCTGGTGCATTCGCATACATTGATTGCGCGGACGACGATCGATACCGGACATCCGCCGCTCTCTGCCGCCTATCTGGCGTTGTGGTTCACGGTCAGCGGATGGAAACCGGCAGTAGCGCGCATTGCCATGCTGCTGCTGGCGGCGTTCGCACTGACCAATGTATTTCTGCTTGCGCGACGCCTCACCCGCACCAGCGTGGCCGTCGCGACCACTATTGCAACCGGCGTTTATCCCATATGGTTCGTACAGAGCTCGCTGGCGCACGCCGATCTGGCCGCAGCGGCATGCGCGTTGTGGGGACTCAGGCTTTACCTGGAAAAGCGCATTTGGCCCAGCCAGTTGGCTTTCTGCCTGGCCGTGCTGAGCAAGGAAACAGCGATCATCGCGCCTCTGGCGATCGCCTTGTGGGAGCTGTTGCAGCCGAGAACGGAAGCAGCGCGTAGCCGCTACACCCGCGCCGCGATCAATCTCATTTCGGTCGTGCCCCTGCTGCTGTGGCTGTTCTACCATCACCACGTCACAGGCAGGTACTTTGGCAATGCCGAGTTTTACCAGTACAACGTAACCGGCGCGCTGAACCCGCTGCGTTTCCTGCTAGCCCTGGCGCAGCGCATCTGGCATCTCCTGGGCGCCATGAACATGCTGGCGCTGACTGCGGCCACTGCCGTCGCGATGCTCTTTCCCCCGGTCAAGGACGAGAACGGCGAGCGCCCGCGCATCGCCATTCCCATACAATTTCTATTCGCGCTCATCATGCTCGCGCACGTGGTTGCGTTTTCGCTCGTCGGCGGCGCCTTGCTTACACGCTATCTTTTGCCGGCGTATCCACTGGTGATCTTGATTGGGATGTCCACGTTCTATCGGCGCATTGCCCGCTGGGAGTGGCCGGCGGCCTTAATGGTCATCTTCTTTGTGCTGGGGCTGTTCTTTGATCCGCCATACAGAATCGCTCCCGAAGACAATTTGAGCTACAAGGATTTTGTCGAACTCCATTATCGCGCGGCAAAATTTCTGGAGCAGCACGAACAGAACAACGTGGTCCTCTCCGCCTGGCCAGCAACCGACGAACTTACGCGGCCATACTTAGGTTACGTGAATCGCCCTTTTCAGGTTTTACCGGTACAGGATTTCGACGTGGAGCAGCTGTTCAAGGCGCGCCAGCTGCGATCGCAATATCAAGTGGCGTATTTATTCTCCACCAAATACGAATCTGAGCCGTGGATTCGGTCGAGTCTGTGGGAAAAGCTAAACCGCCGCTTCTTTGGCTATCATCGCGATGTCTCACCGGAACTGGCAGCAGAGTTTCTGCACGGCAAGATTGTCTTTCTGGCGCGCAGCAAAGGCGAGTGGGTCGCGATCCTGGAGATGGAGCAGCCGACCCGGGTAGCGGAACTGAGCCAGGCAATTCTGCCGCATTGATCGTTTCCGGGTTTTGCCGGCAACAAAAAAGCACAGCCAAAACTATGGCTGTGCCGTTTCTTAAAGACAGCCAGCGGAAGAAGGCTGTCTCCTGCAACCAGGATTAAGAAAGCATCCTGGTCAAAACCCAGTGAATTTTTGCGTTGTACCAAAGGTATCCGGCAATCAATGCCGCCGACTCAACTGCTTTGGCCCATACTGCGCGTTTCATGGCCCGTCACCTCTCCCAATCCTTTAACCGTTTGCCTCAACTTCGACACGTGCACGGGCAAAAGGCCTCGTCTCACTGGGGGAGAGAATGCGCATTTTTTTCCAGTCGTAAGCAAACTCAGTACCGCAATCAAGGCACACTACGTACGTTCCCGTCTGCGCTGCAGCTTCACACCGGCGCTGTCCCCGTTTGCTGGTCAGGGGGAAACTGATGCGTTTGTGCCAGCATCCGAACAAAGCGTCAAAAATCCTCACAAATCTCCTCCCGGCAGTTGCTTTCGATTTTGAGCATTTCAGCCACGCTCAGCAGCAACTTTCCGGCACATACCTGGGGGCCCAATTCCCTTCTCCATCGAACCGCGAGGCTCTGCACCTTCGTACCTGTTAGATAGTGCCCGACGCCCCTCTTTCGTTTCACTGGTTTTTTCGCAAACGCACGACAAAAAATGTCATATGTTTGCATCCAGTGCCTTGCTTTCAGTACGTTAAACGCAGGAACTCTGGATTTGTTGTATTAAGATTCGTTATTTCCAGTCGGAGTGGCAGGTACACTAATTCATAGGTTTCTAAGTAATAAGTCGCGAGGGACAAAACGAACAGCCGTCGGAGAGAGCTGCCTGGCGTGTGGTGCGAAGCGACTGGATTTTGGCGGCGAGGCCGACCACGCGCCGAGCCGCTTGCCACAAGGCAGAATAATCTCAAGTGAAATCGAAGCTGCATAAGCGGTTGGGAGCGAAGCGACAAATTTGAAGATGAAGCCACCAGATACAAACAGCGTCAGGCCGAGAAGGTCTTCTGATTCTGAGACATGGATTTGGTCAATTGGGATTTACGCCGGTAAGTCGCCGCTTGAACTTTCTCCTGTAGCGAACAATCCTGTCATCACTGCCCATGACGTAACGGATGTGCCGGCACGTTTTGTTGCCGATCCCTTCATGCTCAAAGTTGACGGCCTGTGGAACATGTTTTTTGAGGTCCTCAACCAGCAAAATAATCTCGGAGAGATTGGCCTGGCCACCAGTCGCGATGGGCTCGTGTGGCAATACCGACAGATCGTATTGCGCGAGCCCTTTCATCTCTCTTATCCATATGTTTTCCTGTGGCAAAATGACTACTACATGATCCCGGAGACGCTGGGCGCGAACGCCGTACGGCTCTATCGCGCAACACGATTTCCCACCGAGTGGGTGTTGGTGCAGGACCTCATTCCCAGCGCGCAAGCTGATCCCTCCATCTTTCGCTGGGAAGACCGCTGGTGGCTCTTCACCTGCCCCAAACCGTACCAGCATGACACGCTTGCGCTCTACTACACCGACAATCTAACAGCACCGTGGACGGAACATCCGCGAAGCCCGTTGATCAGCGGCAATCGCAGCATTGCGCGTCCTGGAGGAAGAGTTTTACAACACGACGGCCAACTGATTCGCTTCACCCAGGATTGTGTTCCCATCTATGGCAAACAGCTAAGGGCCTTTGCCGTCACCGAACTGAATTCCACTGCCTACACCGAGCACGAGGTCGCGCAATCTCCCGTACTGGTTCCGGAAGGCGACGGCTGGAATGCCACCGGCATGCATCACGTGGACGCTCATCGGTTGGACGACGGAACGTTTCTTGCCTGCGTTGATGGGTTGAGGGATCTGTGATGGTTGTTGGACGAACCGCAGCGCGCTATCTTAACCAGCCTTTAAACTGAGTGGCGCACATTGGCGCTCGCCATACGCTGTGGTTTTCTCATCAATGTTTAGGTAGGACGCGCTCCGCTTCACCTCTGCTTTCCAAATCCAAAAAGGCTGAACTGCTGGCTAAGACATGTCCTCTCTATCGCCCGATCCGCGATTCGAATACCGCTCTGCCGGAGGAATGACGCAAGCCTACTGCCAGGCATGCGGCCTCTTCGTCGGAGCAAGCACCAGGGCAGACACCCTGCGTCTCGCCGAAGAAGCCCACATTTGTCCGGCCAAGGGCTGGGATTGTCCTGCCTGCCAGCAGAAACTCTTCCTGCCAAAGCACTTGAAGGAGATGCCAATGATCCTCGCTGCGCGAGTACTCTGCATCCAGTGCGGAAAGACGATCATTATTTCCGGCAACGTGCCAACGGTGGACGAAACGGCATGAGCCTGCGAACTCCAGCGGGGTTTGAACTCTCTCTACTTCTCGCCCGCAGGCGCGCTGCATGTTGGTTCAAACGAATGGGTCATCAGATCGAGACAAACCAGCTCCGCCTTGTGCGAGCCGATGCGCCGGTCGGGCCCGAACGTGAGGGGTGGAAAGAGGTTGGTCCTGAAATCATGCAGCTGTTCCAGCGCCAGCAGGAATTTCTCCCGGGTAAGGTTTTTGCCTGCGCGTGTGAGGGCGGTCTGAAGGACCTCGGCGGCGCAATAAGCTGACATCAAAAGCAACCGGTGTTCGCCGCTGAGATTGTGACGTTCCAGAAAATGGTCGAATTCAGTCAGGCCTTCCAGGTTCGGCTCCAGCGCCGGATAGACAGCAAACATCCTGCCCTGTAGCGGCGCGGGGCCAGTCAGGACTGAGTCATCCAGCAACGGCCCGAGCAGAAAAAATTTTGGATACCACTTGGCCTCGTCTGCAGCCTGGATCCACGGCGTTACGGCATCGCTTGCGCCCAGCAAAAAGACCGCTTCGATTCCCTGCTCCTTCAACTCCTTCACCTGCCGTGCTGGGTCCTTTGCGGAGACTGACTCAGCGGGAAGAATGCTGCCTTGCTCCTTCCACATGGATCGCATAGCAGCGCTGAGCTCCTGTTGCAAATCGCGGTCGCTGAAAATCACCACTGTTTTTGCCGGCGAGGCATTCTGTTGCTTCACAGCAAACTTTCCCAGCTCCTGCACCAGTTGCTCAAATCCAGGTAGAAGATAAAAGACCTCACGGTTTGCAGGATCGTCCGGCACGGAGAGCGCGAGCAGGCCGGCCATCGGCACCCGTTTCTCATGCGCCAGCCCGGCGAGTGCGCCTTCAGCGCCGGGAGCAAACGGCGCGACAAAAGCAAAGATCGGCTCGCGCACAAGCTGAGTAGCATTCTTGACGGTTGTGGTTCGGTCCGGTCCTGCATCAGCAAAACGTAGCGCGATGTGACGGTTGTAAATTCCTCCGCGCTGGTTCAGGTCGTCAAAGTATGCAGTGAGCACGGCTTTCACGGCATTGCCGGCTTCAGCGTTCTCTCCGTTCATCGGAGCCAGGCTGCCGATGGTGAGCCTTGCCGGAGCAACACCGGGAGCCGTCGTTGTAGATGCTGCAGTTTGGAGACGCTTGATGTCTGCGAGACCCACAGGTGAGTAGCCGACCGCCGCAGCGATTGGGCTAATGGCTTTACTGGATTCGTCGCCGCGTGGCGAAAGCATGCTCTGCCCCTCGGCTTGCGGCATCGACAGCAACAGGATTGCAACGATGCCGGCAAGGACTGTCACGGGTTTTCGTGAAGATCGCGCCACGTCAAACCGGTCCGAAAGCTGGAGGCCCTGGGCGGAGTCGAACCGCCGACCTGCGGTTTAGGAAACCGTCGCTCTATCCATCTGAGCTACAGGGCCACAAAAAACAAATCTTTTGCGTGCTCTCTGTAAATATTTTAGTACACATTTCCCGGACAAAGCCTGTTTGGCACCCTCGCTGTGCCAGGGCGTCCGGGGCTCCATGCGGTGAACCATCACGTCACGGCTAGATTGCGTTGCCTGTCTTGTTGTCGGTATCCCAGCTTTGGGTTTGGAAGGCGATAAACACGGCAATCCATGTCTTGGTTGCCGGCAGGCTCATGAAAATGCCTCCATCCTGCCACACGCCGTTATCGCCGTCGTGATTGCCGCGGGGATTTCCCTGGTTCATGTGGATATCGTGGATGCCCTGCGTGCCATCCGGATCGTGGTACGCGCTGCCAAAGGCGTAAATCGTGCCCTCTTTATCGACAATGGCGCGATGCAGAAGATCGACCACCTCGTTGTTCAGGTCATTATGGCGACCGCCTGCCTTGCGGGATTTCGGCAGCAGAGACATGACATCGCGTGTCACCATGGGATCGCCATTCACGCGGGAGCGGACGAAGTCCAGGGCCAGTCCGCTTTCTTTGCGGGCAAGCTGCGTCAGCCCGTCATCCAGTTTTTCCAGGGCGGCGGGATCGGGTGGTTGAAACGCGTGGTCCACAACGTAGAGCACCTCAGAATGATCGGCTGACTGCACGTTGACGGCGACCGTGATCGTAGCGCCTTTGGCCTTGACTTGAA
This sequence comes from Candidatus Angelobacter sp., assembly GCA_036557225.1. Classification (GTDB taxonomy): domain Bacteria; phylum Acidobacteriota; class Terriglobia; order Terriglobales; family Acidobacteriaceae; genus Angelobacter. The sequence goes on from DATBHX010000055.1 coordinate 12,603, forward strand.
TCTGATAATGCGGGCTGTTTCCGAACACCAACTTTCCTGAAACCGGGTCTCCTTTGAGGACGCTGTAGCTTGCTACCGGCATGTTCTTCTTTCCTTTCGTTCTCTTGATGAATCAGGAGCAGTATTTGAGATTGCTCCCAGTGATTAACCGGCGAACCCGTGGAAGAATACACCAGCAAGCCTGGCGTGAGTGGCGATAAGTCATGACCTTCTCAGATTGACATTCTCGCCGGGCAAGCGGAGTGAATCGCTGACGACGATTTCTGCCGCGTGAAGGCGGGTAACAGTGAGGTCCTCAATAGCGAGTGATTTGACCTGTACGCTGCCAACCAGCATTCGCCGGATTGCCAGCCGTCCGATGGCCAGGGCGCCGATCGCCAGCGCGCCGATTGCGAATGCTCCGACCGCGACGGCGCCGATGGCTGTGGCTCCGATTGCTGCGCTGCGGAAAGCCGTCCGCTTGGGTCCGCTAAGCTCGTTCATAGCTTCCTCCATTCTTCAGAGAGTACCAGTGACGGAACCTCTGGAAAAAACGTAAAGAAGAGTAAGGGCGGAAGCTCTCACCAGTACCGCCAATGCCCGGAAGTCCAGTAAATACAGGGGGTTTTAGCAAAAAGTGACATCAAAGCAAATATTAAAAGATTAAAGACTTTAATATGTTCTCAAATCTCTGCTAATATTTACGTGTCAATTTGGGATTTCACTCGGTTGTGCAACCGGCCTCTGGTTGCTCTATAATTGGGTGCGGAAATGCGTATGATGGCTTTTCGGATTATTCGAGCTACGGTCCTTGGCTTGATGTTTTTTCTGGCCATGACCGCCGCCTGCTCGACTGATTCCTATGATCCCAATCCATACGATGACATTCCACCCGTAGTCACGGTTGAATATAACTACCTCGTACCCAACCGGGTCAATGTCCGGCGTCCGAATGCTCAAGCCAAGATTCACCGCCATGGTTCCAACAGCGTAGCGACGCAGCTACTTGCTTCCGCGTCGACCCCGGCATTCCATGAAGCCCTGGCTGCTCCAGCACCGCTGATGGGCTCTCCCCAACTGGCCATACCTCTCCGGCGCTAACTCTCATTTCATTCTGAATCGCTGCGGTTCCGCTGTTGCTCGTGTTGTTTTTTCACAGGCCGCGATTTCGGACCAGCAGAGCAAACCAAAATGCATGCGATTCAGAGCGCGATTCCAGCTCGAGGCTTGATCGTTTTCCTCATCGCGCCATAGGTGAAATGTCCGCGCCATTTCCCCTACAGCGAAAGCTGGCGCGATGAGGTGAGCGATTGAGAGTGAGCTCACAATTTTCGTACAAAAAAAGATTGATTTCTTTACCGTTCTCTTGAGGACGGTGAGGAAGCCGGAATCGGGCTTCCGGCATAATCCGGGCATCGGGCGATTGATACTTTGCTGGGCACCGCGCATCAGCACAAGGTCAGACTTCGATGCCCGGTTTTTGTTTTGTTTTGATTTTTTATTTCAGGTTTTCACTTTAGGCGAAAAATTAGAAAAATTAATGTGCGCATTCAAGAAAAATCTTAGTATCATTTCGCTTCGAAGACTGTTCGTCGTGGGATGTATTTGTGCAAGTGCATCCTAAACCAGGAAGCCACCGATAAACCGCGGATGCATCGGGACCAGACGCGCTTATTGGCTTCGGGAATCACTTCCCGTTGCCACCTGCAATAAGCGATTTCCAAAGAGTGGTCCGATTCGAGACTCAGGCAACTAAGAACTTTTTGAAAGCATAGCTTTCGTGGCTGGGAGCGAAACCATTTCTCGTTTGCCTGCGGCATAGGAATCAATCGGCCTTTCTCTGAAATGCTTACCGACCAAAGGACGCATTTTGCCGGCCTGAGGACACAAATCGCACAGATCCGTTCAACGGTTTTACTGGAACGCTTCCGGGGGAAAGGCATGCCAAGGCACGCCCATGAGAAGTCTGAAGCAGACCGCAACAACGAAACGGAGAAATTCCTATCGGTGTTGGCCCACTAGAAAATTCTTTCTGATTTGCGTTTTGACAATCCTTGCCCTGCTCGTTGGGCTTAACGCCGTCGCACAAGGCGCGCCTCCCACAGCCAATAATACGCTGCTGGATACAGGCTTCACGCTGCCGTATGGAGCGCAGGTGCTGAGCGGCACGGCCATTAATCCCGCTACCGGCAAGCCGTTCCGCCATCTCTGGACCGCTGATACGACATTCGGGCTTTGCCGGCTGGATCCTGATTTGGATACCGGCGGGCCATTTACCGTCAACGCTGCTACCTGCATCACGACCGTAGGAACAACCGCATTTACTCCCGGACGATTGGCTTTTGATCCGCTGACCAACACCATTTATTCCGTCAGCAATGGCGTCAAAGCCAACGTTGCACGTTACCATTTCCTTCCCGATGGCGACAGCGGACAGGGGCTGGTAAGCACGACAGCGGAGTTTCTGGGCGACGGCGGTGGCTGCGGCCTGGGCGGCAATTTCCCCTGGGCTCTGGCGCTTGGCCCTGACGGCAACCTGTATATCGATTTCAAGCTGAACGGGAACATTGTTCGCGTCATCGCGCCTTCTAGCATCAGCGTGCCTTGTTCCAACGTTCAAGTGATGGGCAGCACCGCCGATGCGCGCCGCGGCCTGGCGATTGCCTGGGTCGGGCACGACCTGTGGGGCTCTGACGTTCGCGGCCCATGGACAATCGCAAACGCAGATCAGTGTTTCACGCCCGCCAATGGCAACACTCCCTGCCATGGAACCACCGTACTGAAAACGCTGCTCTCAAATCAGATCGCTCTTATCAGTGATCAGGTTTATCCGGCCACAAATGGCGACTCTCTTTACATGACTCCTGGCGGGAACAACATCCTAAAACTCTCCGGGCTCTCCAGTTCCAATGGAAACATTACACTCGATAATAACTGGGGTGGTGGCTTCCTGTTCCTGATCAGCCTGGCTTTCGATAGTTCGCCTTCTGGTCCAGTGGTTTACGCCGGAGATGATCCAGGCCAGGAAGGTGGTGTTGCCGGCGGTGGACGTTACTATGCTGTGTCCACTGCACCTGCAGCGGCAACTGTACCGGGCGTACCTGTGGGTGTAACGGCTTCCGCCGGTGATAGCCAGGCATTCCTCACTTGGTTGAGCGGGGGGGGCACTGCGGCAACCAGCTATACGGTGCGCAATGCAACGGCGTCGAATGGAATCCTGGTACCTGATGTAGTTGTTCCTGTGGTCGGTTCCACCCTCACGCCGGCGGTCAGCATCGGCGGCCTGGTCAACGGCGCAACTTACACGTTCATTGTTTCGGCGACCAATGCGCAAGGCACAAGCGCATTCTCCGCGCCGAGCAACCCGGTGACTCCAATCGCGATTACGGTTCCCGGAGCTCCAACAGGCGCAACTGCTACAGCGGCTGATTCGCAGGCCACTGTGTCCTGGATACCACCGGCAAACAATGGCAACGCCACCATCACCAGCTACACGGTGACGGCCAACATCAACGGCATCGCCACGGGCATTACAGCCAGAACGGTGAACGGCAATATAACTTCGGCTGTACTCACCGGTCTGACCAACGGAACTACGTACACATTCACTGTGCATGCCACCAACAGCAAAGGAAATGGCCCTGAGTCGGCTCCTTCCAATGCAGTTACACCAACGCGGCCTCTGGGCGCCACGGATATGGCGATCAGCATTACCGGGCCGGCGAGCATCAACAACGGCGGCAACGCTGTTTACACTCTCACAGCCAGCAATCTGGGACCTAGCTTTGCTCCGCAGGTAACAGTAATTGATTTCATTCCTGCCGGCGCGACGTTTGCTTCCGGGACGCCAAGCCAGGGCGCATGCGTGCTGCTGGGATCGCAGTTCCAGTGCAACGTGGGGTCGATTGTCGCTGGTGGAAACGCCACAGTTACGATCACGCTGAATGTAACCGCGGCCATCACCAATACCGCGACGGTGAATGCCAACGATGCGAATGGAAATCCCGTCGTCGATCCTGCGCCGGCAAACAACACGTTCAGCCTGAACACAGGGTTGGCGCAACCGCCCACCACCACCGACCTGCAGGTCACCGGATCGCCGCAAAACGGCGGCCCGACCTCCGGGCCGAACACCACTGACACCATTACCTGGCAGATCAAGAACGCTCAGAACCAGCCCGCCAATGGCGTGGTCTTCACCGCCACTTTGCCGGCCGGTCTGCCGTTCAATTCCGTTTCCACCAACATCGGCACCTGCTCTGCGCCGGCACCTGGAAGTGGAGGAACGATCGCCTGTAATGCATCCACCATCGCCAACGGAACAACCATGATCGTGACCGTAAACTTCAGCGTGCCGGGGCCTGGCTCTCTGGTCTCGAGCGGTCACGTCTCCTTCAGTGGCAATGACACCAACAGCCAGAATGACACGTTCAACGTGACGTTGAACGCGAAGTAACTCTTACCTCACCTGCCGGGAAGCAGGCTTCTGCTTCCCGGCGGTTTTGTTTTTCAACCTGAATTATTTTGGTGATTGCGGACCGGATGGAGAGTTCTTAGCATCTCCACCCGCGTGAGTTTTATTTGCGGCGCCGGTCAGTTGGCCGGGAGGAATCCAGCCGGGCCTTTGAGCGCCTCCAACGTATTGCACATTGTAGTCAATGTGAATGGAACTGGCAGTGGCTTGTTCCTGCTTATCCAGATTTTGCTTGACGAGAAGACGGGTAATCTCATCCTTCGACTTTTCCAATGTAAGTGTCTCGCGTCCCGCCAATTTGTAAATGATAAATGCTGAAGGCAATTCTATTACGCCGGTGCATTCACCCACCTTTAAGGCAAAGAGTTGCTTTTCCTGATCGGTAGCAAAAACGCCGCGGCGCACCGGGCCCATGTTCGTAGTAGGCGGATCTTTTACACCCAGCGCTTCAAAGGCTTCCTTTTGCAATTTGTCGAGATCTTCGCCTTTTGCGACACGATCTCGAATATCGGTAATAACCTTCTGCGCCTTAGCTGCAAATACTTCATCTTTGAGGTTCGCCTGATTGAACCGGGGAAGAACGATGCGTCGCAAGGCCAGCTCTTCGAATTGGTCACGGTGGTTCTTGTAATAGGCCTCCTCAGCCCCGGGTGGAATTTTTCTGGCCTTTTCCTGCATGAGTTCTTTGTACATATCGCCCATGGCTCGCATGCGCGCCAGGCGCATAACCTCGGCAAAGCGCGGATCGCGCTCGACGCCGGCGTTCTTCGCGGCTATATAGTTCATCAACGTTGCAGCATAGCCTTCGGCAACCTGACGCCGCTGAATCGGGAGTAACTCCGGGCCGATTGCATTCAGGCTGTTAATCACAGCATCGAATTGCTCCTTCGTCACCACAGTGACGCAGTCGGCGCTCTTGCCTTTGGCAGTTGCTGAGCCAGCGCACAATCCGTGAATCGTGATCACCGGATCTGTGGGAGTAAGTTCAGCTTTGGTGGCCGGAGCCGGATTGGAGTCTTTGTGTGCGGCCGTGGGCAAATCGGCCGCTTTCGACGAAGTTTGAGTTGATGGAGCCTGCATAGGAGCCATTGCCATGGCGAGTAGTGCAGTCAAGAAAAAGCCAGACATACTAAATACCTTTCCGCGCAAAAGGCTGATGAATTTCGGCCATCGTACCACAGGTAAGAAGCGGGAAAGATTAAGAACAAGGGCTTAACGGCGAGCCAGACAATCACGATATCAGGCGATGAAACGCCTGTAAAAGCTGGCGAAAACGCGGAATAGGGCAAAATTAAAGCCGGCCCAACATTAGAATTTTTAATGTGCACTTAATGTTGTTCTAACCCCCCAGGTACATTTTCATAGTGCACCAGATTGGCCGTTCGTACGTGGCCCATTTGGCGCCTCTGGGACAGTGGTTGATTTTGCGGGCTTCTGTTCCGGTTGGGTTCAAAGGTTACTTACCTACCAAAATCGACGGTAAATCGGGCACGGCGCTAGTTGGTAGCTGAACGAAGAGGCTGGCGTGGAGTGGCTCGTTTTCTGTCTTCTCTGTCTCCAGTCTCAAACGGAAACTCGGCACCACAAAGGTGAGGCTGGCAACGGTCCCTGCTCAAACTAAATTTCTGGCCCGTCTTCCTTTCCTTTGTTGAGAACTGGCACATGGTTGCACCCCATGGCAACCGTGCGTCCCTGAGAACGCCCATGAGAAAGCATGCGCGGATGCTTGGCCTCGAAGCGGCACCAGCAGCTGACTCCATCGCAAATCGTTCGTGAAGCCCCAGGCTTCTGGACGGGAAAGACGGACATCTATGAGAATCATTACAAACACACAACCTAAAGCCCGCAAGCTGTCCTTGTGCCTTGGTTTGCTGTGTCTCACGCTCCTCTTTGCGTTCGCTTCGTCAGCGAATGCGCAAAACGTAACCCAACTGAACGTGCCGACCACGACTCAGCTGTGGGCTGGAACCCAGGACTGGAACCAGTTCGGTCTGTCTTCGGTTACTGCTCCCACGGCTGGTCTGATCCTGGCCGGCACCGCCCCCAGCCAGTTCACGAACGGGCCAGCGGATCCGGTCACCGGTCTTTTCGCCTGTCAGCAACCAAACGCCACAGCACCCTGCAACCCGGTCCGCCACATGTGGTACGGCGATGCTAGCAACGGTCTCTGCCGCGTCGATCCTGAAGTGGACGATCCGGATCTGACCCAGCCTTCGCCCGGTATTGGAAGATTCAACAACATTGAGCGCACTTGCATCGGCTTCATTCAGGCCGGCGGCTTCGCGCCTCAACAACTCACCTATGACGCCAGCACGCGGACCATATTTGCGGCTGATATTCCACGTACAGCCAACGGCGTGATCCGTGTCCACTTTGACCCATCGGGAGACAACGGACATGGAGCCACTGATCCGATTCATGTGGATTCACTCATGGGCGCCCAAGGCACGAGAAACGCTGCGGGCGGCTGCCCGGTCGTCACGGATCCCCGCAACGGAGCAACTCCAGAAACCATGTTCGCCGCTGCAGTGGGACCAGATGGCAACCTGTACATTGGCTGGGCGCGTAATGGCACCATCGTCCGCATCCCGCATCCAGCTACTTTCGATCCAAGCAGCGACGCTGAGTGCGCCAGTATTGATGTGCCGATCTTCGCGGCCGATGCCCGCCTGGGCAATGGTGGCGCAGCCGGCCACACGTTCGGTTTGGCCTGGATTGGCCACACCTTGTTTGGCGCGGACAACATCAGCCCCTGGTTCAAGGAAAACGCTGATCAGTGCTTGACGCCAGCCAACGGGAACAAGCGCTGCGGCCCGACTTCGGCTGAAGGCATCGGTACCGAAATTCTCGGCGCCTTTGCTCCTGGTCCGCAGGCCGGAATAGTCAGCGACTTCACCTACGGTGATCCCAGCGGCTATCCCGGAAACTCGCTGTTCGCCTCGTCCCTGGGCAGCACGGTCAGGGTTGGAAATGTCAGCGACGTGAACAACATGATTGTGACGCCGCAATTTGGCGGAGCATTCTGCTTCGTCGAGGGCGTTACCATTGACACCAGCAACCTGGCCAATGAAACCATCTACATTGGCTCTGACTGTACCCAAGGCGCTCTCAACGGCGCTGGCGCAATCTGGAAAGTTACTCCTCAGCCTCCGGCGGGCGCTCCTCCGGCAGTACCGGGCGCTCCCTCGGCGGTGAATGCCACTCCTGGTGGCGCAACCACCGGAGCTGCGATTGTCAGCTGGATCCCCGGATCCAACGGACAGGCCCTTACCGGCTTCGTCGTGCGTACTGTACTGGCTTCTGACGGCACAACCCTGGCAGTTCCCGATTTCGTCGTGAATCCTGGTGGACAAGGCGTTCCTCCGAACTCAGCCCAGATCACCGGACTGCCGATCGGGACACCGGTTCTGTTCCTCGTCGCCAGCACCAACAGCTTCGGACAGAGCCAGTTCTCCGTGCCAAGCGCTGCTTTCTCAGCGTTTGTGCCTACGCCCCCCACGGCGCCTCAGTTGGCCGTTGCCACCGCGAGTAACGCGTCCGCTCAGGTTGCGTGGTCAGCACCTGCCAGCAATGGCGGCCTGTCCATCACCAGCTATACGGTCATCGCTCTGTTGAATGGCACAACCAATGTAGGAAGCGTAACGGTTCCCGCCAGCCAGACTGGTGTAAACTTCACCGGCCTGACCAACGGCTCACTCTACAGCTTCACGGTTGTCGCCACCAACGCGGCGGGTAACTCGCCGGCGTCGGCGCCATCCAACCAGGTGCAGCCGACGGCTCCGAACGTCACGGACATTACGCTCTCCATGAGCTCGCCATCGTCCGTAAACGCCGGATCGTTCGTGACCTTTACCATGACCATCAATAACAATGGTCCTGGCAATGGCGCCAACATCATGTTATCCGACACGCTGCCGGCTCCTCTGATCTCGTTCACCACGACTCAGGGCGCCTGCGCTTCAGTGGGCACCAGCTTTAGCTGCACTCTGGGCGGCTTGCTCGCTGGCCACAGCGCCACGGTGAAAGTGACCGTAGCGGCAGGGTCCTCGGCGATCACCAACACTGCGACCGCGACTTTGAGCGATCCGGTGGTAACCGACACCAACACGGCGAACAATACCGCGCACTCCACCACCAGCATCAACAGCAATACGGGTGGCCAGGTGAGCGCAGATGTTCAGGTGGTAGGCTCATCAAACAACGGCGGACCTGCGGTTGGCAGCAACGTGCTGTTTACCTGGCAGATCAAGAACAACACCGGCAACGCTACGGCCCCGAACGTTACGTTCGAGATCACGCTGCCGACGTCGTTCAACCTGGTTGCAGGCAGCTTGAGCACCAGCATGGGCGGCTGCGCAATCAACGGTCAGACGCTGGATTGCACCACCGCTACCCTGCCTGGTGGCCAGACGATGCTGGTAACTTACAGCGTCACGCCAACTCTAGCCGGCTCGTTCACGAGCACCGGAACTGCAACCTCCGGCGCAACGGATACTCAGCCGAGCAACAACTCGTTCCCAGTAACGATTCAACCTAAGTAACCAACGAACCGCTGCCGGGGTGTCAACCAGCACCCCGGCAGTAAAACTTAAGATGTTTCACCTGTAGATTTCATAACGGCCTTCCTATCTAGCGTGCATGAGTTTTAAGTAAGACAGAAATCGGGACGGGGCTTGAGACCGAGCAAGCTTTGTTCCTGGTCTTCCTGCAAGTTGAGTGGCTGTTTCCCTGTGCGACGGACAGGTATTTGCGAAGCAGCCCTGGAGCTTGCCGGAGTGATGAAGGTTGGGTAACTCTCCCGCTTGATTTACCCAACCTGTCCCTTTTTTTCTAAGAAAGTTGTCCTGAGCCAGAGCTGGCTGCCTTAAAGTCAACCTGACCTTCCCGGGCTTATCTGATATTTTGCAAAGACTTGCACACAGCCCACCATTACGCAGATTTTACATATTATTAGAATCTTTAATTGCTTTTTAATTTCTCTCCTAAGCTCAGCAGCCCATAGTCACTCCAGACACGGATCAAAATTTGACCTTCCGGGACTGCTTCTACGCTGCGTATTTTTTGTTGTTTTGCTCCCGCCTGAGTCAACCCATCATTGAACCGAATGGGAATCTGTGTTGGCCGCTGCCGGAGCGTTGTACGCCCGCATGCCGGATGTAAGAGTTGATCCCCGCGGGTAGGGCCGCGGAGAACGGGACTGCCGGCCTACGCTGCCTGCGTTTCGCCGGTAATCAGGGGATTGCATGTCCGAATGGAAAAACGCCGGCTTCGCGTCTCTCGCCTGGTTGGGCATGGACGAATCTCTCCATTCCCAGGACCAACGTGACACCGTTCCTGATCGCACGCACTCTTCCTCTCCACTTTCCACTATCTTCGATTTCTTTCACAGAGCAAGTTCCTGGAGCGCGGCCAGGAAGTTTCGCAAACAATTGTCTGCAAAGACTGCGAGACTTTGGGGTTGGGTGATCAGCTCGTAGCAGCGATTACCCAACTCCTTTTTTGCTGCGCCCTCCAAAATCTTTAAAGCCGTTCCGCATTTGCGCTGTTGCCATCGCATCATTCTTTGCGTGCATTCCCAGAACGGTTCTGATTGTTTTCTTAACGAATTTAATCTCACATTAATTGCTTTCTAATTACGAAAGGACATTCTCTCTCTGTCGACGGATTTGATGTTGCTTCCGGGTCATCTCACGCGCTGGTCAGATACCACAGACCGGTTCCCCGCCAAGACACATCAAAACTGAAAAGGAAAGTTTTTTCAGACTTCCTGGGTGGACCGTCGTGAACGGCCCTGACTGGCAGAGTCAGCAGGACCTTTTTGGGCAAGCGTTAGCACCCGGCTCTCTAGCGTGAGTTCCCTCTAGTAGACCAACCGCTTTCTCAAAACGGTCTCCAGCCCTGCCAAGAGCGCGTACACACCATCCCACTCACTGAAGTCACAGTTTTGATGCTCCGCTCATGTGCGGCATTTCATTTCATACGGAATTATCTGGAACAAGGAAGCAAGAGACTTCCTGAAGCGCGAGGCGATGATGACCATGGATTACTACAGCGACAAAACGAATTCGACTTCTACGCAATCTGACAAGCCCTGGATCCACGTGCGGGCAGCTCTGATCAAAAAATTGTGGATCGGCCTGGCTGTTTTTTCGACCGGCGGCGCATGGACGGCGCCTTCCGGGCAGCTGCAACAGACTCTCGCGAACGCAGCCGGCGCGTAAACGAATTTGACTTGAACTGCGACTATTGGAAAGGAGGTCCTTAAAGACCTAAAACTTCAAAATCGCTCCTTAGTGTCAATCTGCATGAGGTTGGGTAACTTGACGGTCCCCCTCTCTGGCCCGCAAGTTACCCGGCTTCGATCAAAATAAAAATGACCTATCCCTCAGGGGGGTGCATGAGAAACATGAATCGTCCTGAGTGATATGCAAGAGAAGCAGCACTCAAAAGATTCCTGGAGCGCGGCCAGGATGTTGTAGCAACTCCTTAGTATGAAACCTGCACGACTTACGAAGTTGGATGGTTGTTCTTGAAAATCAATCAGTGGCGATCATCCAACTTCTCTCTTTCTTACTAGGCCGGGCCGCGACCGCAAACAGGACAAAGTTTTTTGATTTTGTTGTCAGGAGTAGGAATGGTTTTGTAAGCGGTTTTATTTAGTTCTTTGGCATCGACGGCTTTGATGTTGCTTCCGGGTCATCTCACGCGCTGGTCAGGACTGTAAATAGACCGGTTTCCCGCCAAAACATCAGGACTGAAAAAAATTTCAGACTCCTCAAACGGACCCGTCCATGCTGCAGCCTGAAGGCGGCGTTAGACCAGCGAGGCAAGCGCAGCACATAAGCGTGACGATCTTCAAGGTCGGCAGCTTTCCTGGTCAATTCCATGAGCGGTTGTTCCTTCCGCCCTCTGCCGCAACAGGTCCTCAAGGGAGATCGAGTGTGACGAGCGATGGCCGTTCGTCACGCTGACGGGACTCTGCGCCCATTAGCCAGTTGCGGGAATGACGACACGGGGGAAGAGACAATATGCTGGATCTTCGAAGCGCTTCAGATGAAATATTGGCTGCAACGATCAGGCCATGGATCAAGGTGAAGATCAACATGCTGGCCGGCCTGGCCTTTAGGCTCTGCGCTGGAATCGTGATGCTCGCCGGTGTGGCTGCTCCGGCGGCGTATGCGCAGACGCAGACGCCGTTTGGAACCGGAGTTACCGAGCCGATCGGCGGACTGATTCTGAGCGGCTCAACGCTCAACCCAGTAACCGGCAATCCCTATCGCCACTTGTGGACCACGGACCAGGGAGGCTTCGGCATGTGCCGGATGGATCCCGATGTTGACACGCCCGGCCCGCACGCCATGAATGTCAGCACGTGTATTCCTTTCATTGGCGGTGTTGCGTTCAAACCGGGACAGCTGGCTTTCGATCCATTGTTGAACAATATTTACGCCGTCGACCTGCAGGCCAAAACACAGGGAGTGTTTCGTTTGCACTATCTCCCCGATGGAGACGGCGGCCACGGCACACTCGATTTGCTGCATATGGAGATATTAGGTGGCAACAATGTGGCTGGGCACAACGCTCTGCCCGGATGCGGTATTCCCGGCAATGTGCCTAATTCGGCGGTGCTGGGGCCGGACGGCAACCTATATATAGGGTTCAAGCACAGTGGCAACATCCTTCGCATCATTGCCCCGCAGACTGAGCCGCTTCCCTGCGACAACGTGCAAGTCATCGGCACCACGGCCGACCAGGTAAAAGATTTTGGCCTGGGCTGGGTTGGACACGACCTTTACGGCGGTGACGGCATTTCTCTCTGGGTGATTCCGAGCGCCGATGTTTGTATGACTCCGCAGAATGGCCTGGGTCTCTGCCGCGGCACCACGCTCATGCCTGATCAAACGGCCTTTCCTTCGTTCGTCATGAGTGATCAGGTTTATCCGGCGACGAACGGCGCCAATCTTTATGTCGGCAACCCGGGCAATATCACGTTGTTCAATGCCGTCACTCTGCAATCGATGCACAGCTATGCCAGCGGATTTGCTTTCTTGAGCGGCATGGCGCTCGATCCCACGAACCAGGCTCTTTATGTTTCTGACGACCCAACGGCAGGTAAGCTGCCGGACCAGGGACGATGGTTCTATGTCGGCAACGGTCCGGAAAACGGAGGCCGTCCCGTGGGAACGGTGACCCCTTTTGCCACTGGCGTTACCTCGCCGAATGGCGGCTTGATCATGACCGGATCGGCGATCAATCCCAGCACCGGCAAACCCTATCGCCATTTCTGGACCAGCGATCTTAGCGGCCTTGGGCTCTGCCGTCTTGATCCTGACATGGATGCGCCTGCTCCACACAAAATCAACCCCAATACTTGTCTGGCGATCGTAGCCGGCGTGCAGTTCCTGCCCGGCGAGCTGGCTTTCGATCCGCTGCTGAACAATATCTATGCGGTCGATCTGCAAGCCAACACACAGGGCATCTTCCGCTTGCACTTCCTGCCCGATGGCGATAGCGGCCACGGCTCGATCGATCCCCTTCATGCTGAAGTGCTGGGCGGAAACCCCGGCGCGGTGCATCAGACTCTTCCCGCCGACTGCGGCATTCCCGGCAATATTCCCAACTCGGCTGTGCTTGGTCCTGATGGCAACCTCTATGTCGGGTTCAAGGCCAGCGGCAATATCCTGCGCATCACTTCACCGCAGACCGAGCCTCTGCCGTGTGGCAACATTCAGGTGATCGGCGCCACACCTGATAACAAAAAGAATTTCGGACTCGGCTGGATCGGACACAACCTCTTTGGTGGCGACGGCACTGCCGCCTGGATCATGACCGGCGCCGACGCTTGCGCAACGCCGCTGCATCCGCAGGCGTGCCAGGGAAACAACATTCTGGTGCCACAAACTGCTTTACCTGCATATGTGACCACTGACCAGATCTACCCGGCGCAGAATGGCCGCAATTTGTTTGTCGGCAAGGCCAACAGCATCACGCTGGTGGACACGCTGAACATGAAGGTAACTCTGAACTACGCAACCGGGTTCCAGATCCTCACCGGCTTGGCGCTTGATCCAACGAATCTTTATCTGTATGCGGCGGACGATTCTACCGGCGGAAAAATCAATGCTCAGGGACACTGGTGGGCGGTGGGAGACCAGCCTGCTCCTCCCGGCGCGCCCGGCGCTCCAACCAGCGTCATAGGACTGGCCGGCGATGGTCAGGTTGCGCTGGATTGGGTGCCGGCTCTCGATGGCCAGCAGGTAACTACCTATACGGTTCACAACTCGTTCGCATCGGACGGCCAGCTGGTTCCCGACGTATACATTAATCCGATCATCGGCACGACCGTGGTGCCTACCTCAACGGTGCTAACCGGGCTAGCTGACGGCGTTTCCTATCAATTCATCGTCGCCGCCAGCAACTCCATTGGCACGAGCCCATATTCTGATCCAAGTAATCTGGTTACGCCTCTGGCAAAAACTGTTCCCTCAGCGCCCACGGGAGTGACTGCCGTCGCCGGTAATGGTTCAGCGACTGTGGCATGGATTACTCCCACGAACCTCGGCGGATCTAATCTCACCAGCTACACCGTGACGGCGCTCGTCTCTGGCGCGTCCACGGGCGTCGGCGCGATTGTCCCGGCGCCGGCAACAAGCCTGGTTGTAAGCGGCTTGACCAACGGCACAACGTACACCTTCGTCGTGCGAGCAACCAACGCGACCGGAGACAGCGCGCCTTCAGCACCTTCGAACCCGATCACACCGCAGGCTCCGCCTTCACCCGGCATTGCCGATCTGGTAGTCACACTTACTGGTCCCGGCACAATGCTTCCGAACTCGAACGCTGGTTATCTGATCACGGTGACGAACAATGGCAGCTCTACTGTCCCTCAGGTAATCCTTTCTGACGCTTTTTCCAGCAGCGGAGCCTCGGTCTTTGCCGCGACTCCCAGCCAGGGGACCTGTGTAACTTCGCCGGCGATCGCATGCAACCTGGGTGGCTTGACCGCCGGGAGCACGGCCGTTCTGGCAATCACCGAACATCTCACGGCAACGACAATTAACGTGACAGTAGTCCACGGACTGGATGGCAACGGCCACAGCATGAGCCTGTTGAATCCGGCTCAAGGTACGGCAAATCTAACGACCACGGTTTCGGCGCCTCCCCCACCCCCCCCAACTCCTACGCCGACTCCCACGCCTACGCCAACACCGACGCCTACTCCAACTCCAACACCGACGCCAACTCCTACACCAACGCCGACTCCTACTCCAACACCGACGCCGACTCCAACGCCTAGCCCAACTCCGACTCCTACACCAACGCCAGCCCCGGCTAGCGCTACGGATCTCGTACTAAACGGAGACTACGTTTCTGGAGCGTCTGACGGAACCATCGCGTGGCAAGTGACAAATCAGGGTTCAGTGGATGCAAACGGCGTGGTTCTAATTGCGCATCTGCCGTCGACGGTGAAAATCAAATCGATCATGACAACTCCCGGAGGTTTCTGTTCGCAAGCTCCGGCCTTCGCTAACTCCACACGTCTGGCATGCGGACTGAACACGATTCCCGCCGGCCAGAGCTGGTCTGTGCAGGTTTCGGTCGTTAGCAGTGTGAGCGTCGCCAAGGTTGCGGCGCTGGTGGAGTTCAGGGGAACAGATCCGGTACCGGCAAACAACTATTACATTGTCACGATGCAAAAGAGCAACGTGAGCAGCAGCAGCGGAGGTCAAGTACCTGTAAGCCCGCCTCCGCTTTTCATGCCGAATATGACGATTCTCAAGCCGGCTTCGGATACCGATGGCCAGGTTGCGGACCAGCCGTAGTTGTTGTCCTGACCTTAGCTCGAGATGGAACGCAGGGCCCAGCAAGAAATCGATAGTGAGCTCTCCGGGGGCTCGCTACCAGAATCAGGAAAAAGTTTGCAGGATGGTTGCTAATTTTTGCATTTGGATTACGATGAGCCAGACGGATGAACGACAGACGGAAGACTGACGCCCCGAGGGATATCCCTGTCAGTTTGACGAACGTGCAAGGACTGCCCGTCCGACAGCCTGACCCTGTTGCCTGCCTGCGTGAACCAGGCACGGGCAGCACGATCCATCGCCTGCGCAAAAAAGACGCGTTGTTTTACCAGGCCATGCCTGCCGATTGTGTTTTCTATCTGCTCAAAGGCAGGGTCAAGTTAACCACGGTGTCCACCGAAGGCAAGGAAGCCACAGTCGCGCTCATGCGCACCGGCGACTTTATCGGCGAAGAATGCGTGGCGGAAGGCCGTCCGCTGCGTACCACCACCGCGATTGCGATCTCTGATTGCACCGTTCTTCGTGTTGAGCGGAAGGCCATGATCGAGGTGCTACGCCACAATCCACAGTTCTTCAATTTCTTTTTATCCTTCGTTGTGCTCCGCAATGTGCGCATGCAGGAAGATCTGGTCGATCATCTCTTTCACACCAGTGAAAAGCGGCTGGCCCGCGTTCTCCTGGCCCTGGCCGGCTTTGACGATTCCCGCCAGGCAGAGATCGCTGTGCCCAAGATCAGCCAGGAAACGCTGGCGGAAATTGTCGGTACAACTCGTTCCCGTATTAGCGTTTTTATGAATGGCTTCCGCAAGCAGGGATTCATCGACTACAACGGAGATTACAGCGGCAACATTGTTATCCGTAGATCACTGCGCGATGTAATTTTCGGTGGTAAACAGGCTGTTCCAGCTAACAAAAACCTGTAGCTTTCCGGGCGTGACTGTTAACACAACTTTTCAATAAATATGTTCAATTTTGAACAGATTTGAGCAGACGAGTCGTTCAGAATGCCTGCCAGTATTTAGTAGTACAGAAAGGTATGTCGGCGGATTTTAAAATCGCGCTCTAATCAGAAGGGCAGCGATATCCTCACAAAACGATCTGCTGACGACAAACATTGACGTGTGACGGTTTAGCGGGCCGTCAGCATCTCAATCACCTTCTTTTATTTCCCTTCCGGGCATGGTTCAGCGCCAGAGCTGTGTTTTTTATCGAACGCAGCGTGTACTCAACCATGCTTAGGCCCAGACATTCGCTGTCACGCCGCTTGGCGTGGACCCGTTCAAGGTGATTGTCAAAAGCCATTCAACAAAAAAATAGCGGGCTTTGCCGGTCGTTTTTTTCTACGACGCGGCAGCGGTGGAATATCTGGACTGCTGGACGCTCTTTTTCGCGTACAGCTGCCCTCGACACTAACTACGAGCTGTCGGCCGCTGGCTTCACGCAGTAGGCGGGCAGGGCTCGTCTAAATTGCGCGGAAACCTTCTTGTAGGATTGCCGCTTTTGGAGCGCCACATATGACCACTGATAGAAACGATGGATTCTTCTTATCTGAGAAATCCTCCAAGGCCCGAATCAGGGAAGCTGAAAACGCCCGGAAGAACCGGGCAGAAATCCTCAAAGCCTTCTCCCAGGGTAAAGTCACCCGCCGCGAGTTGGTTAAGTGGGGCCTGATTACAGCCGGCGGCGCACTTGCGCCGATTCATGGTTTAAACCCCTTCGTCAGCAGCGCTTATGCATCTGGTGGCGTTTGCTGTGGCGGCGGTGGAATCCCCACCGGCGCACCGCCCAGCCCGCTCTTCGGCGTACAGCCGTTCTCGACGCCGATGCCCCGCTTTGATGTGATCCCCCGCGGCACGAACCCGCTCGGTGGTGATCTGACACCGACGCCGCAGGCCCAGTCGAACCAGACCCAGCAGCCTCTGGATCCGGCATTGGTCGGCGGACAGACAGGCTTGACTGGCCCCATTGAAGGCCGTCCCCCGGGACCAATCTGGGCGCACCAGAGATTCACGCAGTTCTCTCCTCAGATTTCCGTTGAGATGTCACAGGCCCAGGCACAGACCAACACGGTCTATAACCCTGGCGTGGCTTCTCAGTTCAACTCCGGCATCGATCCCACGCAACCGATTCCGCTGAAGTTCCATCCTGGCTTCCCCACGCAGGACCCGAACTCGGTGTGGACCTTCAACGGAACGATTCCTCCGAAGTTGGTCTTTGCCCGCTATGGTGAACCGCTTCTGTTCCGCCATCACAACCGGCTGCCCGCCGATGTGACGCAGAACAACGGCTTCGGCCGCAACACCATCTCGACGCACGAACACAACGGCCATCACGGTGCAGAGAATGACGGCTTTACTGGCGCGTTTTTCTTCCCCAACCAGTTCTATGACTATCACTGGCCGGTAGTGCTGGCCGGCATTTTCAGCGGCATCAATGAAGACGCCACCGATCCGCGCGCCGGCAGCCCGGCCGATAACGGCGGAATCAACAAGGTCCCAGGTGATTGGCATGAGACCATGTCAACCCACTGGTTCCACGATCACATGTTCACGTTCACTTCACAGAACGTGTACAAGGGCAACGCTGCCATGTTCAACATTTACAGCGCGCTCGATCGTGGCAACGAGGCCATCAATGACGGCGTCAATCTCCGCCTTCCCTCCGGCACCGCCAAGAGCTTTGGCAACCTGGAATACGACGTGAACCTGATGTTCAACGAGAAGGCCTTCGATTCGACTGGTCAGCTCTTCATGGACATCTTCCAGTTTGACGGCTTTATCGGCGACGTAATGTGCGTGAACCTGACCTACAAGCCCTATTTTGAAGTCGAGCGCCGCAAGTATCGCTTCCGCATCCTGAATGCCAGCGTGTCGCGCTTCTTCAAGTATGGACTGTCGGACGGATCACCGATGATCCAGATCGCCAATGACGGCAACCTGCTGCCAACACCGGTAGTGCAGGCCATCTCCGACGAACAGGGCATCGCTGAGCGTTATGACTGGGTCATCGACTTCTCGCGCTACAACATCGGCGACAAGGTGTGGATGGTGAACGTGGCCGAACACCAGGACGGCAAGAAGCCCAACAACGACCTCAGCCTGGCAGACGCTTTGGCCGGCAAGTCGAACGATCCGTGCGTGGGCAAGTTCCTGGAATTCCGCATTGTGCGCAACCCGGCTCAGCCTGACCAGAGCCAGGTTCCCGCAGTGATGATTCCGAACCCTGATCTGTCGAACGTTCCTATCGCGCGTCAACGCACCTTCACCTTCGGCAGCGGCGCATCACAGCCTCTCTCTCCGGATGATCCGGCGGCTTTCACCACCGGCGCAGGCGGACAGAGGGGACCGTGGGGTGTATCCACTGACGCAGGTCCGATGCTGAACGCCAGCTTTGGCCGTCTCTCGGCTGCTCCTGGCTTCAACACGCGTGAAGTCTGGACGCTGCAGAACGGCGGCGGCGGATGGGATCACCCGATCCACATTCACTTTGAAGAAGGCCAGATCCTGGCCCGGAACGGCAGCGCTGCAAACGTTCCGGCTTGGGAGAAGGGCCGTAAAGACGTATACCGCCTGCGTCCAGGTGGAAGCGTAACCCTGACCATGCAGTTCCGTGATTGGGGTGGGATGTACATGGAACACTGCCACAACACGGTTCACGAAGACAACGCGATGTTGGTCCGCTGGGAGATCGATAACGGAGGCGCGCCGTTCTTGCGGCCGTTGCCGACGCCAATCGCAACCCCACAAGGTGTCACTTTCGTTGCACCGGACGACATCGCTCCGACCGCTTTCTAGGCTGCGCTGGAAGGTGGTCTTTTAACCGGCCGGTGGGCCCCGTTGGCGCTCCCTGTCGAAGCGCTCCGCGCGAGAAAGTTAGACAGCACGGATCGCCCGCTGGCCGGCCTTTAAAAAAAGATGTGGCAGTACCAGGAGAGGAAATCAAGGGATGCAAGTTAAAAATTGGTTGAGAGCGGCGGTGGCTTACGGCCTGTTTGCCGGCGCTCTCGTCCTTTTACCCTCGAACTCGCAAGCGCAGAGCCGCTGGGGCGCCAATTATTTTCCCAACGTTGTTTTGACCACACAGGACGGAACCAAGGTCCATTTTTATGACGATGTGATCAAAGGCAAGATCGTCGTCATCGACCTGATCTACACCCATTGCGTGAATGCCTGCCCGCTGGAGACAGCCCGGTTGGTCCAGGTTCAAAGGATGCTGGGCGATCGCGTCGGCAAAGACATTTTCTTTTATTCCATCAGCATTGATCCCAGGCATGACACGCCCAAAGTTCTGAAAGAGTACGCGGCGAAATATCACGTTGGCCCGGGCTGGACTTTTCTTACCGGCAAAAAAGAAGACATCGATCTGGTCAGCAGAAAGCTTGGACTTTATACCGATCCCGATCCAAATGATCCGGATGGACATACACCCAGCGTCTTGCTCGGGAATGAGCCCATGGGCCAGTGGATGCGCGATACTGCGACCGACAATCCGCGTTTCCTGACCAACATGATCGGCAACTGGCTCAACGGATGGAAAAACTCGGCGCCGGTCGAAGCCAAAGCCAGCTACGATCAGGCGGCCAAGATCGATCTGAGCGACAAAGGCCGTTACGTTTTCGCCAAGGTATGTGCCGCGTGCCACACGATTGGCCATGGTGACAAAATTGGCCCGGATTTGCTGGGCGTGACCAACACTCGTGATCGCGCCTGGCTGGCCCGCTTCATCAGCGAGCCGGACAAGATGGTAGCCGAGAAAGATCCTACCGCAGTGGCGCTGTTTGAAAAGTATAAGCAGGTGAATATGCCCAACCTGCGCCTGGCTGATGTGGACTTGAATGCATTGCTGAATTTCCTGCATGACCAGGACGCAGCAGCCGCCCAGCATAAGGATGCGCCCGCGGGAACATCTGGAGAGAGCCCGGTCAAAAGCGGCCCAGAAGACACGAAGCTTGAGACCGCAAAGAGCAACAGATGAACATGGGTTGGCCGGGCGCTTGGGCCCGGGAGAGGCGAGAGAGTTTTGGTTTGAGCTGAGCTTAGCGGTCCGTCGCGCCGAGTGGCGTCGATGGCCCGATGGGAAGGCTTGGCAAGTTGCGACTGTGCGCCAGCCCGATGGCGACACAGTCGTAAACGGGGCTGCCGGACCGCAAAACGGTGGCCCCCAAAGTTGAGCCGGGTTGCGGGCGTGCGAGATCCCGCACAGCGGGGAGGTGAGAGTCCGCAGGCGAAATCCTGAGCGACGCTGAGTCCCGCAGAGCGGGACCAAGCGGAGTCGAAGGAACTGTTTTAACGTCAGGCCTTAAAGCAGTGAGTGCCAGACGCGCAAGTTGCGACTGTGTGCCGTCAGCCCGATGGCGCCACAGCCGTAAACGGGGCTGCCGGACCGCAAAACGGTAGCCCCAAAGTTGAGCCGGTTGCGGGCGTGAACGAAGTAAGGGCCCGTTGGCGAAATCCTGAGCGACGCTGAGTCCCGCAGAGCGGGACGAAGCGGAGTCGAAGGATCTGTTTCAGCGTCAGGCCTTAACGCAGTGAGTGCCAGACGCGCAAGTTGCAACTGTGCCCCAGCCCGATGGTGGCACAGCTGTAAAGGGGGCTGCCGGACCGCAAACCGGCGGCCCCAAAAGGATCAGGAAAGAAATCGATTTTGCGACTGTGCGCCAGCCCGATGGTGGCACGGCCGTAAACGGGGCTGCCGGGCATTATCCGCAAAACGGCAGCCCCAAAATATTTTCCAGCCCTGACTTGAATCGCGAGAAATCAACGATTCCACTCCCCTACCGTCCCGCCGTATTATGTTCTCTGATGAAAGAACGCATCCAGAAGACTCTCGCTGTGTTGATCGGCCAGCCTTTGTGGTCATCCGGGCGCGCGGCAGATCTGGAGTGGTTTGCATTCGGCGCGCGCCGCACCGTTAAAGACAGCCGCGGGAAAGAACGCGAAGTTGGCGAGTACGCGCTTCATGTTCAGTGTGCCTGGCGCATACGCTGTGGAAGCCGGATCGTTGCAGCCAGCCGCGATCTTTACTCTCCGCCGGAGGAAACCGCCAACCGGACTGAAGACTTTAATTGGGACGTCCAGGGCGGCAACTTGCGCGACCGGCGCATTGCCGAGCTCTTTCAGAATGAAACGCGAGAATTCCTGGTGCAACAAATTGAAGCCGGCGAGGCCGGAAACTTCACCATCATTCTTGATCAGGAATATGCCGTGGATGTGTTTCCGGATGATTCTCAGAGCAGAGAGCACTGGCGGTTCTTCAGGCCATATCGTGGCGAAGGACACTTCGTCGTTTCCGGCAGTGGCATAGAAGCGGAACCATAGACAGCATCGAAATTGTCTGGCTTGTCTCTTTCCGCCTTCGGGGCTCTCGCTTCCGGCGATCGCGACAATAAAAAGAGGACCGGCTAAGCAGGCAATGCGTCCGGTCCTTCATAGAGTGATCTAGAGTTGATCTTATGATTTAGGAGAATGGATCTGGTCATCGTTTGTACAGCCTAAAGTACCTCCATCCTCTGCCACATCTCTTAAGTGCGGGCAACGGAGGCCGGGGGAACAGTCTCCGTTACCCGCGTAACCGGCGCCTGCAAGAGTGTTGTAAGAGTAGCTTGGCAGGGCTGACTCCGCGCCGGCTATAAATCAACTTGAGTTTCCGAGTTTCCGAGCTTCAGGGCTTCACTTCAGATCTTGGGGCCCTTTGCGGGCCCTTCGATCCGTTGCGCATCAAGCTCCCGCGCATTGCGACGGGTCTTCAGTCGCAGGTTGAGCTTGAGGCGCCGGCCAGCGAGTCGCAGAACTTGGGCATGGGCGCGCCCCCTGCGGCTCCCGTAGCTGGAAACGTGATGGTTTGCTCGCTCAGGATTCCGTTCAGCATGACCGTGCCGTTGGGTACTGTGAGCGACGGATGATCAAACGGCGCGCTCTGGCTGCGTACACGCTCGTCTGTCAGCGATTTCAGGAAGGCCACAACTGCGGCCTTGTCGTCTGCGCCGAATCCGGCTTTCTTGAGGCCGGGATCAACGTCGGCCGACGGGAAATCTCCGCCGCGACTGTAGAAATCGACCAGCGAGCTCAACGTGGCCTGGCCGCCATTGAGGAAGTAAGGAGCGGTCAGTTCTATGTTGCGCAAGCTTGGCGTCTTCACCGCGCCATTCACTGATACGGCAGCTCCCAACGGAACTGAAGTCCCTTTAAGCTGCCCCATGGAGGCGAGTTGTGCCGCCGAAAGCGAAGCCAGCCCTGAAGGATCAGCCGCGCCAATTCCCTGGTCATCATCCACCGGCCGCAGGCCGATGTTATGGAAACCAACGTCATGCCACTTTCCATTAGCCAGCAGCTCCACCACGCCGCGAGACGAGATGCTCGAGATCGCCGCATCCGTGAACTCAGCGCCGTTGTGGCAGTTGGTGCAGTTGCCTTTACCCTGGAAGCGATTCAGGCCGCGCTGCTCCAGCGCGTTCAGCGCGCCGCCGTTGCCGTCCATGAACTGATCAAAGCGTGAGTTGTCTGACACCAGCGTGGATTCATACATCTGAATGGCTACGCCCCAGAACATGGAGAAGTTGTACTCCATCTGCGAATACTCGCTCGTGTTGTTAGGACGTCCGAGGTGCAGGAAGTTGCTGTTGGCGTCGACCACAACGTTGGAATTCCACCACTGCGGCTGGAATGCTGCCTGGACCATCGAGACATAGTCGCTGTTCAATCCGGTGAACGGCGCTGCGCTCAGACTGCCCAATACGCTGTCGGTGGACGAAACCTGCTGCAACACCAGCGGCGTGACAGAGAGCATCTTCTTGCCCATCTTCACAAACGGACGGCCGGTTGCTGACATCTCCACGTTGCTGCCCGGAGGTCCAACGGCCTGCGACGCCAGCGCTGAATTCGACAGGCGGAACAGAACTTCATGCGTGATGTTCGGGTTGGAAGGATCGCTCTGCAGCAGCGTCGCATTCGGATCGCCGGTGCCGAAGGGATCGACGCCGTTAAACGTGTTCTGCGCGCGGCCATCCCAGAAGTTACGGTAGTTGAAGACCGCATTGATCACCGGCGGTGCATTGCGCGGCGTTGAACGGCGCACGTTCATCGGCTCACCCGAAGGATCGGTAATGCCGAAAACCGGGTCGGCCACGGAAGTCTCATCTTCTGGACCAAGCCCGATAACTACGTCATTAAAGTTGTTCAGATACACGCCCTGCGATCCGACAATGTTGTTGTTGTCGGAAAGAGTCGCTGAATTGTTCCGGCTGGGATCGGAAAGCTGATGCAGCGGAAAATCAGCGGTGCTCAGCTGATGATTCGGCCCGAAGCCAGCATGAAAGATCGTGGAGTCCGCAGACGAATTTCCGCTGCTGTCAACACGGCGTAGACCCGGATCGGTCTGGTTCATGGTGCGACTGTCGGCGCCGGCGTTGAAGTGGCACGTGGCGCACGCGGTAAAGCCGTCGCTGCCAAACTGCATGTCCCAGAAAAACGCTTTGCCCAGAGCGATTGCGGCTTGCTTGTTGCGAACCACGTTGCTCAGTTCGGCCGCTGTCGGACCAGGAATAGGCACCCGCTTGAGTGAGCCAAGCTTGCGACCAGCGGCTCCACCTTCATTCTCAACCTGGCCTCCGCCTTGATTGCCGCCACCATTGTTGCCACCACCATTGTTCCCGCCGCCTCCGCCGTTTTTACCGGAGCTCGAACTTGAATTGCCGCCGTTGCCGTGCCCGGAGCCGCTGTTGTCATTCCCGCCTCCGTTGCCGCCGTTGCCACCGCTACCGCCTGAACCTCCGGAAGCGCCGGCGATCGTTGCAGCGCAGAATACAAGTGCCAGCACCAGCCGGCTCAACTTACTGCCCATCCTCATATACTTCCTCCTGAAATTTCGAAAGGCCGGCCGAAAAACCTGCTAATCGTTTTCTGGCTGCCAAGAAGACCGTTCATCACGCAGCTGTGAGCAATGAACTTCGCCCTGTGTAATGCATTCCTTCTGCCAGCATTGATCCGCGAACCACGCCTGCGCAGCCAATGGGCACATCTGGATAAAGCTTTTATTTTCTATCGTTTACTTTGATTCACCTTAGAAGATGAGACGCCACCCTGGAGCGTGTTTTTCCGGCGAATGGAAGTGGCCTTCCAGAGATTGAGTGGAAGTCGATTTCCATTCGCATCACCGATCGGCTGGCACATAGGCAGGTGAATTTCTGGTGCATATCTCAAGTGATATGGCCAACAAAAAATCAAGACTGGCCGGGGCGATTTTTCGCTCTCCGGCCAGTCCTCTACAGCGCGCGGCCATCGTTGTAGATCGAACTCAAAACTCTTTCCTGGTTGTCGGGAAAATGAAGTTGGGTAATTTAGCGGGATAAATTACCCAACTTCCAGCGTCCTGCAAGGTTGCAAGCAGTCTCTCAGAGCCCTGTCCGTCGAGCAGGGAGACAGCCATGCTTGCAGGAAGTCAAAACTTGGTTTTTTCTGGGAGCCGGTGCGTATCTTCTTGCCTGCAACGGAAGCCAACGTTTATCTGTATCTCCAGTTTTCCGTTGCTGGTGCGTTCCCTGGTACGCATCAGCATTGAACAGAGGGCGCTTGGTGAAGACCGCCGGCGTCTTTGCGACGCCGGCAGCCCCTTGGGTTATTTTGGCTGGATTGTTACTGTGAACGAGTTGTTTCCGGTATTGGTGTCAGTCCCCGTAAACGTACCCGATCCCGTAGTTGAGAACGTACCCGCGTTGAGCGGAACGAAGTCGACATTCACCAACATCGTCTGGCCACCAGGCAGGCTGGCCAAAGTGCAGGTGAGAGTGCCACCGACCGCGTTCGCAGGAATTCCGCTGCATGTTCCCTGGCTGGCCGATGCATCCACAAACTGGAAGTTCGGCGGCAGATTCATGGTGAAGACCACGTTTGAGACTGCCGTATTTCCAGTATTGTTTTTGATCTGCCAGGTGAACGTGTCACCGGTTCCCGTGTTGGGTCCGCCGTTGCGCGCTGAGCCTTTTACTTCAATATCAGCGCTTACGCCGGCAGGTGTTCCGCCGCCACCGCCGCCCACGGTGGGCGTAGTAACGTTCGTGGTGGAGCTGGCTACATTGTTGCCGCCAACAGTCTCGTTAACGAAATTGCCAGAAGCATCTCGCAACTGTACTGAAGCGGTGTTGGTGATCGATGTACTTCCGGCCAGGAGAGTGATCGTCACTTTGGCGCTTGATCCAGCCGTGAGCGCGCCCAGCGTGCAGCTAAAGACTGCTCCACTATGCGTGCACACGCCCTGGGAAGTGGTCGACGACTGGAAAGTCGCCGGCAACGTATCTGTCAAAGTCACCAGAGCAGCGTCTCCAGGACCATTGTTGGTGATGGTCATGTTGAAGGTCACCAGAGCTCCGGCGTTAACGCTGGCCGGCGACGTCATGGCGATGGCCAAATCAGCTCCTATCGGCGCGATCGGAATAATCTGGTTCGATGGCGCTGATTCAGCACTGTTGCCGGTTGAGTTAGTGGCATGCACGGTAAACGAGTACGTGGTTCCGTTGGTCAAACCGGTAAAGTTCACGCCGGTTTGCGTTGCCGGAACGGTCGTCGTAAGGGCGCCCGGGTTGGAAGTAACGGTGTAGCTGATGATCGGAGAGCCACCGTTGCTTGCCGGAGGCGTCCAGGCGAGTTGCGACGCAGCGTTAAAGCCGGTCGATGCAACCAGGCCTGTCGGCGCTCCCGGTACCGTCAACGCTTGCGGCGTTACCACTGCGCTCGACACAGAGAATGGACTGCAACCGCTGGCATTGCATGCCTGCACCACAAATTCCACCGCGACACCATTGGTCAAACCAGTGATTGTTGCTGTGTTCGGAGCAATTCCGTTCGCGCCCGGATTCACTGTGAAATCCGGAACGGTTGACGCAGTGCCGTTCGCCAGCAGAGTGCGGACAACAAAGCTGCTTACCGCCTGTCCGTTGGGAACGGGGATCCAGTTGATGGTTGCCGCGTTGGCGGTTGCCGAGGCGGAAACATTCACAGGAGTCGCCGGCGGCCCTGCAGCCGGAGGCTCCGGTTTTACCTGCCAGATGGCCCCCGCACCGTTGAGACTGCCTTGTGTACAGTCTGAACCAACGTAGATGGTTTCGTTCGCCAGATCGCTGGTATCAATGGTAACGCCGGTGATGAAGCAGAAGGTGCCGCCAAACTGCGGCGTAACCGTCAGATTGTTTGCGTCCGTGGCATTGCTCACTCTTACCGTGCTGCCCAGCGACGACGCGAACAAGTTGTTGCCTTGATAGGTAGTGTTCGGACCGTTGTAGGTAAAGTCGCTGACAATACCTGCCTGTGGACCGGGAGCAAACGCGCCCAGGATTTCTGTTCCCGCGCCTGCTACAGGTCCGCAACGGTTCATGCCATTGGCCGGAGTCAGACACTGGTCAGCATTGTCTTTGAACCAGGGACTGATGTTGTCCGCGCCAAACAGCGTGTGACCGATCCAGGCCAGACCAAACGTATGGCCGGCAGCGCCGCCGGCGCCAAGTCTGGCGTCAGAAGCGAAGATAGGCACGTCGATGCTGGCGCAATCATTGGGATTGCCGGGATCAAACGTTGACGGGTGAGGAATACGCGCGATGGTCCCGTTACGCGCCCATCCGACGTACAGATTTCCGTCTGGCCCCAAAGCAATGGCAAACATTGTCACTGGTGTTGCGCCATTGCGAGGATCCGTCACCACCGGGCAGCCACCTGCAGCGTTCCTTGTCCCCTGCGCTCCCATCAGCGGCTCAACGTGGATGGGATCCAGTGATCCCTGTCCATTGTCCCCGCTGGGAATGTAATGCATGCGGATCACGCCGTTGGCAGTCCGAGGCAGGTCCGACGCATAGAGCGTATTCGTGGAAGCATCAAACGTAAGCTGCGAAGGCACAAAGCCGCCGGCCTGAATGAAGCCGATGCAGGTACGTTCAATGTTGTTGTGAAAGCCGATGCCTGGCGTGCTTGAAACCGTGGGATCATCCACTTCAGGATCGACGCGGCACAGGCCGTTGCTGGAATCACCGTACCACATATGCCGGACAGGCTTGCCGGTGAACGTGCTGATTGCTGTCCCCTGCAAAATCACCCCGGAAGTCGGGGAAGTGACCGAGGACAAACCAAACGTTGACCAGTCCTGCGTTCCGGCCCACAAAGTGGTGGTTGTTGGTGTGTTCAATACTGTGACGTTTTGCGCCTGGCCGGTCGACGCAAACACAATCAGCAGAGCCAGACAAAGCAGCAAAAACTGCACTCGCAAGGGCAGTTCGCGGCTGGCCAGCGCCTGGTATTTTCTGTAGTAGTTACTTCTCATCCAAGACTCTTCCTTCTGTCCGGTCAGCGCGCATCCTGAGCTTGCCGGACCTGAATACTCCCTGGAAAGGCGGGCAGCGTCTTCCGAAAACGCTGCACCGCCCGGACCCATGAGAGGTGTACTTCTGTAAAACTGCTCCCACACCCAGCGGAGCATAGGAGCGCTGAGTACCGGAGCGGCCCGCCGCTCGACGAAAGCGTGAGCCGCTAAAAGCAAATGCATCTGCGCTGCCAGGAAAAACGATGGTGTGAACTCTCTTGCAGGAGCTCAGGCCAGGCTCAATCAACTAGTTGTTTTTCTATGATTTACAGGCAATTCACGATAGAAAATTCGCCTTGCGCGCCGCCTTTTGCGCGTACAGTTTCACAATCGAATGGAACTCGTTTTCCACGAGTCGAATGGAACCGCATTTCCAGAAGCTGTTCGTTCACATAAAAAAGGCGCCGGTTACCCGACGCCATTCCTGCAAATCGCTTGCTCTACTGGAAATCTCTTGCCGGATCACGCATGGCCTGTAAGAACGCATCCCAGGCCCAACGACCAGTGGCGCCCTTGCCACTGTTGTCGGAAACGATTTTGGCTCTGAATCGGAATGCGTTGCCGTTCTTGTCTGTGCGCCGGGCTTCCTTGTAGTTCAAATCGATCGCAGAGATATGCCAATCTGGCAGGTGTTTCAATTCTTCAGGTTGTGAGATCCCATCATGGTTGTAGTCCACCCAAATGAGGAGTTTGGAGAAGATGGCATCGGCTGCACTGATCATTCCATCGCCGTTTCCGCCGTTCTCAGGCTTGTCGAATTCCGCAAGTGCTGCAAACCCGTTGGGTGTATCTGACTTTGGTTGCGGGCTAAAGTTACCGAACAGCTCTGTGCCATCATCGATTGTTCCGTTTCCATTGCGATCGAGTGCAAGAAATCCTTCAGCGCCCTCCCCTGGCCAGGTCCAGGCGAGAACCGACTTTATTCCCGTGCCTTTCATATCGAAGTGAACACCGAACATTACGGGTGTCAGGGTTATCCCTTCACCAGTAACGTCAATAATGATTGGGCTGCAGACAGGAGTATCGCCACCGCCACCGCCAGTACCTCCGCCTCCAGTCGTTGTTATTCCATCCAGACAAGGATCTATGGGCGGTATGATCTTCGAACCCTTGTTCTGGGGATCGGTTACCGCGGGGCAATCGGCAGGAATACTAATTGTCGAACTTTTCCATATTACAAGTTCTCCTGGCACTGGTTTAATGTTCAAGACACCGGAGTTGATGCTTACGTCCATCGTGCAAGAAACACCATCTAATGTTCCACAGTTAACTGCTCCACCTGCGAATTGAGCGGTACAGCTTATTCCGCCGCCAAAAGCGGCTCCGGCACCATCGCTCCAGGATCCAGCAACGTGATGCGTACCTCTGAATTGAGGATCAAGATCTCCCGTCTCAGTCGTGAATATGCCGGATGGATTTCCGGCGACAGCTGGTGAGGTAACTGAACATGTCGTGTCACAACTTGGTAGTCCGGCCGTGTTATGGAGATAAAAGCATGATGCGGCCGGCGTAGTTTGAGCACTGTGAATTCCGCCAGGTACGTGCTCAGCACTATCTTTAGTAGTGACAAGGCCCATCGTGATGACCGATGATTTCTGTGAGCAGTTGGTGAAAGTCTGTGACCAAGCTGAGCAGGAAATTGCAAACAGCCCTGCCAAAACAATACTTCGAATCCTCATACCTATCCTTTCAAGGTGAAGCGAGGCTAGTCCTAGCGGCGCCGAAATCGCCGCCCAGCAAGGGGGTTGGATGATTATGCAGGGAACTCTTGTTGGTCAAAACAGGTTCCAGCTATTTGTCGTATTTTCGTAAAGTGACGAATCTCTAATCTGAGACGCACTTATGGCGAGGCATTTCTAAGTATCTCTTAACGAAAATGTGCCAAGGTAACAAGGAAGGTTATCGATACACAAAGGCAATTCCATTAACAAACCTACCCATGCGCATTCCTCAGCCCCGGCCCACTTACGCCTGGAGGAAAAATGCGATACTGCTTCATCTTGTAGAGGAGCGCTTTGTAGCTGATCTGCAGCTGGCGAGCAGCTATCTTACAGTTCCACTTGGTTGAGATCAGTACCCGCTCAATGATCCTGGGCTCTGCTCTCTCTTTCAGGTTCTGCACCATCGACTTCAATCCCGCGCCGCCGTGCATCAAGGCTTCATCTTCCAGGTTCGGCGCGACCTCCGCGCTCACATTTTTTTCTTCCAGCTCAGAGATGGCCAGAGCTTCGTCCTGCAGGACCATGTATCGCTTCACAAAATTGCCCAGTTCACGCAGATTGCCGGGCCAGTTATAGCGGAGACAGGCCCGCACCAGCGCATTCGAACACTCGGCCGCCGGGCAATCATACTTGTCGGAAAACTGCTGCATAAAATGCTTCAGTAGTAGGGGAATCTCCTCACGCCGTTCGCGCAGCGGAGGAATATTGATGGTGAAAGCATTCAGCCGATAGTAGAGATCTTCACGGAAAGCCTTGGTGTTCATGGCTTCATGAACATTAATGTTGGTGGCGGCCAGCACGCGGAAATTCGAGGTCACTGTGGTGCGTCCGCCCAGCCGCGTGAATTTTCCGTCTTGCAAAACGTGCAACAACTTGGCTTGCAATGCCGGGCTCATCTCGCCGATCTCATCCAGAAAAATGGTTCCTTTGTCGCACAGCTCCAGCATGCCGGGTTTGGAGCGATTGGCTCCGGTGAACGCTCCGGCCTCATAGCCGAAAAGTTCGCTTTCGAGAAGATCGTGCGGGAGCGCGGCGCAATTCACCTTCATCAGCGGCTTGCCCGCGCGTCGCGAGAGCTTATGCACCAGACGCGCCAGAACTTCTTTTCCCGCGCCGCTCTCTCCCAGCAGGAGGACGGGGATGTCCACCTTGGCAACCTGTTCTATCTGGGTACGGATCTTCTGCATCGCCGGGCTCGCAGCCAGAAAGAAAACATCGTTTTCGACGGCCTCAATGTGTTCGCGTGGGCCGCTCAGCCGCGAAGGATCGCCAGCTTCGGTCTTTCTCGTCTCAAGCAGACGCTGCAGGGCCGCAATGAGCCCGCGCTCATCAAGCGGCTTGCCAATATAGTCGAGCGCACCCAGCCTTATGGCCTGGACTACGGCACTTACATCGCGGATCTCCGCAAACACTACGATCTTCTGCTCCGGACGAAGCCGGCGGCAGACCTGGATCGTCTTTATCGCCTCTTCATGCTCGGCGACCTCCAAAAGGATCAGCCCGGGCGGCGTCTCTCCGTTTTCCAACCGCTGCATGGCATCGCCGCAGCTGGACGATGTTTCCACTGGAAAATTCGCACGTTCCAGCGATTGCTGGGTACACGCAAGCCCTCGGGGATCGTCATTGATAACCAGAATGCTTTCTTTGCCGGAAGAGAACGGGGAGTGCTTCATCAATTCTGCTGACCTCGCGACGGTGCGCTCGTATCTCGCAAATTGGCTTTCCTGTGGATGCTAAGAAGCTCGTCTTGCGGTGCCTAGTGCAAGATCAGAGACCCTCAGGCGCTGCCCAATTTGCAGAGTAAATTTTTGTGTTCAATCAGGCCGAATGTGGCCTTAACCCTGGGCAAGAATTGCATTGACCGCCTAGTTGCGCGAGGTGTGCCCTGACATGGGCTATACAAACTTGGGCAGTCAACTTTTTAGACCTGAGCTTCGTTTATTTTTTCTTATAGTCAGCTCTGGCCCAGCACAGATACTTGCCTCTTTCCGGGTCAGAGGTACTGTACGCTCGCTTGCGCAATTCTGTAAATATTTTTCATCTTCAGCCGGCTTTCCCAGGCCTTCGAGACTCTTCTATCTATAGGAAAAATATAAGCTTAAACGATTACCTGGGGTAATAGATGCCGTGAGCGAGGGCTTCCATCCGGTTAAGATTTCTAACAAAAAATGTCGTTTTTGCTCATGACGGCTCGAGAGATTCTGCTCTCGATTCTGTGTCTATGCCGGCAATCTCTTCAGCAAGGCTGACGCTCTCCGGAACCATGGTCTTTCCCGGCGCTTTAGATAGCCGGGCATGGTGGCTTTCTTACCCAGAACGCGTTGCACCCACTGCCGGGCCTCCTCCGGTTTGCCCTGCGCCGCCAGAAACTGGGCGTAGTTGAACTGCGTTTCGGAAAGAGTGGATGTCTGCGTGACCTGCTCAAACAAGTTGGCCGCCTGTGCTTCCTGCTGGTTTCGTGACCAGGCGTACGCCAACAGGCCGGCGGCGCGCTGATAGTCGTAGTTGCGCTCCTTGTTCACCACCCGCTCCAGGTCGCTGGCCGCGGCGGCAAAATCATTCAATTCAAGTTCGCAGATCGCTCGGCGATAGAACGGATCAGGAGAGTCCGTTCGCGAAGAGATGGCCTTATCGTAGCAATCCTTGGCCTTGGCATATTTCTTCTGCTCTAGATACAGGTCCGCCAGCTCCTCATAGTTGCCCGCAGAAGGGTTGTCCAGCACCATCATCTCAAGTTGGTGAATGCGTTTCCGATGCGAAAACACACGAAACGATTGCCGCAAAAGCCCCAGGTCCGGAATGACCTCCACGCAAATATAGATCAGTGCGCCCAGCCCGCCCCCCAACATAATGATCCAAAGCCAGTAGGTGTCCGGCCGCCGCCGGATAAAGTGCACGACCGCGATGGCGACAAAAATGAAGCCAAAGCTGTAATTGCCAAAAAGATTCATAAGTTAACTGGGCAAGGGGGATAGCGCAGCACTATAGCACAAGGCTCGGTATTCGCTAACTATCCGGAGGGACTGTCTTTTCGGCATCCTTACTTCGCCCGTGGATGGGTCTTGTCATAGACCTCCATCACGTGGCCGATGGATAACTGAGTATATTTCTGGGTGGTGGAGAGCCGCTCGTGCCCCAGCAACTCCTGGATCGCGCGCAGGTCCGCGCCTTCACTCAACATGTGCGTGCCAAAGGCATGACGCAGGGTATGAGGATGTATGTCCGGTGGCAGGCCTCGCGCCACCGCGATCTGCTTTACAATCCGGCCTACACTTCGGGTAGTAAGCGGACCGCCACGCTGATTGATAAAGAGCCTGCGCGAAACCTTATGCTTCTGCTCCAGGACTCTCTGTCGGGCGCCCCGATATGCCTGCAACGCCTCCGCCGCTGCGCCGTCCAGCGGGACATAGCGCTGCTTTTTGCCTTTTCCGCGTACCAGGATGACCCCGTTGGCCTCCTCAATATCTCCGAGCTCGATCCCCACCAGCTCAGAGTTGCGCAACCCGCAGCCGTAGAGCAGTTCGAAGATTGCACGGTCTCGTTCCGGAAATGCCGCTGTCTCCGGCATTTCACTATTCAGCAGCCCGCTGAGCTCCTCCATGGTCGGGACACGCGGCAGCTTCTTTGGCAATTTGGGTGTGGAGACCAGCGCCGCCGGGTTCTGCTTGACCATTCCCTCGCGCGCCAGCCACTTGTACATCGACCGTAATGACGCCAGCGCCCGCGCAACCGATACCTTGCTGAGCCCGCCTGTGTGTAAATGGGAGAGAAAGCCACGGATCGTCACGTGATCCACCTCGTTCCATCCGATTTCCGGTCCCAGATACTCGGCAAAGCGAAGCAACTCGTTGCGATAAGCGCGCAGTGTATGCGCTGAAGCGTTGCGCTCGCTACGCAGTACGTCCAGGAATTTGCTGATTCCCTTTTGAATTTGCGGGTTTAGGTGCTTTTCTTCCTGCTTCATGGCCTGTTCCCCGTTCCGCTTCTCTTCCCGCGCGGATGAAACTCGCGATACAAGTTTTTCAGCCGGTCCAGCGCCACATGCGTATAGATCTGAGTCGTAGCAATGTCAGCGTGGCCCAGGATCGTCTGTACAGTGCGCAAATCAGCGTTATTTTCCACCATGTGTGTGGCGCAGCTGTGGCGCAGCATGTGCGGGCTGGCATGACGGCCCGAAGCCGAAGCCCTCTTTACCACCTGCCAAATTCTCTTTCGCGTAAGCCGTACTCCTCCGCGACGCACAAACAACATGGCCGAAACTTTGCCGTTAAGAAGCACCTGCCGGCCTTCCTCTTTATAGGTTTTGATTGCCTCTTGTGCCGCTTTGCCCAGCGGCACGATTCTCTCCTTATCGCCCTTGCCCCGTACCAGCACGTGCCCTAACTCGAGCTTCAGGTCTTCGAGTTTCACCCCGATAATTTCTGAGACCCGCAATCCGCCTGCATAGAGCACCTCCAACATGGCCTGGTCTCGTTGCGCGAGAGCGGCGGCCAGTTTTCGATCATTGGAGCGCTTCGCCGTAGAGACGTAGCCTTCTGCGTCCCCGGCCTTTTCCAGCAAAGCATTGACCTCAGGCCTCGCCAGAGATTTTGGCAACACCTTCCATTGTTTTGGTGAATCGATCTCCAGGGTTGGGTCATGCTTGATGATCCGGTCAAGCAACAGATATCGATAAAAATGACGCAGCGAAGAAAGCTTGCGCGCCACGGAACGGTCCTTCACGCCGTTGGAAAACAGTTGGCTTAAAAAACCGCGGACGTCTTCCCTTCTTGCCTGGTCCAGCTTTCGCCGCCTGGCTCCAAGAAAGCTCGCGAACTGCTCCACGTCCATCTTGTAGGCATCAACGGTGAGCGCCGCCAGCCCCTTCTCGACTCTCAGGTAGTCAACAAAGCTTCGCACCAGCGGATCAGGCTTGGGTTTCGCCGCGGTTCGCGCGTTATCAGACCTCATGGTTTCAGTATCTCGCTCCGCATCTTTTCAGGAAATAGCGGCCTTGGTTCCCGCCAGCGGATTCCCAGCTCCATGGCAGAATAGAGGATGCCCTCAACCCAACCGTCGCTGCCTGGCTTTCTCTACGGGACTGCCTGGAAGGAAGACCGTACAGCAGAGCTCACTGAGCTCGCCATACGGACGGGCTTTCGCGGGATCGATACCGCCAACCAGCGCCGCCACTATTTTGAGGCCGGTGTGGGCGAAGGTCTGTCCGCGGTTTATCGCGCGGGAGTCGTGACGCGCGAAGATCTCTTCCTCCAGACCAAGTTCACCTATCAGGATGGCCAGGACCATCGTCTACCTTATGATCGCAAGGCCAGCCTCGCCACGCAGGTCGCGCAATCCATGGCCAGCTCACTCGAGCATCTGGGCACGGATCACGTTGACAGCTTTGTGCTCCACGGCCCATCCGCCCGGTACAACTGGACCGACGATGACGCTGAAACCTGGGAAGCCATGATCAAAGAGCGGGACGCAGGCCGCACCCGCCTTCTGGGCGTCAGCAACGTCGCCGTGTCGCATCTGGAGCAGATGCTGGAATACCACACGGAAAGGCCAGCCTTCGTGCAAAACCGCTGCTACGCGCGCCTGGGCTGGGACCGCGAGATGCGCGAGCTCTGCCGTGAAAACAACATCATCTATCAGGGATTTTCTCTGCTCACAGCCAATCGAGATGTGCTTCGTGATCCTCTCGTCATCGCGCTTGCCGATCAGCAGAGCGCCACTACGGCCCAGATTGTGTTTGCTTTCGCTCGTGCTGTAGGCATGCTGCCGCTCACCGGGACATCAAGCACCGAGCATATGCAGCAGGATTTGGAAAGCAGCAAACTGGTTCTAACCGAGGATGCAATTCGGGCAATTGACTCAATTGCCGAATGAAATCCAAAGGTGGAAGAATCTCACATTGTTGCCCTCCTGAGCCGCGCCGCGGAAGTATAACGACTCAGGCGCGGCGAAGGAGGGCAACTCCTATTTCGCCAACCCCTTCTTTTCCACTGCTTTTTTCTCCGGCAGTACGAATGGCTTCTCTTCAATCCCGCACGCCCGCGCGACTTTCTGCGCGTTGAGGGCGCTATCTGGTTTCTCTTCATGCTTGAAGAATGCGTAAACTTCGCGTTCGTTCGAATAAGTCTTTAGCTCTTCAGCCATCTTCACCAGATCGGGTGTGCTGTACTCGGGTTCGCGAAAGCGATAGTAAAGAAAATCTGCCGTGATCACTTTCGGCACAACGATCCTTTCACTCTCCGCCCAGCACAGCGCGGCGTTCCTGCTGCGCAAGATTTCATACACCGGCTCACAAAACCAGCTCTCGTGGCGAAATTCGAAGGCAAAGCGATACGCATGGGCCAGCAAGTGAGAAAACCGCTGTAGCAGATCCAGATCAAACTTCAAGTTCGGCGGCGTCTGTACCAGGATCGGCCCCAGCTTCCCTGAGGCACGCATTGGCTCCATGCTTTGCAAGAAGAAGCGCATGGACTCGTCAGCATCCTTCAAGCGCTTGAAATGCGTAATCGATTGGTGCGCCTTGGCGGCAAAACGGAAGTCGGGCGGCGTGGCGCTCATCCATCCCGCGATGGCGCTGGCTGTGGGCATACGCCGGAATGTGGCGTTCAGCTCAACCGCATTCAGCCGCGTGGCATAGAACTCAAGAAAGCGCTTTGAAGGCAGCTTCTCCGGGAAGAATGCCGGCTTCCAGCTGGTGTATGACCAGCCGGAAGTGCCGATGTGCAGATCCATTGCGGAAGTATACCGAAACCGGCGCTGCAGCTTCTTCTCCGGGACTCCGTGTCGCCGGCGGTGGATCTTCGTCTACTTATAAAGAAGATACTTCGTGCGCAGCTCTTTGAACTTATCCAGGTCCTCCTGCCAGCTCTGGGCGATGCTGCGCGGATCGTCGCCGTTCGCCACCGCATCATAAATCGGCTGGTTCGCCAGCAGGGCGAGCATGCGATCAATCTTCCAGTTGTCGGGATACAGCTTCTTTAGCCCCGCTGCCAGCTCAATGCCCATCTCCGGCGCATCGAGAACGGTTCGGTCAGTAACGATAATGTTGACGCCCTTGCATAGCTGGTTCTGGTAGGGCCCGCTGACCGGGGTAAACGTGATCGGCACAAAACGCACGCCCGGTATCAGCCGGGCGTTCAGATAGTCGGAAAATGGCCGCGCATCGATCCACGGTGCGCCCATCAATTCAAAAGGTGTATCAGTCCCGCGACCGACCGAAACATTTGTTCCCTCGATGATTGCCACCCCGGGATACAGTTCCGCCTCATTCACCGATCGCAGGTTCGGCGAAGTATTCACCCAGACGATGCCGGTGGAATCGAACCAATCGCCGCGCAGCCAGCCTTGCATGGGAATCACGCGCAGGCGCGCACCGATCTTTCTCTCGGTGTTGTAAAGCTGCGCCAACTCGCCCGGAGTCATACCGTGACGGATAGGCACCGGATGATAATTCGTAAAGCTCGTGAACTCTACCTGTGACATCGGCCCCTGAACAAAGGAGCCATTGATGGGATTCGGCCGGTCCAGCACGATCACTTCGGTATTCGCCTGCGCTGCCGCTTCCAGCAGATAACCAAGCGTCGCGGGGTAGGTGTAAAAGCGTGCTCCCGCATCCTGTACGTCGAAGATCACGGCATCCAACGTTTTGAGCAGATCAACCGGCGGGCGTTTCTTGGCGTCGGTTCCGCCATACAGGGAATAAACCGGCACACCGGTCACTTCATCCGTCGTATTTTCCACCTTCTCGTCCAGGGCGCCAAAGATCCCGTGCTCCGGAGCAAAAATCGCTGCCAGCTTGATTCCCGGCGCTGATGCCAGCACGTCGATGGTCCGCTTTCCCTGCGCGTCGAGACCGGTATTGTTGGTCAGCAGGCCGACTGTCATCTCGGTCTTGTCCTGCTTGAGCAAAGCGAAATTGTCCTGCTCTAAGACGTCAATTCCAGTGAGAACGTGGCCGTTGCGGGCGCCTATTCGCCGCGAAGCCGTGGCTGCCTCGCTATAACCGGTGATGGTCAGCATTCTTTCGCGATCAGGAGAGGTTACGTCCAGCTTCAGCAGTGCCGCCACCGCCGTAGCTACGCGCGCACGCAACGAAATCAGCTGTGGCCCCTGCCGCGGCATCACAGTGTTCGTCAGCAGGATCACGTAGGTGTTGGTGTAAGGATCCACCCACATCGATGTCCCGGTGAAACCGGTATGGCCGAAGGAGCCAACCGGCAGCAGCGCGCCGCGATTGGAAGAGAACGAAGAATCAATGTCCCAGCCCAGCCCGCGCACCTCGGTAGCGTTGGGCGGTTGCTGTGGCGTGGTCATCTTTTCAATGATGTCGCCATCAAGAATACCTTTGCGGCTGATGAGCGCCTGGGCATACAGCGCCAGATCGCCCGCTGTCGAAAACACTCCGGCATGCCCAGCGACCCCGCCCATGCGCTCCGCCCTGGGATCATGCACCACGCCGCGCAGAATCTGCTTGCGATCGGGCGCATAGGTCTCGGCAATCTTGCTCTTCCACTCCGTCGGCGGAAGAAATCGCGTGTGCTTCATGCCCAGCGGCTGGAACACGTGTACATCAGCATATTTATCCAGCGGCATCCCGGAGAGCCTCTGCACCAGCTCGCCCAGCACCATGAAATTGGTGTCGCTATAGATAAAGAGAGAGCCTTGCGGCGACTGCAGTTTTTCTTCATGCGCCAGGCGTAGTGCAGCGTCGGTGCCAACCCAAGGCGGGTTCAGATCGATATCCGGCCGCAATCCGGAATAATGCGTCAGCAGCTGGCGCACCGTCACCGCGTCTTTGCCGTTCATGCCAAAGTCGGGAATGTAATGCGCCACGGGCTCGTCGAGCCGTACCTGCCCATACTGCACCAGGCGCATCACGCTCGGCGTGGTGGCAACCACTTTGGTGAGCGATGCCAAGTCAAAAATCGTGTCCACGGTCATGGGCTCGGATCGGGGATTGGTCGCGCGAAGCCCGAAAGCCTTCTGGTGAACGATCTTCCCACCATGTCCCACCAGCAGTACTGCGCCGGTGATGGTCTGATTGGTAATCTGCTCCTGCACCAGCAGGTCAACCGGAGCAAAGTTGCCCGTCTCCTTCACCTCGGCAGCTTCGGGAGCTTTCCTTTTTTTCTTTGGACGCCCGGCGCCCGGCTGCGGAACTGCAGCAAAGGAATGGACCAGCAGAGCAAACAGGGGAAGAAGGCTTATGATTTTATGCGGAAATTTCATCTCTGGACTGAGTGTGTTATAAACCGAAAACAAAAGCAATACGAGGGCATTTTCTGCACCAAAGTATCAACCACACTCTGTCGCCTGCCTTCGAACGGCAGGACGAGCAGTTTCACCACGCCTTTGACGTCCTGCGCTCCGGCATCGCTCAACGCGCATTTCCGGGCGCATCGGTCGCGATAACCCACCACGGAAAGCTCATCGCATACAAAGGCATCGGGTCTTTCACTTACGATCCTTTGTCTGTTCTTGTCGATCAGCACACCGTTTACGACCTGGCCTCGGTCACCAAGGTTATTGCGACTACGCCGGCCTGCATGATCCTGCACGATCGCGGCCAATTCGATCTCGACCAGCCGCTCATAGACTTGCTTCCAGCTTTTGCCGGCGACGACCCGCGCCGCCGGCAGGTAACTCTGCGCATGCTGCTGGCGCACTCCTCCGGCCTGCCTGCCTACGTCAAGCTGTTCCAGACAGCCCATAATAAGGAGGAACTGATTGAGCAAGCCTTGGCGGTCCCGCTCACGGCCGCCCCCGGAACCAGGGCCGAATATAGCGACATCGGCTTTATCCTGCTCGGCGAGGCTTTGGAGCGCATCACCCATGAGCCGCTGGATCGCTTCTGCCAGCGCGAAATCTTTTCCCGGCTCAACCTATCGAGCATGGCGTTCAATCCACTCAAAGCCTGGGAACCGCTTATTCCGCCGACTGAAGACGATCAGGGCTTCCGCCACCGCCTGATTCGCGGCGAGGTCAACGACGAAAACGCCTCCGTCATGGGGGGCGCTGCCGGCCATGCCGGCTGCTTTGCCACTGCCCATGACGTGTCAGTCTTTGCACAACATATGTTGCTGAACGGCACACCCCTGGTCCGGCAGGAGACGCTGGCAATTTTTACCCGACGTGAAGAATTTCCTTCCGGAACTTCGCGCGCACTGGGGTGGGACACGCCCTCCCAACCGTCTCAGTCGGGAAAATATTTTTCCTCGCGCTCCTATGGCCACTTGGGCTATACAGGTACTTCACTATGGATTGATCCTGATCGCCAGCTCTCAGTTACGCTGCTTACCAATCGCACCTGGCCGGACCGTGGTTCGCAGCTGATCAAACAAATCCGGCCGGTTTTCCACGATGCCGTGATCGAAGCACTGGAACCGAACCCCTGAAGCTTGAGGCCAAAAAACCGCGTGAGTTCTTCTGAATCCAACATCCCGGAACTGGAAACCGAGCAGCACAACAGCGCCTCGGCAGAGCTTGATACCATGTCTGCGCTCGAAATCGCGCGCATGCTCAACGCCGAAGACAAGAAGGTTGCTGCTGCGGTCGAGCAGGCCCTGCCGCAGATCGCGCAGGCCATCGACCTCATTGCCAACGCGATTTTTAGCGGTGGAAGGCTGATTTACGTAGGCGCGGGCACCAGCGGACGCCTGGCCGCGCTGGACGCTTCGGAGGTCCCGCCCACCTTCGGCGTCGATCCCAAAACCATTCAATACATCATCGCCGGCGGTCCCAAAGCTCTGGGCCAGGCTGCCGAATACAGCGAAGACTCGCGTGCCTCCGGCCGCCTCGACCTGCGCAAACGCAAGCCGGGCAAGAAAGATGTTGTGGTTGGGCTGGCTGCCAGTGGACGTACTCCGTACACCGTCGCTGCCCTGGAATACGCACGCAAGAAAGGGGCCAAAACCGTGGCCGTGGTCTGCAATCCCAACTCTGAGTTGGGACGGCTGGCTGATATTGAGATCGTGATTGAGGTTGGCTCGGAGGCAGTTTCCGGATCCACGCGCATGAAGGCAGGTTCTGCACAGAAGATGGCCCTCAATATGCTATCTACTGGAGCAATGGCCCGGTTGGGCTATGTGTACGGCAACCTGATGGTCAACGTCCAGATCCTCAACCGCAAGCTGGTGGAACGGGGACTGGCGATCCTGGAGCGGGCAGCGGGAGTTGATCGCCAGAGCGCCGCAAAAACTCTTAAGGCTGCGGATAACCAGGTAGCCGTGGCTCTCATCATGTTGAAGACCGGTTTGGACCGGAAGCAAGCCAGACAGAGACTCAAGAGCGTAAAGGGCAACGTTCGACAGGCGGTTGCCATGGGGTAATCTAGATGAAGATCGTTCCGAAGCCACCCGCGATCCGGCCATCCAAGGCAGCCATTGTGCTTCCCAGCCTGGCCGGGGACGAACTGAAGAAGCCGGTCACACGCAGCCGGACCATTCGGATCAACTTCAACGATCTGGCCATTGCCCCTGAGAGCCTTATGGATAAGTTTGTCATTCGCGGCGGCAACCCCCTGGTGGGAAGCGTCCGCATCAGCGGAGCTAAGAACGCCGCATTACCGGCGATGGCCGCTGCCCTCCTCACTGACGAGCCGGTGGTCCTGGAAAACATTCCCGATGTACGCGATATTCAGACCGAGCGCAATCTGCTCGTCTCCATGGGCGCCGAGGTTGAGCTGGGCTACGGACGTGCTTCGCATCGCACCACCATCTCCTGTAACCGGCTGGTGAACCCTGAAGCGGCTTACGATCTGGTCAAGACCATGCGCGCCTCAACGCTGGTACTGGGACCACTGGTCGCGCGCATGGGCCGCGCCCGCGTCTCCCAGCCTGGAGGCTGTGCCATTGGCGCTCGCCCGATCGATCTTCACATCAAAGGCCTGGAAAAACTTGGCGCGACCATCAAGCACGAGCACGGCTATATTGAAGCGTTCGCCGACCGCTTGCGTGGCGGGCATATCATCTTTGACAGAATCACCGTAACCGGCACGGAAGACCTGATGATGGCCGCCACTCTCGCCCAGGGTGAGACCGTCATGGAAAACTGCGCGCGGGAGCCGGAAGTCGTCGACCTGGCTGCACTGCTCACCAAGATGGGGGCAAAGATCGAAGGCGCAGGCACGCATACCATCCGGATTCAAGGCGTGGACAAACTGCGCGGTGCGCGGCATCGCATTATTCCTGATCGCATTGAAGCCGGCACTTTCGTGATTGCCGCCGTTCTGACCGGCGGCGATCTCACGCTCACCAACTGCGATCCTGCCCATCTGGGTGCGCTGATCCAGAAGCTCGAAGAATGTGGCGTCAGCATCACCCCTGCCGCCGACTCGCTGCGCGTCACCAACGGCCATCAATTGCTCGCCGCCGACGTTTCCACCGAAGAATATCCCGGCTTCCCGACTGACATGCAGGCGCAATACATGACGCTGGCCACGCAGTCACAGGGCACCTCCATCATCACCGAAAATATCTTTGAGAACCGCTTCATGCACGCGCAGGAGCTGGCGCGCATGGGTGCGAACATCAAGGTGGAGGGCAGCCGCGCCATCGTCCGCGGAAAAACGCCGCTGAGTTCCGCTGCTGTTCAATGTTCCGATCTTCGCGCTTCCGCATCGCTGGTGATCGCCGCCCTGGTGGCTGATGGTGAAACCATCATTGACCGGGTCTATCACATCGATCGCGGCTATGAGCGCATTGAAGAGAAGCTCAAAGGTGTGGGTGCGCAAATCCGCCGCATCGGCGAAATCCTGCCCAAGCGCACTCCGGTCCCCAGCGTAGTGGCCTAGAGAGAACACCCCGATACTTTTGGACCTGCTGTAACACTGCACCCATGTCCATTGTCCCTGTGTTCCCGATATGGAACAGAGTGCGATTTTTATTAGCGATTTTTCATCTCTTACACATCTTCGGGTCGTACCATAACTTTCTCTGCAAGCACGCGCAGAGAAAGTTAAGTGTATGCCTCGACCCGATGAGATTCCGGATTCTCGTCACAACGGCGCGAAACCTCTGCCGCTGTTCCGTCCGGAAGCCATACTGAACCAGCAACACAAATCCTATGGCGAGATCGTCCTCATCCGGCCTCTTTCGCTTACGTTGCTCACCTCGCTGGCTCTGCTGATTGTTGCTCTGGCCACCGCATTTCTTCTTCTGGGACATTACACGGAGAAAGGCCGCGTCTCGGGTGCGTTGGTAGCCGCTCCTGCCGGGCTTGGCGACACGAGTGATACGCCGCTTCGTGCCGAGCTTTACGTCCCCGCGCGCTGGCTCGCCT
This sequence comes from Candidatus Angelobacter sp., assembly GCA_036557225.1. Classification (GTDB taxonomy): domain Bacteria; phylum Acidobacteriota; class Terriglobia; order Terriglobales; family Acidobacteriaceae; genus Angelobacter. The sequence goes on from DATBHX010000055.1 coordinate 55,193, forward strand.
CTGTGCAACCTGGAACAAAGCTGGCAGTACGATGTCCGGCTTGTTCAGCGCAGTTCGCGGACCAGCCGGCAACCGTAGTTAGCATCTCTGCTACGCCTTCCATCCAGAACGAGAATTCCACAAGCCAACAATCCTTAGCACCCAGCTATAAAGTCACCGTGACGCTTCCGCAACAGGCCGCACAGCCGGCAGGGAGTGATCATCCGCCACAAGCCGGCGCACCGGTAGAAGCGGAAGTCCCGCTTGGCCGCAAACCCTTAATCAAGTGGTTGTTCAAACCGTCAGGCAGCTGACAAACACATTGGCAAGCAACTGCGCGGACATGAAATTTTCCTGGACACAGAAATTACCGATGGTTTACCAGACCGAAGGAGCAGAGTGCGGTCTGGCGAGCCTGGCGATGATCGCGGGGTATCACGGCGCGCAGATCGATCTTCCTGCCTTGCGGCAGCGCTTCTCACTTTCGCTCCGCGGCGCGACCCTGGCCCACATCATCAGGTTTGCCGGCGCACTCGATCTCACCGGTCGCCCACTGCGTGTGGAGTTGGAAGACCTCGGCTATCTCAAGACGCCCTGTATCCTGCACTGGAAGATGGACCATTTTGTGGTCCTGAAAAAAGTCACGCGCAAATACATCTTTCTGCACGATCCTGCCATGGGCCCGCGCCGCGTAAGCCACGCAGAAGCCAACCGCGATTTCACGGGCGTGGCCCTGGAACTCACGCCTACTCCCAGCTTTGTTCCTCGCGACGAGCGCCAACCGCTGCGGCTGCGCGATCTCATCGGCCGCGTGGTCGGTCTGAAGCGCGCCCTGGGACAGATTTTTGTTCTTGCTGCCGTGCTGGAGCTGTTTTCCATCATCAGCCCGCTGTTTCTGCAACTCACAGTGGACAAGGTTGTAGCGGCCTCGAACCGCGATTTGCTGCTGACCATCGGCGTTGGCTTCATGCTGCTGATCGGCTTGCAGGCCACCCTGGGAGGATTGCGCAGCTGGGCCACGTTGTATTTTGGATCGTCACTCAAGCTGCAGTGGTACGCGAACCTCTTCACGCACATGTTGCGCCTGCCGGTCTCGTTTTTTGAGAAGCGCTATTTCGGCGACATCATGTCCCGTTTCGAAGGCGCGGAGGCCATCCAGCGTACGTTGACCAACAACTCGATTGAAGCGGTGCTCGACGGCTTGATCTCAGTCTTCGTTCTGGGAGTGATGTTCCTCTACAGCGCGAAACTGGCGCTGATCGTGGTGGCAAGTGTCGCGTTGTACATTGCCCTGCGCAATCTGGCCTACATGCCGCTGCGCAAGTCCATGGAAGAGCAGATCATCCGGCTGGCCAAACAGCAGGGCTTCCTGATTGAGACGCTGCGCGGCATCCGCACCATCAAGGTCCTGGGCCGTGAAGATGGCCGTAAAACGCGCTGGATGAACCTGCTGGTAGACAGTACTAATGCGCAAGTTGCCACCGAGCGGCTCAATCTGCTCTTTAAAGCCGCCAACTCGCTGATCTTCGGATTGCAGTCCGTTGCCGTGGTTTGGGCGGGCGCCACGCTGGTTCTCGACGGGCATTTCAGTATCGGTATGCTGTTTGCCTTCGTCGCGTACCAGGAGCAGTTCAAGGCGCGCATCACCATGCTGGTGGAGCGCTTCTACGAATTCCGGATGCTTTCGCTCCAGATGCAACGCCTGGCCGATGTAGCCCTGGCCAAACCCGAGCTATCCGGCGCAGACGTGCCGGCCATCGCTGCCGAGGATGCTTCCATCGCCGTCGATCATCTCTTTTTCCGCTATTCAGACACTGAGCCCTGGCTGTTGGAAGACGTTTCATTCCGGGTAGCGCCGGGTGAATGCGTTGCAGTGGTGGGCCCCTCAGGCGCCGGGAAATCCACCCTGCTCAAATTGATTGCGGGGTTGCTTTGTCCCCAGTCCGGCGAGGTAGTGGTCAACGGACATTCGGTCGCTTCAGGACGAGCCGCGGTCACGGGGAACGTAGGTTTCGTGCTGCAGGATGACTGTCTTTTCGCCGGCACGATTGCTGACAACATCGCTTTTGCCTCGGATGTCGCCGACATGGAGCGGGTGGAAGAATGCGCCCGGCTGGCCTGCCTGGACGAAGAGATCAATGCCATGCCCATGGGCTACAGCACGCTGGTAGGCGATATGGGCTCAGCGCTCTCCGGTGGACAGCAACAGCGCCTTCTGCTGGCGCGCGCGCTCTATTCCCGGCCTGCAATTCTGGTCCTCGACGAAGCCACCAGCCATCTGGACGTCCCGACGGAGCAACGAATCGCCGCCACGCTGGCTGAATTGCGTATGACTCGCATCTTCGCCGCGCACCGGCCTGACACGATCCGGATTGCCGATCGTGTGCTTGGCCTCTCGCGCTCAGGAAGAGTTTCTCTGGCATCTGCCGTAACCCAGACAATATCGGCCGGCGCCGCAAACAATCTTCAAGGAGAAAACTATGTCAACCCGAACTGAGAGTAACAGGGTGCTGCACCGTCTGGGTGCGCGCGCCCTAACACAGAAAGAAATTGACAGCGTAAACGCCAGCGGTGGTCCCTGCCTGTTGACGTTTACTCATCTGCCCCGCGGAGGCCATGACGAGGATGTTGAGTGTCCGTGAGGATCGCCGCTGCAGATCGGTCAACGGCTGTACCAACTGAAAGGAGAAATACATATGTCACAACAAGAAAACAATAGAGTGCTGGTCCGGACCGGCGCCCGCGAACTGACGATCGAGGAAATCGATTATGTGAGTGCCGCAGCGCCTCTCCACACCAACGTTTGCACCGCGCCGTTTGCCACTGCCACTCACACTGGTCCTGGTGATGGCGATGGCTGCGGCGATACCGACTCTGACGCCAGTGTGGTTTAGCGCAAACCGGCCGCTCAGGTTGCTTTGCATTCTGACTGGCCGGCTTTGAGCTGGATGAATTTGGGTTTGCGCAAGCAATCCCAAAAATACGGAAGGAGAACAGCATGAGTGACAACAATCGCGTACTGGCACGTACAGGGGCCCGCGAGTTGACGATCGAAGAAATCGATCTCGTCAACGCTGCCGGATCCGCCCACACCAACGTTTGCACGGCCGTTATGGCCACCGCTACCGTCACCGGTCCCGGGGACGGTGATGGCTGCAGTGATACAGATCATTCCATTTGATGTCATGCCGGCCGCCTGGAACCGTCGGGCGGCCGTTTTAAAACCTTGAAGCGAAGTTGGGCCACGCGGTTAAAACCAAGAATGACGAACAGGAGAACAATCATGGAAGACAACAACAGAGTACTCATCCGCAAAGGCGCGCGCGAACTTGATCGCAGTGAGGCCGAGATTGTTAGAGGCAGCGTTCACACCCTTACGGTTTGCACATTCGATCCCCAGTTCGGCGCCGATGGAGACGCCAGGATCGGCGAGTGCTAACTACCGTTTGTAAAACAAACCTCTGGCAGTCTGGGCTTTCCAATTGATCCGGACTGATGAAGGGAGAACAGCATGAAAGACTACAACAGAGTGCTTGCCCGCAAGGGCGCTCGTGAACTGGACGAAAAAGAAGTCGAGCAGGTATTGGGCGGCCTTCGCACGCAGACCAAATGCTCGAACATCGGAACCACGCGCGACGGCGATACGTTCCTGGGAGAATGTTGACGTTTTGCGGTGGCGACCTGTTCGCCACCCGTCTTTCTTTGGGCATACTTTTGGGCCCGAATTACGGACCCAAATCATGAAAGGAGAAATCATGAATGACAGCAATCGTGTATTGACTCGCGCGGGAGCGCGGGAATTAAGCGCCGAAGAAGTAGAGCTTATCGGCGGAGGAGTCCACACTCTCATCATCACCTTCGGGCCCAATGGCAGGGACGGAGACGGATTTATCACGGAGAGCTAGTTTTATCTCCATCGGCAAGTGCGGGCCAGATTTGCACCCTATGAAAGCTTGGGTCCGGTCCAACGGACCCAAATATGAAAGGAGAAAAACGTTATGAACGATCCAAACAGAGTCCTGATTCGCCGGGGCGCGCGTGAGTTGACCCAGGCCGAGTCCGACCTCGTCAACGGCGGGCTCTTTATTACCCTTTCTCTATGCACCAACCAGCCTTCTCCAGATGGAGACAAAGGGCACATCGGTGAAGTTGGTTGCTAGACCAAACTGTCTTTGATCAGTGATTCGCCGGACCTCGTCCAGGACGCGGTCCGCGGTCACTCCTCACTGGAGCAACGAAAGCAAGGAGTAAGTTTATGGACCAAGACAATCGAGTACTCAGCCGTTTGGGCGCGCGTGAGCTCAGTGAGCAGGAAGTGGAAACCGTTTCCGGATCATTGAGAATTCGTCACACGTTAACACCGTGTTTTGTTGACACCAAACACAATGAACGTCTCAATGGAGACCAGGCCATCGGCGAATGCTAACCAATTTCAAGTGAGGTGGCGTCCCGCGACGCCACCTGTTTTTATCGCTCAACCACGACTTCACACGGAGGCATTGCAATGAAAATCATCGTCCTGGCGCCGGAAACCGATAATCACACCGCTCCCTTGAAATGGGCCCTGGAGAAGGCCGGCTACACCGTAGTGTGCTGGGGCGGACTCTCCTGGATGGGACAAGGCCAGGCTTCAATTCTGCTGGGCAGCAATAATTCGCTCATACTCGGCGGGCATTCTGCAGATCCTGGTGACGTCGTGTGGATCCGCCGGCCGGAGCCGCCGCAGCCCAATCCCAAAACTTCAGAAGCCGACAAAAAATTCGCAGGGCTGGAGTATCGCGCGCTCTACCATTCCATTGCTTACCTGCTGGAGACGCTGCCAGTGTGGTGTATCAACAAATATTCAGCGGCCAGGATCATGGTCCAGAAGTCTGTACAACTGCAAATCGCGCAGAGATGCGGCCTCAAGATCCCCGACACGCTCATGTCGAACAATCCTGATGCGGTCAGAGCTTTTTTGCGCCGCGGCGGCCGAAGCGTCTGCAAAGGTTTTACTCCGCACGTATGGCAGAAAAACGGCTACACCTCTGTGGCCATCACGGAGACTTTCGAGCTTACCAGTGACAAGCTGCCGCCTGACGAGGTCCTCACCTACGCTCCCGCCATCTACCAGGAGCTGGTTCCCAAAGAGTACGACATTCGCATGGTGCTCATGGGGAGCCACGTCTACTCCTATGCTCTCAAGAACACCAAAAAAGCGCTGGATTGGCGCCAGGACGCCGGCTTCGGCCACGTAACGGCAGAGTTGGTCCCGACTCCGCCCGACGTGGAAAAAGGTATTCTCGAATTTGCCCGGCAATCCGGCGTGTGCTTCGGCTCGCTCGATTTCGGTGTCGACGCCAAGGGGCATTGGTGGTTCCTGGAGATCAATGAGCAAGGCCAGTTCCTCTGGCTTGACCAGTTCAACCCTGAGCTGAAAATCATGGGGAAATTCTGCGCTTTCGTCACCGCGCCGGAGGGTTCAACCGAGCCGCTGGAAGCGCGCGAAGACCTCTTCCCCACGCTCAAAGAGTACGAGGAACTGTTGAAGCGCGAAGAAGTGCCGCCTCCGGCGCGTCCGCATTCGGAAGACCCGTTCCTCTCGACTGAAGCTTAAGTTCGGAGAGACGAGCCTTTGCCGGTTGCGGGCTGTTTGCTGTACAACTGAGGGCGATGAAGATCGCCAAAAAAACCGAAAAACTGGTCGGAGCCTACGAGGTCCGTCACGGGAGTTCCTTTCGCCTCAAAGACTACGATCCCAGCGACGTTCGTGGCATTCACTCGAAAGAAAAAGCCGTCGCGGCGCTGCAGAAGAGCGTCAGTGTCCTCCAGGATCTGCAGGAAAGGCTTTACGCGCAGGACGAGTGGTCAGTACTGCTGATCTTTCAGGCCATGGACGCGGCCGGTAAAGATAGCGTGGTCAAACACGTGATGTCCGGCGTGAACCCGCAGGCCTGCGAGGTCGCCAGCTTCAAGCAGCCTTCGACCGAAGAACTCGACCATGATTTTCTGTGGCGCACCACGCGCCGTTTGCCGCAACGCGGTAAGATCGGCATTTTTAATCGTTCTTATTACGAAGAAGTGCTGGTGGTCCGCGTGCATCAGGAGTTTCTGGCCAAACAGCATCTACCGCCGGAACTGGTGACCAAAAAAATCTGGAAAGAACGTTATGAAGACATTGTGAACTTTGAGAGCTATCTCAGCCGGAATGGCACGGTGATTCGCAAGTTCTTTCTGAATGTCTCGAAAGAAGAGCAAAAAAGGCGTTTTCTGGCCCGGTTGGACGAACCGGAGAAAAACTGGAAATTCTCCGAGGCTGACGTCCACGAACGACAGCACTGGGACGAATACATGGACGCTTACGAAGACATGATCCGCCATACGGCATGCCCGCATGCGCCATGGTACGTGATCCCAGCGGACAACAAATGGTTCACGCATATTGCCGTCAGCGCCGTGATCATTGATACTTTGCGCAATCTCAACCTGCAATTCCCTAAAGTAGACAAGCAGCGGCGCAAAGAACTCGGGAAAGCACGGGAATCGCTGCAGAAAGAAAAAGACTGACGATCACTGGCGTCCCTTACTTCGGCCGGTATACGACGTTGTCGGCCAAGGGCGATTTCAACCATTCTTTCAGGCTCTGCGCGTTGCGATCGCGCTCTGACGTTTCGGCACTCGCCAGGTCAATCGGCCATTTCACGCCCACGTCCGGGTCGGCAAAATGGATTCCGCTTTCACCTTTCTGGTTGTAAACGCCCGTTGTCTTGTATTGGACTTCGCAATCGTCCGTCAGCGAGCAGAAGCCGCGGGCAAAGCTGTAGGGGGCCCAAACCTGCTTCTTGTTCTCTTCGGAAACTTCCAGCCCGAACCACTGACCAAGCGTAGGCGAACCTTTGCGCACGTCGACCGCTACCAGGAAGGCGGCGCCGCGGGTGACGCGCATGAGCTTGCCCATCGGCGGGTCCCATTGAAAGTGCAGGCCGCGCAACACGCCCTTCTTTGACTTCGAGTGATTGTCTTGCACAAATTCTGTAGGCAAGCCCAATTCACGAAACTGGTCCGCACGGTAGGTCTCCATGAAGAAGCCGCGTGAGTCGCCACGAACCTCCGGCAGCACAACCACTACATCATTCAGGTGAACAGACTCGATCTTGAAAGCCATTCGAGCATAGCTCCTTGAATCGCAGGAATTGACTGCTGATTGCTTCGGGCGTCAGGAAGGGTTCTTCTGCGCCTGCGCCGACTCCATTTCGAGTGTAACAGCCGGCTGGTCTGTGCCGGAGAGCGCCTGCCAGCCACGCCGCGAGAGATCCCAGAAGATCAGGTAGCCGGCTACAGCCGCAACTGCCAACAGCAACACTCCGAGGATCCAGTCGCCAAAGATGACCTTGCCGATCCCAAACAGTGTTGCATAAACCAGCACGCAGCCCATCACCCAGTCAAAAGCGTTGCTGGCTACGTCGCGCACCTTCGGGATTTCCGGCGCGAGCGCGGCAATCTTCTTCCACCCATGCACGGTCGGACGCACGCGCCGATAGAAAGCTACCAGCCGCTCTTCCGATTCGGCGGGAGTCAGGAACGTGGCTGCAATCCAGGCCACGGTGGTAATGCCGGCGGTGATGAGCGAGGTCGTTGCGAAGGTAACCGGATCGTCCCCTGGTCGAAGATTGTGCAGAACAATGGCGACAACAGCGGCCACGATCATGGCGCTGATTTCGCTCCAGGCATTGATCCGCCACCAGTACCAGCGCAGGATATACACCGCACCTGTGCCCACGCCGAGGCCAAGTACAATCTGCCATCCCTGGCCGACGGAATGCAGTTGCTGAGCAACGTAGCCGCTCACCAGCACCAACAGAATCGTGAACAGGCGTCCAATCGCGACGTAGTGTTTTTCTGTTTTACCCTTGGCCAAAAAGCGCCGATACAAATCATTCACCAGGTAGGAAACGCCCCAATTCAGCTGCGTACCCAGCGTAGACATAAATGCAGCGAGAAAAGCCGCTACCATTACGCCGCGCAATGCAGGGGGCAGAAAGTCGCGCAACACCATCACGTAGCCCTGCTGCGGATTGGCGCCAAAGGCTGCGTCCGGCCGCAGGCCGCCGTGCGGTGAATAGACCGCCAGCGCCACCAGGCCGGTGATGATCCAGGGCCAAGGCCGCACTGCGTAGTGGGCAATGTTGAACCACAGCGTTGCACCCAGAGAATTTTTCTCATCGCGAGCGCAGAACATGCGTTGGGCAACATATCCGCCGCCACCCGGCTCGGCTCCCGGATACCACGCCGACCACCACTGCACGCCCAGGTACATGAGGAACGTAAGAACAGGCAGCGTCCAGATGGCGCTTGAGGCCCAGCCAAGATGGAAATCGGGAAAGAAGGCCAGCGGGTTCGAGGTTTGTGCTCCTGTTTGATGTACGGCATCGCCCACAATCTGCAACCGCAGCTTGAGCGCCTCCATGCCGCCGATCTTCACTACAGCCACCCAGGCCAGCACCACGACCATTGCCATCTTCAGGATGAATTGAAACAGGTCTGTGACCAGCACGCCCCACAGGCCGCCGATCGAGGTATAGATGCCGGTAAATGGAATCAGAATAAAGATGCAGATGAGCAGCGCCGTATGGCTGGGATCGCCAAGCGTGTAATGAAGTAGCGTGTGACCGCCCAACACAATCTCCAACACCTTGCCTTTGGCGATCAGCGGCCCCAGCAGCACAGCCACAATACTAACCATGGCATTCGTGACCCAGCCAAGAATGAGGCAATTCATCGCCAGACCGAGATAGACAGCCTTAAAACCGCGTAAGAACGCCGCTGGTTTGCCGCCGTAGCGAATCTCAGTCAGTTCCACGTCGGTGAGGACTTCTGCCCGTCGCCAGTAGCGGGCAAAGAAGAAGACAGTGAGCATGCCGCCCAGGCAGGAGGTCCACCAGATCCAGTTGCCGGCGATGCCCTGCGTGGCGATCACACCGCTCACAAACAACGGTGTATCGGCGGCAAATGTTGTAGCCACCATGGAGGTACCGGCCAGCCACCAGGAGACGTCGCGACCGGAGATGAAGAACTCTTCCGTGTTACCGCCGGCGCGCCGCCGGTAATACATGCCGATGGCAAGGTTGACCAGCAGGTAGCCAACAATCACGATCCAGTCGATCCAGGTTAAAGACATAGGGTACCGATCTCTCTCCACGGGTGCTTGAAGCGGAGTCTAGCAGATCATGCGGCTGGACGGCACTCCGGAAAACCGCCTAGTCAGGACCAGAACCATGGTAACCAACCAGGCATTCATGTCGCTCACTTGGGAGCGGCTGCATTTCTGATATCGTTGCCTCATGATGCGCAAGCTGTTCCTGATGGCAGCCATTTTTCTGACATTCTCTTCCTCTCCTTCCGCGAGCGAATTTCAGCATCCGCGCCCAGTTCATCTCGACAATGACGGCGCCAGGTGGGCGGAGAAGACGCTCAAAAAACTCTCACTCGAAGAGAAGATCGGACAGCTCTTCATGGTCCGCGTGGCCATGCCGCAATTTGTAAACATTACCAGCCCTGGCTACCAGGCTTGGCGCGACCAAATCTCCCGCTATCATCTGGGCGCGTTGCTTCTCACCGTACCTGCCGAAGGCCCATCGCTCTCCAAGAGCGAGCCCTACGAGATCGCCATGCTGATCAACCAGTTTCAGCATGACAATAAGGTCCCGCTGATCATCGCGGCTGACTATGAGCGTGGCCTCTCCATGCGCCTGAACGGCGTAACGATCTTTCCCCACGCCATGGCATTTGGCGCCGCCAGCAAGCCAGAGCTGGCGGAGCAGTTCGGCAGGATCGTGGCGGAGGAATCGCGGGCCATCGGCGTAGAGTGGAATCTGTTCCCCGTGGCCGACGTCAACTCCAACCCTGCGAACCCGGTCATTAATACACGGTCGTTCGGCGAAGATCCGGCGCAAGTGAGCGCGATGGTAAGCGCCTACATTCGTGGAGCACGAAAGTCCGGCCTGCTCACTGCAGCAAAGCATTTTCCCGGCCACGGCGATACCGCTACCGACTCTCATCTGGGCGTCGCGGCAGTGAATCGCACTCGGGAACAGATTGAGCAAATCGATCTTCCGCCCTTTCGCGCCGCGGTCGAGACGGGCACTGACGCAGTGATGGTCGCGCACGTAACCGCACCGGCGCTGGAGCCTGAGACAAGCAAAGTCGCCACAACTTCCAGCGCCGTGATCAGCGATCTTCTGCGGAAGCAGCTGCGCTTTTCAGGACTGGTAGTAACTGACGCTATGGATATGGCAGGGCTCACGCGCGTCTATCCTGAAGGCGGCTCAGCTGCGGCCGGCCACGCTGCGGTGGACGCCATCAAAGCCGGGAATGACATGCTGCTGCTGCCCTCGGACCTTGCCGGTGCTTATCAAGGGTTGCTCAACGCCGTTCGCCATGGTGACATTGCTGAAAAGCGCATCGATCAATCGGTGCTGAAAATTTTACGCGCCAAGGCCAGTGTGGGCCTCAACAAAGCCACGCAGGTGGACATCAACCACATCTCCACCGCCATCGCCAGCCCGGAGAACCTGGCGCAGGCGCAACAGATCGCTGACGCGGCGCTGACTCTTGTCCGCGAAAATGGCAAAGTGTTGCCGCTCAGGCGCCAGGCCGCAGCCGCTGCAACGGAGGCCTATGGCACTTTGCAGACCGAAGGCAGCAAACTCCTCTGCGTGGTCTTTGCCGATGACGTCCGCAGCGATGATGGCCGCCAGCTGCAGCGCGAGTTGCGCGCGCGCGTACCCGATGTGCGATTCATTTTCGTTGATCCGCGCATTGCCGCGGGCAGCGCGCAGGAGCTGCAGAATGCCGTGAACGCCGCGGAAAAAGTCCTGGTCGCCATTTACATGATTCCCGTAGCCGGCCGCACGGTGCGCAAAGAAGGCACGACCGCCGTCAACAGTATCTCCATGCCTGAATCTACGGCCGTTTTGCTGCACTCAATCCTTGCGACCAAGCATGATAAGACCGTGGTGGTCAGCTTTGGCTCTCCCTATGTCGCGGCAGATTTTTTGGAGATTGAGAATTATGTCTGCGCGTACTCCAACGTAATGACCTCTGAGATCGCGGCGGTAAAGGCGCTGTTCGGGGAAATTCCGTTTCGCGGACGCCTGCCCGTAACCATCCCCGGCTTTGCGCAACGCGGGACCGGCATGGACCAGACGGCGCAAGTACCTACAAAATAGCGTGGCAAAAAATGGAGGCTACTCAGCTTCCTGCAAGGTCTTTACGTGAGCTTCCAGCGCCCTTGAGTACTCGCGCTCGGCCTGCAGCTCAGACTGAAGCTTCTTTACCAAACCTTCCAGACGCATGATCTCGATCTTCAGCTTGGCGGCATCTTGCTGAGCGCCTGTTTTGGCGGCGGAGCTGGCTGCTGGCGGCGCTGATACCGGTTGCACTGGCACTGGCGCAGTCGTAGGCGCAACTGACAACGGCGGAGCCGGTGGCATCGCTGCGGGAACTGGCGCTGGGACTGAGGCGCGCACAGGCGCAACCGGCGCAGCGATCGCCGGAGGAGGAGCTGCGGGCGCAGGAGCCACGGCCGCTGCGGCGCGCTGCGCTGGTGCAGGCGCTGGAGTCACCGGTCGCGGCGGCATCGGTGTTACGGCGGCTGCCGAAAAAATACTGCTCAACGCGACAGCCGCATTGGCGGCAGCTGCCGGTGTAGGCGCCGGAGTTCCATTGGGCTTGAGCAGATGCTTTACGCGGGCAATCAGGTCCTGCGGTTGAAACGGCTTGCGCAAAAGCTCATCAGCTTTCACGGCAAACGCTTTCTCAGCCACCGCGCGATTCACCACGCCCGACATGAGAATGACCGGCGTCTTGGCCAGTGCCGGGTGCGACTTAATATGCTGGCAGACGTCATAGCCGTCCTTGTCAGGCATGATCACGTCTGTGATGACGATGTCCGGCTTGGCGGTCTCAATTTCCGATAGCGCCATCGCTGCATCGTGGCAGGCCACCACGTTGATGTTCTCCCGCCGGAAGGCGATCTTGATCACCTCGCGCATGGTCGCACTGTCATCAATGAAATAGACAGTGGGAATCGTGCTCATGAAAAACCTCCGTCGCCATTGTCGTGCGCGTCCTCATCCAGTTCGCGCAGGGCCTCCAGCATCAGCTCCGTGGCGGAGCGAAGCACGGTCCGCGTGGTCGCGCTTTCCCCGGGCAGGAATCGGTACGAGCCCGTTTCCACACCGTTGCAGCGTTTTACGATGTGCACCACCGCGTCGTCGCCGATACGGTCGCCGCTCTCGGCGTGCGTAATGTCACCGTTCTCAAAGAAAATAATCCCGTCTATGTCGCCCGCATTCACGGAAAGCGAGCCGGTCTGGCGCGAATGCACCAGCATCTGCACCACGCCGGGAAGGTCGAGGTGAGAGAGGCTGCCGCTCAGCCCTTCGTCCGAAGAGCCCAGCATCTGCACCGGATGGAAACCTTCAGAGTTGCTGCGCAGGAAGGTCTTGATCTGCGCAGCGATCAACTCAGGCCCCAGACGCTTATCCACATAGTCGGCGCAGCCGGAGCGGAAGGCCTCCATCAGCGCCTGGTCGCCGCCTTCGCCCAGCGCGATCACAGGAATGTGCGCTGTCTTGGGATCGGCATGCACAATCGGCGGCAGATCGTGCGCGCTGATCTCGCGCAAACTCGTGGAACACAAAATGGCTGACGGCATATCGTATTCAAGCATGGTCAGCGCATAGCCGGACTGCGTGGTGTGCACCACTTCAAAGCCTTCGAGCTTGAGCGCGTCGGTGATCCTGCGCGCCAGAAACACGTTGGCATCGATCAGCAAAATTTTGGCCGGAGCGGAGACGGTGGGGTTCATGCCAGCGCCTCCGCGGAGATCAGTTTTTCCAGGGCAACGATCTGCACTGTTTCATCCGCCAGTGCCAGCATGCCGGTGATATATCGGGGTTCGTGGCCACTGAGGGGCGCGAGCGCAGCGCTCGTGAGTTCACATTCTCCAGTGACCGGAACGGCCGTCAGCTGCTGGCTGGATTCAAGCATGCACTTGGCGATCAAATAAAACTTTCGCGGCGGCGCTACGGGACCAACCAGGATCTGGGCAACGTCACAGACAGGAACGATCCTGCCGCGGCGCACCAAAACTCCGGTGAGCAGAGGCGTGCGATGGGGAAAGGTCTGCAGTGTGTCTGGGCGGGCGAGTTCGGTCACGACCTCGGCAGGCAGAGCAAAGCGTTTCTCTCCCAGAGGAAAGAGCACGTACGCCTTGTCTCCGTCGACGATCATACCGTTACTACTCCGCGCACGCGTTCCAGACCGGCGCGCAGGACATCCAGGTCCGCTTTGTTCAGAAACGCGTTGTGGTTCACCACCGGCATTACCGCGCCGTTTACCACGGCCAGCCCGCGATACCAGCTGCGCTCCTCATGCGTAAAGGCCCGTGGCAGCGCATGCAACGTGGAGATTTCCAGAATGCGGTCTGTGGAATCCACCAATACCGCCGTGGTCGCGTTGCGCAGGATCATCACGCGCGACGGCTGCGCCGGCGGCAAGCCAAAATGCTTTGCCGCATCGACCACAAAATAGGTCGTACCAGCCCGCTCCAGCGTGTGGCTCAACTTGGCGATCTGCGCGGAGATCCCGCCCAGAGTGAAGGCCTGCAGGCCTTCCATGTCGCGAATCTCTTGCACCGCTCCCGCGGCGATGGCAAAGCGGAAGCCGCCGACAGCAAACACGATCACGTCCTCGCGCGCCAGTTGCACGACTGCCTGTGCTCGTGATTTGGGCGAACCCTTCACACCGCCCCCACTTTGGCCGCGCCAAAGATATACAACACGCGCTTTTCAATCGCGTGATAAATCGCCTCCATCGGCAGCACCTGGTCTACGGCGCCGGTCTTGATGGCTTCCTGCGGCATGCCGAAGATCACCGCTGTCGATTCATCCTGCGCGATCACATGCCCACCGGCCGCGCGAATTTCCTGCACACCCTTGGCGCCGTCATTGCCCATGCCGGTCAATATGACGCCAATGGTCATGGGGCCGGCATATTCCGCAGCGCTCTCAAAAGTCAGGTCGGCGCAGGGGCGATAGCCGCTGATGCGCGGCCCATCGTCGAGTGAAATCCTTCCAGTCGGCGAGACACGCAGATGGTGCGAGCCAGGACAAACGTACAGCTGTCCCGGGACGATGATCTCCCCTGCTTCTGCCTCCTTCACCTTGATCTTCGATATCTCCGCGAGCTGCTTGCTGAACTGCGAAGTGAAGTTGCCGGGCATGTGCTGCACCAAAATCACCGCGCCGGGAAAATCCTTGGGGAAGTAAGGCATGAAACTCATCAGCGTTGCCGGACCGCCGGTGGACGAAGCCAGCACCACGATGGGGAATTTTCCTGCGCTCTTGGCCGCCGCATTCACTTGAGCGCGCACTTCCTGAAGGCCGTTGTCGCCATTCTTACTCGCAGGCTCAACGCGCGGCGATGAAGAAGCGATTTCCTGTTGCAGCTTGGAGCGGGTCGCTGTGCGCACTACGCGGACCTTGGCCGCCATCTTCAGTTTGCGGCACAGCTCGTCTTTGACCGAGCTCATGTCCAGATCGATGCCGCCGGTGGGTTTGGCTACAAAGTCAATCGCTCCCAGCTCTAGCGCTTTCAGCGTGACCTCGGCGCCCTCACGCGATTCTGAGCTGACAATCAAAATCGGCCGTGGATTACTGGACATGATGATCTCGGTGGCCTGGAGGCCATCCATGTGCGGCATATTGATGTCCATGCTGATCACGTCAGGCTTGAGCACCTCGGTTTGCGTGACCGCATCACGGCCGTCACGGGCCTCGCCGCACACCTCCAGCTGCGGGTCAGACGCAATAATGGTCTGCAGCACCTTGCGCATGAAGGCTGAGTCGTCCACCACGAGTACCCGTATTTTTTTGCCTGGCGTCATTCCTTAGTGTCCTACCGCCTGCTCCATCTGCATGGCTGCCGGCGTTCCGATCAGAGTTCCTACGGCGGCAATAAACTGGTCTTCCTGAACCGGCTTGGTCAGGAACGCCGCTGCCCCTTCTTTCATCGCTCGCTCACGATGCTTGGCGCCCGCGCGCGAGGTCACCACCATCACCGGAATGCCCCGCGTCTGCGCGTCCTGGCGAAGGTGGGACAGCAATTCATAGCCGTTGGTCCGTGGCATTTCGAGATCGGTGACCACCAGATCGCAGCGCGTCTGGGTAACGATCTCCAGAGCTTCCAGACCGTCGGCCGCCAGCTTCACGCGATAACCGGCTTTTTCCAGCATGCGGCCCACAAACTTGCGCACGCTGATGGAGTCGTCCACCAGCACTACAAGTTTTTCCTGGGGAACGAAGTCGATTGCTTCCTGCGGAATTGCGCCATGCGCCACGGCTTGAGCGCCGGGAGCAAAGATGCGTTGCGCGTTCGCGCTGGTCATCAGCGGACGATGTTCAATCGCCTCACCCGCGACCAGGCGGTTCACGTCAATAAGGAGAATCAGGCTGCCGTCGGGCGCAATGGTCGCGCCGGGAAACATCTTGAGGTTACGCAGGAACTCGCCTAGGTTCTTGATGACGATTTCATCCTTGCGGACCACGTCTTCTACCACCAGTGCAACCTGGCGGCCGGCAACGTTGACGATCACCATGCGGAAATAACCGTTGATGGGCTGAATTGGCTCAAGGCCCAGCGCCGCATCGAGGCGGACAATCTCCGTGACCACGTCGCGGACTTTCGTAAGGAACTTGCCGCCGACTTCTTCAATCTCAGTGATCCGAAGCCGGCGAATCTCTTCCACGAAGGCCAGCGGCAGCGCAAACATTGAAGTCCCGCAGCGGACAAAGAGTGCCTGCGAGATGATCAGCGTGAGCGGTACTTTCAGGGTAAAGCGGGTGCCAAAGCCCTTTTGCGTTTCGATCTCGATCTCGCCATTCAGCTGGGCGAGGTTGGCCTTCACCACATCCAGGCCAACGCCGCGACCGGCAAGCTCGGTCTTGCGTGGAGCCGTGGAGAAACCCGGCTGGAAGAGCAGATCAAGCAATTCGCGCTCATTCAGCTCTGCATCCGCCGAAATCATGCCATTTTCGATCGCGGTCTTGCGCACCTTTTCATAGTCAATGCCGCGGCCGTCGTCCTCCACTTCAATGTAAATATGATTGCCGCGATGATAGGCCCGCACAGCTACGTTCCCGCAATCGCTCTTGCCCTGCGCATAGCGGTCTTCGTCGCGTTCCAGGCCGTGTGCCACTGCGTTTCGCACAAGGTGAATCAGGGGATCGGAAATCTGCTGGATGATGTTGTTGTCCAGTTCGGTCTCGGCGCCGGCCAGCGTGAGCTCCACTTTCTTATTGGCGGCTTTGGCGGCATCACGCACTGTGCGTGAAAGCCGCGTATAGAGGTTTCCGATCGGCACCATGCGCGCCTGCGTGATCTCATCCTGCAGGCGGTGGGCCAGCTTGGTGAACTCGTCGATATCGCCATCCACGCGGCGCACGAAGCCGTCGAGCTGCGTCAGGACCTCGGTGATGTCGGCGGAGATTTCCGTCAGCGAGCGCGAGAGGATATTGAAATCGTCATAGCGGTCCATCTCCAGCTCACTGAACTCGGCCAGCGAGTGGTCAAACGTATGCGAATAACTGGAGTAGCCGCTGCGCAGCGGAAAATTATCCGCCGGCTTGGGGGTTGGAACCGAATGGATGCGGCTGAATTCGTATTTTTCCTGGAATTCAGCGACCTTGTCCTGCATGCGTGCCTTGGAGAAATTCAGCACGTCAGCCAGTCGTTCCAGTTCGGCTACGCGGCCCAGCATGCGCGTGCGGTTGATGACCAGTTCGCCGACGGCATTCATCATGCGGTCCAGCCGCTCCAGCGCGATGCGCACCGACTTGGACTGCGGCATGGACGCCGGTTCTTTGCGCAGGAACTCTTCGTCGGCAACCAGCTTATCCAGCTTCTCGAACTTGTTTTCCGGTTTCTTTGTTTCGGCAACGGCAACCGGCGGCAGCGCAGGCTCGACTGCCGAGACTACCGGTGGGGCCAACGCTGCCGGCTCGGCCAGAGCAGCGGGCTCTTCCGTGAGATGAACTTCCTGCAGATAGCTTGCAGGGGCTGTAGCATGCTGCTCCGCTGCCACAGGCTCGGATGGTGCCGCGGTGGCTGTGACCGCCTCTGCTTCTTTTTCCGCGGGCGCCAGACGACCAATGCGCACAAGCAGTCCGTGAACTGAAGACTGCATCGTCACTTCGTCCGGCCACTGGTGATAGAGAAACTTCTTGAGCGTATCCACCGCGTCCAGGCAGATATCGATGATCTCAGCGCTGGGGCGCAACTCGCCTTCGCGCAAACGGCCGATCAAATCTTCCGCCCGATGCGCCACGTGCGAGATTCTATGCAGACCGACTTGTGCCGCCGACCCCTTGACCGTGTGCATGGCACGCAGCAAGCGATGAATCTGCTCAGAACTCGGGTTTGTCTCCAGCGAGAGCAGGCAGCTGGTAACCACCTGCAGATGCTCTTCCGCTTCAGGAACAAAGAACTCCAGCACTTCAGCCGGGACATCGCCATCTTCCGGTAGAGGTTCAGGCGCGGGCTCTTTCACCGGAGCAGCGGCGGGTTGGGAAACAGCGGCCCTCTCTGCAGCTGGCGCGCCAGGTTTTTCTGTCGCCGCGACCGGCGGCCGTGCTTCCTGTGCCTGCGCCGCAGGTGCAGCGGCCTGGAAGGCAAACGGATATCGTTGTTTGAAAGCGTTGATGTCCTCCTCGGCCTCAACGCTGTTGGTGCTGATCATGATGAGATCAGACTCCAGCAGCGCCACAGCTTCAGAGATGAATTCGACCAGAGGAGCGGCAGCGTCGGCGGCGATGCTGGCATTCATGGCGTATTGGAAGATGTGGGCCAGCTTGCCGGAGATTTCGGAGAACAGCGGGAATCCGTAGGAACCCGACGTCCCGGCAAGAGTGTGCGCCGCGATGTGCAGTCGCTCCACGTCTTCCGCTCGCGGATAGGCGTCCTGCAGGATGGCGGAGTACTCGCGCAAAAACTGCAGGCGCTCCGACGCTTCCTGTAGGAAGACCTCTACGAATTCTTGCTCTTGTCCGTTCAAGCTTTCTCCTGCGCCACCGTCGGCCGAGCCAGGTTCGCCGGCTTCTGGTAGATGCGCGCGTCACGATAAATATGGGTGTCAAACTTTACGTCGGCCCGGTTGATGGATTCAGCATGGCCGAGGAACAGATATCCACCGGGCTCCAGGTATTCATAAAAACGCTGGATCAACTGCGCCTGCCGCTCTTCCGAGAAATAAATCAGCACGTTCATGCAGAAGATGCAGTCAAACTTGCCCATGTAGACCACCTGGGCCAGGTTCATGGGCGCAAAGGTCACCATGTTGCGAATGCGCGGGCGGACCAGGTAGTGGTCTCCCACGGCAGAGAAATATTGCTCGCGCTGGCGTGGCGCGACTGTGTTCATATCGCGCGGCTCGTACACGCCGTGCTCGGCGTGCTCCAGCGCCTGGCGGCTGATGTCAGTGGCCAGGACATGTATGTTCCATGCGTCGGCAAATTCAATGGCATCGGCCACGGTCATGGCGATGCTGTAAGCCTCTTCTCCGGTAGAACAGCCGGCGCTCCATATGCGCAGCGAGCGCGGACTCTCCCAAAACTTTTTCATGTGGAGATCGGGGAGGACCTTTTTTTCCAGCGCCTCAAAGAGCGCGGGATAGCGGAAGAAAGACGTCTCCTGCGTAAGCAGGCGCTGCAGGAGCGAGTCATACTCCACGTTGGAGTTTTTGATCAGGCGAATCAGGTCTGTACCGTGGGTCAGTTTTCGAGCTTCAACGTGCTCGAGCACACGGGTGGAGAAAAAGCGTTCGCGCGAATCGTCAAACAGGATTCCCGAGCGCGTCTCAATGAGGCCGCGAATTTCGCTCAGTTCATGCTCGCTGACTGTCACCACTCCCCCTGCCATGTCTCTCCTCTTTAGAAGACGCTCTATCAATTCTTCTTCAGCAGCCTACTATCGCCGCGCCAACGCTGCAGCCGCGCTTACGAGTTCCGGCCGCGATTCGCCTGGAAGATTCGGAGAGGCGCCGGCAGCAACACGGAATTGCGCCAGGGCTTCATTGAGCTGTTCAGACATGTGCACCAGTTGTTCCACCGTGCGCGAGGTCTGGCGCGCCCCCTGTGAAGTCTGGCGGGTAATGTTGGAGATGATCTGCATGGCGTTGGCCACGCCTTCCGTGCCGCGCACCTGCTGCTTGGAAGCCAGAGAGATTTCCTGCACCAATTCCGCCGACTGTCGCACGACGGTAGAGATGGCGTCCAGCGCGCGTCCGGCCTGGTCGGCCAGCTTGGCCCCGATTTCCACTTCCTTGGTGCCTTCTTCCATGACGATCACGGCGTCATTCGTCTCCGCCTGGATGGCTTTGATCAGCGCAGCAATGTCTTTCGTGGCATTGCGCGAGTGCTCGGCCAGCTTGCGGACTTCGTCGGCGACCACGGCAAAGCCGCGGCCCGCTTCGCCGGCGCGCGCCGCTTCAATGGCGGCATTGAGCGCCAGCAGGTTGGTCTGCTCGGTGATGTCATTGATGACGTTGACGATTTCAGAGATTTCCAGCGAACGATCACCCAGCGCCTTGATGCGTTTGGCCGTTGCCTGCACTGACGAGCGGATGCGCTGCATGCCTTCCAGCGTGTCGCGCACGGAGCGGTTGCCCTGCTCGGCGGCGTCGAGAGCGCGGCGCGCGGCCTCGGCGCTGGCCTCGGCGTTGTTCGATACCTGCTTCATCGAAACCGTAAGCTGTTCCACGGCGGATGAAGTATTGGTGATTTCCTGGTCCTGCTGGATGGCGCCGGTCGACATCTCTTCCGAAGCGATCAGAATCTCGTTCGCGCTCGATTGCACATCGACGGCGGCCTTGCGCACGCGCTCCAGCACCTTGGCAAAGTTATCGAGCATGTAGTTGACCGAGTCGACCACGTTGCCCAGAGCGTCATTGCTGACGCGCCCACGCAGCGTCAGATCGCCGCGGGCGATCTGGCTCACGATGGTCAGGAACTCCGTGACGCTCTTCTGCAGCGTTTCCTGCGCTTCCTGATTGAAGATGGCGCGGGAAGAACTGTCTGCCGCACGGTTCAGATGCTCGGCGATGTAGCCATAGTCATCCGCGGAGTCAATGGCCACACGCGCGCGGTAGTCGCCCTGGGAGAAGCGCTCGGCAAAATCAGTTAAGCGCTTCAACGGATCGAGCACACGATTGTTGATGGTGATAAAGGTGTACCCTCCAGCGCCTAGGGCGATGACAAGAGCCAAGAGCAAGCTCATGCCGGAACCACGCGGCAAACCGCCAAAATCTGCGATAGGCAATCTGCCCTGTTCGCCCGCGCTGTACGCGAAGTACAAAACCGCCAACAAAGCAATGATGTCAACCAGCACCATCCGCAACAGGGTCGAATTCAAACGACCTTTCATAAAACTTCCTCCGACTGCACAATCTTCTAATTCTGTCGCTTCGCTCCGAACCGCCACGAAGCCCTCACAAACTTAAAATCCATTGAGCACTTGCAGCAGGCCGCTCAGCGCGTTGGTCGGCTTCGCGGCCAAAATCACTCAAACCCTGGTGCTCCGCTCCAAACCGCCACGGACCTGTCAATCCTCCAACCAATCTCAAATCACCGGGACGGGGAACGCCTCGGTCAATTTCTTCAAATTCAGGGCCAGCGCCAAACGATCTTCATGCCGCAACATGCCACAGCAGTGCGGAACCTCGCGCGGCGCCTCGTCCACCAGCAACGGCTCTGAGGTGCTGTGTGTGCCAATCACTTCATCCGCAGCGATGCCGATGCGCAGGTCATCGCGATCGCCCTCGCCCTTCAAGCTGGCAACGACCACATGCCGTGGCATCAGATCTGGGCGGCGGCCTTCCGTCAGTGCAATGTCCACAACCGGAACGATTGAACCGCGCAGGTTGAAAATGCCCATCAGGAACGAAGGCGCCAACGGCACTCGGGTCAGGCCGGGCCATTCCACAACTTCTTCCACATCGAGCACGGAGAAGCAGAAGCGTTCGCGCCCGGCGCGAAAAACGCAGTATTGCCGTTCCGGCTCCGCCTGCGGCAGCAGTTCAAGCTGCTCGGCATCGGGCGAGAGTGGTTCGAGTTGTTGTTGTTCCTCTGGCATATTTCTGAAGTCCCGAACCCGCGCTCTTTGCGGGCGAGGGATCTCTATTCCCTTCTAAGTTCCCAACCTTCCGAATTTCATGGCCGCGCTTACCTAAACTTCCTAGTCACGAGAGGGTTCCCTCGCTGCGCTCGGGATTTCACAAACTGGCTTTTCCCACTAAACTCCGCACCGTCCCCAAGAGCTCTTCGTTCGAAAATGGCTTGCCCACGTAACCATCGGCGCCCTGCTGCTTGGCCCAGAACTTGTCACTCTCAGTGTTTTTGGAACTCACCATCACTACCGGAATGCGCGAGTAGTCGGCGTGGCTCTTGAGTTCGCGGCATGTCTGAAAGCCATTGCGCTGCGGCATGACCACGTCAAGCAGGATCAGGTTTGGGCGCTCCATGTCGATCATCTGCTCCAGGCGCGTCGGATCATGGACAGCGATGGAAATAAACCCAGCGCGTTCCAGTACCGACTGCATCAGCCGGACTTCGGCCGGTGAATCGTCGACAATCAGAATCTTGGTCAAAGCGGACAAACCTCTACCCCTTATGTATCCATATGAGTAGAGCAATTGCGCGGCCAAGCTGCGGGCTAGCTCGCCAACCTGGGATTCTCTTGTAAGCTATTGTTTAAAAATGATTTATTTCGCTGTCCACCCTGGGATCACTGGGCCGGAACCGGGTTCTGAGACAGCTCTTCTGTCTCACCTTGAGACGGTTTCTCATGCGCTCGTATTTCGGCCGAGGCGAATCGCTGCATGATCTGGTGCATGTGCAGCGCCATCTCGTGAATCGTGAGCACCTGGTCTCGGGCGGCTTCTGGAAGCTGTTCCGAGTCGAGCAGCAACAGCTCTGCGTTGCCGAGGACCGAAGTGAGCGAGTTGTTCAGGTCATGGCGGCTCTCCGCCACATAGCGACCCAGCAGTGCGCTACGGGAACTGGCCACGGCGGCTTGCTCAGCCCTACGCAGGCGCGCGGTTACCTCCAGCCGTTTCAGGCACTCCACGACCAGAAGAAGGGCGGAATCGATCCACCCCTGACTCTGCGGAATGGCCAGCACGCGAGGCCGCTCCGCTTTTAAAGTCTTGACCTCACGCGCATCCTCAACAATGCAGATGACCGGTCGCTCGCCGAAATCGACCAGCTTAAGCACTGACGCTAACCGCTTGTTGCGCACCGGGCCAACGATCACGACATCGAGATGCCCTTCCCCGATTCCGCTCATATCATCGGTGGTCGTCGCGCGCAGCGGAGGCAGAGCGGGTTCAGTCTGCCACAGTGTTTTGAGGCTGCGGGCAAAGCCGGCGTCATCAGTGATTAATACAACCCGATAGTCTTGCACTTGGACTCCGTTATCCCAGTATCTTTTCCCCGTCAGCGATCAACGAGAGCAGGCGCTTGGAGGTAGCGGCAAGGTTCACTGCCGCGTCAATGTTCTTGGCCTCTTTGGCTTTCTCCACATATTCAGACATCTCATTCACCTGCCCGCGCGCGATGTCCAGCGCAGCAGTAAGGTCCGTTGGTTCGCCCTTCTTGTGACGTTCCATACAGACATGGAGAATCGTTCGCGCCGCTACGGTCCGTTGCAGAGCCTGGGCCATTGCCGTTTCCTGGGCAAAGGCTTGCGCCTCCCAGGTAGCGATCAGCAGCTTGCATCCGCCCAGCATAATCGCCGAAACGGAGGGAGAATTCTTGGGCGGGACAGCTTTCAGCTGCTCCGCGATGTCGGCAACACAGCGCACCAGATAATCCTGTTCTTCTGCCTGCTCCTCAGCCGTGGGCTGGGCTGTCGGATCCTGCGTATGTCCTGGACGTGAGATCAGATCAGGAGCGGCTGCCTCTGCCGCAGGCTTTTCAACGGCGGCTGGCGGAGCGCTTTCGACTGCGGCCACGGGTATAGCCGTCAATTCCTGCGCCGCAGAAGATTCAACCACGGCCACAGGGCGAGCCACGGATTGTTCCTCGGGCGGGACCGGGACAGCAGGGGGCGCTTGCACAGCCTGCACAACCGGAACGGCCGGCACCTGGGACACAGATGCTACAGCGGCTTGTTCACCGGCTTTCGACAATGTGTACTCCAACGCGTGGCGAAGGAGTATCAGCTGCAGAAATGACGAGCCGCCCGAATACGGGGCGCGAAATGGCGTCTTCCATTGATGCACCACGTGGCGCACTTGCTCTAGCGATTCGTTTTCCGTGAGTCCCGCGTCGCGACAATCGACGTTGGTGATACCCAGCTGCTCCAGTTGGTTCACCGCAGCACGAATCGCGTGCAGATCGAGATGCATTGCTTTGAAAAAGGCCCGCCGCGCCAGAAAATTGAAGCGCGTGAAAGCAACCAGAAATCCGGGCTGGAAATATTCGTCACCCACGGCCAGCTTGAGTTCGCGCACTTCCTGCAGCGCGCCGGAGTTTTGCAACTCCTCAAGACTGTTCGATTCGTTCAGCTTGTCGAGCTTTTCGTCCAGACTGGGCGCCCATGCAGGAAAGTTCTGTACGGACTTGCCGATCGCAGGTTCCAAAACGCGCGCCACCTCTTCCAGAGCAGTCTCGTTCAGTCCATGCGGCGCGCAGTGGGCGAAGTATTGCACCAATAGGAAATCGATCTTGTCTTTATCGGCCTCACTCTTCTGCTTCTTATCGAGGTGGCGGGCGATCAGGTAACGGAGGTTGTCTTCATTCTGGAGGCTGGTGCTTTGCAGGAGCTGGCGTAATTGCCAGACCTGGACGTGGTTGTCGATTCGCTCAAACCATCCCAGCACGCGCTCCATGGCTTCCGGCTCCGGCCGGTCGGCCGCGGCTTCCAGTTCCGCGCAAGATGGCATGCCAAGCTCAAAAGTGCGGTCGAGTTCGACATAAACGGTATACAGCCGGCGCGCGACGCGCCAGAACTCGGCTACTTCACCCACGTTGAGTGCTGTTGTCGTCATTAGTTTCTGTCGCTATGCTCAGGCCCCACGGGCCATAACCCTTCATTCGCATGGCTTCAAACACAGCTTTAGCCAGTCGCCAAGAGACTTAGCTGAAGTACTTAGTGCAATAGTCCGGCCAAAACCTCAGAAGCTAACCCATTGATTCGGAAGCTGCAGTTTCCTTCACAGGTTGCCGGTAATACCAATGTGTCTCAGGATGAAACAAACGTCTCAATATTCTTGTCTCATGATGCCACCGACGCGCGCTTGCTCAGACCGATGTTGTAACGCTTGAGCTTGCGATACAGCGTGGCCCGGCTGATGCCAAGCATCTTTCTGGCGCGAGCTTTGTCGCCCTGCACCTGCTCAAAAACACGCTGGATGGTATCGCGCTCCAGCTCTTCCAAATCAGTATTTGAGGCCGCGGCCTCGGCCCGCGCGACCAGCGGCTCCGCAGCTTCAGGCTCCTGCTGCGCGCGCACTGCCGGAGGCAGATCAGAGAGCTCCAGCACTTCCTGGCTGCCCAGCGCGACCGCACGCTCAATGCAGTTTTCCAGTTCGCGCACGTTGCCCGGCCAGTCATACTGCAGCAGGCACTTCATGGCTGCAGGTGAGATAGTGAGCGTCTTACCTGGCGCAAATCGATCAAGAAAATAATGCACCAGCGCCGTAATGTCAGACCGCCTCTCCCGCAACGGCGGCAGGTGCAAGGTCACCACATTTAAGCGGAAATAAAGATCTTTGCGGAACTTGCCTTCTTTTTGCGCAGCTTCAAGGTCGCGATTGGTGGCTGCAATCACGCGCACATCGACTTTGACCTTCTGATTGCTGCCCACGGGACGAACTTCTTTTTCCTGCAGCACGCGCAGAAGTTTGGCCTGCAACTCCTGGGAGAGTTCACCAATCTCATCGAGGAAAATGGTCCCGCCGTTGGCCGATTGAAACAGGCCTTCTTTCGAACGCAGAGCGCCGGTGAACGCGCCTTTTTCGTAGCCGAAAAGCTCGCTTTCGATGAGCGTTGGCACCAGCGATCCGCAATCGACGGCGACGAACGGCCGCTTGGAGAGGAGCCCACGATAGTGAATCGCACGCGCCACCAGCTCTTTGCCGGTGCCGCTTTCGCCGGTGATCAGCACCGGCGTGCGCGTGTCTTTCAGGCGTGCGACCATGCGCAGCACGTCCTGAATCTTGCTGGAGGAACCGACGATCCCGTTCAACTCCATCTCCGTGCTCACGCGGTCGCGCAGGAACTGGTTTTCCGCCACCAGCTTGACCTTTTCCGCCATGCGCTGGAGCAAAAGCTTTAGCTCTTCAATGCGAAAGGGCTTGGTGATGTAGTCATAGGCGCCCAGCTTCATGGCCTGCACGGCGGTTTCAATCGAGCCGTGGCCGGTCATGATGGCGATTTCCGCATGCGGCAACACCTGTTTCACGCGAGGCAGAAATTCCAGGCCCGACATGTTGGGCATCATCAGGTCGGCCAGAATGATGTCTGGCGAGTCGGATTCCAATTGGACCAGCGCAGCTTCAGCGCTCTCAGCTTCCAGGCAGTCAAAGCCCACGGACGAGCCCACGGTCAGGCACAGCTTGCGCACGCTGGGATGATCGTCCACGATCAGGAACCGTACTCTGGCGTCGTCAGTCATAAATCCTAATCAGTCTTCAGTTGGGCCGGCCAAAAATCCTTCCTACGATGTTGATGAGATCCTGCACACGAAAGGGCTTCTCGATGTAGGGCACACCGGTATTCTGCAGCGCCTTCATGGTCTCTTCATTCACGGTGTCACCGGTGATGAAGAGCATGCGTTCCTTCAATTCCGGACGATGCGCGACGATCCATGCATGCACGTCAGCGCCGCTGGCGCCTCCCGGCGTACGCATGTCAGAGATGATCCCGCTGAAGCGGCCAACCTCCAGAGCACGGATGCCTTCCGCTGCAGAATTGGCCGCGTGGCATGCGTAACCGTTGCGCTCCAGCGCTGTGCGGATGAAATCCAGGACGGAGCGCTCATCCTCGATCAAGAGGAGGGGCAATGCCTTGGCTGGGGCTGCGCCGGCCGTCATTGCTTGGCTCCCGCTGCCACGACCAGCTTAAGATCAGCTCGTGTGCGGATGGGCAGGCGCACGCTGAAGGTCGCGCCCTGCGTCTCCTGGTTGTTGGCGCACAGAATTTCGCCCTCATGCTCACGCACAATGCCGTAGCAAATGCTTAGCCCCAAGCCGGTCCCCTGGCCGACTTCCTTGGTCGTAAAAAATGGATCAAAGATGCGCTCCGGATGCTGAATACCCTCGCCGTTGTCGCGGAAGAGAACTTCCACCCAGCCGCCATCGTGTATGGTTTCGATTTCAATCAGGCCGGGACGGCCGGCAGCGTGGACCGCGTCATAAGCGTTGTTCAAAATGTTGAGGAAGACCTGCTGCAACTGATGCGAATCGCCGATCAGCTCCGGCAGGCCTTCATCGAACTTCTCAATGATCTGCACGCCATGGTTGGCAAAATCGTAGGCGCGCAACGCGATGGTTTTGCGCAGGATGCCATTGATCTGCACCGCCTGGCGCTGCGGCGGACGCTGACGGGCAAAGCTCAACAGGTTCTGCACGATCTCTTTCGTACGCTGCGCTTCTTCCAGAATTACCTGCAGATCTTTGCGCGCACTGCCCGGGACTTCAGGATTTTCCATCAAGAGGTCGGAGAAACCCATGATCGCCGTCAACGGATTGTTGACCTCATGCGCCACACCGGAGACGAGCTGGCCCACGGCCGCCATTTTTTCCGTGTGCATCAGCTTGGCCTGGATCATGGCGGTATCGGTGATGTCGGTCATCAGAACAACGACGCTCGAAACTTCACCGCGATCGTCACGCATGGGACTCAGGTTCACGGAGAACTTGCCCTGCGAGCCATTGCCGCGCGCAATCATCAGCTCAAGATTGTCTGACTGCAAGCCATGCAGGCTGGCATCAAAAGCTTCAGAAAAGATCCTCTTGTGCGAGGGCGAGATGATGCGGTCCAGCCGGTGCCCCACCAGTTCATTCTGGTCAAAGCCGCCGGCATCGTAGGAACGCTGGTTGGCGTAGCTGATCAGACCGGCGGTATCCGCCACCATGATCATGGTCTGCGTGTTATTGAGGATCTTGCTGGTGAAATCGCGCTCGCGCTGCAGCTGCGCCTGGAAGTTCTTGACCTCAGTAATGTCGAGGAAGACGCCGCGATATTGCAGGATCTTGCCCTGCCCGTCTTTGACCACGAAAGCATTCTCCAGGGCGTGGATCATGGTGCCGTCGCGGCGGCAGAGCGTGACTTCAAAATTGCGCACCGTGCCTTTGCTGTTGAGCTGGCGGGTAATCTCGTCGCGCTGCTCGGCGGAGACGTAAACCTGCGTCTGCAGGTCGAGTTTGAGCACCTCTTCGCGAGTCTGGTAGCCCAGCATTCGCACCAGCGCGTCATTCACCTCGATGAAATGGCCTTCCGGCGAAGCAAAGAAGACTCCTTCCTGCACGTTGTCAAACAGCTCGCGATAGCGCTGCTCGGCTTCGCGGCGATCGGTGATGTCCTTGAGCACGTGGACCGTCTGCAGGCCTTCGTCCAGTGCGCCGTGGATACGCGAACTGGAGACGAGATAGGTGCGCTCCAACACCGGGTGCAGATATTCGTCCGATTCGTTTTCACCATGGCAGAAAGGGCAAGGCTGAGGCGAATCAGAGGTGATGGAAACCAGGGCGCGCATGCTCAGGCCAATCAACTCAGCCGGACGCACGCCGATAAACTCTGCCAGCGACCGGTTCACACGCAGGACCTGGAACTGTTCGTCGTGAACAACGATGAAGTCGGAGATGGAGTCGAAGATCTCCGCCCATTGGCGGCTCGACTGCGTGATCCGGGTAAAGAGCCGTGAATTCTCAAGCGCAACTGAGGCATGCACGATCAGCGCCTGCAGCAGGTTGAGATCGTTGGGTGTGAGCTCGCGCGTGATATCGGCCAAGGCGAGAATGCCCAGCAGATCGCCCTCTGTGCCTTCCAGGCGGACCAGCGTGAGGTTCTGCCAGCCGCAGGATGCGATCAACTCATCGCCCAGAACCTCCACGCCGCTGCCGGTGATCTTGAGATCAGGATGTCGCTCGGCATATTCGGAAAATGCGGCGTTGAGCTTGCGCTGCAGCTCACGCTCCGGCTTGGAGCCAAAGAAACCCACGCTCTCCACCTTGTTGCCCTGGGCCAAAGCCAGGACAGCGGCATTCGCGCCGATCATCCCCGCTACGCGCTCAGTAAAATTCTTGACGAAATCAGGCAGGCGCAATGCGGAACCGAGGTCGAGCGCCATCTCCATGAGGTCTTCCGTCCGCTTGCGATGCTGGTCAGAGAGCTGCAGATTGTGCGCGGCTTCGAGAGCGACGATCAACTCAGCGCCTAACACGCGCGCACGGCTCACGTCGTCCGGCGCAATGTGAGATTTGTTTTTCTTGTCCAACAAGCCGAGCACACCGAGAGGGCGGCCGGCGGCGGTGATCAGCGGAATACCCAGGTACTGCCTGAGCCCTGACTCCCAGCGGAGCAGCTGGGCTTTTTCATTGGCCGCCAGCTGGCTCACGTCTTCGCAAATGTAAGGATTGCCGGTTTCAAGAACGCGGCGACCGACCGCTGAAACATCAATCTCGAGCCGGCTGGATACACCTTTGTTGGCGCCCCATCGCAGGCGGCACTCGCCCGCCTCTACCAGGGCAATAAAGGCCCGTGAAAAACCGAGAAAGTCGGCCGCGCGCACGGCAAATTTGGGCAGGAACGTCTCAAGACGAGATGTGCTTCCCAGCTCAGCAGAAATTTCCAGCAGCTGATCGAGCTCCTGCTTGTGCACCGAAGCCAGGGCCGTGAGTTCTGCCTTGGCAAGAGCAAGGCGGGCAACGCCACCCAAGCTATCAAACGCCGAAACCTCATCCGAGGAAAACGGACCGCTCCTGACCAGAAGCAACACAGCCGCGCTTTGTTCGGTGATCAGCGGTTGCGCCAGTCCGTGGTAGATGGTTTCGCCGTCAGAGGACCGGCTGGAAAAGCGAAAATTCAGAAGCCTTTTTTGTTCAAGGGACTGGGAAGCAAAAGATCGAGCGTGGGTGATAAGCGCCTGGTTGCCTGCTACGTCTTCTGTCGGCGCAGCCAAGGCAACTGGGCGAAAGACGTCGCCTTCGCGCAGGATTACCCCAGCTACGGCAGCGTGAAAGATCCTTCCTGCGGAATTGACGATCTGCTCGCGCAGAACGGATGGCTCAGCGGACGCTGAAGCCAGCTCCAGGCAGGCTTCTAAAGTCCTTTCATTGCAAGCAGATGGACGTGCCTGCGTGCGACTGCGAAGGGGCACGGATTTCTTCTTAGGTTTCAATCCCGTCTCAAGCATTCCTTGGTGAAGGCAGCCTGAAGGTACTCTGGAATCTCATTTTGAGTCAATAAGGAATTGCCCTGCCGGAATCACAAGGCCAACGGCTATCTTGGCCGATAAGTCATGTCTCACTATGAGATCGGCGGAGATGATTCTCGCAAGAATGAGACCCAAACTTTGAGCGCAGCTGCCGGTTGCGGAACTGGGATTGCGATGGCAATGACTTTAAACCATTGAATTCACTGGACGTCTTTTCTCCACATATGCCGAAAGTGCTAGTCCTGGGCTGCTTGGCCCTGGCCTTGCTTTTGATCACCCGTATTTCTCTTTGGGGCGAGTGTGCCCTGCGGAGACTAGAGAGCCGTAGGGCAAACGAATTTGAGAAGACACGAGCTGCAGTTCGAACAAGGCGGCGCGTTGAGGTTCTAAGCATGCAAATGAACAAGAGCATAGGCGGCAAGCTGTACATGGGCTTTGGCCTGATCATCGTGATCGTGATCTTTGCGTTTGTGCTGAACTGGGTGGCTGTCGCATACGAGAAAAGCACCAGGAAGCTCTATAAAGACTCCATCACGATGGTGGAAAGCCTGTCTCAGTTGGACAAAAAGAGGAATGAGAACCGCCTTTACCTGCGCAACTTTCTCCTCAACGGCGACCGGCGCGAAGCCGACCTGCTGGCCAAGGGCCAGAGTGATCTGGATGCGCTGATCAACCAGATCAAGGCGACCGCGGGCTCGCTGAGCGACGGCGGCGGCAGCAGCGTGAAGCAGTTGCTGGACCAGCTGGCGGAATCAGAGCGCGAGTGGGCAAGGAATTTTGCCGCTCCTCTGATGGAGAAGCGCCGCCAGGTCGATACCGGCAGCGCCACAGTCGCAGAGTTGCAGATCGCCTATCTTCAGGCCACGCCGACGCCGGAACAGAAGCAGCGCGAAGAACAGCCATTGCTGGGGCTGGCCAAAATCATCCAGGATGCCAACAAGCGCGCTGAGGATTCAGACAGCAACGCAGCTCTCTTTATCTTTATCGTCACGGTGGGCGGCATGATCCTGGTGATTGTGCTTGCCGTAACCATTGCCTGGCGTGTGGCCAATTCGATCACGGCTCCTCTCTCGCAACTGATCACCGTGGCCGGACAGATCGGCAACGCGGGCGACCTGGAACAGGAAGTCAAAATCAGCGGTGAAGACGAGGTCGCGCAGCTTTCGAAGACCTTCAACAACATGGTGCTGTACCTGCGCGAGATGGCGGGAACCTCGGAATCGATTGCCGGCGGCGATCTTTCGGTGGATATCAACCCGCGCTCCGGGCGCGACACGCTGGGCAAGGCCTTCCGCGAGATGACAGTGGGATTGCGCAGCCTGGTGAAGAACGTGCGCGACAGTGCAGCCCAGGTGGCCAGCGGCTCCAATCAGGTGGCTTCGGCCTCTGATGAATCGGCCAAGATCAGCGTGCAGGCGGCTTCCGCCATCGATGAAGTCACCAGCACCATGCATGAGATGAGCATCAACGTGCAAAACATGGTGAAGAGCACGCAGATGCAGGCCTCCAACGTAAGTGAGACCTCGGCTTCCATCGATGAGATGGTCGCCTCCATTCAGCGCGTGGCCGATACGGCCAAGGTGCTGCTCGATATCTCGCAGCGCTCGCGCGATGAAGTCCACAACGGCATCAACACCATGGAAAAGGCCACCGACGGCCTGAGCCGCATCAACGCAGCCATCGGCTCTTCCGCGGAAATCATTTCTGCGCTGGGACAGAGGGCTGACGACATCGGGAAGATTATTGAAGTCATCGACGATCTGGCTGAGCAGACCAACCTGCTGGCATTGAACGCCGCGATTGAAGCGGCGCGTGCCGGCGAACATGGACTCGGTTTCGCAGTGGTTGCGGACGAAGTGCGCAAGCTGGCGGAAAAATCGGCGCAATCGACGCGCGAAATCTCCGAGCTGATCCAGAGCATCCAGAAAGAAGCGCGCAAGGCCGTCGACAACATGGAGAAGTCGACCAGTATTGTGAACGAAGGCATTTCGCTGGGCGGCGACCTGAGCGGCGCATTGAAGAAAATCTCCAGCGTGGTATCGGAAGTCTATAAGTTCGCGCAGGAGATCGGCGCGGCGACCAATGAGCAGTCGCACGGCTCGTCGCAGATCGCCAAGGCCACCACGCGGCTGAATGAAATCACGCATGAAATCAACTCCTCCGTAGAAGAGCAGGCCTCGGGAGCGCAGGCGGTGGTTCGCGCCATGGAAAAAATGCGCGAACTGGTGCAGCGCTCATCGTCGGGATCGACTGAGCTGGCGGCCTCGGCCGAGCAGATGTCGAAGATGTCGCGCTCGATGCTGGAAGCCATGGACCGGTTTGTCCTGGAAAACATGGCGCCACGTGAGAGCAGCAATCTGCGACGGCCTGACGATCGCCACGCAGCGGCACCGCAATATGCGGGTGCGGGAGCGCGCTACAACTAACGAAGGAGACCCTTGATGTCCAAAGAGATGCACATTGTCGGCTTCCGCGTGGGACGTGAGGTGTTCGGCGTGCCTATTGCGCTGGTGCACGAAATTGTGCGCGTGCCGGAGATCACGTCGGTGCCGGATTCTCCGGGCTGCGTGCAGGGCGTGATCAACCTGCGCGGCAAGATCGTCTCCGTGGTCGACCTGCGGCGGCGCTTCGGGGAAAAAGAGATCAAGCCCAATAAGAAGAACCGCATTCTGGTGACAGAAGTGGCGGGCAAGCTGGTGGGGTTGATCGTCGATAGCGCTTCAGAAGTATTGAAGATCCCCGAAAACGAGATTGAGCTGCCACCCGTTTTCGATCAAGGCGAGAGCAACTACGTGACCGGCGTAGGCAAGCTGAACGGCCGGCTGATCATCATGATTGACCTGAACAAGATTCTGCAGAAAGGCGAATTGCAGCGCCTGGGCCAGATTGCTGAAGCCCAGACAGCTGCTGCCGCGCTTTAAAGCGGCGCCAAAGACCACAGCGGGGACCGATGGCCACACCGAGCGTGCAAATCCAGATCAGTGAACCGGAATACAAGCTGCTGCAGACGCTTGTCTACCAGGAATGCGGCATGTACTTTGACGAACGGCGCGCGCATTTCCTGCAGGACCGCCTGCAACGTAGGCTGAAAATCTGCGGGCTGGACACTTTCTATGCCTACTATCGCTTGCTCACGAGCCACCAGGGCAAAGCCGAGCTAAGCGCTCTGGTAGAAAACCTGACGGTGAATGAGACCAGCTTCTTCCGCAATAAGCCGCAGCTGGACCTGTTCCAGAAAAACGTTCTGGAAGACCTGCTCCGGCGCAAGCAGGAGCGCCGCGACTGGAGCCTGCGCCTGTGGAGCGCCGGATGTTCCACTGGCCAGGAACCGTACACCATGGCGATGCAGGTCTGCGACGCGCTGGCTTATTACTATCTGCGCAATCCGCTTCCCTTCGAGATGCCCAGCCCCAAGCCGCTGATCCCACCACCATGGAAAGTGGAGATCCTGGCTTCAGACATTAATTATTCCGTCCTGCGAACGGCGCAGGAGGGCATTTATCCGGAGCTCCAGATGGATCAAGTGGACTATGCGTTCCGGCTACGCTACTTCGACAAAGTGGGCGACCGGTATGCGGTGAAGAAGGGCTTGAAAGACCTGATCCATTTCGATTTCCATAACCTGAAGACCGAGTTCTTACCCCAGCGCAATGATGTCATCTTCTGCCGCAACGTGATGATCTATTTCGATGAAGCCGAGCAGAAGCGGCTGGTGGAAAAACTTTACCGCTGCCTCAACCCCGAAGGATATCTGTTCATTGGACACGCGGAGAGCCTTTTCGGCCTCTCTGACAAATACAAGATGCTGCACCAGAACAACGGTACGGCTTACCAGCGCATCGAGGTAACGATTTGAACTTCTTCCCAGACGATCGCGCCTCTGAGCTCCGCGAGCTCTTCTTTGAGTCGGCAACGGAACTGTTGCAGACACTCAATGAAGAGGGCCTGCAGCTGGAGAAGCGTCCTGAAGACGAAGAGGTCCTGCGCCAGGTGCGCCGCACCGTGCACACGCTCAAAGGCGACTCGGCGGCCTGCGGCTACACCGAGCTGAGTGAACTGGCGCACGCGCTGGAAGAGGTTTTGAAGCCGGAGATCGCGGCCACCAGCCAAAATGCTCTGGCCGAAGTAGTCCTGATTGCCGCCGATACCTTCAGCTCGATGTTGTCGGCGTATCGTGGCAATCTGCAACCGCCTGCGGGCGAAGAGCTGCGGCACCAGATTATCTCGCTTACACGGAAACGCTCAGGCAGCGTACCCTACAAACTGCAAGCGCGTTTTGCCTGGAGCGAGTACGAACAGATCGTAGTCGCGGATGCCCTGGGGCGCGGGCAAACGGTTTACAACATCGCATTTTCGATTGAGCCGCAATGTCCGATGCGCGGCGCGGCCATGCAGTTGATCCGCAATGTTCTGCAGGATTGCGGCCGGATCCTGGCAGTTGCGCCGGACCAGAGCACGCTCAGCGACGATCTGGACGTGGTGGAAGCGGCTGTTGCCAGCGATCACGCGCAGAGCTGGATTGAGAAAAAGTGCCGCATTCCGGCTGTGGTGGCCGATCTGCTGGTGCAACGCGCCGGCCGCCAGCAGGAACAGGGCGACGACGTTCTCGACATCGTGCAACACGTGACAGCGCCGGCGGACGATGACTCGGAGCTGGCGATCAGCGCGGAAGAGACATCGATTGCGGCAGCTGCGCCGGTGGAAGTTGCGGCGGAGTCAGCGAAGTCAAGTTTTGCCAACGGGAACGACGAGAAGACAACCAGCTTTGCCAATCTGTCAGAGACGCTGCTGCGAGTGGATGCCGAGCGCATCGATTCCGTGCTGAACCTGGTGGGCGAGTTGATCATCGCCAAGAGCATGCTGCACCAGGCGATCAACGAATTTGACCGGCGTTATCCCAAAGATCCGCTGAAGATGCGCTTTTCAGACGCCATGGCGTTCCAGGCGCGCATCATGAACGATCTGCAGAAGTCGGTGATGAAGATCCGCATGGTGCCGGTGGAGCAGCTGTTCCGCCGCTTCCCGCGCGTGGTGCGCGACGTAGCCAAGTCCTGCGGCAAAGAAGTGAATCTGGTGATCACCGGCCAAGACACCGATCTCGACAAGAGCATTCTGGACATGCTGGCCGAGCCGCTAGCGCACCTGGTGCGGAACGCCGTGGACCATGGGATTGAATCTCCGGCTGAGCGTATTAACGACGGCAAGCCGGCGCACGGCACAGTAACACTCGATGCCTATCACCAGGGCAATCAGATTGTGATTGAAGTGACGGATGACGGTCGCGGCATCGATCGCGGCAAACTCACGGCCAAGGCGGTGGAGCGCGGCCTGATCAAGCCAGGCGACGCAGCGCTGCTCGGCGAAGCCGACATCAACGATCTGATCTTTCATCCGGGCCTGAGCACGGCGGAGCAGGTCACGGCGATCTCCGGGCGCGGCGTAGGCATGGACGTGGTGAAAACTGTTCTGGAAAAGCTGAAAGGCACGGTCAGCATCAAGACAACGCCGGGCAAAGGCACTACGTTCTATCTAAAAGTGCCGCTCACGCTGGCCATCATTAACGCTCTGCTTTTCCGCGTGGGCGACCGTTTGTACGCCGTTCCGCTGGCGGCCGTGGTGGAGATCACGCGCACCAATCAATCTGCGCTGCATCGCGTAGACAATCACGAAGTGATGCAGTTGCGCAATGAAGTTCTTCCACTGCTGCATTTGAGCCAACTGGCCAACCATACATCGGAAACGGCGAAGATGTTTGTTGTGGTGATTACAGCCAACGAACGCAAGTTTGGTCTGGTGGTAGACCAGCTGGTTGGCGAAGAAGAATTGGTGATCAAGGCCATGGACGATCACCTGGTCGCGACCGACCTGGTCAGCGGCGCTTCGATCCTCGGGGATGGCACGGTGGTGCTGATCCTGAATCTTTCAAGTGTAGTTGCAAAGCTCGGCAGGTTACAGATGGTGGGGGCCACGGCATGAGTCAAAGGTTACGGGTTCTGGTGGTAGACGACTCAGCATTGATGCGCAAGCTGATCCCGCAGATTTTGGCGCGGGACAGCGAAATTGAAGTTGTAGGCACGGCCATGGATGGCGCATTTGGACTGAAAAAAATCGAAGAGCTCCGGCCCGACGTGGTCACGCTGGACCTGGAGATGCCGCGCATGGACGGCATGGAGACGCTGCGCCAGGTCACGCGCCGTTTCCGCGTGCCGGTGATCGTGGTAAGCGCTCTGACGACAGACGGCGCTAGTGCAACGTTCAAAGCGCTGGCCATGGGCGCGTTTGATTTTGTGGCCAAGCCGCGCGATGCCGCGTCGGCACACATGGATGAGATTGCCGCAGACCTTATCGAGAAAATCAAAGTCGCGGCCAAGAGCAAGATGCGGCATGCTCCGGCGCCGGTAGTTCCCGATCGGCCCAAGCCGAATAAGCCGGCGATGCGCCTGCGCCGCGAGGCCACCAAGGTTGTTGCAATTGGAATCTCTACGGGCGGGCCGAATGCGCTGCAGTATCTGCTGGCGCAATTACCGGGCGACTTTCCGGGAAGCATCGTTGTCGTTCAGCATATGCCGGAAGGGTTCACTGAGATGTTTGCCCGGCGGCTGGATGAATCGTGCGCGATTGATGTGAAAGAAGCGCAGTCCGGCGATCTGCTGATTGCCGGGCGCGCGTTGATTTGCCCGGGCGATCGCCACATCAAGGTGCGGCGCATGCCATTAGGGAATACCGTTGTGCTGTCGGACGAGCCGCGCATGAATGGGCACCGGCCTTCGGTGGATGTTTTATTCCGCTCCGTCGCTACGGAGTTCGGCAGCCGCGCCATGGGGATATTGATGACCGGCATGGGCGACGATGGCGCGCACGGGCTGGGGCTGATCAAAGATGCAGGCGGTCTGACCATTGCACAGAGCGAGGATTCATGCACCGTCTTCGGCATGCCCAAAGCGGCGATTGAACGTGGCCACGCCATGCGCGTGGTCCCGCTGGACATGCTCGCAAACACATTAACCATGCAGTGCAATCCGGAAAAGATTGCCCGCACAGTAAAAGTTTAGTTGGAGTCGCAAGGAGAATAATTATGGATACCTTTCCCATTCTGCTTCGCAAGGATCACAAGCCGATCCGCTACCTGGTCGTGGACGATTCGGTTTTTGCCCGCAAGAACGTGGCCAAAATGGTGGAGTCCTTCGGCGGTGAAATTGCCGGCGAAGCCGGCGATGGCTGTACCGCCATCACGGAATATGACCGCACCATGCCGGACATGGTGCTGATGGACATCACCATGCCGCAAATGGAAGGCATAGAGGCGGCCGAGCGCATTGTGCGGTCGCATCCGGAGGCACGCATCGTAATGGTCTCTTCGGTGGGATACCAGGAGAACATTGTCGCCGCGCTGCAAAAAGGCGCTCGCCACTTTGTACAGAAGCCGGTGAAGTCGGAAATTCTGTATGAAGTGATCAAGTACGTGATGGGCGACGACGCGGCCGTAGCTACGCCCGCCGTCCAGGGAAACTAGCGTATGAAGATCGAACTGATTCAGCCTTTCATTAACGCGGCGGACGCGGTGCTGGCGGAGACGCTCAAATCACCGACGCGCATCGGTGACGTGACCATGGAAGAGGAAGCGTACCGGCGCAAAGGCGTGGCGTCACTGGTGACGATCAAGGGCGATATTGAAGGCCGGATCATCTTTGACATTGACAGCCCGACGGCCGCCAAGGTCGCCAGCTATCTCGCCGGATCACCGATTCCAGAAAGTGAGGAGGTAGCGCGCGAAACCGTATGCGAACTCGCCAATATGGTGATCGGCAGCGCCGTTACCGCGCTGAATGACCAGGGCTTTCACTTCAAGATCTATCCGCCCGTGGTGCACGCTGAAGACGTGGGCGAAAAAAGCAGTGAAGAGCAGGAAGCGCTGGTGATGTGCTTTGACGCCGCCGGCGGCAACGTGTTTATGAATATCGCCCTGCGGTATGGCCGCAGGCGCAGAGCGGACAACCGGCCAAGCTAAAACTTCTCCCTTGCGCAATTCCAACGATGGGCGGCGATGAGCCGCCCAATTTTTTTGTCAAATTCTTCTTTCCCGGCCTGTTTCCGGCTTTACGGGAAGGTGCGTACAACAAACGGTAACTGTAAAGGACACGGCATCGGCACGGTTTTGTTGAAATTGTTGTCGATCGTTGGTGTGCAGTTGGGGCTCTGCTGGGGAACATGAAAGGTAGGCAGCGGAGTGTTTACGACGCTCGGGTCTACCGGCGTTGCGATCACGCCGTCAGTGGCAGTCCTGATGATTGTGATCGACGGTGTGGCAAAGGTCCTGTCCGGGAGCGGCGGTGCGGGTAGACAGCCAGTCCCCGTGCAGTTGGGAGCATGGACGTTGTCTCGAATGGTGGTAGTGTCATTGGCGCTAATCACGTAAGCCCTGGAAGCGTCACCGGAGGAATCAATGGAAACCGCTCCGGAGCCGACAGTAATGTTCCTGAGTACGCTCAGTCCCACCGTATCAATCACGCTGACCAAATTGCCGGTACAGGCCGGGAGCTTGGAAATAATCGTCAAGTGGTTCAGGGGAGAGCCGGCTGATGTTGGGCAATTGCCCAGGGCGGCGTAGGCCTTGGCGCCGTTACTGAGAGCGGTAACCGAAGTCGGCGAAGCTGCGACGCTAATGTCTTTCAACTTTGTCGGCGGATTGGCGCCACTGATTCCGTTTGCGTTGATGACGCTGATGTTGTTCGATCCTGTATTGGTCACGTAGACGCGCCGCAGCGTTGGCTCATAGAAGGCAAAGTTTGGCAGGGTTCCCACAGTAATTGTCGCAATTACCGGGTTGGCCGCAGTCGCTCCCAGGGAGGTATCAATCACGCTGACCGTGCCGTCTCCCTGATTCACAACAAAGACGAAGAGGCCGTCCGTGCTCATGACCGCCCAAATCGGCGAGCTTCCAACCGGGATCGGGTTTCCAACCACGGTATTGTCGATGGTGGATATTTGCGTCACGTTGTTGCTGCCATTGTTGACGACAAAGATCTGATTGTTCGAAGCATTGCCGGCAATCATGACCGGCTTGGAAGCGCCGGCCTGGAGCGGAATGGTCGCTGTGACTGCCGTTACGGCCCCCGAGATTACAGTTACGTTTCCAGGATGAGCCGCAGTGCCGTCTCCCTGATTGGCGATAAAGATGTTTCCCGCGCTGCTGGTCCCGCCGGCAACGGGATTGATGGCCGCGTTAGGATCGGGGAGCGTTGGCAGGGTTACCGTCGAGACTATAGCACTCTGCGGCAGCAACGCGGTATATGTGCTTACGGTCGGCGGATTGCTCGCGTCACCGCTGTCGACGGCAAAAATCCTGTTTCCACTCTTACCCAAAAAGACCGGATTGGCGCCTAAAGGGACAATACCCACGCTACTGTCGCCGGACACGTCAATGTGCATATCACTGCCGTCGCCACTGGGAGCAGGGTTGGTGGAAAGAGTAATGGCGTGCGCCAGGGCTCCCGGATCACCCGTGGGGGGTGGAATCGGGGTAATAAACTGCCGCAAAGTGTCATTGCAACCCATTGCCAGCAGCAAAAGAGCGCCTGCACAAACAATCAGCCACAATGCCTGGAAACGTGACTTCATCAAAGCTCCGCCGGTCCTACCGGTTTGAACGTAAAAAGGATGAATTATTGCAGAAGAATTTATTGTAACAGGAGGAGAAATCAGGGATTAGGGGGATCGAGCCATCCGGACATCGGGAGATCGGGACAACTGGTAATCGGGTCATCTGAATAAAGATAGCCTCACTGAACAAAATAATCCTGCAGTCCGGATAATCCGATGTACCTATTTCCCAATTCAATTATGCTGCGCGCTTGGGAGATTTCTTTCGCGTGGCGGCGGCCTTTCCCTTCAGCTCTACCGTCGATTCCCTTTGTGCCGCTTCCACCCGCTGCGGACCTTTCTTCTTGCCCTCCATCTCCGCCAGGCTCTGTTTGAGAGCCTCCATCAGGTTGGCCGACGCGGCCGCAGGCCTGGGTTTCTCCACGGCCACAATTTCTTTGCCTTCCATGTGCGCTTTGATCAGCTTTTTCAGGTTTTCTTCAAAGGTATCGTAATACTTGCCGGGGTCCCACTTGGCGGCAAGGGCCTGGATCAGCTGATGGGCCACCTTGACCTCGCCTTCCTTCAGGCTGGCGTGTTCGCTACCAAAATCCGGGGCTTCGCGGACTTCATCTTTGTAATACATGGTGTGCAGCATCAAACCTTTTTCGTAAGGGCGCAGGAATGCGGTGTATTCACGGTTGTGCATGGCCAGCTTCGCGATGCCAACATAGCCGGTGTCTTTCATGGCCTTGACCAGGAGAGCATAGGGCTTGCGGGCCGCTTCGTCCGGCGCCAGATAATACGATGACTCAAAATACACCGGATCGATCTCCGCCTGCTTCACAAACTCCAGTATCTCCATGGACTTGGCTGTTTTCGGCTCGATCTTCTTGATCTCTGCTGGTTCCACGATTACGTACTCGCCTTTGCGAAACTCGTAGCCCTTCACGATCTCGCTGCGATCGAGGACCTTCTCATCATGAGGACAAAATAGCTGCTGCTTCACCCGCGTGTTGTCATCGCGGTGCAGCATGTGGAACGAGATGCGCGTGCCGCGAGCGCCGGAAAAAAGACGTACCGGCATCGATATAAGTCCAAAAGTAAGGTATCCCGTCCATACGGAAGCGGCCATGGGTATCACTCCTCAAAAGGCCGCGATGTTCCTCGACGGGCCTTTCTTGTGTACGATGCGCTAGAGGAGCTTTTATGCCGCCACAGGCATCCGCGGAAGCTCCCGGAGGCACGACTGCAAAACGCGCGCCCACTCAAGCTAGCCGATATGCTGGCGCTCGCCTTCGCTGTGGCGATCCTGGCCGTTTTTGCCCTCCTTCACCATGCGGAATTTCCACTTTCCGAAAGTAGATTTCTAACCGCGCTGGCGATCACCATCGTCTTCGCCCTGCTGGCCTGGTTCGCCGGAGGCGTGAACCTGAGCGGCGCGCTGGCCGGGTCGGCCGTGGCTTTCGTCATGTCCGTCCGCGATCTGCGCATGTTTCTTGCTCTGTTGATGGTCTTTGTAGTCACGCTGGCGGCAACGCGCGTTGGATATGTGCGCAAGCAGCAGTTGCGCGCGGCAGAGCCTGCCGGCGGACGCACGGCCGCACAAGCCATGGCCAATTTGGGGGTTGCTGCTCTGGTGGTCGCCATTGCCCCGGCGGGATGGCCGGTGCTGGCTTTGGCCGCGCTGGCAGAAGCTGCTGCTGATACCGGCTCCAGCGAAATCGGCATGGCTTTCCCGGGGAAGACCATTCTCATCACCACACTCAAACCGGTTCCGCCAGGGACGGATGGAGGTATCAGCCTCGTCGGCACAGTGGCTGCCATACTTGCTGCTGCGGCAGTCGCGATGGTGGGGGTTGTCTCGCATTTGGTCCCAGCTACCGCGGCTGTGCCGGTCATCGCGGCCGGGTTTTTCGGCACACTGTTTGACAGCCTTCTGGGCGCGATCTTTGAACGCCGTGGCCTCCTGGACAACGATCTGGTCAACCTGTTCAGCACCGCTGCTACGGCCGGTGTGGCATGGCTGATTACTTAAATTCGCGTGCCGTTGGGTGACGACCGTAACCATCACGCCCCTGTTTTTCCTTCGATTCGCCGCGTATCCGCACAAGAATAACTACTGACCCTCGCCAAAACCTCGAGTATCTGGAGTAATCGATGAGAACTCGCCGGCTCAAAATCTGCCTTGTATTGACCTTGCTGGTATCGATCTCAACTCTGGCCGTGGGCCAGTCGCCGCGGGTGGTGCCGGTTTCCGGGCTTACGCCTCTGGCGCAGCGGGCGATTGTGGAACATGCGCGGCTGTCATACTACAGTCTGCGTAAGGTAGGGCTGGACGAGTTTCAATCCACCATCAAGCCGAACTGGGAAAAAGTCTTAGAGGACCAGGGCGTGACCG
The DNA here is from genome assembly GCA_036557225.1 of Candidatus Angelobacter sp. Classification (GTDB taxonomy): domain Bacteria; phylum Acidobacteriota; class Terriglobia; order Terriglobales; family Acidobacteriaceae; genus Angelobacter. Next base: position 96,627 of record DATBHX010000055.1, read on the forward strand.
ATCCCGCCCAGGTGCAGGCTGCGCTACAACTCCTGAACGGGCTCCACTTCAGCATGACTCTGGACGAAAACGGAAAAGTCACAGTCAATCATCGCAGTGATGTCGAACCGCCGAACGATCAGGTGCGCCAGGGTTTTGAACAAATTAACGGCGGGATTGAGCAGGCAGTCTCGGGCTTTTTCGCTACGTGGTCGCTCTTCATGCTGAACTCGCCTTTCCCTGAAGCAGGCCCCTTCCTGCTCGAAGACCTGGGCAAGCAGTATCGTCTCTCGTATAAAGAGGGCGATTCGGAAATCGTCACGCTGATGGGCAAAGACCTGGTGATCAGCGAGATCAAGGTGACCTCACCGCAGTTTCTAAGCACAGTAAGGCCGCAGGTCCGCAAGACCCTCAACGGCTTTGTGCTCACCGGCTACGTTGGCGACTACACTCCAACCGCCGGCGCGGGCGTAGTGCATCTGGACGTAAAAATCGAACATGCACCGGTGCACGGCTTGCAACTGCCCCTAACCCTGATCGCCGACAGCACCCTCGATGGCGCTCCTACGCACATGGAGCTGGCATTTTCTGAGTACCAGGTAAAGTCGCACTAAGGATCGTGGGAACAAGCTCTGCCGCGGGTTCCATTCGAATTCGTCGCTTGCGCGACGAACGTCTGCTGCCGCGGCCCGAAAGGGCCGCATTTTTTCCCGCACGCAAAATCAGAGAAAGCACAACGCGCCCGCAAGGCCGCAGAAGCTATAGCGTTTGTCCCAGGGTTGTGACCACGTCGTCTTCTTTCGCGCTGGGTAGCTTTCCCACCCAGACGTTCTTGACAATGCCGGTATGGTCCACCAGCACCAGGGTCGGCGTTCCGGCGATATCCAGGTCAGACAAAGGAGCCTGCCGGATCTCATCCACCGTTACGCCTTCGCCGGCAAGGTAGGCCTGCGCCTCCGCTGGGGTTTGCGGCAGCACAGCAACGGTATGGACGTGCTGTTGTTTACATTGCTCCACCAGCTTGCGGTAGAACGGTGCGCTCTCCGTGCAATAGTGGCAGGTGGTGGAGACGGCAAAGACAAGGTTCTTCCCGCCGGTCTGCCAGTCGACGTTTTTCAATGCAAATTTCGAACCCAGAGCCACCGTGCGCTGAGGGTCGTTATGGCGCTGCGTGTAGTTCCTGACAAAAAAGATGACGACTAAAGCTGCGGTAATCACAATGCCGATATTCGCGGCCATCTCGATTTTTTTTGCCCATCCCTTTTTCTTGCCTTCAACGGTTTCCGTCATACTCGCCTCTCTTTGCTTGTTCCGATGATGCAGATTGAAAAAGGAAAGCCCATCGTTATCCGCGGGCTTTCCCTGGGAATTAGTGCTTCTCCCGCGGCTTACTCGCAGGCCGGACAAACTTCAATACACAACTGCTCCTGACGTGAACAGCCGCTTCTACAGGCTGCCATCTGCAAGGGTGTGCCGGTATTGCATTTGCTCAGGCATGCCTGGAAGCGATCAGCGCAGGTTTGGCAGCAGTCAAAAAAAGCCTGAGCCGTCTTGGGTTTGGCCAGGAGAACCGCGGCCGACACTAATACAAAGAAGACCGACATCCGGAGTAAAGACTTAAGGTAATCGCGCATAGGATCCCTCCGTCCATCGCCTTGCGATGGACAATCATGAACGGTGAAATTTTGATCAGCGAAAAAATCGCTCCGCTAAGAAAAATAAAAGCGGCCTACTCTCCGAGGCAGGCCGGACAAACTTCAATACACGTCTGCTCCTGGCGTGTACAGGCGCTTCTGCAGATGGAAATCTGCAGAGGAGTGCCGGTACAGCGGCTGATGCATGCCTGGAATTGGTTTTGACAGTTTGTGCAGCAGTCGGTAAAGGCCTGGGCCGGCTTTGGCTTCGCCAGAACAACTGCAGCTACGGCTAGTACGGAAAGAATCGAGACGCGGAGAAAGGACTTAATGTAATCGTGCATGGGTCCTCCAGTCCCATCGCTTTTACTAGCGAGGGGAAAGAGGAAAAGTCTAAGCCAACCGGCAATACCTTGCTAGCTTTGGCAGATGAAAATCCGGTTATCAGAACAGAGCTGAAAATTTGCCGGGTTGCAAAACGAAAAAGAGAGTGCGTGAACAACGCACAACGTCTTCCCAGAATGAATCTACGACAAGCTAGTTTCCTTTTGCGGGACGAATTGCCGATGCTTCAAAAAAAGCGCGGAGAGAAAAGATTTGTCTCTCCGCGCCCCCTGGTGGAGCGGATTGAGCGCTATCCGGATGAACGCCAGGGCATACTTTGCAACGCTTCAATAAAGTCGATGTACTCGGCCTGATCAAGCGACCGGAAGACCCCTGCTTCATGGACCCGGATAAAGCTCCCACCGTCGGGAACAAGACAGTTCATGGCGTCGCGAACGTCGGGATGCTGGTGGCCGCAGGAATAAATGCCATCGTCGGCGGTCCAGCAGGCAACGTAATGCATGTTTGCCCCGGCCAAGCTTCTTCGTCCTTCTGCCAACCTTCTAGCCTCCTTCCGCCACGCTCGACTCTTGCTCACGGCCCTTCCACGCAGGCAGGCCGATCCTGTTTCCCGGATACAGCAACAGGTTTCCGCTGCGCAGGTTCAGCGTGATGGCCTGGCGAATGCGCTGCAGCGTGCCTACTTCCTGCATATGTAGAATGCGCGTCAACGCTTTGCGGTTCACCGGCTTGCCCGCGCCCTGCAGATGGCTGAGGATCGCGTCAAGAATCTGCGGACGGAGCGCGAAGCGCAGGTCCGGATCAATATCGCGCACGATCTCCTGCCAGCGTTTGTGCGAATAGCCCAGGCCCTGCAGGGCGAGGCGGCAGCGCTGCGCACGCTGCAGCGCGTCCCGCAGGTCCAGCAACAACTCCCCCACGCTCGCGGCCGGCGCTTTGCCCGCGCCGCGAGCAGCGATCCTCATCTCCTTGCGTCTTCCTCTAACCATTCACTTTCATAGGGCCGCCCGCAGCACGCCAAAGCTGGCGTTGGGCACGGCCATCCGGTACAGCAGGCCCGCATCGATGCGAAACTGCTCATAGGTGGCAATGATCTGTGTGGCCACCCAGCGCCACTCCTCGGTATCGTCAAATTGCTCGGGGACCGCAACGCAGAGCCGGCGCAGGCGCACGGCCTTCAGCTTCAGCCGGTCGGCGGCGCGGCGAATCCTGCGCTCCTCCGGCACATAGCAGTCCAGCGCTTCCATCACCGCATCCAGGTTGTGCAAAACGAGCTGTATGCCTTCCTTGAATTCCCTTTCATCGCGACACTCAGACAGCTCCACGTGATAGACCTTCACCACCAGGGCGTCCAATGGCGGCAGGAACCTTTTTACCGGCGTCATGCGATCTCCGCTGCCTTGGGCTCGCCCAGGCTGGCTTCAATCTTGGCAAACGCCGCTTCGATCTTCAGTAGATCGGCTTCGGTCATCTTCTGCTCGCCCCAGGGCGAGAGGATGATGACGATCCAGGCGATCACGGCGAGAACATTGGCGGCTTGACTAAGTTGGCGGACAGGTAGCGCCTGAAGAAAATAATAGTGCCCCATGATTGCTTTGGTCGCTCCTTGAACGAGATATAGCAAGCCGAGCGTCCAAGAGATTCCTGCCACAAGCCGAGACCAGTACAACCCAAGAAAACGGGAATATACTGCGATAAAGATAAAGGCGATTGCTACAGACAAGTATGCTGCACTCTCAATCCTTTTCTCCAAATACCACATAGGCCAAAAGGCAGCAAAAATTACAACCACCGCCAAGGCTAAGAGAAGAAAACCAATGGCTTTCTCTTTTTCTGGCAAATCAAGCCCAGGAAGGACGCGCCGTCCACATTCGATCAAGGTCAGGAAAGCCAGCGCGGATACCGCGTGGCTGGTCACGTAGAAAACGTTGTAGTAGACGGCGTAGCTTGCAAAAAAAGCGATGGCGAAGAGCAGCACGCTCTCAGTCGCGGAAGCGAAGACATACGTCGAAAACCACGGCATCCTGCGGTTGAGTCGTGTCTTCAAGATCGAGAAACAAAGAACAAGCCGACCGAGGATCAAAACAATCCAAATCGCAAGATCGGCAGTGCTTACATAGTTCTTCATCGGGCCACAGAACCGCCTTTCTCTCTGCGACCCGCGGACTCAGGGGCGCAGCTATTTTCTTATCTCCTTGGAGCCACCGGGGCCGCCTGGGCATGGACCGTTCGGTCGGCACAGTGGGTCTGGTCCACCATCAAATGTTTTCACTCCTACTTGGCAATCAACACCTGGCTTGCAAGGAGGAATAGGATCACCAGAAACTCTCCCTGTCGCCGCAAATGCTGTACCCAACACCACGACCACCAACCCGAGCATGATCTTTGCTTTCACTTGAGTCTCTCCAGGCCGCAATAGCGGCAGCCCGGATTCTAAGCCAAGATCACGCCGGTAAAGCTCGGTTAAATGACATCTATGTATGCCACAAGCGGAAGCCGTTTCAGGAATCACCCTTCGAAAATTATTACTTTCAGAAAGTTCGTGGAAAACAGTGAGAAACACCAGTGTTTATGCGGGTGGGAGGCACTTGCTGGTTTTTACATTAAAAAGTTAAGCGGCCGCGAAAGAAAGTGAAGCGGCTGGAAAAAATGCGCGGATGAGAGTTCTTTCATGCGTGTCTTCTTCAGCGCCGTAGGCGCGAAAGAGCCTAGCCCACCCTGAAAGGCGATTCCGCGAAGCGGGAGAAGTCGAGAAGGGTGGGTACGTGACAATAATCAACGGAGCCCCGTAGGGGCGGCACAGGATTTTTGTGCGCTTCGCTGCGCTGCGCGCGAGCCTGCGGCGCAAGGAAGGTTTTCTTTACAAGCCTGACGGCCCGACTAAAGTCGGGCCCTGATACGAGTCTTGTGAGCCTGACGAATGAGCGCCCACAGCAGGGCTGGGGTTAAGATTACAAATCAAATTGAGCGACGCACGAGGCCAAGACATGTCCAAATCCAGAACACCTGAAGATACTTAAAAAAGGTGTTGAGACGTGGAACAAGTGGAGAAAGGAAAATTAGAAAGGCTGTTAAGGCCTAGCGTCGTGTCCTTTGCCTTCTCTTGAGCTGGTCCTCATGGCTCAGCACAGATCAACATCGGAGTGAGAACTCCTTGACGCGGCAATGCGGCGCATGCATTCTCGGGGTCCTTCGACTCCTCCTTAGTCTCCCGCTTTGCGGGATCCCTCGCCGTCGCTCAGGATGACAGGGTTTTAGATCTATCGTGCTTGAGAAATCCATCATAAGGACGCAAAAACTGGGGTCGTTTGCGGCATGCGTTTGTCAAGTGTGCGAAAGCGAACAGCGCTACGCAGAGCTCTTGTCAAGATGGCCAATTTCGCGTTGGACACTGAAGGTGAATCGCGCTAAGTTCTAAACTGCGCGAAGCCTGCGAAATTCCTGAAATTTTGAGGATGGTTGGCGCGGAAGATCACGCGGTGGGGGGCTGGTGTCCCTTGGATGCAGCGGGAGCAGATCCCTCACCGGCGCAGTTAGAGCAATCAGAGCAAAACGGTATCGCATGCACCGGTTCGGGATGACATGTCGCTGGAGTGGGCGGCGGAGCCGGTTCGATGACATGTTAGCGAGCGGCGGTTCAAGATGACGTCTCGTTGCTGGGCGGTGTCAGCGGTCCCGGGATGGCGGGCTGTCGATTGGCGTGAGTCTCCACCGGCGGGGACGCCGGCGCCACACGAGTTTGGGTCAAGTCCACGCCAAATTGGGATGGGTTGGGATATATGGGGAGGGGTGGGGGGAATCGGGACATCTGGAGATAGGGTCATCGGAAGATCGGTGAGCGGTTTGGAGCGAAGTGACAATCAAGCAACGATCGACAAGCCGCGAGGCCCGTGGCCGCCGAGCGGCGCGCATCAGGAGCACGAAGGTGCGACCACGAGCAGAGCTCTCTAGCGGTCTGGTGCGCAGCGACATCAGGAAAGATGCAACAACCACAGCGTGTAACTCCCAATCTCGTGCCACGCCGATTCCTGGCGCTTCCAGAAGCTTTGCGGACGGGAGTTCGGCCGGGGCGCGCCGTACGCTGTGATGCCTTCGCGGCCCAGCATCTGCTTGATGCGGAAGATGTGGTAACCGTCGCTTACAGCGAGGCAGGAATGCAGGTTGTTCACATACATGATGGTGGCGACGCGGCGGGCGGATTCGGCGGTATCCGGGCTTTGGGTTTCCGCGATGAGCTGGCTATCGGGGATACCCAGGGTCTTCAGGTATTCGCGACCGACCACGCCTTCGCTGAAGACAGGATCGTTGCCGGAGCCGCCGGTAATGATCACGATGGGAGCAAGTCCTCGATGATAGAGCTGGGCCGCATGGTCAAGGCGCGCTTTGTAGACGGGCGAAGGACGGCCGTCATACTGGGCAGCGCCGAAGACGACGATGGCGTCCGCAGGACGAGCTTCGTTTTTCTCCGCTTGATGGGCAACGCGCCAGTAGGTGACGCCGGCAAAAGTAGCGGGGGCGAGCCCGAGCAACCACAACCATCGTTTCCAGCGCCCGGTGGCCATCTAGTTCAGGAACTCAGACAGCTCGCCTTCCGGAATGGCGCCGTGGCGAAGAACGGTAATTCGTCCAGGTTCGCTCATGTTGATGATGGTGGAAGCTACGTCGCGCGGGCTTGTGCCGCCGTCTACGATCAGGCTGATGCGGTCACCCAGCTGCTGGCGTACGCCGTCAGCGGTGGTGCATTCGCTGGCGCCGCTGATGTTGGCCGAGGTCGCGGTGATGGGAACGCCGGCGGCGCGGATCACTTCCACAGCAACTTTCGAAGCCGGCACGCGCAGCGCCACGTTGCCGGTGTTGGCTGTGACCTTGAGCGGCAGGCGCGACGACGCTTTCACGATGATCGTGAGCGGCCCAGGCCAGTATTTGCGCGTGATGTTGTAAAACGCGTCAGGCAGCGGGCGCGCCAGGTATTCCGCCTGCTCCACGCTTTCAATCAACAGCGAGAGCGGTTTGTGGCGGCTGCGGGTTTTTACGTCATAGATGAGATCGACGGCGCGCAGGTTCAACGGATCGGCGGCCAGACCGTAAAAAGTGTCGGTCGGCATGCCGACCACCTGACCGGCTTTGATTTGAGCGGCAACGTAGGAAACCAGGCGGAGATCGGGCGTTTCCGGATTGATCTTGATGATTTCAGCGGCCAAAGCTACTCCCAATCGAGCAGTAATTCGTCCGGGCAGGGCAGTTTTAGCGAAAAGGGGCGCGCCCTGCCGGTGCGACAAACGATTAAGAATAAACCAGCTTGGGAAGAAAACCTAGAGCGTTGGTTAGGCCGGCAGGCAATCAAGAGCAATCACCACGGGAGGAGCAGAGATACATGAGCCAGGAGAGGAAGCAAGGCCACGCCAGCACCATCGGCGCTCCGAGCAACCCCCACAGACCGCGCAAGCCGAAACGATGCACTCCAAATCCAAACATCATAAGCCAAAAAACGCTAAGAGCCGTTGTAATTATGAAGGGAATAACAGGGTCAAGAACCCAGCTGAGGAAAGGCACGCCGAGGCACAACAGGGCAAGGATGACAGATCTGATCATATGGCGCCGTAGTTCGTCTGCTTCCATGGACGCTGCCCCGGCAACACTGAATTATCATCGGATTATGACACAAGAAGCCGAATCCCGGCTGCGCCGCGTCACCAGCCGCCAGAACGCGCTGGTGAAAGAGCTGCGCCGCGCCTTCACCCACATGCAAATGAATGATGAGACCGGCGAAGGCGCCGTCGGCGTGGAGGGAGTGCGCTTGATTGAAGAGGCGGTCCGCAGCGGGTTGCGCTTCCAGGCCGTCTTCTTCAGCGAGGCCGGACAGAGCCATGCTGCGCGCTTGTTGCCACAGATCGCCAGCCAGGTGGAAGTTCTGCTGTTGCCTGACGATGTCTTTTCCAGCGCCATCAGCACTGAGTCGCCTCAGGGTGTAGCTGCTTTGGTGAAACTCAAGCCGGCGAAGTTTGAAGATGTGTTGGAGCAGCTTCCATCGGCTCCTTTGCTGCTGGGCGTGGCCGGCCTGCAGGACCCTGGCAACCTGGGAACGACCATCCGCTCGGCCGAGGCCTTTGGCGCACGCGCCGTGCTGCTGGGAGAAAAGACGGTCAGCCATTTCAATCCCAAGGCGGTGCGGGCCTCTGCGGGGTCGGTATTTCGCGAACCGCTTTTGCGCGTGAAATTGGTAGAGAGCGTTCCGCTCTTGAAACAGCACGGCGTGCGAGTGCTGGCTACTTCGTCGCACAAGGGCAAACCGCTGCAGGAAGCCGATTTTACCGGCGCAGCGATGATCGTGATCGGCAACGAGGGAGCCGGCGTGCCGCAGGAGGTGTTGGCTCTGGCGGACGAGCGCATTACCATCCCGCATTCCGCACGGGTAGAGTCACTGAATGCAGGAATTGCGGCGTCGATTTTGTTGTACGAAGCTTCGCGGCAAAGGCAGAAGCTTTACCGCGGATGAACGCGGATGAACGCGGATTCTTATTTGCTTCTGGGAACTTATTAGGAACTTATACTGTTGTTTTGGCTCTTTTTTTGATCCGCGCCAATCCGCGCTGATCCGCGGTAATAGGTTTTTAGCTTGCACTTATGAGTCTCTTCCAAGCACTTCCCGATCAGCAAAATCGCGGCGCGCGGCCGTTGGCCGATCGCATGCGTCCGCGCACGCTGGATGAGTTTGTCGGGCAGGAGCATATTGTGGGTCCGGGAAAGCCGCTGCGCCTGCAGATTGAGCGCGACGATCCCGGCTCAATCATCTTCTGGGGCCCTCCCGGCACGGGGAAGACCACGCTGGCGCAGATCATCGCTCATGTGACGAAGGCCGAGTTCATCGAGTTTTCAGCCGTGCTTTCCGGGATCAAAGAAATCAAGCAGGTGATGGCCGACGCAGAGAAAGCCCGCGCTTACGGCACGCGGACGATTCTCTTTATTGATGAGATCCACCGTTTCAATCGCGCGCAGCAGGATGCCTTTCTCCCTCACGTGGAGCGCGGCAACATACGGCTGATCGGCGCGACCACGGAGAACCCGTCGTTTGAGATCAACGGCGCGCTGCTCTCGCGCTGCCGTGTTTACATCCTGCAGCAACTTACGGAAGAGCAGATTGTGCTGCTGCTGCGGCGTGCGCTGGAGGACCCTGAGCGGGGATTGGGCAAGATGAAGCTCCGCGCAGCGGATGAAATTCTCCAGCAGATTGCGGCTTACTCCAGCGGCGACGCGCGCTCGGCCTATAACGTTCTTGAAGTCGCCGCGGCCACAGCAGCGGGCGCAAACGGCGGGACTGCTGAGCAGGTCATTACCGAGCAAATCGTGAAAGATACGCTGCAGAAGCGCGTGCTGCTCTATGACAAGTCAGGGGAAGAGCATTACAACCTGATCTCGGCGCTGCATAAGTCGGTACGCAACAGTGATGTGGATGCATCATTGTATTGGCTGGCGCGCATGCTGGAGTCGGGCGAAGATCCGCTGTACATCGCGCGGCGAGTCGTGCGCATGGCGTCCGAAGACATCGGACTGGCTGCGCCGGAAGCGCTGAATCTCTGTCTCTCCGCCAAGGATGCCATCGACTTTCTCGGTATGCCCGAAGGCAACCTGGCGCTGGCCCAGGCGGTGGCTTACCTGGCGTTGGCGCCGAAATCGAATGCGCTTTACACCGCGTATGGCGCAGTGCTGGAAGATGTAGAGAAAACGGCGGCAGAGCCGGTGCCGCTTCATATTCGCAACGCTGTCACCAATCTGATGAAGCAGGTTGGCTACGGTAAGGGCTACCAATACGCACATGACCTGGAGTCGAAGGTCGCTGACATGGAGTGCCTGCCGGACAATCTTCGCGGCCGGGAGTATTACCATCCCACACAGGAAGGCCGGGAAAAGCTCTTAGCGCAGAGAATGGACGAGATCAAAAAGAGAAAGGAGGAGCTGCGGCGAGATGAAGGGGAAGCGGAGGAGAAAACAGCTAAACCCGTTCGACGTCGAGAAAAGAAGGAACCAGAAGATTAGGAATAGCTTGCTCGATAAAGTCGCAAACGCCCTGAAACTCTTCTTTACAACCACATCTCTTAAAGCTATAGTTACGCGCCATGGCCGACACAATTTTTTGCAGTCAATGCGGAACACGTCTGGATGTGCAGTCGAGGTTTTGCGCAAACTGCGGCAGCACGGTTGTACTGCCGACATCTGCAGCAGCTCCCCCGCCGCCTGCGCCGCCACAATATCAGCCAGCTGCAGCTGCCCCGGCAATGGCTCCTCAGCCGCCGCAGGCAATGCCGCCGGCGGTAGCTCCTCCGGCCATGCCGCCGCAACAGTATGCTGCGCCTCAAGCTTATGCACCTCAAGCAGGCTATGCGGCTCCAGCCCTGGTCTACGCCGGCTTCTGGATGCGGTTAGGAGCTTACCTGCTGGACATTTTGATCCTCATCATCCCCATGTCCTTGCTTGGGTTCGTGCCGGGTATCAACATCCTCGCCGCATTCGTGGGACCGTGGCTCTATTTCGCCCTGCAGGAAAGTTCAGAACGCCAGGCGACTCTGGGCAAGATGGCTCTAAAAATTTACGTGACAGATTTGCAAGGACAACGGATCTCATTCGGAAAAGCTACGGGAAGGCATTTCGGCAGGATCCTCTGCGCCCTCACTCTGTGCATCGGATATATGATGGCGGGTTTCACGGCGCAAAAGCAGGGGTTACATGACATGATCGCAGGCACCCTGGTCAAGCGGAGGTAGGCAACCCGAAGGATAGATTCAACCCGCTATCGGAACCGCGCTCGATGCTCTTTTAATATGCAGAGGTCCATCACTACCAGAATCCCTGCCTTTCGTGCCTTCTCTGCTGCTTCTTCGTGGATAACACCTTCTTGCATCCAGATGGCCGGAACTTTCAGACGAATGGCTTCGTCCACCACTTCAGGCACGAACTCTGAGCGGCGGAAAACATCGACAATATCGATTTTCTCGCTTACGTCGGAGAGCGTGGGCACTGCTTTTTCTCCCAAAGCGCCCTTGATTTGCGGATTGACAGGAATAATCCGATAACCGTGGTTTTGCATGTAGGCGGAAACACCATAGCTCGGACGCAATGGATTATCAGACAACCCGACCACCGCAATGGTCTTGCTGCGCTGCAACAGTTCGCCGATCTTATCCGCCTTCGCAATGCTCAAGTTATCTCTCCGTATGGAACACCAATCTATCAGCGTCTTTAGATGAAAATCAGCGGTAACTCTCTTCCCCTCACTTCTTCGCCCCGTGTGACGCTTTTTCCTGGTATAGCTTGGCAGCGATCTTACGGATGGTATCAGGCACGCTCTTGCTATGACGCAGGCTTTTCAGGTCATGTACCATCAGGGTCTTGATCAGCGTAAGCGAGATATCCAGCGGGCACTTCGGGTTGTTCACCAGATTGCGCACGACTGGATAGAGCTTGATAAAGCGTCGCTGCCGCGCGATCTCGCGAAACACGCTCTCCTGGAGGTTTTTGGCTGCGGCAAACGTCTCCACTTCAGCATCGGTCAGCTTCGGCGAATTCAAGACCGCATTCTGCACCAGGCGTGCCGTGTCGCGAATCAGGATGGAGCGCTCTTCCCTGCTGCCGATGAACCCCAGCTTGATCCGCTCACCTACCTTCAACCTGGAAATCTTCTGCAGAATGGTCAGCTTCTTTTGCTCTGCCTCTTCAAATTCGTCCACGCTGTTGCGAGCCGGTCCGAAAGCTGCAGGTACGCTGTCAGGTTGCTGCGCCTGTGCAGCTGGCGTTTGCTGCGGACTATCGCTGCCTGAAGCTGCTGCTGCTTCCGGCATTTCCTCGGGCGCCAACTCAAACGGCTTGCCTTCTGCCGCTGCGATCTCCGCCGCATGTTCCTTCTGGAATGCCAGAAGAGCAGCTTCCTCTTCCGGGCTGATCGACGTCGGCTCTTCTGTTGCCGTAGTCGATCCTGAGCTCTCCCCACGCAATGCGTCCGCCTCGGCCGGCGTCAGATACTCGTTCGCCAGCAATGCCTCCACCACAGCAGGAGCTTTGCGGACGCGCTCGCTCGCCAGGAGCATCACCACAATCTCCCGTGGAGCACTGCTGCCCAACTCCATCAACAAGGTTTCAGGAATAGCAAGATTTTCGATCAAGGTAGGCATGAGCCCAGGACGCCGGTTCGCATCCTGCCAGAAATAAAGCAGCACTTCTGCAGCCGTGTCTTGTTTGCGCAGAACATCCATGGCGGACTGCGCGTCCCATCGGGCCAGCGTCATCCGCGCGTCCTGTCCGAAAAGCGGATTCTGCGTCAGATAGACCAGGACTTCCAGCGTCTCCTCGGCGGAGAGCGGCAGTGCGCCCTTGGCGGCCGAGCGCATCACGTTGACCGGGACGGCATTCTTCTTGATCAGGTCGAGAATGGGAGCCATAGATTCTTCCGAAGTCCCGAGCGTAGCGAGGGAACCCTATAGCTACGAAAATACCGGCGCTACACTTGCTGGACAAACCTTACAGTTACCTAGAAGACTATCTTCACCACCGCGTGCGTTGCGGGAGTAGTGGTCCCTCGCTCCGCTCGGGATTTCAAAAACTACCCCTGATCTCTCCGCGCCAGCAAAAACGCCCGGATAAACGGCTTCAAATCTCCATCCAGCACGCGATCCACATCGCCCACTTCCAGCTTGGTGCGATGGTCCTTGATCAACCTATACGGATGCAAAACATAAGACCGTATCTGCGAGCCAAAATCAATGTCCAATTTGGAATCTTCCAGCTTCTTGCTGATGGCGCGTTTCTTTTCCAACTCGAACTCATAGAGCTTGGAACGAAGCATCTTCATCGCGCGCTCGCGGTTCTTGTGTTGTGAACGCTCGTTCTGGCACGCCACCACGATTCCGGTAGGAATATGCGTGATACGCACGGCGGAATCCGTGGTGTTCACGTGCTGTCCGCCTTTGCCGCCGGAACGGTATGTATCCACACGCAGGTCTTCCATCTTGATATCCACCTGGATTGATTCATCGATTTCAGGCGACACAAAGACGCTGGCAAACGAGGTATGCCGGCGCTTGGCCTGGTCAAACGGCGAGATGCGTACCAGGCGATGCACTCCGATCTCACTGGTCAGCAGCCCGTAGGCGTAGTCACCGGTGACGGTAAAGGTCGCCGATTTGATTCCCGCCTCTTCCGCCGGCTGATATTCGTTGACCTCAGCGGTAAAGCCCTGGCGCTCCGCCCACCGCAGGTACATGCGCAGCAGCATCTCCGCCCAGTCCTGTGATTCCGTGCCTCCGGCGCCCGGGTGGATCGTGACAATGGCGTTGCGCATATCGTTCTCGCCGGAGAGCAGCGTCTGCGTCTCCAGCCTGTCGGCGATCTCGCGCAGTTCGTCAATCTCCTTGCGCAGATCGACCATCACGGCCTGGGCTTCGCTTTCGCCTTCGCGCGCCAGGTCAAAATACGCGCTGATGTCGTCTAATCGCCGCCCCAGGTCGGCGTCCATCGCCAGCGACTCTTCCAAGCGACGGCGCTGCCGCATGAGCTGCTGCGACTTCTCCTGGTCTGACCAGACGCCAGGATCGGCTACCTGCTTTTCCACGTCATCTAATTGTTTGCGCAGGGCGGGAGCGTCAAAGATAGCTCCGCAGATCGCGTACCTTGTCGCGTACGGCGGCGTATTCGCGTTCCAGTTCTTCAACCATAGTTCACGCAGGGCGGGCTTCAATCATGGTGCGCGCGCCGATGCGCCAGCGCACAAACACCGCTAAACATGAGATTACCACACATATCCAGGCAAAGATGTCGCCGTTCCGGCTGTAAAACGTGCTCTCGTTTTCCGGTGCGTACGGCGCCAGCAATACGGTCCGCACGTTACGCGGCGCTTCTTTCACCACGCGGCCAAACGGATCAATCGACGCTGTGGTGCCGTTATTGGTAGCCAGCAGCACCCAGCGATGGTTCTCCATGGCCCGCATGCGCGTCATCTGCAGATGCTGCCACGGCGCACTGGTCTCGCCATACCACAGATCGTCAGAGATATTGATGAGCACCTGCGCGCCATTGGCGGCAAACTCGCGTACCTCGTTCGGGAAGATCGATTCGTAGCAGATAAAGACGCCCACGTGCGTCCCACCGATATCGAAAACCTTGCGTTGCGTGCCGCGGCCCATGTCACCGACCTCGCGGGTGAGCTTCTTGGCAAAAAACAAAAGATCTTTGAACGGCACATACTCGCCGAAGGGCACCAGGTGGATCTTGTCATACCGGCCAAGCGCGTTGCCGCTTGGATCCATGATCAGGGCGGAGTTCAAATTCTGCGGCTGGCCGCTTGGATCTCTGGTTTCTCCCAGGCTGCCAATCACCAGGAAGGAATTTCTGTCCTGCGCCATGGCCACCAGCCAACGCTGTACCCGCGGGTCGGCAATAAAAAACGGCGCGGGCGACTCCGGCCATACAATCAGCCCCGGACTATTGGCCGGTTGTCGCGGCTCGGCCTCAACGCTCGTCTTCACCAGATCAGCCATCGTCTGGTCAAAGTAGCGCGGTGTCCACTGCGGCTGATCAAGCAGTGGAACATTCTGCTGCACCAATACAGCTTGTTCGGTAGCTTCAAACGGGGCGGGCTTGGCCAAGACCCCGATCTGCAAAGCCAGTGCCGCTGCGGCCGCAGAAATCAACAGATTGATGCGCCGCCGCCCCACCAGCAACAACGCGGCCACAAAGGCACAGTTCACCAGCATCACCGCGAATGACAGACCATAGACGCCAGTGGTTTGCGCGATCCGGGCAAAGGGGATGTTATCGACCTGCGCGCCGCCAAGAGGATTCCACGGCACGCCGGTGACGCGGTCGCGAAAAAACTCAATCGCTGTCCAGAACACTGGGGCCAGTAGCAGCGGACGCCGGTTTCCCATGGTCGATCGCCGCGCCATGAGCACCACCAGCAAGCCAAAGACGCCGTGGTGCAGAGCCATGATCAGGCAGTAAGCTGCGGTGATCAGTACCGCCGCCACAGGCGCCAACCCCCCGTAGCGATTCATCACCGGGTAAATCCAGTAACAGGTTCCCACGTACCAAACCACGCCGCTGACCCATGCGATCAGGAAGCCCTGCCAGAGGGTAAACGGCCGCAGGGAGCGGCCTTCTGA
This sequence comes from Candidatus Angelobacter sp., assembly GCA_036557225.1. Lineage (GTDB taxonomy): Bacteria > Acidobacteriota > Terriglobia > Terriglobales > Acidobacteriaceae > Angelobacter. The sequence goes on from DATBHX010000055.1 coordinate 111,733, forward strand.
ATCAAACAGCTCGCCTTCCCCGCCGCGTCCGCGCAGCAGGCCATAGAGTAGCGGCGTCATCGCTAGCCAGGCCAGAAAGTAGAAATTCGGCTTGGGAAAGACGAGTATCTGCAATCCGCTGGAAACCAGCGCCAGAGCCCAGGCTCGGTGGGGGATGTTGCGCATTGAACACAGATTTTAACAAACCCGCTTTTCTTTGCTTCCGCCCAGAAGCAGGACTACAATGACAATCGTGAACTTCGTGGTCCATCATTTGTTGCCATTGTTCCAGTATCTTTTTTTTGCCGGGCTGCTCGGCGCGGTGCCAGTCATTATCATTACGGCCATCAAAACAGCCCAGAGCATGCTGGAAGAGGATTAGCAGAGACCACGAACCGGAAGAGGGATGGGGGTTGAGCGGCCCTGCTGTAAGCAATGCCTAGGGGCCGCATTTACGTTTAAAAATGTCAGAAGGCTCAGTAGCTGTCCCACCACTTTCGAACCGGGTGCGCATCGTTGTGGCCACCTCGGTCATGCTCACCTTCATCTCGTACTGGCGAGCCGCCGCCATTGTCCTCAACGATCTTGGCTCGTCAGCCTTCTACGCCGGCGGTATCGCTGAACAGGCTGTAGGCAAGTCCGCGCCCTGGTTCATTCTGGGCGTCATGCTCTTTGCCTTTGCCGTGCGCTCTGTCTACGTGGAAAGCTGCTCCATGTTCACCCGCGGCGGCGTCTATCGCGTGGTGAAAGAAGCGCTGGGTGGGACCTTCGCCAAGTTGAGCGTCTCCGCGCTCATGTTTGACTACATTCTTACCGGCCCGATCTCCGGTGTTTCTGCCGGACAGTACATTGCCGGCCTGATCAACGAATTATTTGTCGCCGCCGACGCTCACGGCTGGATCCCTCGCGCCATGCATGCGATGTTTCATGGCGCAACGCCGCAGCTCAACGTAAACCACGCGGCTGCCGCCTTCGCCATCATCGTCACGGCTTATTACTGGTGGGAAAACGTCAAAGGCATTGAAGAATCCAGTGACAAGGCCCTGCGCGTCATGCAGATCACCACCGTCATGGTCGTGATTTTGATGGTCTGGGCCATTTACACGGTGGTGCACAACGGCTCTTCACTGCCGCCCTGGCCGATTCCAGCGAACCTGCACTTCAGTGACGAAGCTCTTGGCTTCCTCAAGCATACCGACCTGGCAAAAACGTTCGGCCTGTTCGGCATCCTGATCGCCTTCGGCCATTCGGTCCTGGCCATGAGCGGCGAGGAGTCTCTGGCCCAGGTCAACCGTGAAATCGCCAGCCCGAAGCTGCGCAACCTGAAGCGCGCGGCTCTCATCATTGCCATCTTCAGCTTCGTCTTTACCGGCATTGGATCGCTGCTCGCCGTGATGATCATCCCCGACGAAGTCCGCGTTCCCCTGTACAAAGACAATCTCATCAGCGGCATGGCCATGTACATGGTCGGCCCGCGCGTGTTGAAGTTGATTTTCCGTACCTTCGTGGTTGTCGTCGGCTTTTTGATTCTTTCCGGCGCCATCAATACGTCCATCATCGGCTCTAACGGCGTGCTCAACCGCGTCTCAGAAGACGGGGTCCTCACCGATTGGTTCCGTCGTCCACACAAGAAATTCGGCACCAGCTACCGGATCATCAACCTGATCGTGGCCATGCAGCTCATCACGATCATCGCCAGCCGGGGCGATGTCTACGTCCTGGGCGAGGCATACGCCTTCGGCGTGATCTGGAGCTTCACTTTCAACAGCCTGGCCATGCTGTTGTTGCGATTCAAATATAAGGGCGAACGTGGCTGGCGTGTGCCTCCGAATATCAAAATAGGCAAAGTTGAGATTCCTGTCGGCCTGGCCTCGGTGCATCTGGTCCTACTCTCCACGGCGATCGTCAACCTTTTTACCAAGGAAGTCGCTACCGTCGCCGGTCTGGTCTTTTCGGCCACTTTCTTCTTCGTCTTCACCGTCTCCGAGCGGGTCAACAAGAAGAAGTTCGCCCATGCGGAGCGACAGATGCAGGAACAATTTCAGTTACTGCACCAGGAGACCATTGGGCGAGAAACCGTGCAGGTGCGCCCGGGCAACGTGCTGGTGGCCGTCCGCGATTTCAATACGCTCAACCACCTCCGCTGGACGCTCGAAAACACTGACACGCACGAAACCGATGTCGTCGTCATGGAGGCCCGCCTCACCCAGTACGGCAGCGCCGTGAGCGACCTGGCCATGGAGCAGATCTTCAGCGACTACGAGCAAACACTCTTCACCAAGGCCGTCTCCATCGCGGAAAGCTACGGGAAGCGCATCTCGTTATTGGTGGTCCCCGCGCGCGATGTATGGTCCGCCATTGTTCAGACGGCCAACTCGCTGGAATCGTCGCTGGTGGTCTCCGGACTTTCCAGTAAGATGACCGGCGAAGAGCAGGCCTTCAAACTCGGGCAGGGCTGGGAGGCAATGCCGGAGCCCAAGCGTCAGTTCGTCTTCAACGTGGTCCGCCCCGATTACACGGTGGAAACCTACCGCATCGGCCCGCACACGCCTACCATGAAGACTGAAGACGTTCATCTGGTCCACAAGATTTGGCTCGATATCAAGAAGTTCCAGGGCACGGAAGATATCCACCACTCAGACATTGTGACCCTGGCACTGACCCGTCTTTCCCGCGACTACAACCTGGATAAAGACGACGTGCTCAAGAACCTGAAGAAGAGCTCCCGCCGGCCCGCTCCCAAGTCGTCTTCGTTCGTGCGTGAGCCCGATACGGAAGCAACGCAGAAGCGCACCGATGGTCCCCGTCGCGAGCAGCCTATGCCTCCTGTCACCGGCCCACGATAATCAGGACGTCTGGCTTTATGGCTTTAGCCTCTGAAGGTATCAGGGCACGACTTTAGTCGTGCCGTCAGGGCCCTAAAAACATGGGCTTTAGCCCCTGGAAAACAAATGCAATCGTCAACTCTCATTTCGCCATCGAAGCATGTATGGCCTGGAAGAAACAGAAGCTCCGCCTTGTCCCGGAATCCGAAGCGGACAGCGCCACTTCTGAAATCTATGCTGAGATCAAGCACGCTCTGGGGATTCCTTATGTCAATCCCATGTTCCAGGCTTACGCGGCATATCCTGAGTATTTCCGGCTCTTGTGGAACGCCCTCCAGCCTGCCCTGGAGACGCGCGAGTTCTTCTCTGCCGCTGAACGTATCGCGGCCGAATCTTACACCCGCGTCCACAACTACCTGAGCGTCCCCGATCTCAACCGCAAGATCCAGGAAATGGACTTCAGCGCCGGCGCACAAGACGAGTTAAAAGACGTAATTGACCTTTATCTATATAACAACTCGGTCCTGCTGCTGATCTGCGCGGCGCAGATGCAGGCCTTCGAAAATCCCTCGGCCGGCGCGCGTCCGGCCACGGAGCCGGCGGAGCATCCCTCGCATCCGGAACGGCCGATCCTGGTGCAGGAGAGCAATGCGCCTCCGGAAACGCGCAAGATTTATGAAGACATCAAAAAGACCATGGGTACGCCGTTTCTCAACACCAGCTATATCAACTTTGGCCGCTGGCCTGATTTTTTGCGCGTCTATTGGGAAACAGTTAAACCCGTGATTCTCACGCCGCTCTATGAAGAAAACCGCGCCGGCATTCAGCAATCGGCGCTGGCCCTGGCCGCCGAACAGCCGCGACCGTTGCCGCTCTCGCCAGCGCAGACGGAAGAGGCAGGCGTCTCCGCCGGCGATCTTAACGATGTGATCCAGGTGACTGAGTTCTTCCTGCAGTTGCTCAGCAAACAGTTATTGAATATCGCCTTCGCCAAGATCGGGCTGGAAGGCGGAAGCCATTCCACTGCAGCGGCGTAATTGCACGCCAGACGCGTCTGCCAAATCGGCCCAAGCCGTTACTTCTTTGCTGTGCTGCCTTGCGGGGCTCGCGACCAATATTCACTATCGCGAATGATGCTGATGTGCGCCATGTCTCCCGGCGGCAGCAGTGTGAGCACCGTGGAGCCGTCGAGCGCGGTCTGTATGTTCAGAAAGCGATAGCGCACGACGTGGTTCTTTCCTTGGAAGGTAACAAATTCTCCGCTTAGCTCCACTACGCCGGAGTCGGCGTCACTGGCAGAATTATTGCCGATCATACCCGCCATTTTGTAAGTAAATGCGCCATTGGGGGCAATGTAATAGCCGGCGCCGGTAAAGCTGTTGGAGCTGCCCTGATATTGTCCGGTGGTGGTGCTGTAATAACTTAGGCTGTTGGCCAGTCCGCTCTTCCAATCGCCCGCCAGATCAGCCAGTGTTAGCGTTGTTTTCACCGGCGAAGCCTTCTGCGGCGACACTCGCACGCTCCCCAGCAATGCATTGGCAACGTATTCCTGTGAGTTCAGCACCATGCCATCATTGCTCATAACCATTACCGGCACAAAGCTCTTCCCTGCCTCCAGCACGTACAGTCGCGTATAAGTCGCACGATTCGTGCTGCTGGCGTCAGCTCGCTTACCGGGATAGCCCACGGTGTGTGTTATGTCGAAATAGGGCTGGAGCGGATAGCCGCTGTATGCTCCTCCCGCCAGCACGATCCGCTGCCACGCGGTGTTGAAATCCGTGTTGGCATTCGCGCTTGATGGCCAGGGTACAAACACGGTCATCACCCAGAAATTATTGCCCTGTTTCAGGGTCATCATGCCAAAGCCGGCGCCGGCATTTGGAGCATACTGCCAACCATCCGGGACGGAGAAGGAAACGTCGCCCACGGTTTGCACCTGGGCAAGCGCCGAAGTCGCAAGGACCAAATAAAGCGCGGTAGAAAGCAGAAAACGAAGCATACGTCTCCCCGAAAAAGGGAATGGGCCCGGGGCCGAAAGTACAAGGTGCAGTTGGTGGAGAGATTATAGCGTGAGATTTCGAGGGCCTTCGCTTTTACGTACTGTGACCGCCGTCAGCTTCCCGCGCACAAACCCGGCGATCTCGTCGGTCACATAGGGTGGCGGCTCGATCCTGAAGATCGGCTTGTTGGCCAGTTCGTCCCGGGAAACGCTCTTCCATTTCGCGCGGCCGTTGGCCTGGTGAAGGATGATCGCATCAGCACGGCCCAGAAATTCGCGCGCTGAATCCTTGAAGTCTTCCGTTTCAGTATCCAGCACGGTGAGATAGAGGTCGGGTTGCAGGAAGCGGATCACGCTGTTCGACTCCATGATTACGTTCTCCGCGCCGGCAATTTTGCGCTCGATATCCGGCATGGCTTCGCCCAGGCGGCCCTGACGTGTGCGCACCCATAGCGCCCGCTTTGCGCCGGCCACCAGGAAGCGCGAGGTATCGCTCTCGCCGCTCAGGTCTTTTTCGTCGCTCAGGGCGCGGAAGTGGTCGTCACCGGTGTCGCAGTCACAGGGCTTGCCGTCCGCCGAGCAGATTCCATGCCCAAACTGCGTGATCTTCAGAGCGGTCCAATTGAACTCGGGCAAGGCGGCAATCAGGCCAGCCACGACGCTGGTTTTGCCTACGCTGCGCGAATGCCCGCCGATCACAACAATGGCCATGCCTCTATTTTCGCAGGTTTTTCAGGGCTTTAGAACCTCAATCTTCCCTCGTCTTATGGGCCTGCAGACGGCCCAGCGGTCGCAAAACGGTTCGCAGGACGCGGAACCCGCTCGATCCCGCGCCCTGCTTGTGGACGTCTACTGCCCACTCCGTCAAACTTGCAGACTAGGGAATGATGGCCACGCCCTGTCCCGTATTACCTCCTATGTTGCTGATGAGCTTCACGCTCACCGGATTGGCCGGCAGCGCTACCTGGAACGAATAGCTACCGTTGCCCAGGCTGCTCATGTTTCCGATCAGCTGATTGTTTGCCGACGAAAGCACATTGAGCACCGCCGCCGGATTCGTATCCGTGGCCTGGATGGTCAATGTGTGGGTTGACTGAGACCATGTTGCTTTGGTGACGTGCACAACATCCGCGGGGAAAACCGCAATAGCCGAACTCGCCGCCGATGTCCCGGCCGGAGCAAATGCGCCCGCATACGAAGCCGTCACCGTAGCCGACGCCGCGCTCGGAACACCATTTGCCTGTGCCGTGAAGTTGATGATGCTGCTTCCCGCCGGCACCGTAACCGTTGCTGGTACCTTCAGTGCCTTGGAGTTGCTGGAAGTTAGCGTGATCACGGCTCCCGCGGGTACCGGCTGGTCCAGCTGCAAGCTTCCAGGGGAAAGCATTCCTGGCGCTCTCGCGTGACCGCGAGTGGATTCTTCGTCGATGGCCTACAATGGCAGCCGTGAATCCCCGGAAAGAAAGCTGGCCCGTCCGTTATCTGATTGCGACCGTGGCCATTGCTGCGCCGATTGCCGTGCTGGAGTTGCTGCGCGGCCAGCTCAGCCAGACCACCATCGCCCTGATGCTGGTGCTTCCAGTAATCCTTGTTGCGGTAACCACAGGCCGAGGGCCGGCTTTATACATCTCAATTCTTGCCGGGCTTTCCTTCAACTTCTTTTTCATCGGGCCCTTCTATTCCTTCCGCATCAACCGCGCGCAAGACGTAGTGGCATTTCTGGTCTTTGTCACCACCGCGGTACTGGTTGGCCAGCTCTCGTCGCGCCTGGAGAAGCGGGTCAAACTGACGGAAGAGCAGCGTAAAGAACTGGTCCACGTTCGCGGTGAATTTGAGCGCGCCTCCGCCCAGGCAGCTGAAGCCGACGCCCTCAGAAAAAGCGAACAACTCAAAACTGCGCTGCTTGACGCCGTTACCCACGACCTGCGCACGCCTCTCACCTCCATCAAAGCGGCGATTACCACAGTTCGAGTTGAGCCCGTCAGCCCGGAGGTTCAGCGCGAGCTCTTTGAGGTGATTGAACAGGAATGCGATCGCCTGAACCATTTCATACAGGGCATGATGGATCTGGCCAAGCTCGAGGCCGGCGAGGTGGCCCTCGCCAGCAAAGAGGTTTCCGCCGACGAGATCGTTGAAGACGCGCTCCTGCGCGCCGAACCTTTGCTGCAAGGCCGGCGCGTGGAAGTCGAAATCCAGCCTGGCCTACCGCCGCTCCGGGTTGATCCTCGCCTGATCTCGCAGGTAATCTTCACTCTGGTGGAGAACGCAGCCAAATACTCCGGCAAGGAAGCCAGGATCGCGGTTGCTGTCGAGCGCGATGCCAACAACATCCACTTCGCTGTGAATGACGAAGGTCCAGGCATTCCCGCGGAGCTGCGAGCTCAGGTGTTTGAGAAGTTTTTCCGCGCCGGTCTGCAGCCAGGTTTCGGCGTGGGACTCGCCATCGCGCGCGGCATCGTACAGGCACACGGCGGCACGATTCGCATTCATGAAGGTCCGGGCGGACGCGGCGCCAGCGTTCAATTCCAACTCCCGCTCGGAGAGCTCGCGTGACGACTATGACTGAAACGGCCAAGAAGATCCTCGTGGTCGACGACGAAGCCCAGATCACCCGCGTCCTGTTGCGCGGGCTGGAGTCGGCGGGATATCAGGTGCGCACCGCCAATGACGGCCGCGCCGGCCTGGAGAGTTTTCGCGCCTGGCTGCCCGACCTCGTGATTACCGATCTCTCCATGCCCGGCTATGACGGTCTGGAGCTTTGCTCGCGCATCCGCCAGATCTCTGAGGTGCCGCTGCTCGTGCTCTCCGTGCGCGAAGACGAGCCAACCAAGGTCAAGGCATTTGACCTTGGCGCAGACGACTACGTCTCCAAACCATTTGGCATGGCTGAACTCACGGCCCGCGTGCGCGCCCTGCTGCGCCGCTCCGCTCCTCCGCAGGGTGATTCAGCGTACGCCGTCGGCGACTTCAGCATTGATCCTCAACAACGCCGCGTTGAAGTCAGCGGCAAGCCCATACATCTCACGCCCAAGGAATACGATCTGGTCCAGTACTTCATGGCCAATCGCGGCAAGGTGCTCACCCATCGCGCGATTCTCTCCGCCGTCTGGGGCAGCAACAGCACGGAGCAACCGGAGTACCTGCGCGTGTTCATCGCCAACCTGCGCAAAAAGCTGGAACGCGATCCGCGTATGCCCAGGTACATCACCACCGAGCCATGGATCGGCTACCGGTTTGACCCCGAGTAAGCGCTGTACAAACGTTGCATTTCTTTCGGCAACCACCGTTCTATAATTGCCCGAGCTCGCAGCCAACAATCGAGGAGAACTTATGTTTCGTCGGCTTGCCATTGCTTTTGTCCTCACCACAGTTTGCCTGGCGCAAGACAAACCGCAAACCGACACAGTCGTCCGCATGGAACAGATCGTCCAGTCTTACGTTCCTACCAAACAATTCATGGGATCGGTGCTGGTAGCGCAGAATGGCAAAATTCTCCTGGACAAGGGTTACGGCTTCGCCAACCTGGAGTGGCAGGTTCCAAACACACCAACGACCAAATTTCGGTTGGGTTCCATCACCAAGCAGTTCACCGCGGCTTCAATCCTTCTGCTGGAAGAGCGTGGCAAGCTGAAAGTGGACGATCCGGTGAAGAAACACATGCCTGACGCGCCCGCCGCCTGGGACAAGATCACCATCTTCCATCTGCTGACGCACACCTCCGGCATCCCCAGCTTTACCAGCTTCCCTGATTATGAATCCAAAGAAGCGCAAGCTATGACGCCGCAGCAGCTGGTCGACTGGTTTAAGGACAAGCCTCTGGAATTTGAGCCGGGAAGCAAGTGGAATTATTCCAACTCCGGATACGTCCTGCTGGGCTACCTGATCGAGAAGATCAGCGGCCAGAGCTACGCCGATTTCGTTCAGCAAAACATCTTTACCCCACTGGGAATGAAGGATTCAGGCTATGACTCCAACTCTGCCTTGATCGCGCACCGTGCTGCCGGTTATTCGCGCGGCAAAGACGGCCCGCAGAATGCCGGCTTCGTGAACATGAGCATTCCTCTCTCGGCCGGCGCTCTGTATTCCACCACAGAGGACCTTTTGCGCTGGGAAGAAGGCTTGTTTGGCGGCAAAGTGCTCAAGCCTGAGTCGTTGGCCAAGATGACGACCCCTTTCAAACAGGACTACGCGTTCGGGCTCGGCGTGAGCACAAAAAACGGACACAAGATGATCGCTCACAATGGCGGCATCGAAGGTTTCAATACCTCTTTGATTTACTTTCCTGACGACAAATTGGTCGTCGCGGTGCTGGCTAATCTGAATGGTCCTTTCGCCGATCAAATCGCAGCCCAGTTGGGCGAGGTAGCGCATGGCGAGAAGGTGATGCTGATCTCAGAACGCAAGGAGATCACCGTGTCGCCCAAAATCCTTGCTCAGTATGTGGGTAACTATGAATTAGCGCCTACATTCAGTATCGCCATCACGCTGGAAGGCGACCAACTGATGGCCCAGGCCACCAATCAACGCAAAAATCCTCTCTTTGCTGAGTCGGAGACCATGTTCTTCCTCAAGATTGTCGACGCCCAGGTTGAATTCGTGAAAAACAACAAGGGCGAGGTCACCGCGCTGATCCTGCATCAGAGCGGCCGCGACACACGGGGCGAGAAAAAATAGGGTAGATCGCCGGTCCTCAACGGTTTCTTTCCAACTTCTTTATAACTTCTTTATGCGCCTGCAGCCGATGATGAAAGTGGTAACCAATCATGGCGCATTTATTTCTTCGCATTCTGGAAGCGATTTTCTTTATCGGGCTCGGTGGCTCAATGGTAGTGGCCGTTCTGGCTTTCGTGGGCGATATCCACGAGTTCTTTGAGAAGGACCGGCCTGAAGGGGCAGCAAGTCAGGCCATCGGCGACTGATAAGAACGCGCGGTGCTCTCTCCTGAAGCGCACGGCTTGGTCGTGCGCTTTTTTCTTCGGTCCGAATTTCCTGCTAATAAATCTGCGGCCCACCCGACGGCCGTGTCTTCCACCGTCGATGCACCCACAACCACTGTTCCGGATATTGGCGGGCGTAGTTCTCAATCACCTTCGTAAACAACGCAGTGTTGGCAAGGGCATCTGCCTCGTCGTCACCGGTCGAAACCAACTGCAGCGCCGGATCAAAGTGTATCTTGTATTTACCCAGTTGCTTGTCCCAGATGGCGAATGAAGGGACCACAGCGGCGCCGGTGTGCAGCGCCACTCGCGCCAGCCCTGTAGCCGTGCAGGCGGGTATTCCGAAGAAGTCGACGAAAGCGCCCTGTGGCGGTGTCATGTTGGTGTCCATCAGAATGCCAACGGCCTCGCCGCGCTTCATCGCGCTCAGCAGGCCGCGGGCAAAATCTCCTTTGCCGAAGGTACTGTTGCCGTGAAGCGTGCGGTAACGGTCCACCAGCGCATTGACGTAGGGATTGTCCAGCGGGCGCACCACAATGTTCATCGGATGGCCGTTCAACGAATGCACAAAGGAGCTGATCTCCCATCCGCCAAAGTGCGCCGTCAGATAAATGACACCTTTGCCGCGCGCGGCCGCCTCGGCAAAATTCTGGAAGCCTTCGTAGATCGCGACCTGCGAAGCGTTCTCTTTGGTATAGCGCGGGAACAGGACAAACTCAGCCAGCTGCCGTCCCAGGCCAAGAAAAAGCTGACGCAAGATCCGCAGTTTTTGTTTACGGCTTTTTTTGGGGAAAGCCAGATCCAGGTTGCGAACGCCTACTTTGCGCAGGCGCCGGTGCACGGTATAGACCGCCAGGCCCACACCCTGGCAGAATCCGCGCGCCAACGGACGCGGCAGCACGCCAATCGAGCGCGCCAGCAGCCAGACAGGAAAATACTCAAGCTTGTGCCGGAGGGTGGACAAATTGGGACGGTATCATTCAGGGGAAAATATTTCAAATTGGCGTAACCATTGCCGTGCCGGCGGCCTCCAATTATATTGGCGTGTGCTTTTCGAGCGCGGAGTTGTGGCTTTCTTGCCAATTGATAGATCCCGGGTTTTTCAATATCTGAATATCCAGCAGTCAAATGTTTGCAATCAGGAAGGAGAACATTGCATGAAGCTTCCCCAGACGTTCCTCGCCCTCGCCGGCATTCTGGCCCTCTGTGGCTGCAAGGCCAGCCAGCCCAGCAAAGTCGAGAGCACCGTGGCCAATGAGGTCAAGCATGAAATGACCGTCGGCGGCAAAGACGTGAAAAACCCGATTCCCTACTCCGCCGACGCGGCCAAGGAAGGACAGGAGCACTTCGGGCATCACTGCGGCATCTGTCACGGGCTCGACGGCCAGGCTACGGGAGTGCCTTTCGCCACCAGGATGCAGCCGCCGGTTCCCGACCTCACCTCGAAAGATGTTCAGGACTATGCTGACGGCCAGCTAAAGTGGATCATCGAAAACGGTATCGGCCCTTCCGGTATGCCGGGATGGAAAGGCGATCTCACCGATGAAGAGATGTGGAACATCGTTCATTTTCTCCGTCACCTGCCGGCCAAGGGCAGCCTGGGCATACCGGCGATCTACAAGGAAGAAGCCGAAGAACACGAGCACGCCGAGGGCCAGCATCACCACGATGCGACGCCGCATACGCACAAGCACTAGGGAAATTGTAGAAAATGAAACGGGAGCTGATTTGCTCCCGTTTTTCTTGTGCAGCCGAACTCGGCTAGCGCCGCTTTTTTATCGGACGCAAATCTCAAATTACAGATGGATCGATCGTCGCTTTGGATATCTGGAATGGCGGAGGTGTCGGTGAAGGCGATGCTGCCGGAGCTTGTTCGTTTGCCGGCGCCTCATTCGCGGGGGTTGTCGCTGGAGCCTGGGCTGGCGCGGCCGGCGGATTCACCGGGGCCGACGATGCCGGAGGCGGCGGTGGCGGCGTCTTGCTGCTGGAAGAGCTCGCCGCCGTGGTATCACTGCCTACGGCCTTGCGAACGGCAGCCACAAACGGCTCTGCCGGCTGCGGCGTCGGCACCGATCCGGTCAGGATGGTCTTGAAATCCACCATGCGCCCGTAGAGTTCGCGTGTGGCATCTTCGTCCTGTTTAATGGCGGCTCCATTAAGACTGATGCCGGCAAATAGGCCTCGTGCGCGCGAATAGGTCAGAACCTCGGCGCGCATCTTCCAATCTGTAGAGCCTTCCGCGTGACGTCCTACCGGCCCGGCTGCAACGGAAATGTCTGCGCCCAGCTTGAACTTGCTGGTCAGCAGCGCAGTCATGCCGCGGTCATTCATGATCACCATCACCAGGTCCACGGCTTGCCCGCCGATTTGCAGACCGACACTTCCACCAGTCGTCGTGAGCGGCGCAGGCGCGCTCCACCCTGATGCGATCCGGCAAGTAGCCATGCCGCGGCCATGCGCGCCGCCGACCACAAATCCTCCCTTGATCAATGACGGCACCACAGCCACGCACTTGGCCGAGCCAAGGATCTCTTCCGGAATTCCCTTGTCCGGCGTGGCCATAATTTCATTCAACACCGTAGCTGCCGACTCGACGCGGCCCGCGGCGGTTTCAGAAAACGACATACCCGTCAATAAAAGTGCCAAAAGCACAACACGAAACATGAATTTCATAATCCCCTCAAAAATGATTTTATCCGTTGGGAGCTGGAAGCAGGTAAGAAGATGCGGAAAAATAATAAAGGGTTGGATACGGTGACCCTCGTAACCGTGTCCAACCCCGTCTCCCAGGTTCTGTGGTAGGTGAGTAGAGTATCCACCCGGGCTATTTTCGCGGCAAGTAACCGGGGTTCCGGCAATGATGCCGTTTTGGACATGTACCTGGGGGGATACCTTTCTAGTTAACAGCCGCTGCATCTTTTTCGCATGGAAAAAGCCCGGCAAGGCACGCCGGGCTTCCTACGGCAGAGGAGAAATCTACTTTGACGATGTCACCAGCGAATGCGTGATGGCGTGGACGGAGAGCGCAATGCGGTTCTGCACGCCCACCTTGCGCATCAGTTTGGCGACGTGCGCCTTCACCGTGCGCTCTTCGATACCCAGCACCGACCCAATCTCCTTGTTTGATCGCCCGACCACCAGCAGCTCCAATACTTCTTTTTCGCGATCGGTAAAGGTAACGCGGCCTGCGGGGAAAATACGTCCTGGTGAAGAGGTCACGCGTTCGATAAAGATCGACAGGACGCGACGCGGCGCCCAGACTGATCCGGCGTGAACAATCCGCATGGCCTGAATAAACTCCGCTGGTGATGCGGCTTCGTCCACGTAGCCTTTAGCGCCCGCAGCCAGAGCTTTCAGTATCGTCTCATCATCCGCGCCGCTGCCGGTGACGATGATGCGCAGATCAGGCCGTGCGGCCTTGAGTCCAGCCATCACGTCAAAAAGGTTCTGCCCCGCGCGCGTACCCAGCAGCACCAGATCAATATCTTTGCGCGGGCCCAGTTCTGCCAGACTGCAGGAGACCAGTTCCAGATCCGTTTCCGTATCAAACAAACTTTTCAATCCAATAAAACGCAGCGGGTCACTCTCAACCACAGCGATGCGAATCGTTCTCTTCGATGCGCCTGCTTTCATCAATGCTCCTTCCGAGACCGTGGCGTATTAACTTTGCATTGTAAGCAAAAAATTGCATGTACGATCTGAAAGTATCATGAACCTCGGCCCAAGCCCATTGGTTAGCAGGGTACATGTACTTAAGTTGCAGCGCAAGATTGAGGGGTTCGGCCTAGGGGGTTACTTGCTGGCTTCCATACGAGTGCTTCCCGGACGCAGCGCAAAACCGTCATCATGACCAAGCGCAAAGCCTCGGCGATAGCCTTCGCAGTAGCTTCCTTCGGCCGCCGCGTCGGCCTGCTTGGTTGGATGGGCACAGCTCACGTAGTGAAAATCGATCAGGGCGGCAGAGGAATTGTCAGAACCGCCGCGCTCAAAGCCATCACCGTATCCGGTAAGGAAACCCTCATCAAAGACGGCATGCTTTGGATCAGCCGGCAAAGGCGATTGCTCCAGCGAGCCGGCTACCGAACGCAGGTTCTCTACCGCGCGAAAGCTTCTTCCCAGATAGCCATCGCTGTATCCGGCCTTTAATCCTGCCTGAAAACCCTTATCGAAGACAGAACGCGGTCCAAACTTTGACGAGTAGCGAGTTTTTACGTCGCGCAAATCTGCGAGCTTTGCCCGCATCAGACGGCCCATGTTGATGTCAGTATTACCGGCATGGTAGCCCTCTTCGTAGCCGTGGCGATATCCGTGGGCAAACGTGGAATGCGCCAGAACCGCGGCAGAGCCGGCCTCCTCAAGATGCTGTTCTGGGGTTTGTGCTTGCGCGGCCGCCCAGGACGCTAGCATGGCAAGCGAGAGCAAGAGTCGTAACATAGGATCGGAAAGTACACCCCTGTTTCTTCTATGGTCAGATGAACCTCGGTAATCCAAGGATGTGCGTCTTTTGTCCGCAGCCTAAGGTCAAATTACCTACCCTCTAAGACATTCCCTGAATGGGCCTAAATTGTGAGTAGCTGGATACTTACAGCACCTTAACCCAATCACGACGAGTCAGCAGCCTATCCGGCGCCGGCAGATTAAAAACCTGGGGGAAACGGAGCGGGAGAGGGAAGCGGCTCAAGACTGATTTGCGATTTTCCCCGGGCGGCAAAACAGCCGCCTGGGGCATTCGTATCCTCCCCTGCGGTTAAGCGCTTTTCCGGTGAACAAAGACATGCTCAGCCTGCGACACATGCTGCTGGTTTGTCTTCTTGCGCCCTTCCTGGCGCTCAATGCGCAGCCTCGCAATCCTTACGATTCAGAGTTGCAGCAACTGCAGGCAAATTGGACCTCCGCTGCCAAGCTCGAAAAACTGGTCCTGCTCGACCGCATTCAGCATCTCCGCGACTATGTAAACGACCGTGCTCAGGTCCAGAATGTCCTGGAAAATATTCGGCAGTCGAATACCGAAGATCTACTGATCAGGACCGAAGCTGCTGCCTGTCTTGACGACCTCCGTGCCTTCCGTCTGCCCTCACAACCGCGCACCCAACACTGGTATGCAGAGCCTGAGTCGCGCAAGCAAGTATTGGCTGGATCGGACCAGAACGCTTTCTCAACCGATGCCGGGGTACTCGAGACTCTGGCTGCCCTCGAACACCTTGCAGGAACCACAGAAGCCGGCGATCACATGCTGCAAGCAGCGCGGCTTGCTCCCAGTGCGCCTCGCTGGCTGCGCGTTGCTGAATTGAGTGATGAGCCTCTGCGCAGGTTTGCCGCATTGCAGTCAGGGCTGGCGTTGGACCCGGAGAGTCCGCAAATCAAGCTGCAACTCGCCGCTTACTACGTTGGCCGACAACAATTCGAAAAAGCCCGTGACCTTCTAAACGCAGCAGCTCTCATCGCGCCGGATGATTTTGTGGTTCGCGAGCGCAAGGCTGCGCTATATCTCAATCTCGGTCTGCGCTCCGCTGCACTGGTCGAATTGCGGGCCCTGGAAAAGCAATGGCCTGCTCCTTTGTGGCTGCAGGCACGCCTGGCGCTCGACTACGAACAAATCGGCCTGCTCGACGATGCCGCGCGACTTGCTGCCGCCGTGGTCGCGGAAAAAGGCGACGATCGCGAACAGCTTGAGTTGCTGGCGCGCTTCCATGAACGCCGCCACATGAAGTATGACCTGCAGGCTGACTATCTCGCGTTGTCTCGCCTGGTACCGGGCCTGCCTGACATCTGGTCGCGCCTGGCCCAGGTGCAGATCGATTGCGGCGACGCGGCAGGCGCCCGCAATTCCCTATTGCATCTGCTTGCGCTTGACAACAGCAATGCCGAAGCCCATCGCCGTCTCGCGCAGGTCTACGAACAGCTCCACCTTACCCGCGAAGCGCAGCAGGAGCTGGCCGTGGCCGCGGGCACAGCGCATCGTGATGCTGTCAAGGCAGACGCTGAGTATCTGGCCGATCCACTGGTCCTGGCCAAAGAAGTGCAAGCAAATCCTCCGGAACCCACCGACCTTGCCCTGGCTGACATTCGCGTTCAGGAGCTGCTCCCGAGTGGCCTGGACCGCGTTCACGTGCAGCAGATTTTCTATCTCGGCTCCGATGCTGCAATCGACGCGCACCGCTTGAGTGCCATTCGCTATTCACCTTCCACGCAGGAGTTAAAGGTAGTCCGCGCGCGCGTGCTGAAGAAAGACGGCGGCGTGTTTGACGCACAGGAGCTGGGTGATCGCGAGCTGGCCGACTACTCGTCCATGTATTACGACATGCGGTCACGCCAGCTACGCTACGCCGGTCTGGAAAAGGGCGACGTGGTAGAACTGGAATACTCCATCACCCCCAAACTCCGCGGCAGCGCCTACAACGGATACTTTGGTGAACTGGTCCTCTTTGCCGGACACAGCTCCGCTCAGCTCAAGCGCTACGTTCTTTTGGCGCCCAGGGCGCAAAAGATTTTTGTTCATGCGGAAAAAGTTGCTCCGGCAGTGATTTCGGAAAAAGACGGCCTGCAGGTCTTTACCTGGGAGGCCCGTTCCCTCCCCGCACTGTCGCGCGAGCCGCGCAGTCCGGGAATCACCGAGCTCTCGCCCTACGTGCATGTTTCCACCATGGGCGATTGGAAGCAGCTCGGCTCCTGGTACGCCGATCTCATTCGCCCGCAGTTTGCGCTTGATCCCTCGCTTGAAAGCGAGTTGCAACGTACGATCCAGGAGGCGCACAACGATCGGGAAAGGATCGCTGCCATTCAGGAATTTGTTCTGCGCAGCACTCACTATGTCGCGCTTGAGTTCGGCATCTACAGCTATAAGCCCTACCCGGTCACCCAGATTTACGCCCGCCGCTTCGGCGATTGCAAAGACAAAGCCAGCCTGATGATCGCGCTGCTGCGGGCCGCCGGTATTGAAGCCGAAATTGCGCTGGTGCGTACACGTTCGCTCGGCGACGTCGCTTCTGATACGGCATCGATTGCGCTGTTCAATCACGCCATCGTTTATGTGCCACGGTATGAAATGTGGCTCGACGGCACTGCAGAATACGCCGGCCATGAGCTGCCTCTGGAGGACCAGGGTGCGCTGGCTTTGACCGTAAACCTGAGCGGATCAGCGCAGTTGCGCCGCATACCTGTCAGTCGCGCTGCAGACAATCTCACCCGTCATACCATTCGGGCTTCCGTTTCGCCGCAGGGCGTCATCCAGTTCAGTGGCTCTACGGTCACGCGCGGTGAAGATGCTCCCGGATTGCGCCATGACCTCGCTGTCCCGGAGCAGCAGCTGGATATGTTTCGTCGCGAGCTGGCCGAGGTCTTCCCTTCCGTGCAGGTTGACCGCGTCGCGGTCCGTGGCGCCGAAGAGCTCTCGTCAGCCGTAAGCGTCGATTTTCAGGGAGCGTTGAATTCGTTTGAACAAAAGCGTGTGGTTTCGCTCAATTCATCGTGGATGCCGCGCGCTTACGTAGCTGCCTTGGCTGCGGCCAGCACGCGCACCCAGGACCTGGTACTGCCTTCGCCCTGGACCACGGAAGAAGAGATTCATATCGCCTTGCCGCAAGGCGCAGAGGTTGCGGCCCTGCCTCGCGATCAGAACATCACCAGTGCTTTCGGCACCATGCGGCTGCACTACAAAAAATCCGGCGGAGAGATCCTGGTGCAGAGCCACGTGGAATTTGAAACCGCGCGCGTCAGCGCCCAGGACTATCCTGCTTTCCGGCAGTTCTGCTCTCAGGTGGAGCGGGGCTTCCGCGGTGAAATCACGGTGAGCCTGCCGCAATGAGGATAGCTCTCCGTGTTCTGACGATGTCAGTTCTGGCGGCAGCCGCCGCGCTTCCGCAGACAAGCCAACCTGTGCCGGCTAAAACCCCTCCTGATCCGCTGGCTCAGCGCTTTGTTTCCGATTTTGATTTGCCAACAGCAGCGCAGGAAGCCGAGACGCGGATTCAGGACAACTCCAACGACACGACGGCGCTCTTTGTGCGCATGGAAACCGCCGAGCTTGCGGATCGCCCCGAGCTGGTTCTTGATTCCGCGTTGCGGCTTTGCATGTTGCCGGCCAGCAGCACAGTTCAGGAGGTGGCCTCCAACCGCGTGCTGGAGCATACGGGCAACACTCGAGCGTTCAACTCAGTCACACGCCGCATCCGCGCGGCAGCCGCTCTGGCCAATGCTTGCACGCTGAACCTGCGACTCGCGCTCGTGGCCGCTGCAACGGATGGCCACCCCAGAATCGATCTTGACCAGGCTGCACGCTCTGCCGGGCTGCTGACGCACTGGCGCATCGTTGGGCCGTTTGGTAAGTACAACAACATCGACTTCGACCGGGGCTGGCCTGCTGAAGCCGATCAGCTTGTTCAGCAGCAGTATGTGGATGTCGAAGTGGCTACGCAGGAGGGCGCGAGACCGGACGCAGCCAGGAAGAAAACTGTCGCCATCAATAGCGCTTCTAAGATCGTCAGGACCGAGCGCTTCTGGTTCCGTGATGGCATGCTCTCCCTGCCCGACTATCTTTCTGGTCCAGGAGTTTTCTACGCTGCCGGCGATCTAAACATCCCGGCTTCACAAACCTACCAGGTGGAAGTTCTGAGCTCCGGAACGTATGCCGTACTGATCGACGGCCATGAGGCGCTGCGGCATGATTCTCGTTCTGCTGCCGGGGCCAACCGCGATTCCAGCTTAGTGCGACTTCGTGCTGGTCACCATCGCGTTGTGTTGAAGTTCACTGCCGATGCCGCCCCCTTGAGCGTCGCGCTTCATCCACGATTTCTGAGTCCAGCCAAGAGACCTGAATTGCCGCAGCCGCTGGAAGGTTACGCATCCGCGCTCACCGCATACTTCCGCGGCGATTTTGTAAGCATGAATCGCCGGCTTGATTCTGAGGAAGACCGCAACGCCGGCGCGGCGCAGTATCTGCGTGCTCTGCTGTACTCCGCTGCGGAAGACCGTTCGTCCAGGGCCGAGGCTGCCTGGAAAGCAGCTGGCAGTTCCCAGCCCGCAGCACTCTTGGCCCGGCTAAAGTCATGCGAGAGCGCTGCAGCGCGTGGGCAAACCGACGAGGCCCGCCTTGAAGTAATGAATATTCTGGCCGAGCGTCCACAGTCGGAAACGGCTTTGCAATTAGCTTTCAATTTCTCGCGCAACCAGACAAATGCGCCGGAGTTTCTGGCCCGGCTGCTTGCGGTGCATCCTTCCTGTGCGCATCTGGTGGAAGCAGTCAGGTTCTATAGCTCCGCGGCGGAACACGACAAGGCCGCACAACTCGAACAGCAATTGGCTGCCTGTACGCCCGAGTCATTGCAATATGCCCGCGTTCTGGCCGATGCAGGACGCCACGGCGCGGCCGCCGCCTGGCTGCAGCAATTGGTTGTGAAGAACCCTCTCCATCGCGCCGCACGACGGCTCCTGATCGAGCAACTCATCCTGGCGAACCAGCAGAGCGCGGCGCGATTGCAGGCCAAGCAACTGCACGACCTGGCGCCCAACGCCGCCACCTACGCGCGGCTGGCCGGCGATCCCAGCTCTGCCTACGACAGCAAAAGCCAGCGCGCAGCGGGCTTCACACAGGGCGAGGAATTCTATGTTCCCTATCGTCGCGACGGCCTTGATCTGGTACAACGCTCGGCGAAACGGAGTTTCTCCGGGGGCAACGCCGTGGTTCTACTATCGGACAAAGTGATTCGAATCCAGCATGACGGCACTGTCTCGGCTTACGTTCACCGTATCACGCGCCCGTTGAACAAAGACGGCATCAGTCATTACGGTGAGATTCAACTGCCTCGCGGCGCAGACCTGTTGGAATTGCGCACCATCAAATCAACCGGCCAGGTGATTGAACCTGAGCTGGCGCAACAGAAAGCTTCCATCTCCATGCCCGCGCTCGAACCTGGTGATGCGATCGAAGAAGAGTACGTTCTACATTATCCCGAGTTGCAGCAGTCGCCGGAAGATGCAACCGCCATGACTTTCGGCTCTTTTGACGTGCCGGTTCTTTATTCACGACTGGTTCTGCTTAGCCCCGCTGAGGCGAAGTTGAATATCCACGAACAGGCGGGAGCTCCACAGCCACTGGTGGGAGAAAATAATGGCGCGGTTATCCGCATATGGGAGCGCAACAACGTTCCCCAGACTGTCGCTGAGTCATTCCTGCCATCCATCGATCTGCTGCCCACGGTCACGATTTCTGCAGCCGAAGAAACGCAGGATCGTTTGCGCGACCAACTGTTCGATGCAACCCGGTCAGGCCTGCACGTCAATGAGGCCAGCCGGCAGTTACAACTGCCGCCAACCCTTGGCGAAAGCGAAAAAGCCAGGCGTCTCTATCGTTTTGTAACCACTCGGATTGATTCCACCGGGCCCGATTGGGCCGCTTACCCGGCGGAAGACACACTGCAAAACAGTCAGGGCAGCCGTACCTCAGCGTTGTTGGCATTAGC
This sequence comes from Candidatus Angelobacter sp., assembly GCA_036557225.1. Taxonomy (GTDB): domain Bacteria; phylum Acidobacteriota; class Terriglobia; order Terriglobales; family Acidobacteriaceae; genus Angelobacter. The sequence goes on from DATBHX010000055.1 coordinate 131,930, forward strand.
GCGGGCAGCCGGGCTCAGAGCCGGGTTGGTGCTGGCGCGCAAAATTGATGAGAGTTGCGACCGGCAAAATGATCTCTCCTGTTACACCGAACCGCTAATACGCTTCGAATTCGCCAACGGCGAAACTCTTGATGTTGACGCTGAGGCCGACGATCTTCCCTTCGCCAGCATCTCGCCCTCACTGGAAACGCATGCTGCCCTGTTCCTACCGCTCTCTTCCGACGGCGCAAAAAAGCCGGAGATCATTACATTGGCAGCGCGGTCCGGGAATGAAAAGAGCATCGCCGAAGGCGAGCTTTCTTTCCGGCAAAACGACCTTATGGCCGATCTTCAAATTCGCCTCGGCGCTACACGCTCGCAGGAGATCCGCGGTCTCCTGCATAATGCCGGTGGGCACGAGCGACAGGCTTTCTTCGAGCAACTGGCCATGCGCATATTTCCTGAAGCCGCGGCCGTAACAGGTTCCATTCGGCATGAGAACGATCCTGATCAATTGCTGGAGATTTCACTGCATTGCGTGGTACCGCAGTTCGTCACCCGGCAAGGCAGCACAATCGATATCGACCAACTGGCACCATCGCTTGGGCTGAGGGCGCGCTATGCCAAGGCGACGGCGCGCAAGTTTCCGCTCTATATCGAATCACTTTTCTTTGAGACTACGACCTTCCGCCTGCATCTTGCCGACGGCATGCAGGCGCGTACCGTTCCCGCGGATTTTGCCGGTAAAAGTGAATTTGGAGACTACGCAGTACGCTTCACGCATACAGCCCGGCAGATTGATATCCACCGCGAATTTCACATTCCTGTACAGGTAATAGCGCCGGAAAAATACGCAGCGTTCGCGCGCTTCGCGCAGCAGATTGATGACGCCGAGCGTCAGCGGATCTCGCTGGAAATTGGAAAAGAAAGCCCGGCGGCGACTCAGTACCGGTTGCCGCCAGCCACGGGAATGTTGCGATAACCTCCGCCGCGATGTTCGCCCAGACGCTCCAGGAAGCTGGCCGCCATATTGACGAACCTCTCGCCTCTTTCAATGTACTCAGGCATACGGTCCCAGAGTTCTTCAAATTTTTCCGGATGTTCAGCAGCAAAGGTGGCTACGCCGATGCCGGCAACGGCCAGGCCTGCGGGACGGCGTCCGGTCAAGAAGAGTACTGCGCCGGCGGCAAACGATCCGTACATCAGTGTCTTTTTCCAGTCCATTCTGTCCTCCTGAGTACAGCCATTGAACTCCAATATATTCTCCGGGCGCGAAAAGCGGCAGAGCTTTTTCCCAAGCTCGTCTGCTTACATTTAAGAATCAAAGTCATTGCCGTCTGTTGCCCCTGAGAGGTCGTCGGGGTTCGAACGAACACAGAACCGACTTGGAACGGCGCAAGCCCGGGGCAATCACGACCAAAAGATATTTGGGCAAAAAAGAAAGTGGGCGCCGGTATAGGGGCGACGCCCACGTGGGGGTACTGCGTATGTTGTTACTAGGATAGACGCAATATTCGCAAAAAAGTTTCGACCATCGCGCAAATTAACATAAATAAACACTCTTAAAGTTAATAACGCGCCTGAGAATTATGAACCCTTAATAAAAAACCCCTTCTTTTTCGAAGGGGTTGGAGAGTAAGGAGAGAGGAGATGAATCATCACAACATTCGCGAAACCAATTCCCGAATCTCAACCCGGGCCTGATGCACTGCAAACTGCGATTCTTTTTCGTCGATGCCGAGCAGGCGCGCGATCCTCTGATGGTCGTAGCCTTCCACATCATGCAGCAGGAAAATTAATTTTTCAGTCGCCGGAAGTTGCACAACCGCGCGTTCCAAGTGCACGCGCTTTACATTGCCCCGAACGCTCCGGCTTTGAGGAACGCTCTTATTCAGAGTAAGGGCGCCAACCGATGTAAACTCACGAACTACGCTAAGAAATGCCTGATCGATATGCTCAGTTCTGGGGCTTGCGCTGGTAGCGAAGGCACGCAGGAAAACGTTAGCGGCCATTTGCTCCGCGGAAAGCTCGTTGTCGGTCATCCAGAACGCCAGTGAATAGATCCTGTGGCGGTGTTCGTTATAAATAGCTTCGTATTCTGCTGTGCGACTTTCAACGGCGGGAATCAGAATTCCCAAATTGCTCATCACACCCAGGCTGCTAGACATTTTTTGACCTACCTTCTCGGCCCGTTGAGGGTCCCCAGTTTTTTTACCGTCAGTCCAATCGAACATGAGGACTAGTGCAATCTGCTTGCCCAAGGAACGTAGGTCTCGATGAAGTTTTGCAATGAAATTAAGTCGTTTATTTACAATGACTAAACTGCGTTACCGGAGAGTATTTCAAAGTGCCGCAGAGAAGTCGAAAAGGAAGTGAGCTGAATTGAATCTAATTGTGGTATCGCGGTACCACAATTGGCGATCACTCTACTCACCACGAATTTAACCGAAAGTAAAATTTACTCTAAGAGGGGGTATTACCGAACCATTAGAACTTCGCGGATATTGTCGCGGCCGAGAAAGAATTTACGCGAAGCAAAGTCCTTAAAGAGGTTTTCAATATGGCGATTATTGAAGATACGCTGCAAACGGAACCCCTGAATCGGCTCCAGTTCCAGGACGTCAGGTGGAACAATATGATGGCGCGAATACAGAGATTCCGGTCCTGCGTCCTTGGTATGGAAGAATGCCAGCAGATTGCCCTTAACCTTCAACATAACCTGTAAACGCTCCACCAAGGGCTTTACCAGGCTCTCTGGGAGGTAATCCGTGACATCCCAGCACAGAATCGCGTCAAACTGGTCAGCAGCGTAATTCAGGTTTTCAGCGAAGAACTTGGCAGGATCGATCTGGACCGAGCCATCCTCCTGCTTGACTGTATACGCCGGATCCTGAGATTCGCGCAGAATGTCCTCATTAAAGACCCGCGCACCGAGTCCCGTGATCAGGGCAATATTGTTCGGAGAGGTTGGACCAAGGTCGAGCACGCAGATTTTTTGCTCGCCGGCGCTCTTGAGGTTGCGCAGCAGGTCGCCCAGGCCGATACAGCGGCGCGTGGTCCGTGGTGCAGTCTTGCCTGGCCCGGCAGACTTTGCCTGGGAGGCGTCTGCTCCACGGAACCATCGCTTGAGATTGTGACCAGAGGAGCTCAAAGCCCCTCTAATTTACCTTATTTGGTATCCAAAAAGGAACCTTGTGTTCCTGGTGCAGCGTTGTACGTGATGGCGCCGGAGCTGGAACTGGAACTCACGCCGGTTCCGGCAGAAGCCGCCGCTGCCATGGGCTTAACCTTCTCTGTCTTGGAATCTTTTTCTCGATCGCGAATATCGATGGCGCCTTTGAAGAATGCCCCATCTTCAATCACGATGCGCTGCGTCGTCACGTCGCCGATCAGGGTGCAGGATTTGCGCAGTTCCACGCGGCCACCCGCGTTGATGTTGCCTTCCACTTTGCCATGCACGGTCAGATCGCGGGCTGTGATGGTGGCCTTGATTTTTCCATTGGGGCCGATGATCAGAGCGTGGTCGCGGAGATCAACCGTGCCCTCAATTTCTCCATCGAGATAAAGATCTTCGCTCCCGGTGAGTTCACCGCGAATATGAACTGACTTGCCGATATGACCTACGTCTCCACGATGTGGTTCCATAACTTTAGGGGTCTCCTTCTGCGAGACCGGCGCTTGGGCCGGTGTTGAGGGTGTAGTCATGGCGGCAGCGAGGGGGGAAGCGGGCTGCGCAGGCTGTGGCGGGTTCACGCTCACGGGCTTGTTGTCTTCAGGACGTGCTTTCCACATGTTGCACCTTTTCTTTTGTTTTCGCTCTTCAGACCAATTCAAATTGACGTACGAGTTTTGTAACGCCTGTCGCAGATCAATCAGGATTTGCCAGTAGTTTACTGCCGTCGGGAAAAATGAAGTAGTTACTCTAGGTGTGCACCGGAAAGGCAATCCAGTGCTTATTGGCGGCATCTACATGCTCAGTTTTTCGTATTTACATTAAAGTAAATATTAACTTTTTGGTTACGTATCACAGCATGACTGTAACAACCTTAATTTTGTTTGATTTACGAAGGAGAAAAAGCTTGAGAATTCCCGGCCAGTTTGGCCTCCGGTTTGCATTTAAGTAAAACGTCGACCGACGGAATGTCGCGGCCACAAGCGGGACCGAAACCAGGGGAACAGCGGTCCTGACTGAGGTTGCGACGAATCGAGCCAATGGGACTGCCTTTCCGGAAAGGTCGATAACCACGAGGCGGCTGCAAGGCCGCCTCTTCTTTTTTCCCGCGATTCTCCCTTCCATCAGTCATCTCAGTTCATCTAAAAGGCAGGCCGTTCGGGAAGCTTCGGCAAAAGCCTGCCCGAGCGTTCCCGTGGTCTGGATGTAAAATGCAACTAGCTGCTGGTTTTTCGGCGTCTAACAATGTATCTGCTCGGGACTATGAATTTCCGTAAGCTCTTGTGGAGTGTGGCTGGCCTCGTCTTCGCCGCAAGCTGCGTCTTTGCTCTGCAGCAGAACCACGCCGGCGCCGCGGAGACTATAACTCCGCTTCCTTCCAACCCGAACGATTACATGCGCCAGGTGTTGCAGCGCGAATTAGATGCCCAGAAAAACGACCATACCCACTGGCGGTACCGTTTTCATCGGGAAGATGAGAAAGGCAGCCAGGATCGCGACGTCATCGACGCCAAAGAAGGCCAGATCGCGCGCACACTGCTGATCAACGGCCAGCCCCTGAACGCCGAACAGCGGGCCAATGACGACGCGCGCATGAAGAAGCTGGTGGAGGATCCTGGGGAGCGGGCCAAACGCGCCAAACGTGAAAAAGACGACGAAGACAAACTGACGATGATGTTCAAAGCCATCCCCGACGCCTTTATCTTTAAGTATGATGGCGAGGAAAACGGGCAAGTCCGGCTCACATTCTTCCCCAACCCGCACTACGATGCGCCAACGCGGGAGTTGCAGGTGTTTAAATCTCTCGCTGGCAAGATGTGGATCGATCGCGCCGCAGGCCGCATGGCGCGCATGGAAGGAACGCTTTTTGAAGACGTCACTTTTGGCTGGGGGCTTCTCGGCAGGCTCAATAAAGGTGGAACGTTCTCCGTGGTGCAGAACGATGTGGGGCAAGGGCACTGGGATGTAGTCTCGCTGGACGTCACCATGTCTGGCCATGCAGTTATTTTTAAAAGTATCAACGTAAAACAAAAGCAGCGCGTGACCGATTTCAAGCGAGTGAGCGACAGCCTGACAATCGCGGAGGCTTACCAGCTTTTGACAAAACCCGATGGCGCGGTTTCGGCCGTAAGCCATCCGAGCGCGATTAAACCCCCAAAAGACTGAGCAACCAGCGCTGAATGGCTCAGGAACTCTGCTCTTGTGGCCCTTTTTCGAGCAGCAACTCTGCCCAGCAACTCTGACGGCCTGTTCCGCAGCTCTGCTGAAACACAGTTCACTCCAGCGGCTTTTCACCAGTGGCAATCCTGGCTTTATTCCGTTCGCACCAGGCAAACCCGGCGGCATGTCCAGTTCTCTAACCTTTTAGCGCTGCTTCTGACTTACTCTCAATGGCCGCTTCTGCGGGCCAGAAGTAATTTAGGAGGGACCTAATGAGAAAGGTATATCTGATCACATCAATTCTGTTGCTCTCGAGCGTTTGGCTTGTGGCGCAGAACAGCCCGACGCAAAAGCCGTCGACCGACCAATCCAGTCCGTCGGCAACTTCTCCGTCACAGACTTCTCCCAGCACCACCACAACCCAGAGCACAACCACACAAACAACAGAAACTTCCAGCGGCACTTCCATTGAAGGATGCCTGAGTGGCTCAGCGGGAAGTTACACGCTTACCGATAGCACCGGAAAAGCCTGGCAACTGGCCGGCGACACCTCCAAGTTGACTGAGCATGTTGGCCATCAGGTTCGCCTGACCGGGTCAGAAGCCGGTGCAGGATCAGCTGCTGGAAGCACAAGCGGCGCAGGCGCCGGATCATCCGCTTCTGCAGGTGGCGCGAGTGGATCACAGAACACCTTTACCGTGCAAAAAGTCAAGATGATTTCCAGCAGCTGCCCAACAAGCAAATAACCAGCTGCGGTCTTTCGAAAAAAACCTCCGCGTTATGCGGAGGTTTCTTTTTTATTATCTCAGGGATTCACATGTAGTCTTCCATCGCGCAGTACGGTGCATTTGCGGTCGCGCCAGACGATCGTGTCGCCGGCAAAGCCGCTGATCCACACCAGCACTCCTAAAACATCCTGGAGCGGCAGCAGCCACCACTGCCGGCGGATGAGGGGGTCGCGAAGGACAAAGTGCGCGGTGGCAACCGCCGCCGCGCCACGCAAAACCAGAGTAATAAGAATCACCGGCCATGCGACATGGTATGTCGCCCAGAGCAGCAGCGCCCATGCCAGAGGATAAGTGAAGATCTGTCCCCAATAGCCGGCGGGCCGTGAGCGGCGTGTACTCCGCGCCCAGCGGATACGATGCCCGAAGTTGGCGAGCAGTCCCTGGCTGCCAATGCGGTGTTCAATCACGCACGAGGAGAGCAGCACTCCATGTCCTAACTCGGCTGCCCGCTGGCCGATCACGAAATCTTCGGCCAGAAAATCCTGCAGATAACTGAAGCCGCCCATGTCGTCAAGCACGCTGCGGCGTACTGCCAGCGTGCAGCCCAGGGCAAAACGCATTCCTTCCATCATGCGCGCCACCAGGACTCCGCCCAGCAGCTCCGTGTTCATGCCAATGGCTTCCAGCCGCGACCACAAGCTTCGTCCAGGCACGGCAAGATAAGGACAGGTAATCAGCCCAATGCGTTCATCCTGAAACTCCTGCGCCAGGCGTGCCAGCAGGCAAGGCTTGACGCGAATATCACTGTCGCTCATCACCAGCAGATCGTGCTTTGCTTCCCGCACCAAGCGGTTCAGGCTGTAGGCTTTGGCATTGGGGATGGGAGATTCTCCGGTGATGATCAAGCGCGCCTTCACCTTGCCGGCGTATTCGCCGATGATCTTCGCGGCCAGCAGCGCGGCAGGATCGTCTTCGCGATGTACGCCGAGCAGCACTTCATAGGCGGCGTAGTCCTGCACAAAAAAGCTGCGCAGATTTTCTTCCAGGCCTTCGTCGTAGCCGCACAGCGGTTTAAGAATGCTGATGGACAAGTGGTTTCCCGGGGCCGGCAGAGGAACCGCAAGATAACGTCTGGTGGCCACACAGATGAGTACACAATAAACGAGGGAACCGGCGAGCAGCACAGCGAATACAGTAGCGAGGATCACCATAATGCGGGTCCGATCTCCGTTGGGCTTGAGCCATCCGCAGTCGCGCCGGAAAGGCTGTTGGTCAAAACAAGTTTGCCGCCGCTCTCAGCTACCCGGTGCAGGTTCTGGCGGCCCACGAGCGCGCTCAACCGGGCCATCTGTTGTCCGTCCGTCACCAGATAAAAGCGCGCTGTACCTGACCAGGTACGTGCAAACTGAGAATCGTCAATGAAAACGCGGGGCGCATCGGGGGCGTAAGAGCCATACTCAAGATTGTTGATGCGACCGTTCAGAAGCAGAGCATCGCGGTTGGCGTAAAACAATACAGAAGAATACGGATAATAGGCGCCGTCGATAATCAGACGGCCCTCGGGCGAATGAAGTAGAGCCTGCGCCAGCGGCCGCGACGATAAGTAAGGATCAAAAGCGACCAACGCCAATCGGCTGGCATGAAAAAACAGGACCATCATGGCTGCCAGAGCCAGAAACACTCGCTTGCCGCGCAGTAACCAAGCGCCCACGGCGCCCACTAGAAATGCGCCGGCCGCGATCGCCAATGGCAGCCGCAGGTAGGCCAACGACTGCAGGGTAAGATCACCCATGTGACCGAGCGACAGCGTGTAGGCCTCAGGATGTTGCTGAAGCGCGCTGGAGATATCGCCCGGCGTTGGCAGGTTGCGTACCACAAAAAGCGCGCTTCCCGCCGCCAACGCGGCCACCGTCGCGATTGCGGCCAGCGTCTTGGTAGAGATGTTAATCCAGCGTCCATCTTCCGCCATTGCGCAGCCCAGCAATAGCGCCAGCGCCGGATAAATGGGCATGGAGTAATACTCCTGCGTGGTTGAAAAAGTAAAAAAGACCAGCAGAAATCCTGCCCAGCACAACGCCAGCAGACGTGTCCGTCCGGCGCGGTCCACCGGCTTGTAACTCAATCTGGCCGCCGCCGGAAGATAGGCGCTCCAGGGAAAAAGCCACGCCAGGTTTAGCAGCCAGAAAGCCGCGCGTGGGACCGTATTGTAGTCATGCGGATAACGCAATCCCAGGAAGCGCAGCACGTGCTCATTCATAAAGTAGAACCAGAAAAAGCCGTGATACTCTCCCGGACCGCTGTGCATACTGAAATTGAAGTACGGCGGCATGCGCAGAGTTGCCAGAACATGCCAGGGCGCCGTGATCAAAAGAAAGATGAGAATTCCGGTTATGGGACGCAGGCTTCGCCAAGTGTGACCTGCAAAGAGCTGGTGCGTAAACGCCAGATAGAGCACCATGCCGGCAACAGGAAACACAACTGCGATCAACCCCTTCAGCAAAACCCCGACGCCCATCGATACCGCCAGCAGTGCGGCCCAGCGCGCAGGATGGCGCTCTTCACCGTCTTCATTCAACGCGCGCTGAAAGGCGAAGAAGCAGACGCACACTGTTAGCGTCAGCATGACGTCAGGGATCAGGATGCGGGTGAAGAGGAAAAGTCCAATGCAGGTCGCCAGCGCCAATCCTGCATAAAAGCCTGGTTCGCGGCCAAAGGCCCATTCGCCGTAGCGGGCCGTGATCCAGCACAGCAGAATGGCGGCAAGCGCTGTGGGGATGCGCGCCGCCCAATCATGCACGCCGAACATTTTATAACTGACAGCGATCAGCCAATACGGAAGCGGGGCCTTTTCCATGTAGGCTACGCCGTCAAGATGCGGGATGACCCAATCGCCGGACTGGATCATGTTGCGAGCGATCTGTGCATGCACAGCATCCACATCGTCCATCAACGCCGGAGGGGAAATAATGCCGGCCGCAAATATCAAAGCGGCGACTAGCAGCAGCACCATCTCATAGCGCCGCCACGACAGCGCAGATGAGTGCGTGCTGGTTTCCACGGCAGGTTCCGTTTGTTCTAAGAGTCCGCTCACAACGATTAGCGCAGCCCTTCTACCATAATTTTCGCAGATGCTCCGGAAGCGAGTGCGGCTGCTGGTGCAGAGTGGCGGTATTGTTTGCCAGCCGTCTTTATCTTGAAAACAGGTACCCCACAAAAGTTGTAAATGATTCCAGCCACGGGCGGTAGACGGGATTTGTAAAAAACTGTAAACGCATGCGCAAATATTCATCAAGCCAAGGTCCATCAGTACAGGGAGGCAGGAATCAAAAGGCCATGTCCGCGACACTGCAATACGGCAAAAAGAAATGTAAAGCGTGTGTTTTCCAGCGCTTTCCAGTTGTAAGATGATTTCAGAATCGGCGGCCGTATTTAGCAACTCAGGTTACGGCCGTCGAAACATCAGCTCAGAACTGGTGTTTTTGCCTTGAAGAGCGGGCCTCAATCACTTACATGGCCGAGGTGATATCGAGGTCAACGGAGAAAAGGTCATGGGTCTCGCAAAACTGAAACTTCCGGTCGCATTGGCATTGGTAGGCATAGCTTTTTTTGTCACCTTCATGCAGGTCAAAGCGAATGAAGAGACTGACGATCCTGTGAGCGTCTCCGCAGTATGGAGCCCTGAAAGCGACGATCTGGCGGAGATCTCGCAAGCTTGTAGCGCAGAGCCGGCGCCGGGGTCGGCGTATAACAAGTGTTTTATCGATCAGATGGGCGGTTACGCATCGTCTGAAGCTGTGGCCTTCACTCAATCGCTCGTCGAACAAACACCGTCTCACGCGGGCTATCTCTCCGATCTGCGCGAAGCCGGCCCGATTGATCTCGGCCTGGTAACATATCCCAACTCGCAAGAGTTAAGCCGTGGCTGGGTGCTGGTAAACGGAATGCCGGCCATCGTTGACGTCGATAACCTTCAGATCCTTCCCCAACCCGTCATGGAAAGAGATCCGCAGTATCACGCTCTACACTTGAAATATCCGCAGCTCCGATTGGCGGTTGTCAATGACGACCGGGCCGCCAACGCTCAGCCGGAGATTCACATGCTGAAAGATGGCAGCCAGCAATTCGTGATCGGCTACTCTCTCAAAGAACCGTGCTCAACCTGCCAGCCAGTGGCCCACGCAAACTTCGGCTTCAATTTCGATCCCACCGGCAAATTTCTGGGCGTGAGTTTCATCAAACTGGTTCCGGGCAGCTAAAAAAGACAGCAAGAGAGCGTTCTTCAGCGGCGCGATCACATCGGCTACGTGATCGACGATCCGCTTCTCTTGACCACGTGGCGGATTTTACAAATTCTTGACAGCTCCCAATTGACCAGCGGTTACAATGTGTCCAACCAAGGAGCCCAGACCCAGATGAAAATTCAGTCGACGGAAAAGGTAAGGGACTTAGTGTCTAAATACCCCGGAGCAGCCCCGGTCCTGGCGCATTTCGGCATCCACTACAGCCAGAGCGCCGGCCAATCGATCGGCGAGGCGTGCGCCAACGCAAGCATTCACTTTCCGGATTTCGCGCGGCAAATCTACGAAGGCAACTTCCATTCCGGTGAAGAGGTCACCTACTGGAAGAAGGCGCCGCTCGGCGAGCTGGTGGAGCACATTGTTGAACACCATCACGCCTTTGTGAAGAATGAATCTCCCAGGATTGAGGTGATGTTGCAGGCCGCGGTGCGCCAGTTCGGAACGCAATACCCCGAAGTGCAACAGATACTGGAGATCTTTCGCGCGCTTACCGAGGACATGGGCCAGCACGGCGATCGCGAAGAGCAACTGCTGTTCCCTTTCATTCGCGAGCTGGCCGCATCAGCAAATGCCGGCAAGACCTCTACTTTCGCGCCGGAGAAGGTTGACAGCCTGATCTTTGCCTTGATGCAGGAACACGCCGCCGCCGCAGGTCTCCGGGAAAAAATCACCGAGCTCACGCGGCACTATACCGTGCCAAGGGGTGCAAGGCCTGAGAAAAGTGAGCTATACAAAGCCCTGTTTGATTTTGAGTGTGATCTGCATCGCCATCTCTATCTGGAAGACAATTTTCTTTATCCCCGAACCTTGAAATTGTCTTATCAACGGCCGCATACGCCAGCCAGCTAGCGTTCTATCTGGAAACTGTGCGCGGGCGCAGGGTCAAACGCCAAAAAGGTTGGGATGCAACTTGTGGTAGTTATTCTCCTGCGCCCAGAGATTGAGTGAGACAGTCGCCAGTTCGTCGACCACCGGCACGGCCTTGCCGTTCTTGCTGAGATCGATCGACTTGATATAGGTGTGGCAGGTATCGCAGGCATCAACGCGGACGTAATCGAACTCCTGGGCAGTAAAGACCGGCAATTTTTCTTTGTTCTCTTCCGCGCAGTTGGGGCACAAAACGCGGCGAAAGAACCACTCCGTCCCGCACAGCGAGCACAGGAGAAAACGCTTGGCGCCGTCGCCTTCCGGCCGCAGCACGGCCAGCTGCGGCTTTGAGCCGCAAAATGGGCAGATGGGCGGAGAATTTTCCGTAGAAGATTTGGTCTTTTCCGCCAGATACTCGGCGAAAGGCTGCAGCAACGCGTTGGCAAAGAAAGCGTACTCCGCGGAAAGCTCGCTGCTCTCTACCTCATGCTGCCAGAAGCCGCTCAGCAAGGCCAGCCGTTCTTGTTCTGACGCTGCTTCCAGGGCCACCGCGGCTTCTTTCAGCGCGGGCGAGCCGGATTGCTTGATCAGCGCAATGAGAGCGGGAAAGTGGCGGAGCAGAAAAGAGACATCATGCTCGGCAGAGTCCGCGACGGACACGTAAATAGCTTTTTGCAGGCGGGCGAGCCTTTGATAAAAGCCCAATAGTTCAGAAGCAGCAGAGTGCGTTTTTGAAAGCTCGTCCGCCCGCGCAATTCTCAGGTCCCAAGTCATCCAAGACATCCAGCTCTAGCCTTTGCGTCCGGTGATCTTCTCAAACCAGAGCCGGTGATGCGCTCGCGCCCAGTTGGTGGAAACGGTGCCATGAACCATCGCTTTCATGCTGCCCGGCGTCGTAAAGACGCTCATGTAGACATGGATAATGAAAGCGGCGATGGTGATAAGCGCCGTAACCGAGTGAATGAATACCGTAATCGGCAGTACCCAGTGGAGATCACGGGGCATTCTCTCCGGGAACCACATGATGACGCCGGTGATCAGCAGAACAAAGGTGCAGAGGAACATGACGTGCCAGAACTGCTTCTGACCTGCGTTGAAGCGGCCCTGTGGCGGCATCTCCTCATCGCGGTTCTCGATGTAGGCTTTTAGGTTCTTGTTCCACTGCTCATCGGCAGGAATGGCCTTCATATCGGCCTTCCACTTGGAATGCATCCACCAGATCGTCACGAAATAAACCAGTCCGACCCAGGGATGCCAGAAGCGAATGGTAGCTCCGCCGCCAAGAATGTAGGCAATCCACCAGAGGAATGGCGTAAACAACGCCAGACCCGTGAGCAGGAGATAGGTGTATGCAATAGCGTTGATCCAGTGATAGACCCGCTCCTTGTAGGTGTAGCGCACAACCTGATTTTCAGGTGTGGTCGTGGTTGGACGTGCAATCACTCCGCCGCTCATCGCTGCACCCCCTCTTGTTTATCGACTTCCTTTGGGCCAAAGCGAACGTAATGCATGAACACGCCGAGGATACCCGCAGCCATACCCAGGCCACCCAGCCACTTCAGCGGGCCTTTCCACATCTTGACGAAGAAAGGAACGCTTGGATTAGCAGGAAGCTTGTAGTCGTCGGTCTTGTTCATGTCATGCAGCACGTAGATCACGTGGGTCCCGCCGATGCTTCCGGGGCTGCTCATTCCAGGCTTGGGGTTCGGATCACCGGGGTTGTAAATGCCGGCGTTCTTGTGCGATGTCTCTCTCTGGATCTGGGCCACGCGCTTGCTGGCCAGGTCGAGCATGTCTTCTTTGCTGCCGAAGTGCAGGCAGCCCGTGGGACATGACTTGATGCAGGCCGGCTCCAGCCCCGCGCCTACGCGATCAGAGCATAGCGTGCATTTATAGACTTTCTTGGTTTCAGCGTTGAATTTCGGGATGTTGAACGGGCAGCCGGTGACGCAATACTGGCAGCCAATACAATTGGCCTGGTTGAAGTCGACGATACCGTTGGTATATTGCACGATGGCGCCGTCGGCCGGACAGGCAATCAGACATCCTGGCTCCTCGCAGTGCATGCACTGATCTTTGCGCATGAGCCACTGCAGACCGTTTTCACCTTCGACCTCATTGAACTTGATCAGGTTCCAGTAGTTCCATTCCGTTTCCGGCATGGTTTGAAAAGTATTGGCAAACGCGGTTTCGCGGAACTCGTAACCGTTCCACTCCAGGCAAGCGACCTCGCAGGCCTTGCAGCCGATGCAAGTGGTGGTATCCACCAGCTTGCAAACATCGTAATCGCGGGAAACACCGGCGCCCGGCGTTCCACCACGATGGCCGGAGATCGCTTTGATTTCCAGATTTCCATTGCTCATGGCGTATCTCCTTTAGGCCTTCTCGATTTTCACCAGGAAACCCTTGAACTCTGGTGTGTAAGCGTTAGGGTCAACCACGACCGGCGAAAGCAGGTTCGCCGGCGTGCGCTCGGCTTCGGGACGATCATCCCCCAGTCCGCGATAGCCCCAGTGAATGGGGATACCTACCTGGTCTACCTGCTTGCCGTCTATGGTCATCGGCTTGATGCGCTTGGTCACCATCGCTTTGCAGTAGTAAGTACTGCGTGCGCTGGAGACCTTTACCTTGTCTCCACCATTGATCTGGAGCCTCTTCGCCAGGTCCTCTGACATTTCCACGAACGGCTCCGGAACAAGCTGGATGTTCATGGGGTTGTTCTTGGTCCAGTAGTGATAGTGCTCGGTCAGGCGATATGTGGTGCAAACAATGTTGAAGCCCTGTTCCGGAGTGCCGTATTTATCCAGATCAGTCTTGAACTTCTTCACCACCGGGCTGTTCGACTGCTCGGGGTGCAGCGGATTCTTGACCGGGCTTTCGATCGGCTCGTAGTGCTCGGGGAATGGACCATCCGCCATCGGCCCAAGCGGAACGAACAGGCGTCCGACACCTTCAGGGTTCATGATGAATGGACCCATGTGGTCTTTGGGATTTGAATCAGCTTTGAAGTCTGGCACGTCATTGCCGGCCCATTTGCCAGTGGCCTCGTTGAACCAGACCTGCTTGCGGCTGGGATCCCATGGCTTGCCTTCCAGATTGCAGGAAGCGCGGTTGTACATGACGCGGCGATTCATCGGCCATGACCAGCCCCAGCCCGGATGAATGCCGAGATTTGAAGGGTCGGCCGGATCGCGACGCTGGGTGTTGGAACCGGCATCAGGCCACGAACCGCAATAGAGCCAGTTGCCGCACGAAGTTGTGCCGTCATCGCGCAGCCAGGCAAAGCCTGGCAGCTGCTGTCCGGCTTTCCAATCCGTTGGCGTTTGCTTATCGTCATGCAGATCGGCCAGGGCTTTGCCGTTGATCTCCTTGGCCACTTCTGTAAATGACGGGCTCGATGGGTTGGTGTAACCCCAGCTCAGATTCAGGATCGGATCGGGGAATTTCCCGCCTTCCTTCTGATAGAGCTCGCGCACCTTGAGGAAGATCTGCGCCAGGATTGCATGGTCAAGCTTGGCGTCACCCGGAGTGGGCAGCGCCGCCCATTTCCACTGCAACCAGCGTGCGGAATTGACGAAGGTGCCGTCTTTCTCAGCAAAACCTGCGCCAGGCAGGCGATAAACTTCAGTGTTGATTTTGGCCTGGTCTTCTTTTGTGATCCCGGGCGACTGCCAGAATTCTGCGGTTTCTTCCGGATAGATCTCGCAGACAACCAGCCACTCCGCCTTCTTCAGGGCCTCGATGTTCTTTTTCGAATTGGGGCCAATGGCGACTCCATTCATGCCAAACGCCATTAATCCCTTGATCTTGCCCTGATACATCGCATCCCATTGGTCGACCCACGAGAAGCGTTTGTCGCCAATTCTGGGCAGGTAGCTGAGTGCCCAGTCATTTTCCTTCTTGGCAGCATCGCCGTACATTGCTTTCATGAAGGAAACGGCAAACTTGGGAGTGTTGGACCAGTAGTTGTACGAATCCCATTCTTTCGGTTTGGCCGCGGTTGGCGTGATCCGCTTGATATACGAGGGCCAATCGGTGTCTGCGGCAACCGGCACCTTGAGATAGCCGGGCAGAATGTCAAATACGCCTGCCAGGTCAGTCGCCCCCTGGATGTTGGAGTGACCGCGGAGTGCATTCACGCCGCCGCCCGCTCTGCCCACGTTCCCCATCAGCAACTGATAGATGGCCGCGGTGCGGATCATTTGCGCGCCGTTACTGTGCTGCGTCCAGCCCACGGAATAAATAATGGTGCCGACCTTCCTGGTGTCGCCATCCTTGCGGATCGAGGTCAGCAGGTCAGCCGCTTTCACGAACTTGTCCTGATCGATGCCGGTGATCTTCGAAACCATTTCCGGGGTGTAGCGAGAGTACTGCTTCTTCAACAACTGGAAGACGCAGCGCGGGTGTTCCAGAGAAAGGTCGTATGCCGTGTTGGGCGGCAAAGCCGGAGGCGCAGGAGCAGCAGCCGGAGTCCCCTTTGCGCCTGCAGGACCACCGGCGGTGTGTCCCTGTCCCGTCGCCGGCGCTACCGCAGCAGCGGGAGCAACCTTGGCAGCGGTTTGAGCAGTCGCCGGGCCGTCACCGGCAGCGATCGCCGCAGCAGCCGTTCCGGTCACATTTCCGCCCTCCTCATAGTTCCAGGAGGAAACGTCATATTTCATCGCCGCCGGATCGTATCCAGAGAACAAGCCGTCTTCCGGCAGTTTGAAACCCTTCTTCACGATGAAAGCGGCATTGGTGTAGTTGGTGACGTATTCCTTGGCAAAGCGGTTGTTCTGCAGGGCGTAATTGATCAGGCCGCCGAGGAACGCCACGTCAGTACCCGCGCGGATCTGGCAGAAGATATCGGACTGAGATGCCGTGCGCTGGAATCGCGGATCCACGACAACCAGCTTGGCGTTGCGGACTTTGCGCGCTTCCACAACCCACTTAAACCCGCAAGGATGGTTCTCCGCCGGGTTACCGCCCATGATCAGCATCATGTCGGTATTTTTAATATCGACCCAGCCATTGGTCATTGCCCCGCGTCCAAACGTTGGTCCCAAACTTGAGACCGTGGGGCCGTGTCAAACCCTGGCCTGGTTTTCCATATAGACGACGCCCATACTTCGCATCGTCTTGACCACGAGATAGTTGAACTCGTTGGTATCCGTGCAGCCGCCGTTGAACGCAAATCCTTCGCAGCGGTTCAGCGTTTTGCCGTCCGCGTTTTTCTCAACGAAGGTTTCATCGCGCGTCTTCTTGATGTGGCGCGCGATCTCATTGATGGCGCTGTCCCAGGAAATATCTTCCCAGTCAGTCTTGCCAGGACGCCGCACTTGCGGCTTGGTCAGCCGCCGCGGATTCATGATCTCCTGGTAGAGCGACGCACCCTTGGGGCACAGCGTGCCGCGATTGATCGGGTGATCGGGGTCGCCTTCCACGTGCACCACCTGCGCGGTCACGTTCTTGGCTTTGTCGCCAAGCGTATGGATGATCACTCCGCAGCTCACCGAACAATAAGGACACGTCGAGCGTGTCTCGGTGGTGCGTGCGATTTTCAGTTCTTTGGCTTGTGCCAGGACCGGGCGAGCATCAAATCCCAAAAGCAGCGCAGCAGCACTGCCCGTCCCAACTTTGAAGAATTCACGTCTCGATAAGCCCATAGAGGTGGCCTCCTGCAAGGCAAATCACGTGCGATTATTTAGATTGCGAGCCTGGCCGGCTCGGGCGGCCGGCTTAAATTGCGTGCACACATGCTAAAACCGTATATATGAAATGTCTACACCCTTTTTTTAGAGCTCGAAATCCGGCGCGAAATAGTAAATATCGTATCCCCTCTTTGCGCTACTCCCCTTGTCTACTGGTTCCTGTTATCCTGACCAGTTTTACTCACAGTTAAGGAACTCTCTATGTTGAGCATGCAAGGCAAGAACGCGGTTATTTTTGGCGTGGCCAACAAACGCAGCATCGCCTGGGCCATTGCCCAGCGTTTGCATGAAGCCGGCGCAAAACTCGCCATTACGTATCAGAATGAACGACTCAAGGCTGAAGCCCACGACCTGATCCAGTCGCTGCCAGGCGCTGAGGCTTTCCAGTGCGATGTCGCGAGCGATACCGAGATCGATCAGCTTTATTCACGACTCGGCGACCGCTTTGGCCATCTTGACGTGGTTGTGCATTCGGTGGCTTATGCTCCTGCCGAGGCGATGCGTGGCGACTTCATGCTGAATACCTCGCGCGAGAGCTTCCGCATCGCCCACGATGTAAGCGCGTACTCGTTAATTGCCGTCACTCGAGGCGCAGCGCCTCTGATGACAAATGGCGGAAGTGTGATTACCCTGACGTATTTTGGCGCCGAGAAAGTGGTTCCGGGTTACAACGTCATGGGTGTGGCAAAGGCGTCACTGGAAGCCTGCGTCCGCTACCTGGCCCACAGTGCGGGACCGAAGAACATTCGCGTCAACGCCATCTCCGCCGGCCCCATCAAGACGCTGGCTGCCCGCGGCGTAGGTGACTTCTCCCAGATGCTCAAGAACCACGCCGAGCATGCTCCTTTAAAACGAAACGTAGACCCGAAAGAGGTCGGCAACACGGCACTTTTTCTGGCCTCCGATCTCGGTTCAGGTATCACCGGTGAAACCTTGTACGTTGACTGCGGCTACAACATCATGGGATTTTGAGCCTGATGTCTCGGGGCTTGATATTCACTATCTTTATTCTGGTCGATCTGGCCATTGTCGCGGGGGTAGTCTGGTGCGTGTTTCAGGGCATTCCAGTGGGCAAGTATCTGGTTCCGGCGATCGTCCTGTTTGTCCTGAATGGAATCTGGCTGGTGATTATGACGGTGAGAAATACGCCGCCGCGAGCAAACTAAGCGATGCTGCATTTGGTGGAAGCCAATCACGCGTTCGTCCTTCCTCCGCTTTACGCGATCATCGACTTTTCCTATTTCACCAGCAAGCCTGATCCTGTGTCAGCGGCAGCAACCTTCGGCGAAGAGCTCATCCAGGCCGGTGCAACCCTGATCCAGCTCCGCGACAAATCCGAGCCTGCGAATCCTCTGCGCTTTCTCAGCTGTGCACGCGCGCTCCGCCGCATCACCCTGGGAAAAGCCACACTGATCATCAATGACCGTGTAGACATCTGCATCGCCGCCGACGCTGACGGCGTACACCTGGGACAAAACGATCTCTCACCCGCTGCGGCAAGAAAAATCTTTGATCAGTTGAAGGACGAGAAGAGGCGGATCATCGGGTACTCCACTCACAACCCTGACCAGCTTCGTGAGGCTGATGGCCTTCCCGTCGACTACCTTGCCATTGGCCCGGTGTTTGCCACGGCGTCCAAGGCCAATCCTGATCCGGTGATTGGGCTGGAGGGGGTGCGCGCTGCACGCCGGATTACAACAAAGCCCTTAGTGGCAATCGGGGGCATAACCCGTATGAATTGTGCTCAGGTAAAAGACGCAGGCGCAAGCTCAGTGGCTGTAATCTCTGATCTTTTTGAGTCCCCAGGCAAAGCAGTTGCGGATTTTCTGCGCATTTTGGGGTAAAACATACGTAACAACTATGTCTTCATCAGCGGAAGTTCACTCGCCGCCACGGACCGCAGGCTCGTCTGCCGCTCCACAGTTAGTTCAAGGACTCGGCCTCACCAGCGCTACCACGCTGGTCATGGGGTCGATGATCGGCTCCGGCATCTTTATTGTGTCGGCGGAGATTGCGCGCGAAGTCAACTCGCCAGCGCTGCTCATCGGCGCATGGCTGGTCACCGGTTTCATGACGATCGTCGGCGCGCTCTCTTACGGAGAACTCGCCGCCATGATGCCCCGCGCCGGTGGACAGTACGTTTACCTGCGCGAATCCCTGGGATCGCTCTGGGGCTTTCTCTATGGCTGGACGCTCTTCCTGGTAATCCAGACCGGGACCATCGCCGCTGTGGGCGTGGCCTTCGGTAAGTTTATGGGACACTTCTTCCCTGCCATCTCTGCCGACAAATGGATCCTCGGACCGATCCACGTCGGCGTATGGAGTCCGTTCGGTATCTCCCTGGGCGGTATGGACATGGGATTGAACCGGCAGAACCTGTGCGGGATCGTAATCGTCATCTTCCTCACCATCCTCAACACGTTTGGCCTGAAGCTGGGCGCGGCGGTGCAGAACGTATTTACCATCGCCAAGGTTTCCGCTCTCGCCGGACTGGTGCTGGCAGGAATTTTTGTTGCTCGCAATCCGCAGGCAATCGCCGCGAACTTCGGCAACTTCTGGCGGCTCGATCTGCCACATTCTGCGAGCGGCACTGCACTGGGGCCGTTTGTGGGCATTCTGACGATTCTGGCCGTAGCGCAGGTAGGCTCGCTGTTCTCGGCCGACGCCTGGAACAACGTGACCTTCACCGCCGGCGAAGTGAAGAATCCGAAGCGCAACCTGCCACTGGCACTGGCCATGGGCACCGGCGTGGTGATCCTGCTGTATGTGGCAGCAAACTTTATCTATCTGATGCATCTGCCTTTTGACGGCAGCATGAGCGGCGGCGACGCCGTGGCCCGCGGCATCAAGTACGCTACGTCAGATCGCGTCGGTACGGCGGCGCTGCAGCAGATGTTTGGCGGTCCGGGAGCGGGACTGATGGCCATCGCCATCCTGATTTCGACGTTCGGTTGCTGCAACGGCCTGATTCTCTCCGGCGCTCGCGTCTACTACGCCATGGCCAAAGACGGCCTGTTCTTCAAGTCGACCGGCGCGGTCCATCCCAAATATCTGACACCGAAAAATGCCTTGATCGTGCAGGGCATCTGGACTTGCATTCTTTGCCTCTCGGGCACATACAACGATCTCCTCAATTACGTGATCTTTGCCGTCCTGGTCTTCTATATATTGACCATCGCCGGCCTGTTCGTACTACGGCGCACCCAGCCCAATGCCGAAAGGCCTTATCGCGCTGTTGGCTATCCGGTACTGCCCGCCATTTATATTGTGATGGCTTTATTCATTGATGTCGTATTATTGCGCTACAAACCGCAATATACGTGGCCGGGCCTGATTATTGTGCTTCTGGGGATCCCGGTGTATCTGATCTGGTCGCGGCGGAGCGCAAACGCTGCACGGGCCTAAGCTGAAGAATTCCGGTGCACTCGACCGGGCAACGTTCACGCGCGGCGCAAAGCAAGAAACTCTATTCACGAACGAGGGGGAAACACAGTGGCTGGTTCATTATTCAGAACAAAATCGATTGATCGCCTGCGGGCAGAGAGTAGCGATACGCCTCTCAAGCGCACGCTGGGCCCGTGGTCGCTGGTTGCGCTCGGAATTGGAGCCATCATCGGCGCAGGCCTCTTTGTGCGCACCGCGGCTGCCATTGCCGAGCGCTCTGGACCATCGGTGACTCTCTCCTTCATGCTGGCCGGAGTGGGTTGCGCCTTTGCCGGACTGTGCTACGCGGAGTTTGCCTCCATGATTCCCATCGCCGGCAGCGCGTACACCTACTCTTACACCACCATGGGAGAGTTCGTCGCCTGGATCATTGGCTGGGACCTGGTGCTGGAGTATGCCGTCGGCGCAGCGACCGTCGCAATCGCCTGGAGCCAGTACTTCAATAAGGTTCTCGAATACTTCGGACTTCACGTTCCCTACCAATGGTGCCATTCGCCGCTGGAAGTCGGCATGGGCAGTGACGCCGGTGTTCACGGCATCATCAATCTGCCGGCGATCTTTATTCTTCTGATCCTGTCGGCCCTTCTGGTGCGCGGCACGCAGGAGTCAGCCTTCGTGAATGCCATCATCGTGGTCACCAAAGTCGCGATCGTTTTGATGGTCATTATCATCGGCTGGAAATTCATGAACCCGGCAAACCACTCGCCTTATATCCCTTCGCCCACCACCTACACCACGTCGCAAGGCGTGACGCATGAATACGGCGGGCTCATGGGGATTTTGGGCGCAGCAGGCGTGGTGTTCTTCGCCTTCATCGGATTTGACGCCGTCTCCACCGCAGCGCAGGAGGCCAAGAATCCCAAGCGTGACATGCCGATCGGTATTCTCGGCTCGCTGGTAATTTGCACCATCCTCTATGTGCTGTTCTCGCACGTGCTGAGCGGCGTTGCTACTGTCGCCGACTTCCGCACCGCCGGCAAAGAAGCCTCAGTCACGTACGCCATCTCGAAATACATGATCGGCTATGAGTGGCTTTCCAAGTTTGTAACCGTTGCCATTCTCGCCGGCTTCTCCTCGGTGATCCTGGTGATGTTGCTGGGACAATCGCGCGTCTTCTACTCCATGAGCGAAGATGGTCTGGTTCCCAAAGTCTTCTCTGAGGTCCACCCGAAGTACAAGACACCGTGGAAATCCAACATGCTCTTCTTTGTCTTCACCTCGCTTTTCGCGGCCTTCCTGCCCGATAGTATCGTCGGCGAGATGACCAGCATCGGCACGCTCTTTGCCTTCGTTCTGGTTTGTGCCGGCGTATGGATTTTGCGCAGGCGCCGCCCGGATTTGCCGCGCGAATTCAAAGCACCGTTGGTCCCTGTCACTGCGACCCTGGGAATCATCGTTTGCGGCGCCATGATTTACGGCCTCGGTTGGACCAACTGGCTGCGCCTGATTGTCTGGCTTGCGATCGGCATGGTGATCTACTTCGGATACAGCCGCAGTCACAGCCGTCTTAAAACTGAAGTCGGAGCCGTGCCCGCCGCCTCCGGCAACGACTAAAACCGATCTATTCTTTCCCAACCCTCCGCCCCGGCGGAGGGTTTTCCTTTAGAATGGCCAGTCCTTTCTTGCGTGGCCAATGCCATTTGTATTGGTCAGCGTCTATACATAAGTGAGGGGAGCACCGAATGGCCAATCTGCTTGCCACCAAACCACTGAAGACCATCCTGGACGAAGCGCACGAAACCGGCGAACACAGCCTGCGCCGCGCCCTGGGCCCAACCAACCTGATTACTCTGGGCATTGGCGCTATCATCGGCACCGGCATCTTTGTGCTGACTGGAACCGCCACCGCCCTGCACGCGGGGCCCGCGATCGTGATCTCCTTCGCGCTGGTCGGCTTGAGCTGCGTCTTTGCCGGTCTTTGCTACGCCGAATTCGCTTCCATGATCCCCGTAGCCGGCTCAGCTTATACCTATGGCTATGCGACGCTGGGCGAGATCTTTGCCTGGATCATTGGCTGGGACCTGGTGCTTGAGTACGCGTTCGGCGCGGCTACAGTGGCTTCCGGATGGAGCGGTTACCTCATCAGCCTGTTGGGCGACTTCGGCATCAAGCTTCCCGCAGCTATCGCCGGCACTCGCTGGGACGAATTTGTGTACTACAACAATCACTGGGAGAGCCTTACACGCATTGCTCCCAAGCTGAAAGTCCTGGGCATTGACCCGGCCACACTGCAACACACGCATGGCGTCTTCAATCTGCTGGGCTTCCTGGCAATTATCTTTTGCACCCTGGTCCTGGTGATTGGCATTAAGGAATCCGCCAACTTCAACAGCACGATCGTTCTCATAAAAGTAGGCGTGCTGCTGGTCTTCATCGGTCTCGGCGCGATGTATTTGTTTCGACATCCGCAGCTTACAGCGGCAAACTGGCATCCGTTCATTCCACCCAGCAGCAACGGCGAGTTCGGATGGGCCGGCATCAGCCATGGCGCCGCGATCATCTTCTTTGCCTATATCGGATTTGACGCCGTCTCCACTGCCGCGCAGGAAGCCAAGAATCCCGCCCGCGACATGCCCATCGGCATCCTTGGCTCGCTGGTGATTTGTACGATTCTCTATATTCTTACCGCGTTCGTGCTAACGGGCCTGGTCAACTACAAGTCGCTCAACGTGCCTGATCCGCTGGCCATCGGCGTTGACGCTACAGGCAATCGTTTTGGCAGCTTCCTGGTGAAACTCGGCGCGCTCATGGGCCTGACCAGCACGATCGTAGTCATGCTGCTGGGACAATCGCGGGTCTTCTTTTCCATGTCGCGTGACCGGCTCTTGCCTGGCTTCTTCAGCGCAATCCATCCTCGCTTCCGTACGCCGTGGATTTCCACGCTCGCCGTTGGCTTCTTTGTAGCCCTGCTGGCAGCCTCTCTTCCTATCAACCAACTGGGCGACATGGTGAACATCGGCACACTGCTGGCGTTTGCTATTGTGTCCGGGGGCGTGTGGGTGCTGCGCCGCCGTAATCCCAGTTTGCCACGCCCATTCAGAACACCGATGGTGCCAGTTGTCTCCACTCTGGGCATCGGATTCTCGCTCTGGTGGATGTATAACTTGCCGGCCGTTACCTGGCTCCGCTTGGTGGTATGGCTGATTATCGGCATGTTCATCTATTTCGGCTACGGCCGGAAACATAGCCGCGTGCAGCGCGGAGAGGTTTAGTCCAACTGCTTTAGCGGGCAGTGCACCGGCATTGAACTACAATTTTCTTGAGCGTATGAAAATCGTCACCGCGGAAGAAATGCGGGCCATCGACCGTGCCACGACCGAGAAATACGGCGTGCCTTCGCTCACGCTCATGGAGAACGCCGGCAGGGCCGTAGCTGAATTCGCGCAGACGCATTTCGACTTCGACACCGTCTGCACTGTCTGCGGCAAGGGCAACAATGGCGGCGATGGCTTTGTCGCGGCCCGCAAGCTGCATGAAGCGGGGAAAAAAGTTTCCGTGATCGTGCTGGCCAAGAGCGCGGAAGAGCTGCGCGGCGACGCAGCCGAGATGTTCAAGAAGCTGCCGATAACACCAATCTGGCTCGGCGATGAAAATGACCTAAGCAAACCTGAAGTAGCACAGGCATTGGCTGCGCGAATGATTCTGGACGCAATCCTGGGCACAGGGTTCAAACCGCCGCTCAAGGATCTGGCAGAAAAAGTTATCGTGCGTATGAACAAAGCGCCAGGCTGGGTTGTGGCCGTCGACGTTCCCTCCGGCATCGACGCAGACCTCGATAGTCCCGTCGAGCCCGGCAGCCTCCACGTTCACTGCGATGGAGTCATTTCCTTCACTGCAGCCAAGCCGTCCCTGGTTTTCGCTAACCTCACTGACGGACCTATCGCGATAGCTCCCATCGGCACGTCAGAGGCAGTGACCACCGAGCACTCCCACTTGCAGGAAGAGATTCTTACCAGTCGTAATGTTGAGGCAATCTCAGTTCCGCGTAAACCCGACGCCCATAAGGGCGACTTTGGCCATGTACTGGTTATCGGCGGTTCGGTGGGAAAATCCGGCGCCGCCGCCATGGCGGGAATGGCTGCACTTCGCGCTGGCGCCGGGCTGGTTACAGTGGCCGCCCCCGAGTCAGTGCAGCCTTTGATCGCCGCATACGCACCTGAATTGATGACCGAGCCGCTTCCAGAAACTGCGGAAGGAACCATCTCATTGCTGGCGTTGGCGGAAAGAGAGCGGCTGCTCAAGGGAAAATCGGTTGTAGTAATCGGGCCAGGGCTTTCCGGCAATGCAGAGACAGCGGAGTTTGTCCGCGATCTTGTGAGCGTCTGCCCGGTTGCAACGGTAATCGACGCTGATGGCTTGAATGCCTTTGCCGGCAAGCGGGAAGAACTGGCCCCGGACTATGAGAGCTCGCCCTTCGCGGTACGTATTCTCACACCGCATCCCGGCGAGATGGCCAGGCTCACCGGACTGCCCACGGGTGACATCCAAGCAAACCGGGTAACACTGGCTCGCAAGACCGCGGCTGAAACCCTGAGCTGGGTTGTGCTCAAAGGGCATCGCACGGTCATCGCGTCCCCGCATGGGGGCATCTGGATCAACACCACCGGTAATCCCGGCATGGCGAAAGGTGGTTCGGGAGACGTGCTTTCCGGCATCATGGGAGCGATGATTGCTCAGTTCACGCAGCTGCAGCACGATAGCCTCTCATCACCGGAGCCGGACCAAACTTGGCCGGGAAAACCGCCTGGGCAAGCGGGCGTGTCGCCGACTTCGATTTTCCGCTGGATCTCCGTACACGATCCCGAAGCGGAAAAGATTCGAGCCTTGCGAGACGAGTATCGCAAGACCCACAACCAGGACCTGCTTCAGCAGATACAAGCGCTCATGCACAGAAAAGCCAGGCAGGCCATCGAGCTTGTTGCTTCTCTGTATGTAGCCAAGGCTGTATATCTTCACGGGCTGGCGGGCGACATTGCTGCGTCACGGCACGGCGAACAATCAATGGTAGCCACCGATATCATCAACAGCTTGGGCGCAGCCTTCGCTATGTGTGAGGACGAGGCGCATATCAACTTTACCTATCTCCAGCGATGAAGACCTTTAAGACTCATTCTGCCGAAGAAACCACAGAACTCGGCCGGCAACTTGCTGCCCAGCTCAAGCCCGGAACTATTGTGCTTCTGCGCGGGGACCTGGGCGCGGGCAAGACAACGCTGATCAAAGGCATTGCTGAAGGCTTCAGAGCTGCCCGGGCTGAAGATGTCACCAGCCCCACATTCACGCTGATCCACGAATATCGCGGCCCTGAAGTCACTCTCTACCACATCGATCTCTACCGCATTGATACCCAGCGCGAACTGGATACGCTCGCACTCGATGATCTGATGACAGCGGGGAGCATTCTGTTGATCGAATGGGGAGAAAAGTTCGACCGCTTCAGACGTGAGCGCGATGTGGAGATTGCCATAGAACACAAAGGCGGCGATGAAAGGGCAATTGCAGTCACAAGCTGATCATTGGCATGTCAGCGTAGCTGTCCCTGTAATCGTGGAGCCCTGCGAGTTGGTCCCTGTGGCAGTTACGGTTACAGGCGCCGGCGTGGCATTGATGCACGTCGCCAGACCATTGTCCACATTCGGCGTATTGCCAATTTTGGTATTCACGGTATCCGAAACCGACCATTTCAAATCGACCCTGAGGGGCCCAGGGGTTGGCGGGCAGCCGGGGGGCGGATTGTCACCGCCGACAAAAGAAATCATATTGCCGGGTGCAGCAGCACTATGGCTTGCACTGGCTGAGGAAGGCGCGACAAAGAGCGACACCGCCTCCCCGCAGTTTGGCTGCGAATGTCCACCACAACCCCCAGTGCCTCCCAACATGAATACGCTCACGACGACTGAGCATAAAATATGCCTTGTGCTGTTACTCATAGCACTGACTCTACCTCATCCAATACTCGACTACAAGATTGGCCAGCAACCTAGATAGTACTGACTAGATACGACGGCGAGCACCATAAAGAAGAAGATAGGTTAGTCTATGTCTCTTGTAGTTAAATGACGGCTAAAGTGCATTGGCCGTGCGGGATCACCGTTTTTACTTCGGCTCGGAGCCAAAGCGAATTACATTACCGTCAGGGTCTTCAACCTGAATTTCCACGGCCCAGGAGTGGCAGGCAGGCGGCATACGAATGGTCACGCCGCGAGCGATCAGCTCTTCATGCAGCTTCTCAGCATCGTCCACCCCGATCCAGATCCATGCCCCGCCACGGCCCTGGTCGCGCCGGCATAGATAAATAACGGCGCCGCCGCGTGTGAGCATGGTGAAATATTCACTGCCCCATTCGGCATTTTTGAAACCGAGGGTGTCCACATAAAATCGCAGGCTAGCTTAATATCGTCTACGCGCAGAATCGGCTGGCTGTTTTCAAAAGGAACCGTGATCGGGAAGGGCGCGGCCATAACGTTGCCTCCGCCGGAGATTGTACTGCTCCAGCGGAGGCTAAATAGTGAAAAGGCAGTCAGCGGAGCAGCAAGGCGTTTACTGCACGTTTATGTTCTCCGTTACGCGATAGAGATTGCCATGAACATCCCAGGCCTGGAGCGTCAGGATGTGTGTGCCCTTGGCGGCGCTCAGATTCTGATGAAACGCCGGCCCGAACGACTCCGCCACCACGCGGCCGTCCAGATAAGCTTTGATGGCGCTGATCGAAACCTTATTGAAATCCACATGGGCCGAAACCAGAAACGGCGATTTCACATCGTCGCCGTCCTGTGGAGCGTCCGCGGTAAGCACCGGCGTACAGACATTGCCTTTGGGGGGACAACCACCATCAAAGAACGCTTTAAAGTTCACGCTGCTCTTGACGGTCTGGCCATGAATGTCCCAGGCGATCGCCGTCATGTTGTGCCGGCCGGCGGAAACCGGCCCCGCTGAGCCAAGGATCTGGCCCGGCGGACTGAAAGGAGGACTGAAATCGGCGAAGCGAGCGTTATCAATGTAAATGCGGACATGGCTGATCGTCGCCAGCCCTTTGAAGCCGAGAGAAAATTCCAGGTTCTGTGAAACCGCGCTGCTCGCCGTCGGAGCGCATATGAACATGCCGACGGCCGTAGGCGGACAGAACGAGATGTTACCGATCACAGTGAATGATTCGCTGGCGCGCAGGTGCCGACCAAAAGAATCGGTCGCTTCAATCACAAGCGCATGCTTGCCGTTGCCGACGCCGCCCTGGAACAGGTCAAGGGCGTTGCCGGAACTGTTAAAGACATCCTTGCCATCGATCAGCACGCTGATGCTGGTGATGCTCCCCGAGGCGGGATTGGCCGCCGCCTCGAAATGCGGGGTCTGAAAGACCGTAGAGTTAGGGCTGGGCTGGCAGATCACGACGCCGGCAGTTGCGGGCGCTGGACATTCCGCCGCCGCGACCAGCGGCAGCAGACCAAATACAAACAATGTGGTAAGGAACATCACAGAACGACGAAGAGGCGGCTTCATTGGGAACAACCTTGTGAGAACTGGACTGAGCAGTGGGCGTGCACTGCCGACCAGAGCAGTGCAATTGAAAGACCAACTATTTGTTCTCTGTGGAATCGATCCAGAAAACAGAAGTGGAGTATGCGAGGTCCAAGGATAAGCATTCGCGTGCTCATCAGCAGCAGAGACAAGCACCGTGGTTTTTCAGGTGGCGAGCCTCGAACGCTTGAACAGAAATAAAGCGTTCGCAAAAAGAATCACCCCGTAAAAATACGGGGTGAAGGATTACGCTTGATTCGTAGTGCAGAAGATCTATTGATCCACTGCGGCCATGGCACGCTCCGGATAGCGCATGCCGGCAGCAACACCCTTGGGCGCTACCCGGTCAATGCGAGCGAGATCGTCCGGCGGCAGTTTGATGTTGGCTGCGACAAGGTTCTGCTCCAGGTAGTTGCGCCGCTTGGTTCCTGGGATGGGCACAAGATTTTCGCCCTGGGCCAGCACCCAGGCCAGAGCGAGCTGGGCAGCGGTACATTTCTTCTCGCGTGCGATCTCTTCAATCTTCGCAACCAGATCAAGGTTTTTCTGGAAGTTCTCGCCCTGGAAACGAGGAGATTGACGGCGGAAGTCGTCTGCAGCCAGATCGTCAAACGTCTTAAATTGCCCGGTCAGGAAACCGCGTCCGAGAGGGCTGTAGGGCACAAAGCCAATGCCAAGCTCGCGCACTGTTGGAAGAATTTCGTCTTCAGGATCGCGCGTCCAGAGAGAGTATTCGGTCTGTAGCGCGGAGATGGGATGAACCTTATGCGCGCGGCGAATCGTCTTGGGCGAAGCTTCAGAAAGCCCGAGATAGCGCACCTTGCCGGCGCGAACCAGATCGGCCATAGCGCCCACGGTGTCTTCAATCGGCACGGTCTTGTCGACGCGGTGCTGGTAGTAAAGATCGATTGTTTCCACGCCGAGCCGCTTCAGGCTGGCGTCACACGCCTGCTTCACATACTCCGGCGTGCCTTTTACGCCCAGGAACTCGCCGTTCGGTCCGCGCACATTGCCGAACTTGGTGGCCAGAACCACCCGATCGCGGCGGCCCTTGATAGCTCGGCCGACCAGCTCTTCGTTCCTGCCCGAGCCATACATGTCAGCTGTGTCAAGGAAAGAACAGCCGAGTTCGATGGAGCGATGAATCGTGGCGATGGACTCTGCGTCGTCCCTGTCACCGTAGAATTCTGACATACCCATACAACCGAGCCCGAGTGCTGAAACTTTGAGGCCTTCAGTGCCGAGTCTTCTTTCTGCAAGCATGATAAGTGTGACGTCCTTTCAATGAATACAGTATGAAAATGGTACATGAGTGATTGATTGAATGTCTGACATGGATCAAAGCGGATTAGAAACTTGTTGCAAACGCGGCCTTCAGCAGGCGCGCGAAGGACAGCGATAGACATTCTTTCCAGGAGTATTGGTGGATTGAGGTTTCTTGTTGTGGAGAAGTTGAGGTTCAGAAGCCCGGCCGTGGACAAACTCCACCCACTTGAGGTCGTACTTGATGAAGTCATTGAACGCAGATGCTTCGACTTCAATGCGGGTACCGTCTGCAAAATTGATTGTCATTCGACCTCCCTGTAGAAGCTTTATTTTCTTGTATATCCAGTAGATGCTCACAATGCACCGAGAGCTTCACAAACTTCTGTAAAAGAATGGCAATAACCGAGAAGCAATCTCTCGCGGGCCTGCTTAAGCTCAAATTGAATGAAAGACCTCAAACGTAACCGCAAAGGAGGAGACGATGCCAGCAATTGACAGGGTGGCCGTGGTGACAATTGCAGTCAAGGACCAGGACGCGGCGTTGCAATGGTTCACGGAGAAGCTGGGTTATGAAAAGCGCGCCGACATACCCGGGGCAGGCATGCGCTGGCTCACCGTGGCTCCCAGGAAGCAGAAAGAAGTGGCGTTCCTGCTGGCTTCCTGGTTCCCCAACCTCATAGGCAAGAATGCCACCTGCGTAGTGGAGACGCAAGACTGCCACCAGGCTTATGCCGAGCTGAAAAAGAACGGCGTAAGATTCACACAAGAGCCTGCAAGCCGCCCGTATGGACTTGAAGCTGTTTTTGAAGACCTGTATGGCAATCACTATGCGCTGTTGCAGCGCTCAGCGTGATCAGGCAGACTGTGCTTCTTCCTGGCGTTCTTCATTCATGCGGGCCAGCAGCCGCTCTACATATTTGGTATCGATGTTGCCGGCTTGAAATTCAGGATCCGCCAGAATGCGGCGGTGCAGCGGAATCGTGGTATGAATGCCTTCAACGATGAACATTTCCAGTGCGCGCTGCATGCGCATGATGGCCTCGGGCCGGTCTTTCCCAAAGGTGATGAGCTTGGCAATCAGCGAGTCGTAATAAGGCGGGATGATGCCCTCGGCATAGGCCGCAGTGTCCACGCGCACGCCCAGCCCGCCGGGGACATGGAAGGTTTTGATCTTGCCTGCCGAAGGCGTGAACTTTTCCGGATGCTCGGCATTGATCCGGCATTCAATGGAGTGGCCACGCTGGCCCTTCCGATCAAGCTTGGGGATCACTTCCGTCATCTTGGCACCCGCAGCCAGAAGAATCTGAGATTTGACCAGGTCGAGGCTGGTGACCATCTCCGTCACCGGGTGCTCCACCTGAATGCGCGTATTCATCTCAATAAAGTGCAGGCTGCCGTCTTCATCCATCAGGAACTCGACTGTTCCAGCGTTGACGTAGCCGATTTCAGCGAGCGATTGCTCCAGCTTCTTGCCGATGTCGGCGCGCAGCTCCGGCGTCACCCGCGTTGAGGGAGATTCTTCCAGCAGCTTTTGATGGCGGCGCTGAATGCTGCACTCGCGCTCGCCCAGACTGATCACGCGTCCATACGGATCGCCCAGCACCTGGAATTCGATATGGCGCGGGCGCTCGATGAATTTTTCCATGTAGAGATTGCCGTTGCCGAACGCGGCCGCGGCCTCTGACTGCGCTGAGTTGAAGAGTTGCTCCAATTCGCCCTCAGCACGAATCACGCGCATGCCGCGCCCACCGCCCCCGGCCGAAGCCTTAACGATCACGGGATAGCCAATCTGCTTCGCCCACTCGCGCGCCTCTTCGGCGGAGGCAATCACGCCATCAGAGCCGGGAAGAATCGGCACGTTTGCTTCCTTCATCGCCTGGCGCGCTTTTTCCTTTTCGCCCATCAGGCGGATGACCTCTGGTGGTGGACCGATGAACTTAATATGCGAGCTTTCGCATACTTCAGCAAAATTGGCGTTCTCACTCAGCAGCCCATAGCCTGGATGGATGGCATCCACGTTAGTGATTTCAGCCGCACTGATTACCGCTGGGATATTGAGATAGCTTTCCGAAGAGCGTGGCGGGCCGATGCAGATGGCTTCGTCAGCAAAGCGCACATGCAAGGAGTTGCGGTCTGCATCACTATAAACAGCCACGGTCTTGACGCCCAGCTCCTTGCAGGCGCAGATCACGCGCAGGGCAATTTCACCGCGATTGGCGATCAATATCTTTCTAAACATTATTTTCGGGGCCTGATGGCAAACAAGGCCTGGCCGTACTCCACCGGCTGTCCGTTCTTGACCAGGATTTTCACTACTTCACCGGAAGCGTCCGACTCAATCTCATTCATCAGCTTCATGGCCTCAATGATGCATAGAACTTGCCCTGCGGCCACCTGATCGCCAGGTTTAACGAACGGGAGAGATCCCGGCGACGGTGCTTCATAGAACGTGCCTACAATCGGCGACTTCACTTGATGCAGATCTTCTTCGACGGCGGCTGGCGGCGCGGCTGCAGGTGGAGGCGCCACGGGTGGAGCAGAAGAATGAACGGCAGCCGGGGCCGTAGGCGCTGCCATGGGAACCGAAGCCACAGGCATGGGAGCCATCGGTACGGTGTGAGTGATTACCGGAGCCGGCGTTTCCGCACCGCGCTTGATGCGGACCTTGACGTCACCACGCTCCAGTTCAAACTCGGAGATGTCCTTTTCGATCAGGAAATCAATCAGCTCTTTCAGCTCTTTCTGATTCATTTAAGTTTTCGGTTCTCCTCTGCCCGCCTTGCGGCATCTCTTGCCTGGGCTGGGCTTATCACGGAGCTAAAGCGTGATCAGGTCCTTGCTGGTGGGCGTCAGGACTTCATGTCCCGTTTCGGTAACCAGGACCATATCTTCAATACGCACCCCACCCTCTTCAGGAATGTAGATGCCAGGCTCAATGGTAATGACCATCCCCGGCACAAGCTTCTGGGTCTGGCCCCTGGCCACTCGAGGCGGCTCATGCACCTCAATTCCCACTCCATGGCCAGTGGAATGGGTAAAGTAAGTGTCGAACCCTACTTTTCGCAGTACTTCGCGTCCGACCCGGTCCACTTCACCTGCTTCCACTCCGGGTTTTACGGCTCCAATCGAGGCAAGCTGGGCTTCCCGCACAGCGTTATACATGCGGCGATGCGATCTGGAAACCGGTCCCACATGCACAGTGCGAGTCATGTCAGAACAGTAACCAGCGAGTATAACACCGTAATCCAGTATTATAAATCCTTCCGCAGGAATGGTTTGCGCGGATGCCCGCCCGTGCGGCAGGGCCGAACGCACTCCGGCAGCCACAATCGTGTCAAAGGACATCTTCTCTGCGCCGGCCCGCCGGGCCTGTAACTCGAGCTCGCCAGCCACGTGCGCTTCCGCCACGCCGGGCTTGATTACAGACAGGGCAGTCTGAAACAAGCTCGCGGCGAGCAATACCGAGGCGCGAATCTGGCTGATCTCACTGGCGTCCTTGATCAGGCGCAGAGTTTCTACTACAGCGCTCGTCGGCTTCCGCTTGGTTCTTGCGCCAGCTGCTTTTCCCAGTTGCTTAAACTCGCTGTAGGAAAGATGATCGGCTTCAAACCCGAGTGTATTGATGCCGGCCTTGTGGGCTCCTTCGCAGGCCTCAGCAAATGCGGCCCGCTTTCCGATAACAATTTTTGCATCCTGAATCTCTTCATGGGCCTGCTGGGTATAGCGCCCGTCAGTATAAAACCGTGCTTTATGAGAGCGCTCACTGACCAGAAAAAGCAACACGCCTGCGGTGCCGGTAAATCCGCTCAAGTAGCGAACGTTGGGCAGATGGGTCACCATGAGAGCTTCCAGTCCGGCTTGCCGGAGCGCCGATGCCAATCTTTTCTGTCGAGCTTGGTAATTCATTTTCCTGAAATTAACAGTAGCAGATTCATGGCCTCAAACCGGCGCGGCGGCAGTGGAACCGTAAATAAAAAGCCCGGGGACAATGCATCCCCGGGCCGTGATCTGAATCTTGACTAGGTTTGAATGATCTTCGGAGTGATAAAGAAGATCAGCTCTGCGGTTGAGGTGTTGATGTTGGTGTGCTTGAACAGGTTTCCGAGAAGAGGAATGCTACCGAGCAATGGAACCTGCGCGATCGCCAGGTTGTTGGTGGTCTGAATCACGCCGCCGATGACGACCGTGCCACCATCGGTCACCAGCACTTGCGTGGTGGCCTGTTGCGTGTTCAGCGTTGGGTTCAACTGCGAACCGGTTACACGGCTGAAGTCGGGCACGGTGTTTTCCACGTCGACGTTCAGGAAGATGGTGTTTTCCGCGGTGATCTGCGGGGTCACGGTGAGACGCAGGAACGCGTCAACATAGGTAACCGTCGGCGGACCGCCTAACTGGGCCTGCGTCACCACCGGGATACGCGAACCCTGGCGGATCAGCGCTGCAATGTTGTTCTGCACAGTAATGGTCGGACGCGAAAGGATCTTCAGTAAGCCACGGCTCTCGGCTGCGGTGAGAATGAAGTCCAGACGGAACCCGGCGGTTGCGTTGCTAAATTCAATGCCGCTGGTCGGACCGGTTGCTCCCAAATCGGAGAACAGCGGGATCTTGGTTGGATCGCCCTGTCCAGTAATGAATTTCGGCACCTGGCCGCCGGGCAGCGTGACACTGATCGGGCTGTTCGATCCCAGACCGCCACCAACTGCATTGGGACCGCTGCCGAATCCGACAGCCAGCTGGGTTCCAATGTCGCGGGCAAAGGTACGCGTGGAGGCGACTACGCGGGCTTCAATCTCGACTTCCGGCGCCTTGCGGTCAAGCAGGCGGATCACCTCCTGCACTTTCGGCAGAACAGAGGGAATATCTTCAACGATCAGCGCATTGCTGCGATCGTCGGCTACGACGTCGCCGCGAGTCGAGAGGAACTTCTTGATCAGGACTGATGCATCCTTGGCGTGCCCATAGCTCATGTAGTACGTAAAAGTCTGTTTCGGCACGGCCAGCGCTTGCGCTTCAAGCTGGGCGCGACGCGCTTCGGCTTCCGTCTTCATTGTTTCCAATGTAGCGATGCGGAGCACGTTGCCCTGCAGCGTGCAAGCCAGGCCGTTGTTATCGAGCACAATGGCCAGCGCCTGGTCCCACGGTACGTCATCCAGAACGATGGTGACGGATCCGTGAACGGAAGGATCAAGCACCACGTTCAAGCCGCTGATCTCATGAATCAGGCGGAAGAAATCCTTGAGATCGAGGTCCTTGAAATTCATTCCAAAGGGCTCGCCTGTGTAACGGTCCGTGGTGCACTTGCCGCTGTTGGGCGCAGAGACTGCCACGGCTGTTCCGGCGGGTGTTGACTGCATCGGCTGCGGCGCCACGGGTTGCGGCAATGCCTGCGGTTGCTGTTGCTGCTGCGCCAGGGCCGCGTTAATAGCGGCGGGCTGTGCTGCCATGCTTCCATGAGCGGCAAAAGGAGGCTCGTTGCTGCTGGGCGCCACAGGATCACGAACAAAATGGGCGGCTGCAAGTTCGGCCCGCGAGGGCGTAGCTTCTACAACTTTGCCTGCTGGGCTGGAAACAGGAGCCGGAGCGGATGTGGCCGCTGCCTGGGTAGTTTGAGGCGCAGCCGGCGCGGCGGTGCTGTTCCCGGCGACCGCTGTCTTGGCTTCCGGTAGCGGCGCAGGTTTTGCGCTGCTGGCGCTGTCATGGAGTTTTACGACGAGCTTATTGCCGTCAGGCACAATCTGGAAATCACGCATCTGCGCCATGTCCAGCACGATGCGAGTCACGGCGGCGTTAAAGCGGCCAACACGCACCGTTTTCACGTCAGTGCTGTTGACGGCGATTTCCCGCGGACGTCCCTGCAACTGTGAGTTGGGAATGTCGACAACCAGGCGGTCAGGATGGGCCAGCTTCATGGTGGTAGCTGTCATCGGGCCGCTGCCGCTGATCTCAATGTTGAGAGAATCTGTGCTGCGACCGACCGAGATGTCTCTGATCGTGCGCACCGGACCGGTCTTTTCCGGTAAAGATGAGGCCGAGGCTTCAGTCTGCTTCCTGGCCGTGGCGCCGGCGATGCGAATCTCCAACCCGCCTTCCACTCCATTCACATTGACCTTGGCGCCGGGAACCAGCGTCAGCTCCATCCGCGCGACTTCAGTGCCGTCGGCGGCACGGTAGCCAGCCATGCGATAAGAGAGCACACCGGGAGCTGAGACGTCGTGCACCTTGGCGTCCGGATGCGCGATCGAGACCCCTGCCAGATCAACCAGCATCAAGTTGTCGGTTGGCCGATACTCGGTATGAGTAAAAGTCCCGTTCGCCAGAATGGTGATGACCGCAGCGCCGTCCTGGTTCTTCACCAGAACGCCGCCCAGTTGCGAAACGGTAGCCGTTGCCACGGATGCTGTCGTCATGGCCAACAGGACGATTCCTAGCAGTTGCTTAAGCCTCATCTCTTTGTCTCCCCATGCGGCGGTTGCTATACCGCCGGTCATGCGCGGCGTTGCTGGAGCTTGCCAACATCTTCCAGCCGCTCAGAAAATTAGTCCGTACGTTACAACGCTGGTACTACTTCCCCTGGGTTCGGCCCTACTGCATTACTGCCTGATCTTGCCTTGCCTGACTCGTCCGGTCCGCCTATGAAGTTGGGACCAGTTTTTTCACTACCTCGCGAGCGGTGTCCCGCCCTAGTGGATCTTTCACGTACTCGCGGAAAATGATGGAATCGCTCGTGATTTTTTCCACGCTGCCGTTGAACACCTGGTCATTCTCACGGAGGAAATATGTCTTCTTGGTGCTGTTGGCAACCACGGCCATCATCTTTCCTGTCGTGTCTTTCACCGTGCCCTGCAACACCAGCTCAGGAATTGACAGGCAACGCTTGCCGCTGGTGCAGTTGGGCGTCGGGCCATTGTTCACGCTTCCGACGCGGATCGGGCTCACGAATGGATCGCGCCGTCCATGCTGACCAAACGCACGCGTAACCGGCTTGGGCTTTTCCTCAGGCTTGGTCGAGGGCCCGACCTGTGTCACCTTGGGCGCTGCCGTTGCCGGAGTCTTGGCCGGAGCTTTCTTGGCCTGAGTTGCTGTAGTGGTCTTTTTGGGCGCAGCTCCCTGCACCGGCTTTACAGCGATCACCGCCGGAGCTTTGCTTCCTGTTTTTGCATCAGCCTTAGGAGCTGCCGCTGTACCCGTCTTGGCCGACACGATCGGCGTGGGCGCCGCCTTCACTTTGACTGGCGCACTCTGCGCAGCTGCTCCTGTCTGTCCCTTAGCCGGCACGGTGGTGCTGGCAGGCTTGGCAGTTGTAGTTACCGGCTTCGCGGCGGCAGCGGGCGCCGTTGCGCTCTGTGCAGCGGGTTTGTTCGCTGTTCCGCTCTGCGCGGCAGGTTTGCTCGGCGTTCCGCTTTGTGCGGCGGGCTTGCTCGCCGTTCCGCTCTGTGCAGCCGGTTTGGCAGCTGTTACCGCGGCCGGGGCGGGTGTGCTCTTTTTGGCTGCCGCGTTTGCGGGAGCAGTCTTCGCCGGCGTGGCACTGCTTTTAGCCGTCGCGGGCGTGGCCGTGGGACTCGGTTTGGCCGCACCGCTGGTTTGTCCGCTAGCGCTGGAATTCTGCGCCGTGGCCATTGTCGCCATGGCTGTTGCGAGCGCAAGAATTTGAATCAGCTTCATCTCAATTCCCTTTTGGTACGTTGCTTCGTTATTTGCTAAACCTATTTCGCCGGTTGCGCCGCCGCAGGCTGTCCTGGTTTGGCATTGGTTGCCGGTGGTGCCTCATCCGGTTCATGACTGAAGAACGTTGTGGCCGTGCAGCTGGCCAGGACCGTTTCACCCGGCTTCCAGGTATAAACGCCTCTCACTTTCGCAGCGCCCTGGCCCTTGGTATTCGCCATCTGCATGTTGCTGACATTGACAATTCGTTCCAGCTCAGAGATACGCTGGAAAAAATTCAGCACCGAGTAGTACGGCCCATCAATGTCGATGGCAAACGGCACCTCGCTGTAGAACTCCTTGTTGGCGACGGGCAGTGCCGTGTAACGCCGTATATCGATACCCGAGGTCGCAGCCGTATCATGCAGCAGCTTGATGAACTGATCAGCATCCTTGTCGTCGGGCACAATCTTTTTCTGAATTTCCAGCTGCTGCTGCAGAATGGCCATATTCCGGTTTAACTCCGCCAGCTTGGGCTCGAAGGTCCGTAACATGTCGTTTTCGGCCTTCTTGTCCTTGATCTTGACCTGCAGCTGCTCGTTCTCCTGATACTTAGGATTGAAATAGACGTAGTAGTAGACAGCGCCTACCATCAAGGCCGCCACGAACAGGATTCCTGCCCGCGCAGCCAGCGACATTTCATTGAATTTAGCCATAGTAAAACCCCCAACGATTACCCTGCTGCCTTACGACTGCTTTTGTACCTTCCCCGTAAATGTGGGGGCCAGTTCACAATTCAACTCAAACTTGAACGCCTCGACCTCTTTCACGCTGGAATCCTGCA
Source organism: Candidatus Angelobacter sp. (assembly GCA_036557225.1). Lineage (GTDB taxonomy): Bacteria > Acidobacteriota > Terriglobia > Terriglobales > Acidobacteriaceae > Angelobacter. The sequence continues at coordinate 169,534 of DATBHX010000055.1, forward strand.
AGGTCTCCTTGATCTCGACCGTTTTGAAAACGTTGGTCTTGCGTAAATTCGCCATCAGGTCAGCCACGGCGTTGGGACTCAGGGCCATGCCGGTGAAGTTCACCGTCTTGCCATCGCTCGTCATGGTTTCCAGCCAGATCGCGTCAGTGCTGTTGACGGTATCGGCGACCATGTTCAGGAGGTTCACCGGGCCGGCTTGTGCCGCCTTCAGATCGTTGATCACGCGTACCCGGCGTTCAACGATGTCGGCTTTGCGCTTGCTGGCTTCGTACTTCGCTTTCACTTCCGCCAGGCGCATATTTTCCTGTTGGGCTTTTTGCAGGTCTTTTTCCAGTGCGTCGTGTTCATGCTGCACCCAGACCTGCGCCAGACCGATCAAAACCACCAGCGCGCCCAGAAAGACCACGCCCAATACAACTGTGCTGGAACCTTCTCCACCCGGCACCGACACTGATGGAGCGCGCCGGCCTCCGCCGCGCGACGTTTTCTTTGGTACTCCAAGCAGGTTTATGCGAATCATAGGTCTTCAAAGCTCCTGAGGGCCAAACCCACCGCAACTGCGAGCTGTCCCGGGTTCTGTTCCAGAATGTGGTTCTCGGTGGAATCCATCGGCGGCATGATGCGCTGGAACGGATTCAGCACCTCCACCGGCAATGAGAATTCCTGGCGCAGCGCCTCCACCAGTCCGGGGACCCTGGAAGATCCTCCAGCCAGATAAATGCGCTCAATGTGCTCGCCCGACGCCGTAGCGCGGAAGAAGTCAAACGTCTTCTGGATTTCGAGCACGATGATTTCCGTCACCTGCTGCAGGATCGGCAGCTTGGCGTCTTCACTGACCGTGCCTACGCGCCGCCCCAGCTTCAGCGACTCGGCGTCATCAAAGCTGAGATCAAGCTCCTTTTGCAGCGAATCGGTGTACTGATTGCCGCCAACGCTCACGTCGCGGGTAAACAGCGGCGTGGAGCCTTTCACAATGTTGATGTTCATCACGCTGGCGCCCAGATTCAACAGGGCCACCGTGGAATCGTGGTGCGGCTGGTAGTTGTATTCGTAACAATTCTGCAGCGCGAAGGCGTCGATATCGACCACCGCAGGCGCCTTGCCGGCCAGCGACAACACGTTGGTGTAGTTCAGAATCTTGTCTTTCTTCACCGCAACCAGGAGCACGTCCATCTGCGGGCCGGTATCGTCTGGATTCAGGATGTCAAAGTCCACATTCACGTCGGCGATATCGAACGGAATGTGCTGAGCGGCTTCGGTGGTGATACTCTCCGCCAACTCGCCCTCGCTCATCGGCTGCACGCTGATCTTTTTTACGATCACCGAGTGACCGCTCACTGACGTGGCCACGGCCTTGGTCTTGATGCTGTGCTCGCCGAAGATCTTGCTGATGGCGCTGGAGACGCTGCCTGAGTCGACGATCATGGAGTCCACCACAATGTCGCTGGCCAGCGGTTCCACACCCAGGTGTGAAACCACGATCTCGCCTTTGGAGCGCTTCAGTTCGATCGCTTTGATGCAACTGGAGCCTATGTCCAATCCCACAATCGATTTTCCTGATCCAAACATGCCGTCCGCCTTGTTCTTGAATTCCCTTCCGGTTTCCCGGACTTACCGCGCTGAAGCTGCTTTAGCCGCTTTCGGCTTTTTCTTAGCGCCGCCCATGTTCATCGTGCTTTTCTGCTCCATCCACTGATCGAGAATGGTCTTTTTGAACTTCCAGCGGTTCCCGAGCTTGAAAGCAGGAATTTTCTCTTCGGTCACATACTTGTAAAGCGTGTCCGGACTGACTCCCAGATACTGCGAAGCCTGTCTGATGTTCATTACCTCACGCGAATCTGCTGCCATAAATGTGTAGCCTTTCCACAGTGAGTTGATCGGCCTAACTTCAAGGCCTGTGGAGAAATCCTTTTCTGTTTTCTCGGGGGGAAAACTTCAGGTCGATGCGAGTTATATCTGGGTTAACAGCCGAAGGTCAATAGGTAACTTCCGGTTTTTTCCGGTGTTTGGGGGGTATCTTTGGGGCTAGTACCTTCTTCGTCCTGAGTAGACATCAAAATCCTGCAGTAAAAAGGGTCATGTCCCACTATAGCTTGTGGTATTGATGCACACGGTTCGCTAATTTGCCTGAAATGTTACTAAGGGAGCGGTAGCAACCTCGGGTATTACCCCGAAAGTAATATGAACTACCGGTGTGCTTAAGTCAGAGGAAGAACTGAGCTCGAACCCGTGACCACCCGGCGCAAGGACTAGGCAAAGCAACGCGGAAGCGTGTTTTGGTCCTTCGCAGCCCCGATTCCCTGATTTATTCCATCCGCAATGCTTCGGTTGGCTCGATCCGGTACGCTCGGAGCGCGGGAATAGCGCTCGCAATCGCCGCGGTAAACAGAAGGGTAAAAACCATTGCCACAAAGACCATAGGATCAAGCGGGCGCGTTCCGAACAGGATCGACTTGATGAGCACGCCGGCTACGGCACCGCCGGCCAGGCCAATACCCAGGCCAATCAGCACAGGCCGCATGCCGTCAAACAGGACCAGACGCAGGATCTCAGTGCGTTGCGCACCCAACGCCATGCGGATGCCAATCTCGGAAACACGCTGCGTGACCAGGTAGGAAAGCACGCCGTAAAGCCCGACCGCGGCCAGCATCAGTGACAGAACCGCAAACGCCAGCACCAGCGTTGCGCTGAAGCTCTGGCTGGCGGTAGCGCGTCCAACGAGTTGCTGCATCGTCATCACCTTGTAAGTCGGGAGCTCTTGATCCATCGCCGAGATTTGTTTTTGAATCGGCATGGCCAAAGTCAGTGGATCGACGGCGGTGCGGACCACGAGCATCGTCAGGCTGTCCAGATGCGGATTTCCGTTCAGGATCGAGCGATAAATCGTGGCTTTGATTGGCTGGCCGACATCGTGGATAGTGTCTCCCACCACGCCAATGATTTCATACGGCTCCTGCTTATTTCCTGAGAACGCCATTTTCACGTGCTTGCCCAGTGGGCTTTCCCCGGGGAAGAACTGCTCGGCAAATTTCTTGCTGATGATCACATGACGCGTCCGTTCCAGACGATCTTCTTCGGTGAAAACCCGTCCGCTCAACAATGGAATTTCGAGCGCGCTGAAATAGCCAGGATCGGCTTTGCGGGTCAGTGCATCCAACTCCAGGCTCGGTCCCTGCCCCGGATGCTCAGGAATCGTGAATACGGTATCGCCTTCATAGCCGGCGCCAGGCGCGGTGGAGATCAGTCCCGCTGCCCGCACCCCGGGCAGGTTGCGAACCCGCTGCAACAGCTCTTCGTGAAAGGCCATCACTTTCTCCGGCGTGTCATACTGCTTCTCCGCCAAGCCATAACGCAGGGTCAACACATTGTTTGTCACGCAGCCGAGGTCGGACGTGCGCAGATTCACAAAACTTCTAAACAACAGACCCGCGGAGATGAGCAGGACCACCGTAAGTGCGATCTCGGCCGCCAGGAGCACCTTGCGCAGGGCCGCACGCGAAGCGCTGCCGCCAATCGAGCGGGCGGAATCCTGTAGTGTTCCCAGCAAACCTCGGGCGGTCGATGAAATCGCCGGCACCAGCCCAGCCAGCAGAACAGTCACAAAAACAATTGCGATCGCGAACGCCAAGACCATTCCATCCACATGAATGGCGTCGGCGCGGGGCAGGTCGCTCCAATGTGATGCCAGCCACTTGGTCGCGGAAAGCGAAAGCGCGAGCCCCAGCATTCCACCGGCAATAGAGATCAACAGGCTTTCCGCCATCTGTTCCTGAATCAGCTTCCATCGGCTTCCGCCCAGGGCGCCGCGAATCGCCACTTCCTTGCGCCTGGCAGCGCCGCGGGCAACAAGCAGATTTGAAACATTCAGGCAGGCGATCAACAGCATGCACCCCACCGCGCACATCAGCACGATCAGCGGCGTTTTGACGTCGATCACCACGTCGTCGATCAAGGGCCGCGAAACCACGTCTTCCGCCACCGGCCTGCCCTGATGTTGCATATGAATCTGATACTGCAGCGCGCTCACCGCTTGTACCGCAGCGGACGCACTCCGCTTGTCTTTCAAGCGCGCAATCACAAAGCTCTGGTGATGATCTGGCGTGAACTCTTCCGGCATGAAAGTGGGCGTGTAGGGAAACCAAAGCTTTAGCGAGGGGTCAGGATAGGTAAACCACGCCGGCATCACACCGATGACGGTGTAAGGCTTGGCATCGATCCGCACCTGCTTGCCGACAATCTCTTTGTCTCCATTAAATCGGCTTTGAAACAAGCTCCAGGAAAGCACGACGACATCATTGGCCTCAAAGCGATCTTCATCGACGGTAAATGTGCGCCCCAGAGCAGGCTCAACGCCCAGCACGGAAAAAAGATTCCAGCTGCCGGCGGCGGCAGCTTCCACTTCAGGATATTCGCCGCGAATGCTGCTCAGGATGCAGCCGTACCAGCGCCAGGCGCCCATATCTTCGAACCCGTGTGTCTGGGCGCGCCAATCGCGGAAATCCGCCGGAGCCACCACGTTGTAGTTGTATTCCTTGTCCTGGCGGAAATGCTCATAGAGCATAACCAGCTTGTCTGGATCGCGGAACGGCAGCGGCTTCAACAGGACCGAACGCACAATCGTGAACAGTGACGTAGTGGCGCCGATGCCCAGGGCCATGACCAGAATTGCAGTCAGTGCGAAGCCGGGTGCGCGTGTCAGCGTGCGCAGGCCATAACGGGCATCGCGCCAGAGCGACCCCAGCCAATTCCAGCTCCACGTGGATCGTGCTTCTTCCTCGAGCAGAGTCGGATTGCCAAACAGGCGCAGAGCTGCGAGACGCGCTTCTTCCGGCCCCATGCCCGCGGCAACGTTCTCTGCCATCTGCCGCTCCAGATGAAAGTTGAGCTCTGCCTGCAACCGCGCCTTCTCGTTCTTGTTGCCGAACAGCGTCGTCATCGACATTCGCAATCTTTGCACCCAACGCACAAAACCCCCTGCTTAAGAACACTTTTCGCTTGGACCCATGACGCTCCTCTGCCACTCCAGCGTTCGTCTCTTAATCACTCCATCCGCAATGCTTCCGTCGGCTCGATCCGGTACGCTCGCAGCGCGGGAATAACGCTTGCAATCGCTGCGGTAAACAGAAGGGTTAAAACCATTGCCACAAAGACCGCGGGATCGAGCGGGCGCGTTCCGAACAGGATCGACTTGATGAGCATGCCTGCGGCGGCGCCACCTGCGAGTCCTATGCCTAAACCAAACAGCACGGGCCGCATGCCGTCAAACAGGACCAAACGCAGTATCTCGCTTCGTTGCGCGCCCAGCGCCATGCGGATGCCAATCTCGGAAACGCGCTGCGTGACCAGGTAGGAAAGCACGCCGTAAAGCCCGACTGCGGCCAGCATCAATGACAGAACAGCAAACGCCAGCACTAATGAAGCACTGAAACTCTGGCTGGCCGTTGCCTCTCCAACAATCTGCTGCATGGTCTGGACCTTGTAAGTCGGCATCTCAGAATCGAGAGCTGAAATCTGCTTTTGGATTGGCAGCGCCAGGCTTAGAGGTTCCACCGCCGCCCGCACCACGAGCGTGGCTACGCTGTCCAGCAAGGGATCGCCATTCAGGATCGAACGATAAATCATCGCTCGGATTGGCATGTCAACACGATAGAGCGTATCGCCGACAACTCCGATAATTTCATAAACTTCCTGCTTGCTTTCAAATGCGATCTTCACGTGTTTTCCGACAGGATCTTCGCCAGGGAAGAACTGCTGCGCGAATTTCTTGCTGATGATCACATGGTGTGTTCGTCCCAGTTTGTCCCGCTCATCAAAAACGCGGCCTCTTAATACGGGAATCCCCAGGGCGCCGAAATATCCCGGATCGGCTTTGCGAGTAAGCGCATCCAGTTCCAGGCTCGGGCCCTGGGCGGGATGCTCAGGAATGGTGAACACAGTGTCACTTTCCTGTCCTGCGCCCGGGGCTCTCGAGATAAGCCCGGCAGCCTGCACACCCGGCAAGCTACGCACTCGCGTCAGCAGCGCGTCATGAAATGCCAGGACCTTTTCCGGCGTGTCGTATTTTTTCACTGGCAGTCCGTATCGCATCGTCAGTACGTTGTCAGTCCGGCACCCAAGATCGGCTGTCCGGAGATGAATGAAGCTCCTGAACAGCAATCCCGCGGAAATAAGCAGGACCACAGTAAGCGCGATCTCGGCCGTGAGCAGCACCTTCCGCAACGCTGCGCGGGAGACGCTGCCTCCGATGGAGCGCGCCGAATCCTGCAAAGCTCCCAGCAGACTCTTACCGGTAGAGGAAATTGCCGGCGCAAGACCGGCAAACAAGGCAGTAAGAAGCACAATCGCGATGGCGAAGGCGGAAACCGATCCATCAACCCGGATCGCGTCCGCGCGCGGCAAGTCGGTCCAATGAGTTGCCAGCCACCGCGTCGCTAACACTGAAAGTCCCCAGCCCACTGCCCCGCCTATCATCGAGATCAGCAGGCTTTCCGCCATCTGCTCCTGAATCAACTTCCGCCGGCTCCCGCCCAGCGCGCCCCGGATGGCAACTTCCTTCCGCCGCGCCGCGCCGCGCGCTACCAGGAGATTGGAAACATTGAGACATGCGATCAGCAGCATGCAACCCACCGAGCACATGAGTACGATCAGGGGCGTCTTGGCGTCCTGAACGACATCGTCAATCATCGGACGCATGACCACGTCTTCGGCCACCGGCTTGCCCAGATTTTGCAGGTGGATCTGATATTGCAGTGCGCTGACCTGCTCCAGCGCCGCGGGCGCGCTCTGCTTGTCTTTGAGCCGCGCAACGACGTAGCTCCAGTGGTTATCGGGCCTGAACTCTTCCGGCGTGAAGACCGGTGTGTGCGGGATCCAGACCTTTATTTCCGGATCGGGATAGGTAAACCATGCCGGCAGAACGCCAACAACGGTATATGGCTTGGAATCAATTCGTACTTGCTTCCCGACAATGCTTTTGTCCCCGTTAAACCGGCTCTGGAACAGGCTCCAGGTCAGCATGACCACATCGTTGCCGCCGAACCGGTCTTCATCGGGAGTAAATGTGCGGCCGAATACCGGCTGTACACCCAGCACCGAGAATAGATTCCACGAGCCGCCTGCCCCATTCACCACCTCAGGCATTTCGCCTTGCATCGTGCTAATGTGCCCCGCCCACCAGCGCCAAGCGCCCATGTCTTCGAAGCCGTGGGTCTTCTCGCGCCAGTCGCGAAAATCGGCGGGGGAAACCTGGTTATAGGGGAACTGGTCCTGGCGGAAATGCTCGTATAGCATCACCAATTTATCTGGATCATGGAACGGCAGCGGCCGCAGGAGCACCGAACGCACAATCGTGAAGAGCGAAGTCGTGGCCCCGATGCCCAGAGCCATGACGAGAATCGCAGTCAAGGCAAAGCCAGGTGCGCGTCTCAGCGTGCGCAGACCATAACGAAGATCGCGCCAGAGCGATCCCAGCCAATTCCAGCTCCACGTGGAGCGTGCTTCCTCATCGAGCAGGGTCGGATTCCCGAACAGGCGCAGGGCCGAAAGTCGGGCTTCTTCAGGCGCCATGCCGCCGGCCACGTTCTCTGCGATCTGCTGTTCCAGATGAAAGGCCAGCTCCGCCTGCAAACGCGATTTCTCGCTTTTGCGCTGGAACAGCGCCATCATCGACATTCGCAATCTCTGGATCCAGCGCACAAAGGCCCCCTTGCGTTACACGGTGTCGATCACCAGATCAATGGCTGTTGAAAGCCGCTTCCAGCTCTCTTTTTCTTTTTCCAGGCGAGCTCTGCCGGCGGCGGTCAGCGAGTAGAACTTGGCCGTGCGGCCGGTCTCGCTCTCATTCCATTTGGCGCGGATCCAGCCCTGCTGCTCCAGCCGGTGCAGCGCCGGATACAGCGATCCCTGCTGCACCTGCAGGACTTCGTTCGAAATCTGCTGGATGCGTTTCGCGATGGCCCAGCCGTGCTTGGGCTCGAGAGAAAGCGTCTTGAGGATGAGTAAGTCCAGAGTGCCCTGGACCAGGTCGTTTGGTTTGCCCATAGTATGATTATCTACAACACGATTGTAGATGGTCAAGGTATCACTGTTTTGGACTGGCCACACTGGAAGAGGTTAGCCATGAACACGCAAATCAAAAAAAATAAGCCGCGAATCGCGCGAGTGCCGAAATCTTGCTTTCGATTCGGTGCATTCGCGAAATTCGCGGCCGAACAGCTTCTCTCTGCAACCACCCTCTTTGGCTGAGTGCGGCTGAGGGCTGGCTGCTCGTTACGCCAGATCGAACAAGAGCACCTCGCTCCTCTCCGCGGTGCCGGCAATCTGCAATTTCGTTTCCTGCGAAACTGCCGCTCCGTCGCCAGCCTTGAGTTCATTGCCGTTGACGTTCACCGCTCCCCGCGCCACCTGCACCCAGGCATAGCGTCCATCACGAAGCTCGTGCTCCACGGAATCAGCTTTCTTCAATTCGGCGGTGTAGAGTGAGGCATCCTGGTACAGCTTGACCACGCCGCTGCCGTTGCCCCCGGCAGGCGACGCCACCAGGCGCAATCTGCCTTGTTTCTCCTCCGCTGGAATCGATTTCTGCTCATACATCGGCTTGATGCCGTCTTTCTCCGGCAGGATCCATATCTGGTAAAGGTGGACCGGCTCCGTCTTCGAGTGATTGAACTCGCTGTGGCGAACGCCGGTACCGGCGCTCATCTTCTGGACTTCGCCCGGACGGATTACCGAACCGGTGCCCATACTGTCTTTGTGCTCCAGCGAGCCTTCCAGCACGTAGGTTATGATCTCCATATCGCGATGCGGATGCGGCGGAAATCCGTAGCCCGGCTGTACCCAGTCTTCATTGATCACGCGCAGGCTGCGAAATCCCATAAAACGCGGATCGTGATAATCGCTGAATGAAAATGTGTGATACGTGTTCAGCCAGCCGTGATCGGCATGGCCGCGTTCTCTTGCCCGTCTTACCTGAATCATTGCTACCCCCATTTTGGCCAACCAAAACATTAGATGCTTTGATGTCAAAATAGTTTCAGAGGCGACCTTCGATGCCGAGAATGAGCACATTGGGCCAGATTCGGATGGTCGACAAACCAAGCAATGGCAATTGACGAAGGTCATTGGCCGGGCATCGATTCACTTACAGCGCGTTGCTATGCTTTGGCCTTCGCTTTCTCCGGGTTGGCATAGGAAAGGATCAGCAGCCCGCCCATGATGGCTACGTTCTTCAAAAAGTTGATCATCTGGCCTTGCTTGTCCGCTTCCGGGATTCCCCAAAAATGATGGAAAACCAATGTGACGGGAATCAGCCAGATGGCGATCACCAGAGCTGCCCACCGCGCCTTGAATCCGGTCAAAACCATCAAGCCGCCGCCGATCTCGATGCACAGCGTGATCGCCAGTGCCACCGTCGCCAAAGGTATGCCTCTTCCGGCCATCATTTCGGCAACTCCACTGAATTGGGGTATTTTGCCCACTCCGCTCAAAATGAAGATCGCGCTCAACAACACCCGCCCCAGAATTAATTGCCACTTGGAATCCATTAGCATCTCCTTTGTTTTTGACTGATTGTACGAGGCTTCTTAGTGTTTGCTGGAAAATTTGATGTTTTGATGTCAAAACAGTTTCAAAAAGATTCTCAACAGTCTCGTATTAGCGGGAAGAAGGGGATGTCAGCTTTCTCTCGGGCCTTGGAAAAGGTTGCCGGAGCTTGAAGCGACTTACTGAACCGTTATGTTTATCGTCTGCTTGAAAATCACCCCGGCACTATCTTTGGCCTGGACCGTGAGACGATGCGTGCCTCTAGCCATGGTGATGGAGGCGTTGAGCTTGTTTCCGGTCTGGGTCACGACTGCTTTGCCATCCACATACGCCTGGACAAAAGAAACGGTGCGGCTGTCCGTTGTCCCTGCAATCACCCGGACCGGCGAAGTAACCGTGGCGTTATTCGCGGGTGTGCAGATGGTTACCGATGGTGAAGCCGTGTTCAGCTTGCAGGGCGCACTGCTGGAAGCCGTAAGGTAGAAATCAAGTTGCGTCGTGCGGCTGTCACTTATCGTCTCCGGCAGTGTGCTCGAGTTCACTCCGCTCTTGGAGGCAGTCACACTGTAGCTGCCCGGCGCGAGAGAGAATTTATAGGTGCCGTCTGTAGCTGTCACAGCCGAAGCAGTGCCGGCCTTCACAGTCACCCCGGAGATAGCGGCGCAGGTGGATGGGTTACGCACCTTGCCGCCCATGGATCCTATGCCGGTATTGGGGTGCGGATTGTGGTACGCCACGGTAAACTGCTGCGCCGCGCCGGTCATGGATTGGTTGAGAAAGGGTGAGAATGTCTGCACGGAGATGCTATTTGTCACGGGATGAAAAGTAATGATCTCCAGCCAGCCTTCTCCATGATTCCTGTCCTGGAAATTGGCATAGATCTGGTTGACCAGGTTGCTATTGTCGCCGACATCAGAACGGTGAGCGACGGTTCCGCCGGTAAAATGCCCATTCAGGACCATGATTACATTGGCGTGCTTTCGCAGACGCGTCCACATCTGCTGGCCATTGGCATTGCCCGCCGGCATGTCCTGGGTGTCACATACATCCTCACGCATGCTATTGGTTCTCAGGAATGAGTGGACCACCACGATCGTCTCTTTATCAGGATTGGCAGAAAGAATTGATTCCGCCCAATCGAGCGAACTGCTGCGCGGCCGGAACTCCAGCATGAGAAAGAGATAGGTCTTGCCGCCGATGGTCAGCTCCCCAAAAAAATTCTCATTGCTGCCGGACGGGAAATTCCCTTTATAAAACGCTTTGCCGGCGTACCGCGCCGGACCGAACCAATGGTTGAAACCAACCACGCTGCGGCTCTTGGGATTAGCGCCGTCATAGTCGTGGTTGCCAATCGCCAACTGATACGGGATCCCGGCATTATCAAGGAGGCGAATGGCGGCATCAGCGTTCTGTTGCTGCGCGTCGCTGGCGCCGTCATTGACGATGTCCCCGACACCCAGCACCATCTGAATATTGCGGGCCTTGGCATTGTCAACAACCCACTTCGTCTGGCTGTTCATCATGGTTGGAGCAAACTGGGCTTCATTCTGCGTGTCCGGCAAGACCACGATGGAAAAATCCTGCGCAGACGCGGTTAAACAGAGGATTGAGAAGACAACGCAAGACAGCGGCAGAGAAAAACACAAACGACGAAGGGGCAACATCCTGGAACCTCGGCAGCAAGTGGATGGGTCAGACAGCGCTTTCGCATGGGGGGTGGGCAGCGTACGGCGGTTTGACTTGGACCTGCGGTTTTTTAGTTAGAGTGGCCCGCGAGTTGATGGGTTGGACTTCCCCAGCAAAAATGCAGAGCAGACGCGCTATGAAGACACAAAAAACGCTGCACTCCTTCTATAGAAGCAACTTTCTCGAGAGATCAAGGCACTCGAGCCTAAGCGCTAGTCTTTTGCGGGCTGGCTGCGAAGCTTTAGGATCGGGAGAAGGCTGCTGTAGTCATCTGTCCACAAACGCAGCCCTGGCATTGGGTCAATGTCGTCCGTCGCTTCATCGATCGCAGGCAGAGAGAGAAACTGTTGGTTGGAAGTAACCAGCACCCAGTCGGCGGCGTATCCGCCGGTATATTCATCGTCGGGGGAAGAAACCAGCGCCGAAGCAAGCCCGGCGTGCTCTGCCTCTGCCGCCACCACGGGCGCCAGATCCAGAAAAGAGTTGGAAACGTGAAAAGCCAGAATGCCGCCGGGGCGCAAATGACGGAGGTAGAGTTGCACTGCTTCTGCAGTTAAGAGATGAACTGGAATCGCATCGCCGGAAAATGCGTCTACCGCGATCACGTCATATTGCTGTGACGGCTCGGCTTCCATGGAAAGCCGGGCGTCGCCTTCAACAATCTCGACTTTAGCTTTCGACTCGCGTAGATAGGTGAACGCATTTTTGGCAATGATCTCGACCTTGGGATCGATTTCGTAAAAGCGAAACACATCGCCGGGTTTTCCGTATGCAGCCAAAGTCCCCGCGCCCAGTCCTATCACGGCTACGCGACGCGGCCTGCCTATGCAACAGGAGTCCAACGCCAATCCGACTCCGGTATTGTGCACGTAGTAAGTGGTTGGGCTGGTGCGGTCTTCATCGCTGCCGTAGTATTGCGTGCCATGCTGGATAGTCCCATGGACCAGCGTGCGATAACGCTCACCTTCAACCGTGGTTTCCTCCTGCACACGCATGATGCCGTAAAAACTGCGCACCTGGACAATCGTGTTCTCCGCGTAAGCACGGACCTGGAGCACGATGACATAAATCAGTGCGGCGGCTACCGCGGGCCAGAATAATCGCCAACCCCAATGGTCTTTCCACATTACAGCGGCCGCCAGCGCCGCCGTGTACACCAGGCTCCAGGCCAATTCATAACTGCCGCGAAATACCAGCGGCGCCCATATGCCGACAAACATCGATCCCAGCGCTCCCCCCGCGGCAATCAGCAGGTAATACTGCGTGGTATAGCGGGGCGAGGGCCGCAAGCGGTAGAGTTCGCCGTGGCAAAAGAGGCAGGCGATAAAGAGCGCTATGCAGAAGAACGGCACTGAAACCTTGATGGGGACCTGCTTATCGATGTCGACGATCAGGAACGCCATCGAGCCGAGCGCCAGCGGAAGCAGCAGGGCCACTGGGTACATGCGCACCCTGCCGAAACGCCAATACAGCTTTGCGCCGTTAAACGCGATGACAAAGGTCAACAAGTAAATCGTGAGCGGAACGATCCACAAAAGGGGGATGGCGGCAATGTTTTGGCTCAGATGGCTGGTCACGGCCGAAAGCAGGAGCGAACCGCAAGCGGCTGTGGGCAGCCATAAGGCTCGTTGACGCGCCGTAGGAGCCTGATCGAGCTCAGCTGTCGTCACCGATGCATTCTGCGCCGGCGTCTGCTCTGGATTGCCAACTGCAGGCGCAGTCGGTAAAGCGTTTTGTGCAGAGGCGATGCGCAGGCCTCCGCTGAAGCTGATGGCCCCACACACCACTACAAAAAGCAGAAACCCAGCCGACCATGCCAGCGTCTGTACCCTCAGGCTGAAGTAGGGCTCAATCAATGCAGGATAGACGATGAGCGCCAGAAGGGATCCAAAGTTAGAAAGAGCAAACAGTCGATAGGGTGGCCGTGGAGCACTGGGCACTCCCCCCACGTTTTCACCTTTTCCAGCAACACGCGAGTACCAGGCTTGCAACAGCGGATTGGTAGCTGAGAGCACGAGAAACGGCAAGCCGATCAGTGCGCTCAACACGGTAAGTACGCTGAGAATCGGGCGCGCGGTGGAGGCGTGCAGATGGGGATTGAGATTGCGTCCCACCTGCACCAGGCTGACGATCAGTAGAAGCGCATACACGACCGCCTGCATTTTCGGCTTCAGGCTGGTTGCAATCGCATGCGCGCACAGATAGCCCAGTAGCAGTGCCGTTTGAAAGAAGACCAGGCAGGTGATCCAAACGGCGGACGATCCACCCAGGAGCGGCAGCAGGCGTTTGCCCGCCATGGGTTCAACCAGAAAGAGGAGGCTGCTGCTCAAAAAAATCGCGGCAGCATACAACAGGGCTTGTGGACGCATGGATGAAACAAGATAACAGACGAATTGGTAATCGGGAAATTTTGGTAATTGGGTAATTTAAACGCTGTGATCGCCATCGGAATGGCCAAAATTACTCAATTACCAATTTACTCAATCATCAATTTCGTCTTCACTCGCCTTTACCCAGTTTGCGGCAGAGATCGCCGAGGCTCTCCTGCTCTTCCAGAGTAAGCCGGCCCATGATTTCCGTGATGCGCCGGGCGTGGTCAGGAAAAATCCGCTCAATCAGCTTGGCCCCGGACGGTGTAATCGTGGCCAGAACAAAGCGTTTGTCTTTTCCCTGTTGCTCGCGTTTCACCAGGCCACGCTTTTGCAGGTTGTCGATCACCAGGGTGAGGTTACCGCTGCTGGTAAGAATGCGCCGCGCCAGGTCACCCAGGCACTGCGGCCCGACATGGAATAACGCTTCGAGCACCGCAAACTGGCTCAGGGTCAGCCCTTCTTCTTCCAGGCCGATGCGGGCGTAGGCAAACGCCGCACTGGCAGCGCGCTCCAGCTTAACGTAGGAACTCAGCGCGCGCTCTTGCGCCGGAGTGCCTTTGAATTTGTTAGACATGGCTTTAACGAATTGCGGCCCGGTCCGGGCAAACCGGAAAATGTACAGCAAACTACATCTCAGGTGCAAAGAGCCGCCGCGAATGAACGCGAATCAACAGGAGTAATTGTCCTTCGATTCGCGCACTCTCGCATGTCTTCGCGGCTCAGTTCTGCCTCTGCGATTGTTGCGGTGCAACGTCTTACTGTATATCGAACTGTTCCGGATGCAGCAGCGGATCAGATTTTACGATCACCGTGCGTTTCACCAGCTCTTCCATCTCCTGCAGCCAGCGCGCGTTGTTGGCTTTGAGCGCCTTGGCAACTTCAGGATTCACGCGGACCATCACATCGCGTTCAAAGTGCCGCGACATCTTGCGCAGTTCCACATAAATCTCATTGCAAACCGTGGTGACAGACTTGATCATGCCCGTCGCCTGGCAGGTTGGACATGGCTGGCCCAGCGTGCGCTCCAGCGACTGCTTGACGCGCTTGCGCGTGATCGCAACGAGCCCAAAGTCGTTAAACTGGAGGACCTTCGATGGCGCGCGATCTGCCTTGAGCGCCTCTTCCAAAGCCTGCATCACTTTCTGGCGATTGCGGCGCTCGTCCATGTCGATAAAGTCGATTACGATGATGCCGCCGAGATCGCGCAGGCGGATTTGCCGCACGATTTCCTTGATCGCGTCGATATTCGTTTTGACGATCGTATCTTCCAGCCGTGCCGTCTTGCCTACGTACTTGCCGGTGTTGATGTCGATCGCGACCAGCGCCTCCGTCTGGTTGATGACGATGTAACCGCCGCTGCGCAGCCATACTTTCGACTTGAGGGCCTTGTTGATCTCTTCCGTGATGTTGAACTGCTCAAACAGCGGTGTGTCTTTGCTGTAGAGCTTCACCCGCTTTACCAGCGACGGCTGGAAGCGGCTGACGAAACGGAGCACGCGCTCATATTCCTGCTCGGTATCGGCCCAGATAGCGGAGAAGCTTCCGCTCACCTGGTCACGCAGGATGCGCTCCACCAAATTCAGGTCGTGGTAGATCAACGCCGGCGCTTTTGAGCTTTCCGCGCGGCCCTTGATTTCATTCCACAGGTTGATCAGGAAACGAATATCGTTACGCAGATCCTGCTCTTCGGCTCCCGCAGCTGCAGTGCGGACGATGAATCCGCCCTGGGCGTCGCCACGCTCGCTCAACGCGATACGCTTCAGGCGATGCCTCTCTTCTTCTGACCCAATTTTGCGCGAAACACCGGTATGATGCACGGTTGGCATGTACACCAGATAGCGCCCGGGCAGCGCGATGTGGCTGGTGATACGAGCTCCTTTTTTCGCGATCGGCTCTTTGGCAATCTGTACCAGGATTTCCTGGCCTTCTTTCAGCAGATCGCTGATCGCGGGCATCTGCCGCGACGATTGGTGCCGTGGGCGTCCACGCATGCGGCGACCGCCAGGCCCGCGCCGTCCGCCACGGCGATCCTGTGGCCGGCGTTCGGAGCGCTGCTGGTAACCGGCTGCGGCGGGGGCACGATGTTCAGCGCTCGCGCCTTCCAGGTCTTCACTTTCCTCTTCGACCTCTTCGCCGTTTTCATCTTCTCCAGCTTCTTCCGCCAGACCAAAAGCTTCTTCCACTTCTTCCAACTCGTCCTGATCCAGCCCTTCGGCTTCATACTTGCCGGTGGCCTGCTCGTTGACATGAGCGTCGCGCACAGCTTCCATCAGCTCGTTGCCCATGGGAACCATTTGCTCGCCAGACTTGCCAAGGACTTCTTCTTCCAGCTCTTCGTACTCGGCCATGTCCAGGTCTTCCTCAAACCCGGGCATATCCATTTCTTCTTCTTCAATCTCTTCTTCCTCAACCACACCCTGGGCGGGAGCTTTCCAGGGCTGCTGCTCGCCGACAGGCGGCTCTTCAACGCTGGTGCTGGATGAAGCCATCGCAGGAGCTTCTTCCATCCGCTCCAGCGATCGTTCTTGTTCCAGCTCTTCCACCTCTTCAGAAACTCCAGCACCAAAGACGCTGGCCACGTTCATGTCTTCGTAGCGCTGCTCATCTTTCGGGCCTGGCATAGCTTCGGCTTCTTCGAAGGCATGCGGTGGATGATGCTCATGTGTTTCGGCGTGAGCTTCTTCCGCAGGCTCAACACGGCTGAATACCGCCGGCGCCTCCACCCGCGCTTCCGCATCTTCTTCATCGAAATGGCGCGGAATGGGACCTGCAGACTCGCGGTCTTGCAGGAAGCCGTGTTCCTGGTTCTCAGGAGCAACGCTTTCAGCAGCTGCGATCTCAGGTTCGATTGTCTCTGTCGCTACCGGCGTAGCCTGGCTTTGCCTGCCGTATTTTGCCAGCGACTCGCCCGGAAGAACCATAGAGCCTGCGGTAAATGCCGAGGAATCGATCGAGTATTCGGTCGAAGGCTTCGGCCGTGGAGCGTTCTCTGTCTTGGTTGCAGCAGGCGCAGCGGCTGCCGAATGTGGCGAGTGTGGTTGATATTTGGAGATCGATTCGCCCGGCAACAGGATCGGTTCGGGCCTTTGATGATCGGAGCGATGCTCGGAACGAGGATGCTCAGCTCTCGGCTCAGGACGTTCACTTCTTGGCTCATGTTTCGGCTCAGCGTCGCCTTGAGGCTGCGGCTCGCCATGCTCTTCACCCGCGGTTGTTGCGGGATGCTCTCGATCCGTGCGCTCTCCGCCACGGTCACTTGACCCACGATCACCAAAGCGGTCGCGACCGCCACGGCCCCGGCGACGGCGTCCACGCCAGCGGCGCGCACCTTCGCGTTCAGGTTCCTGCCGGCCACCGTTCTCGGCCGTTGCCGATTCGCTCGACTCTTCTTCTGTTTCCCCCTCTTGCTCGCGAAACTCTGCTGCCGGCAATATCTGTTCGGCTTCAATCGGTTCCTGTGCGCCTTCGCTGCTGCGTACCTCAATGACAGCCGCTTCGTTGCGTGAGCGTGAGACAGCTTCGCCTATGGCATCGGCATCTTCGTCCTCTTCCATCAGGAAATCGGAAACGTAAAGGAAGGCATCGCGCTCCAGCCCGACGTTGACAAATGCTGACTGCATTCCGGGTAGCACGCGTGTGACCCGGCCTTTGTAGATCGAGCCGGCGAGAGTGTATTCGTTCTCTCGCTCGTAATAGATTTCTGATAACTGGTCATCTTCCACAATCGCCACTTTGGTTTCATGCGGCGTGGAAGAGACAAATAGTTCTTTCGCCATGGATTATTTCTCCGGTTCTACCGGCGGAAGAAGAAGGAAGGTTTCAGAAGACCAGGGGACCGCGGCGTTCAGAGCGATCGATGGACTGGGCCTAAGTGCTCAAAATTCAAGCTGATCTTATGCAGGAAATACAATTTGGCGGCGGGGAGTAGAGTTCCCCGGCCAGCCTGTGCAATCTGCCTATGACTTGTTTGAAAAATCTGTGCACCTTCGCATTCCGGGTTTGTGGCCACCCAGCGGAACTCCCGGCAACCTGCCTGGTTGTTTTCCGCGGGGCCGTTACCGGCCCGTCATGCTTTCTGATACCCTCCGGCTTCTCCTTAAAGCGCCGGCGCCCTCTTTAACGTAAGGGCGTTACGTTCATTCTTAAATCAAAACTTGTTTCGTTCGCGCCTTGCAGCGCTCTCAAAAATTCCTTCTCTTAGTTCACAAAGCGGCGCATCCGGATATTCATCACAATTCCCAGCGCCAGAAACATGAACAATACTGAGGAGCCTCCATAGCTCATCAGCGGCAAAGGAATGCCGGTGACAGGCATAAAGCCGACCACCATACCAACGTTGACCAGGATGTGAAAGAGCAAGACTGCCACCACACCCATCACCACAAAACCTCCCGCGCTATCGGGCGCGGTCTGGGCGTTGTGGATCAAACGCAGTAATACCATGAAGTATAACAGCAGCAGCCCCAATGCGCCTACAAAGCCGTGCTCTTCTGACCAGGCGGCAAAAATGAAGTCGGTATGCGGCTCAGGCAGGAAAGACCCCTGTGTTTGCGAGCCTTTACGCACACCTTTGCCGGTAAGCCCGCCGGAACCGACCGCGATCTTGGATTGCTCAAGTTGATACCCCGACCCCCGTCCGTCGACCTCAGGGTGAAGAAAACTGGTCAGTCTGTCCTTCTGGTACTGCTTGATCAGGTGGATGCGCGGCCCGTAGATCCATACCGTCGGCATCAGCACCCCGGCAATCACCAGAATGATGGCTGCATGGCGAAACTGAATACCCCCAAGGAACAACCCCATCACCGCAACAGGAATATAAGTCAGCGCCGTGCCGAGATCGGGCTGCTTCAACACCAGCAGCATGGGAACACCGACAATGATTCCAGCTTTGACAACGTCCGGCAGAGAGGCTTCGCGATCACTCTCCCCGCTGAAATATTTCGCCAACATGAGGATCAAAACCAGCTTGACCCACTCAGAAGGCTGGAAGTGCTGTCCGCCAGGAAGCTGGATCCATCGTTTGGCGCCCAAATATTTCTTACCCAGGACCGCCACCGCCACCAACGAAACGACCGACGCAATGTAGAGCCAGTGCGAATTTTCGAGCAGCACCTGGTAGTTGATCAGACTGACGGTCAGCATGACCGCCAATCCAGCCATGATCCAGTAAATCTGGCGTATGTGCGCTCCGGCAAATTTTGTGCCGTAGGTTGTTGAATAAATTTCAAGAACACCCAGAGAGCAGATGAGAAGGATAAAAGCGAGCAAGACCCAATCAAAGTCCCGGAACGTGATCATCCGGCGCATCAGTGATCTCCCGCTGCGCCAAATGCCATCTGCTTTGCCGTCTTCGCCGCCCTCGATCGGCCGACAGGAATGAGAAGCGTGCCTCCTTGCAAGCGGTTCTCTCCATCGTCATCTGCTTGTTGCGCCTTGATGGCTGCCACAGGATGATCAATGGAATCCGGCTGATTCCATACACCGGCGATCGGAACCGAACCCGGATCAGCCTTGTCACTGAACAGAGTGGGATTGTTGCGGAGACGGCGTTGCTTTTCCACGTACGCCTTGACGACATCCGCTGCCAGATGCGCCGCAATTCTTCCGTGCTCGCCCCCTTCAAACAGGACGGCCACCACGATTTCAGGATTTCGGCGGGGAGCAACACCCACAAACCAGCTGTTGTCTTTGAATTGACTGCCGGAGCCACCCTTACTCTTGCGGAATTGATTGCTTACTACTTGAGCACTGCCGGTTTTACCCCCGAAATCGACGCCTTGAAGGTGTGAGGCAGCCGCAGTTCCTCCAGGGTTTACAACGCCCGCCATTGCATCGGTGATCGTAATCCAACTTTGCGGGTCGATGGGCACGTGAACAACGTCCTGTGTATTCTTGGCCGCAATTTCCTTGAACTGTTCGGGGAGCTGATCAGGATTGACAACGTGAGGCCGGTAGAACGTGCCGCCCATCGTGATGCCGCCAATTGTGCGGGCCAGTTGAATCGGGCTCACCGTCACAGCGCCCTGTCCGATGCCGACCGAAATAACCTCGCCGGCATACCACTTCTGGTGGAAGGTCTTCATCTTCCACTCTTCTGATGGCATGGTGCCACTGACTTCGTTGGGCAGATCGATCCCGGTTTTTTTGCCGATTCCCATCAGGCTGGCCCATTTTGCGATCTTCTCAATCCCCAACCGCTCTGCCAGAGTGTAAAAGAAAACGTCGCAGGACTGTGTGATCCCCTTGCTGAGGTTGGTGATCCCGTGCGGAGCCTGATGCACGGGTCTGACCCAGCAATTAAAGAATCGCCCGTAAAACACCCCTCCGCCGGCGCAGTTCACGGTGAGGTTTTGCGCGATACCTTCCTGCCAGCCGGCCACTGACATGATGATTTTGAACGTAGAGCCGGGCGCGAGTTGTGCCTGGATAGCTTTGTTGAGCAGTGGATGGTCAGGATCATTGACCAGCTGGCTCCATTCCTTGGCCGAAATTCGCACGGCAAAATCATTGGGATCGAAGGTTGGCCGGCTGACCATGGCCAGGATCTCGCCATTGCGCGGATCCATTGCCACCAGGGCGCCGTTCTTCCCTTCCATCGCCTGCTCTGCCGCCTTCTGAATGTCAATGTCCACGGTGAGCTTCAGCTTTTTGCCGGGAACAGCGGCAATGTTCGCGTCAGGCGGCCGCCCTACTTCTTTGCCTTTGCTGTTGACCAGCACGCGACGTTTGCCATCCTGACCCATCAACAGATCGTTGTACTGCAGCTCCACTCCCGACTGCCCGACAATGTCGCCTTTCTGATAAAGATCAAATCGGTCCGTGTTGAGCATGTCCTCGCTGACTTCTCCCACGTAGCCGATCAGGTGGGCCATGAATCCATCCCGAGGATACAAGCGACGGTGGATCATCAGTGTTTCCAGCTCGGGGAATTCGTCGCGATGGGACTCGATGAAAGCCCGCTCGTCGGGTGTGATGTCGTCCTTGATGATGACGGGCTCGTACGTGGCCTTGCCAGCAAGCCGTGAGCGCCGGATTTTATCCAGCACGTCGCTCACGGGAACGTGGAGTCCGTCCGCGATCTTTTGCGCATCGGCGTTAAGGTCGCGCACCTGGTCGCGCAACAGCAGCGCGGAAAATGATGGGTAGTTGTCGACAATCAATTCGCCGTTGCGGTCATAAATTTTTCCGCGCGGCGCGAGCACCGGCACTTCCTTGATGCGGTTCTGATCAGAACGAGTGACGTATTCATCACTCTTGCGCACCTGCAGGCTCCATAGCCCGTACGCGAGCACGAGAAAAACGGCCAGGATGACATACTGGATGACAGAGAATTTTGTTTGCGGTATTTTTTCGTTGCGACCGAGCATACCTTGTTGCGGTCTGTCGCTGGAACAACAGAACGGGGATTCTTCCCTCTTAAGACGCCCTATTTAGAGTACCGCATTTTTTCCGTCAAAGCTGTAGGACAAAGTACTGAACTAGTTACTGAAGGACCACCAGTACACGAGCCGGCTGCCTTAATTCCTCTGCTTCAATTTATCGAGGAACAAAAACAGGACAACCGCCGCCAGCCCGTTGGCCAGGGCGGAAAGCAGGGTGTGTCCCCAGTTCCACGCCTCGCTGCCACCGACCAGCATCAAGTTGATGGTCATGTAGATGAACCGGTGGATCAGGACGAAAGCAAAGGTCATCAGGAAGCGCGAACCGGGATTGTCCACGTCCAGCTTGACGCCCAGAGACGACCCCAGATAACCAATGATGGTCTTGGCAATCCCAAAGAGTCCGATCGGATGGCCCGTCCACGCGTCCTGCAGGGTCCCAATGAGCGCTCCGGTGATCAAGCCCGGAATAGGACGCCGGCGAGCAACGGCAAAGAAGATCGTTACCAGCAACGGCAAATCGAGGATGTTCAGCAGGCCGATTCGCAGGTAAACCTGCAAAAACAGAGCCAACAACGGAATGCCGATCGATGCCAACCAACTAAACCGATGTACCTCGATCTCTTCCCGGGATGTAAGGGATACGCTGGCGTTCATCGCGGCTCCCTTTCCGGGGTGGGGGTTGGCGTTGGCGAAGGCGGCGTTACCGTATGCTGAGAATTCTTCTTGTCAGGCGTGCCTGGCGGAGCCCCAGTCGCCGTAGGAGATTGCGGATTCTTGGGCGGCGTTGCTTTTGGCTTTGGCGTTGGTGTCGGAGTCGCTGTTCCGCTGGCTGAAGGTGGCTGCCCTGCAACTGCCGGCTTTTTGACCTCTGTTGCCGGCTTGGTAGGAGACGGCGCATTGTTTCCGGCGGGCGCTGTCGTCGCCGGTTTGGGAGAAGATGAAGTGCCGGTTCCGGCCGGAGGTGTGCTCGCCGGCTTGCCATTCCCATTTGTTCCTGTACCAGCTCCACTTGCATTGCTTTTGGTGGCGGCATTCGTGGCCGGCGACGGTGAATTTGAAGGCACCTTGCCTGACGGCAACGGCGAGGGTGAATTTGAAGGCACCTTACCTGACGGCGACGGCGATTTCGCGGGCGCTGCTCCAGCCGGAGTCACGTTAGCCGACCCAGCCGTGGCAGCAGCTTTGTTTTGGTCTTGATTTGTGGCTGCCGGCTTGGTCTGATTGACGCCACCTGCCGGGCCAGGCGTAGGCGTTGGTGAAGAGCCTGCAGTTTTGGCGGCTTTATCTTCCTGCTTGGGAATACTCGGCAGTCGCTGGGAAAGGATATCTGCGGCCCGTATGGGCCCCGTTCCCGAAGGAACCGGAGCCTCCTCAGCCATCTTGATAACGACCAGGACTTCCTCCAGCCGGCGCAGATCGGCGGCCGGCTTGACTCGGATATTGAGGAACGGATCGTTGTCGCGATCCGGAGTGGCACTGATCACCGTGCCCACGGAAAGCCCTTTGGGAAAGATTCGATCGCCGCCGCTGGTGATCACATGCTCGCCGGCCTCAACCTTTTCGTCTGACATCACATCATTGATCTGCAGTTCTCCCGACGGGCTGCCCTTTACGATACCCTGCAACCGCGTATTCTCCAGGATCGCACCGGCGCCGCTGTCATGGTCGCTGATGAGCAAAACCTGGGAGCTGAGCGGAAAGACTTCTTTAACTTTGCCCACGATTCCATCAGGCGTTATCACCGCCATGTCCGGCTTGATGCCGTCATGCGCGCCTTTGTCGACAATGATGATCCGTGACTGTTCCGTCCCGCTGGTGCCGATCACCTGGGCGGCAATGGTCCTGGCAACATACCTCTCTTTGAAGTCGAGCACAGTTTGCAGACGCTTGGCCTGGTCAGCATCCTGTCTGAGCCGCGCCTGTTCCATCTGCAGGCGCGCCACTTCATCCTGGAGATCCTTGTTTTGCTTGCGCACATTGCGCAGATCAACGTAGTTATGCCAGCCGTCGCGAAAGAAGTGCCCGGTGGAAACAAAAATCTTCTCGACAGGAGTGAAGGCTGTCACCGTCCATACGCGAATCAGGCGTGTTCCGCCGCCCGCAGCCCTGCCGTTTTCCTGGCGTTTGACCTGCGTGGCCAGGGCTACCACCTGAATGAGCAGGACCGCCATCAGCACGAGCGGATTCTTGTATCGGACAAAGAAGTTTTCCATGATGCAGCGCTAAGGAGGGCCAGAAGGCAGGCCTGGCCGGGGCCTGCCGTGGTTTGTTACTCGATAGAGATTTTCCTCAAGAGTTTGAAATCACTGAGCATCTTGCCCGTGCCCAGCACTACGCTGGCCAGGGGATCGTCAGCGATGGAGACCGGCAACCCGGTTTCTTCGCGGATACGCTTATCCAGGTTCTTGAGCAGCGCGCCGCCGCCGGTGAGAACAATGCCGCGATCGCTGATGTCAGCGCTCAGTTCGGGAGGCGTACGCTCCAGGGCGACGCGAATCGCGTTCATGATCGTGCTGATGCACTCGCTGAGAGCTTCGCGGATTTCACTATCATCAATGGTAATGGTCTTGGGCACGCCTTCGATCAGGTTGCGGCCCTTGATCTCCATGGTCAGCGGTTTATCCAGCGGATAGGCTGAACCAATTTCAATCTTGATGGTCTCAGCCGTGCGCTCGCCGATCAGCAAATTGTATTTGCGCTTGAGGTAATTCATGATGGCTTCATCCATCTGATTACCTGCCATGCGCACAGAGCGCGAATAAACGATGCCGCTAAGCGAAATGACGGCAATGTCCGTGGTGCCGCCGCCGATATCGACCACCATGTTGCCGCTGGGCTCGGTAATGGGCAATCCGGCGCCAATCGCCGCAACCATGGCCTGCTCCACCAGATGGACCTCGCTGGCCTTGGCGCGATACGCCGAGTCCATGACCGCGCGCTTTTCCACCTGCGTGATCTCCGAAGGCACGCCGATCACGATCCGCGGATGCACCAGCATCTTGCGGTTGTGCGCCTTCTGGATGAAGTAGTTCAGCATTTTTTCCGTGACCTTGAAGTCGGCGATCACGCCGTCTTTCATCGGCTTGATGGCAACAATGTTGCCCGGAGTGCGGCCCAGCATCTCTTTGGCTTCCTTGCCCACGGCCTCCACTTCACCGGTGTTCTTGTTGATGGCCACAATGGAAGGCTCATTCACCACGATGCCCTTGCCCTTGGCGTACACCAGCGTGTTGGCTGTTCCCAGATCAATGGCAAGATCGCTGGAAAACATGCTGAAGAGTGAGCGCAGATTATGAATGCGCGAATTCTCTGACTTGAAACCGTTTGACGACATACCGACTTCTTTCTGCCTTTTCCGTTTTTATTTCGGCAAGCCGGGGCCGGATTTTGGACTGCTGCCGCCCCTAACGGCCCGCGTTTTGTCCTGCTCTACCTGTGCCGGGAACCTTCTACTCTGGACTAAAAACCAAAATAGAACAATAAGCGATTCTACTGTATAACCACCGTCTTGGTTGCGGTACTGACGCCCCCTTTGGTGTCCTGTGCCGTAACAGTAATCACGTTTTCCCCTGTGGGCAGCGGATTGGTGAAATGGTGGAACGAACCGTCGCCATTCACTACCGCGTCTTGCCCATTGACCATGACCCGGGCGCTCGGCTCGGTATGGCCCTTGATCTCAATCACGTGACCCAGCTGCACGTAATCCAGTTCCAGCGCTACGTTGCCCGAACCTTTTGGGACCAGGTTGAACTTGGAAGTCTCGCTCTCACTCGACTCCTTGCCATCCTGCCCGATCGACGATACCTGCCAGTAATACACACCTTCAGGCAGATTGGTAACGACCACCTGCGTGGTCGCCACCTTGGGATCCACAACAAGCTGGCTGGAGAACGAGGGGTTCTTGCTGATCTTGAGGTGATACTCGCGTACGTTCTCCACCGGCGCCCAGGTAAAGCTGACGCCTTTGGTCGTGGGATCGATAAAAACATTCTGCAGCGGTCCGGGGGACATCAGAATCGGCGGCCGAAGCTCTTTGGTCTTGACCATCTCTCCCGGTCCCTGGGGAAACGCCACCTTTGTATAGCTTTCCAGGGGTACAGTTTTGCCTTCGCGGCTGACGTCGCCCGAACCCTTGGTCACCATCACTGAGTGCAGATCGCTCCGGGGATCATTTACCACTTCCGCAGAGCTCTCAGAATTGATGTTGGCCGTAGCGCCGGCCACGATCACCTGGGATTTGGAGCCGGTGTTCAGCTGTGCTGTGGCCAGGTCGACCGTGCCCGTAGTCACCTGCACCGCAACCTTGGTCTGCTGCTGAGAGTTCACTGAGTTTTCCTGGATGGCAATCAGCGAATCCGGCTTGACCGTGTAATTGGTGCCGTCAGTAAACACCACCTTGGCAATTCCCTCGCCCGACGTCTGCACGTAGTCGCCTTTGTCGAGCACCAGGCTGTAATCAGCGACCACCCAGGTGTTGGTGCTGGCTTTGCGCACGCGAACGGTGCCGTCAATATTGGTGAAGTGGGCCTGCTGTGGACCAGGCTCAGGCTGGTTGGTCGCCCCGGCATCCTTGGTGATGCCCAACTTGACGAGCAGCTTGCCTAAACCGATCTGGCTCGAGGCAACGACTTTGTTCGCAGTGTCAGGAAAGGCGAAATACATCACCACGGCAGCAAGCACAAGCACGGCCAACATCCCCATGAGAACACTGCGATAGGTGATGGTGACGTATGAAATCTGAAATGCGGATTTTCGCTTTTGCGCCACTGCCTTGACTTGTGGGGAGCTTCCAGTGGCTACAGAGTACCACAAATATTGCAGCCGCTAGGCGTGCTCCAATCGCCCCTGACTAAGGTGTTTCGAGTAGACTGCCGGCGGTTCAAAACCCCTTGGTTTAATCAGTATTTAAGCAGAAAGAACGCTTCATGGCAGTAGCCATGTTGGTTCATATACAAACACAAGTGCATGCACCAGGTAACTTGGGTCGCCGGAATCGCCGTGATCGCACGGGATCGCCGGAATAGAAAGACAAATCAAACCACTGATGACACTGATCAAGAAGAACGTATTCGGCTTCTATCAGTGCCATCAGTGTTGATCAGTGCTAAGGTTCGACTCTTCCGATTCCGAGCGATCCCGGCGATTTCGTGCGATTCCGGCGATTCCTTAGCTTCCGCTACAATCACACCATGTCCTCGCAACCACAAGCTTTAGATCAGTTGCTCAGCCGCATCCAGGCGCGGACGGCAAAAGTAGGGATCATCGGCCTTGGCTACGTCGGCCTGCCGCTGGCCCTGCTCTTCAATGAGGCCGGCTTTCCGGTGACCGGCTTCGATATCGACGCGGAAAAAGTAAAAGCTCTGAACAACGGGCGCTCTTATATCTATCGCATTCCGCAAACGGAGATTGCTGCCGCCGCGGCCAAAGGCTTCTGGGCAACCGATGAGTACGCTCACGCGAGCGAGATGGATGCGATCATCATCTGCGTGCCTACCCCGCTCAACGAATACCACGAGCCGGACCTGAGCTACATTCGCGATACCGCAAGAGCCATTGCACCGCATGTGCGCGCGGGACAGCTGATTGTTCTCGAGAGCACCACCTATCCAGGCACCACGGAAGAAGTGCTGGTGCCGATCCTCGAAAACGGCAACAAGGCCGGCTTGAAAGCGGCGCGTGAAGCGCAGGGCGATCCGGCAACAACGTTTCTTGTGGCTTTCTCTCCCGAACGCGAAGACCCGGGCAATGACACGGTGGCGCGCAAGGACATTCCCAAGGTCGTCGGCGGCTTGAACGCCGTTGCGTCGGAAGTTGCCGGTGCGGTTTACAACGCAATCTTCAACCGCGTGGTTCCGGTTTCAAGTCCTGCGGTCGCGGAGATGACCAAGTTGCTCGAAAATATTTACCGTTGTGTGAACATCGCGCTGGTGAATGAATTGAAGATGCTCAGCCTGCGCATGGGAATCGATATCTGGGAAGTCATCCGCGCCGCTTCCACCAAGCCTTTCGGGTTTCAACCCTTTTATCCCGGACCCGGGCTCGGCGGGCACTGCATTCCGGTTGATCCCTTTTATCTCTCCTGGAAAGCGAAGGAATGGGACTTTCATACTCGCTTCATCGAGTTGGCCGGCGAGATCAACTCGGCCATGCCGTACAACGTTGTTGATGCCGTGACCGCTGCGCTCAACAAACGCAAAAAAGCTCTTAACGGCGCCAGGGTCCTGGTGCTGGGCGTGGCCTACAAGCGTGACATCGATGACCTGCGCGAATCTCCATCCCTGACGATCATCGAAGAGTTGCAGCGCCGTGGCGCCGAAGTCGCATACAACGATCCTTACTTTCCCAAAGTCGGCCGCGGACGCAAATACAACCTGCAGATGACCAACACCCCGCTCGAAAATCTCGGGGCATATGACTGTGTTCTGATCGTAACCGACCACTCCGATTACGACTATAAAAAGATTGTTGCCGAGTCGCAGCTGGTGGTGGATTCGCGGAACGCGACGAAGGGGATTAGGTCAGAGAAGATAGTTCATTGCTAAGGAGCAATTCACTACCAGCAGTCAGCTATCAGCCAACCCGAGTTAGCCGCAGATTTGCGCGGATTTCCGCAGATCAGAAACAAGTTAGATCAGAAAGCATTAGCCGCGAATCAACGCGAAACACTCGAATCAAATTCTTTGGCATTTGATTCGAGTTCATTCGCGAAATTCGCGGCTGATTTTATTCCGGCTAATTGCTAGTTGCTAACTGCTCTTAGATCGAACTCATGTTCGCCAGGAATTCCGCATTCGTCCGCGTCTTGGCCATTCTTTCTGTCAGCAATTCCATGGCTTCCACCGGCGAAAGCGGATTGAGCACGCGACGCAGCACCCAGGTGCGCGCCAGGTCGTCTTTCGGGATCAGCAACTCTTCCTTACGCGTTCCGGAGCGCTGAATATCGATGGCCGGGAAAACGCGCTTGTCTGACAGCTTGCGATCGAGAATGACTTCCATGTTGCCCGTGCCTTTGAATTCTTCAAAGATCACATCATCCATGCGCGATCCGGTTTCAATCAGCGCCGTGGCCACAATCGTGAGTGAGCCGCCTTCTTCAATGTTGCGCGCCGCGCCGAAGAAGCGCTTCGGGCGCTGCAGCGCGTTGGAGTCGACACCGCCGGAGAGCACCTTGCCCGAGGGCGGAACGATGGTGTTGTAGGCGCGCGCCAGACGGGTGATCGAATCCAGCAGGATTACCACATCGCGCTTGTGTTCAACCAGGCGCTTGGCTTTTTCAATCACCATCTCAGCGACCTGAACGTGGCGGGCCGCCGGCTCGTCGAAGGTGGAAGAGATCACTTCGCCTTTCACCGAGCGCTGCATGTCCGTGACTTCTTCCGGGCGTTCATCGATCAGCAAAACGATCAGCACAACTTCCGGATGGTTCGTAGTGATGGAGTTGGCGATATTCTGCAGGATCATGGTCTTGCCGGCGCGTGGCGGAGAGACGATCAAGCCGCGCTGCCCTTTGCCGATAGGCATGAGCAGGTCCATGACGCGCGCGCTGACGTTTTCCCGCACCGTTTCCAGTTTCAGCCGTTCCTGCGGATACAACGGCGTCAGGTTGTCAAACAGGATCTTGTTGCGCGCCTCTTCCGGCGATTCAAAATTGACCGCTTCAATCTTGACCAGAGCAAAATATTTTTCGCCTTCATGCGGCGGACGCACCTGGCCGCTGATGGTGTCGCCGGTCTTCAGGTCAAACTTACGAATCTGCGAAGGCGAGACGTAAATGTCATCCGGGCCGGGAAGGTAGTTGTAATCGGGGGAGCGAAGGAAGCCATAGCCGTCAGGCAGGATTTCCAAAACGCCTTCGGCAAAAATATGTCCTTCTTTTTCACTCTGAGCCTGCAGGATTTTGAAGATGAGGTCCTGCTTGCGGAGACCGCTGGCGCCAGGAAGGTCGAGGGTACGCGCGATCTTGGTAAGCTCAGTGATGTTTTTTTCTTTGAGTTCTGCGATTGTCATTTCTTGTCACCTACGGGAGTTAATAAAGGGAGGATTGCGCCGGTGGTTCAGGGGCGAGAATTACATCCCTCAGAAGAGCAACCTGAGGGCCCGCCGGGCCGCCTGGCCCAGCGGGATTTTTTCAGGAAAGTCTATTATGCAGCGCGACGCTGCGGTTCGGCAACATGAATGGCTGCCACTTCGATTACGCTGTTGGCTTCGCCGGCATTGCCCACACGCACCAGCACGTCATTCATCGTCTCCTGGACACGGGTGTTCGGCTTGTGGAACTTCCGCGTGGCTTTGGAAATCAGCTGGCACAAAAGATAACGGTTGCGCACGGTATCCAGTGCGTCATAAATCAAGTCAGAGCGCATGTCTGTCTTCTTCTCCTTATATTAAGTTCGGTTTATATGAAATTGGATTACTTGCAACTACGAATAAATTCAAAACTTTACACCTGGCCTGGCTGGACACAGTACAATGCCAAACTTTAATTGCCTCGTTCCCGGGGCAACAACATCTGATGTCAGTGGAGAGTAACCAGAGACCCTTGTGCGAATATTAGACGCAGAAGGTAGTATCTGAGTTGCCAATTTTTTAGACTTTGTTTTGAAGTGGCGATACTCGGAACAAAGTCCGGTCCGACAAGCCCATCTGGTCCGTTAGGACGTTATACGGTAACCGGCAATTCATGAAACGTCAAGCAATTTTTGTGCGTCCGGCCCTGAACTAAGTCCTTTTTTTATTGCAGTTTACTTAGCAACCGATGTTTTTGACTATTACGCAAGTCCTGAGAACAAGAGGTGTGAGGTCCTGCCATGAGCGATCCCCGTTATCCGATAGGCCGTTTTTCCCCAGATCCGGAGCCCACGCCGGCAACCCGGGCCCGCCACATTGAAGCCATTGCCGGCCTGCCCGCCCGAATGCGCCAGGCCTTGACAGGATTAAAAGATAACCAACTCGATACCCCATATCGCGATGGCGGTTGGACCGTGCGCCAGGTCGTTCACCACGTGCCCGATAGCCATCTGAACGCGTACATTCGCTTCAAATGGGCAATGACGGAGGAAAACCCGACCATTAAACCCTATGACGAAACTGCCTGGGCAGCCCTGAAAGACTCAGAGCTCACGCCGGTCGAGGTTTCGCTCAATCTCCTGGAGTCTCTACACGCCCGCTGGGCGGTTCTGCTCCGATCGATGAAGGCGGAGGATTTTCAGCGGGAATTTGTCCATCCAGACTCCGGTCCGCACCAGGTCGATTGGCTGCTGAGCCTCTATAGCTGGCATGGCAATCATCACCTCGCGCACATTACGAGTTTGCGGGAGAAAATGAATTGGTGACTTTTTCTGAAACTCCGATCAAAGCGAGGGGGCCCTATCTTCTCGATGCATTCTAGGTAGCAAAAAAAAGAACGCGTCCTATCTCTAATCTGCAAATGCTCAGAATGAGAACGACGCGTCGAATGATTGTTTTCCCAAGGGGACCCAGGTATTAATAGGGCCCCCTCGCTTCGCTTCGGGGTTTCAGAAAACTACGGAATGAATCCCAGGTCTTCCGGCAGCGCTCCTGCGATCGGCACCTCAAACAACGGCCCCGGGCCATCGGGATCGATGGTCAGAGCTCCGTCGCTCGCCAGGAAGATGGCGATCTGCGACTGCGCACCGACTGCTACCGCGGCTACCTGTGGCGTTCCGCCGATATTGGTCAGGAACGTGTGCGGGTTCTTGCCGAAGCCGACACCCAGAGCAAACGCCAGGTCATTGCGGAAGAACGTGGCGCGATCTTTGAGGTCGCCGGAGCGAATCAGCGCTGTGGCCGTTGGATTGGGCACGGTCTCATCGCCGCGAGCGAATTGGATAATCACGCTCTTCGCCGCATCTCCGGCCAACGGGTCTTTGCGAATGAAGGGCGCCCAGGCCACGGGGTCGCCGGACTGTCCGAGCCACCGGCTGGTGTCTTCGACGGTTTGGATCGCGATGGCGCCAGGCACTGTGTTGGTCACCGGCGGCAGGTTGCGTAGCGGGCTGTTGTCATTGAAGAAAATCGGCGGCCCGGCGTTCAGCAGTACCGGCACGCGCACTGAAAGCGCCTGCGTGAGCAACAACTGGAAGCTCGGGCTCAGGCGAACGATGTCGATAATCGGCCCGCCAGGAACGTTAGGCACGCCGGCGCGAATATCATTCTCAATGCCCATGAAGATGGCGCCGTAAATTCCACCGAAAGATTGGCCGGTGTAGTAAATGCGGTTCGCGTCGAGATCGGGGAGGCCGTCGCCATTCGAATCAATGCCGCCCTGGATCGCGCGCACCAGCTGCATGAGATCAGCGGTGGTCTGTTGCAGCGCGTCGCGTGAGCCGATGGTACCCTGCGGGCTCAGCACAAACGTGGAAGAGCCCTCAGCGCTGGTGATCTGGCCGTTGCCGTCCTGATCAAACCCGCGACCGCCCTCAAGGAAGGTTGTTGCGGTTGCGCCCTGGTTGATGGTGAGCGTGCTGTTGGGACCAAAGCCGTGGCCAACAACGTTGATGGCGATCGTCGCAATGCCATTATGAGCCAGCGTGGAAGCAACTGCGAACGGCGCTCCCTGCTTGCTGTCAGTAAAGCCGTGGCCGAAGATCGCCACGGGCCAGCCGTTCGTTGGGCGCGGGCCGGACGGGATGAAGAGATTGAAATAGACGTCTTCAGATCCCTGTGAAGGAACGCTGTGCCGCGTCGGCACCTGGGGAATGAAGACGTTCGCATTCTGCCAGTGCTGTCCGCTGAACTTGCCGAAAGCGATGGTGGCAATCGATCCTGGAAACACCTGCAACGCCGCCAGGTCCGCATTCAGGTTGGTTGGAATCAGCGGGCCGACCGCGAGCGCCTGCACGTTCCAGGTGAAGCCGGTGACTGTATTCAGCGGGAAAACGGTGGTCTCACCGTTGCTGCCGATCTTGAAGCTTACCTGCGGCGACGCAGCCGCCTTGATCTGCTCGCGAATGCTTTCGAGCGTTGCTGTGGCGCTCTCCGTGGTGAAGAGGCTGGCAGCAGCCACATCATTGTGGTCCAGGCCGGGCACCAGGCGGTGCAACGTGCCATTGTCCAGGAGGTGCTTCAGCACCCGGATGTAGAGCCGCTGTTGCGGATCCTGGATGTGCCCCTCATCGAGATCGTGGAAACCTTTGGCGGCTTGAATCTGATGGCCAGTGGCATCGTGTACGCCGTTGGTTACGATCAGCAGATAGTTTGAGCGCTGGTCCAGGTGTTCGTCTGACTCGGCAAACAAGGTCAGCGACGCCGGGTCCCAAACAATCTGATTGATGCCGATCAGCGTGCCGGCCGCGCGCACATCGTCAAAATCGTGGTGTATGAAGAAGTTTGGCAGCTTGACCAGAAAGACATTCTTGCTGCTGACGGAGTTGACGTCGATAGCGCCGTCAAACGGAATGGACAGCCGTGGCTGCAGGTTGAATCCATCCAGCTGGTTCAAGAGCGTCAGATCGGCGCAGTCCGATGGGTTGGTAGCGCAGTTGGGTAGCGGCAGATTGACCCGCAGATTTGTCCTCTGCTGGAAGTCCAGCACGGTAAAGCGGTCGCTGGGGAAAGGCGACTGCGTGGTGGACTGCAGGTTAAAAAGAGGATGCGTCGCGGCCGCTGCCAGCGCGGGCATCAAAACGATTACCGCGGCTAACAAAACAAGAGTACGGCTTACGGATGAATATTTTTCATTGAGGGTCGTATGCATGGCGGTTGGAAACCTCCAGGGGGAGTTGCATAGGGGCGCTCGAAACGATAGACCTTCAGAAAAGCCTTGTCAATGGCTGACAATCATGAATTCTATGGATGGGTAGATATGCCGGGTCGAGCTCTTGCTTAAGCAATGTGTATTCATCAGTTAATACTGTTGGACGTAATAGTTTTCTTATACTTTTCGGCGCGGCCGTAGTACCAGTTCGCCACTACAGTTCGGGCATATATTCTTCACCGCCGTAGAGCACGCTTCGCAAAAGGTACATTCATAAGAACAGATCATGGCTGGGCCGTTGGCCGGCAACGGCCGCTGGCATTTTTCACACTCGCTCTTCATCTGTAAGGCCATAGCTTCCCTTTCATCGAATATGGATGTTCACCAGATACGGGCTGCTGAACTCCGTCATATCACCTGTTTTTTTGCCTGCCACCGGCAACAATCGCGCCGACAAAGGCTTATGCCACTTCACCGCCAGGCTGGCCATGTCTCCGATGATGCTTTCCAGTTCCTTCTCTGAGATGTCGCCCGGAAGCGGAATTGCGTCGAGGCCGGTACTGCAAACGGACGAATAGGACATCAGCGAATCGCGGCTGATCGTGCCTGATTCCCAGCGCTTGGCCAAGACCGAATCTTCCAGCACCGGCAGCATCAGTCCGCTATAACCAACCTGCTGCACCGGCACTCGCTTGACCGCGCTGGTAATGGTATAAGCCGCGCTCAGGCTTCCCGGCGCGCCGATTTCGCCATGCAACAGCGATTCGAACGCCGCGCCAATAGAGATATCTTTGAGCGGCACCGGGGTCATATCGATGCCCTGATACTTCCACCCTGTGCTCGCAGCAACGCGACGCGCAATCTCTTCCACCGGTTTTGCCTGGGCGGCAAGCGCGGCAGTGAGTTGCTCGCCGGCTGAGTTCAGATCGCCTGTGGCGCCGGCAAACACCTGCTGCACGATGTTAGCCGACTCCAGTCCCAAAGCAAATCCATGTCCGGCGTCAGAGGTATGCGAAACAGGAAAGAAGGGCGCCACCGGTGGCGGAAACGCTCCGGCAGCAAAATGGAAGTTGCCTTCACTATGCGTGGTGTGCTCCTCCAGATACTTCATCACCCGCGCCGCTGCCCGAACGGCATTCCAGTGGACGCCGCCGTCGTCTGCCACGGCGATAAAGGCATTGATGTTCTCAGTCCCGGCGAGCACCCGCGCCAGGAGATCGGCCTGCGCTGGATCATCGGAATCTTTGCTCATCGCCGGGCCAATGTCCGGGGTGAATCCCTCCTGCAGGGAAAGCTTGTCAAAGTCGCGAAGGAATTGAAGCGCCTGCTCCGCGCTGAGCCCGCGCGTGTATTCCGGAAATGGTTGCGTGGTAATGCGGATGGTCTCTACTTCGTAGCCGGCCTTGGTTAGCGCGTCTTTCGCGGCATGCAGCAGCTTCAATGCATCGGCCACCTGTGCACGATACGTGGCGCGATCCAGCCGGATGAATGCGGTGACGGTACGGACTTTGGGTCTTGCCGGCACGTTTGAGGTAGGACTTTGTCCGTGGCAAACGGATGGAAAGAGCAACAGGCAGAACAATAGGGCGGCGAATCGCAGGCGCATAAGCGGAAGATCTCCGCCCCGATTCTACACAGCGGGCCTGCTTACTGCATCAGTTCGGCGGCGCTGCAGTTCTTCACCAGCATGGCTTGAATATCGTCAGGCACGCGAGTGAATTCCAAGCCGTAGCGAAAGCCTTCACAGGTGCGAATTACGGCCTCAAGCCTGGCTTCGGTGGAAGAGTAAGGGAAGGTCATTTCCAGCCTGACCGTTGTACCTATTGGAATCGAGACTGGAATGTACGCGCCGAGACCGCCGCGGCTCAGACTGTTGGCACGGCCGAATGCGGTACCCTGCTTGCTGTCGTTGGGGAATGAGACCTTAAGGCGGACGTCGATTTTATAACGTGTCCAACGACGTAGCGCCTGGCCAAACTCCTGCTGGACCGGGGAGGTTTCCATGCGAGGTTTTCCCTTCTTCCGTCGACTGGCACTGATTTTCAGCGCTTATGCAAAAAGTTTCAACGGTACTTGGGACGTTGTACCTGAGTGGCATCAATGCGCACTCGCCTGCGCCCTCCGTTCCATCTGGCTGATCAGCGTTCGCCACGCGTCGATTTCCAGTTGAAACTGGTGCTTCAGCGGCGACTGCGTGTTGTCAACAAACGCCAGGTTGGACTGCATCTGGTCCACCAGGGCATGCATTCTTCTGATGTCCGCCTCAAGCGCCTTGGCTTCATCGGTGGAAGTAAAACGCTTGAGCTGCGAGCTTTCTGCGGTGGTCGCAGTATTGGATTGTGAAGTGGCTGCCTGCGAAGCGCCAGGCGAGGGCTGCTGCGTCGTACCGAGCAGAACAGCGCATAAAAGAACGACCAGAATAATTGCGACACGAGATGACATTCTGCCTCCTGATGACTGCATACGCAGTCAATCGTAAACAGCCATCAGGCCGGCTGGCAACGGAACGAGACTATCGCGACTTGGCGGTGATTGCGTCTTTCACCACGACGCCGCCTTTCATCACAAAAGCCACGTTCTCCAGCGCGCGCACGTCCTGCAGCGGATCGGCGGTCACGGCAATGATATCGGCGTATTTGTTGGCTTCAATCGTACCCACATCACGGGCGCGTCCAATCAGGTCAGCGGCGCTGCTGGTGGCTGCGCGGATGGCCTGGGCCGGGGTCATGCCGAACTTTACCATGTAAAAGAATTGCTTGGCATTGTCACCGTGCGGATAGACGCCTGCATCGGTGCCGAAGGCCATTTTGGCCCCAGCTTTCACGGCGCGTTCAAAATTTTCCCGCTGCAGCCGGCCGACCATCTTTTCTTTCTCGACGTTTTCTTTCGGCAGCCCGAACTCAATGGCTTTGCCCAGAATGTAATCGTCGTTATAGATGTCCATCACCAGATAAACGCCGTGCTCCTTCGCCAGACGAATGCCTTCGTCATCAATCAGGCTGGCGTGCTCAATGGAATCGATGCCGGCAAGGATCGCGTTCTTGATTCCTTGCGTGCCGTGCGCGTGCGCGGCGATCTTGCGTCCCGCCATGTGCGCTTCTTCGGCTGCGGCCTTCAATTCTTCCGGCGTAAACTGCGGAGCGCCTGGACTATCGCCCTTGGAAAGCACTCCGCCGGTAGCCAGGATCTTGATCACATCCACGCCGTATTTCACCTGCGCACGCACGACGTGGCGAATCTGGTCAACGCCGTCAGCGATCTGATAATCGCGCTCTGCCGGAAACATGGTGACGCTGGTTTGCGGCGAAAAATTGTTGAGGTCGCCGTGCCCGCCGGTAATGGAAATCCCTGGCCCGCTGGCTACAATGCGCGGCCCGGGAATGAATCCCTCATTGATGGAGTTGCGCAGATCGACCGCGAGGAACGGCAGCGAGCCTACATCGCGAACGCTGGTGAAGCCGGCCTCAAGGGTCCTGCGGGCATTGACCACTCCGGCAAAGGCGCTTTGAAACGGTGTGTCTTTGAAATTGTAGATTTCGTCATAGCGATCGGCGCGCGCTCCAAGATGAGTGTGGCAGTCAATCAGGCCGGGCAAAACCGTGGCGCGGGAAAGATCGATCACGCTGGCGCCAAGGGGAATCGTGATTGCCGAAGCTGGGCCTACGCTCTGGATGCGGTCACCCAGAATGACGATGACCATGTTCTCGCGAACGTTGTCTGAGGTGGCGTCGAACAGCCGGCCAGCGCGGATGTAGACCGTCTTGGGCGCAGGCTTTGGCGCTTGCTGAGCCGCAGCCGGCAAGATTGTAGCGAGAACTAACAAGATGAAAGCCAAAAAGCGTTTCATTCAGTGCTCCTGAAAAGATACCGGAGAGTATAAAGGCGAGTTCGAGAACTGGCTCTTAAAAAACGCAGCCCGTCAGGAAAACCTGGGTTAAGAAGATGCGTTCTTATGAGCGGCTTGAAGCAAAGCGGCAACACGGCAAAGGAGCAGAACTGCCAGACCCGTGATATGTCGAGCCGCATGTCTTAGTGCTGAATAATTGAAACCAGAAATCATGATCGTTAACTGTTTGGAGCCAAGCGACAAACTATCAAATTGCGGCGAGGCCCATCACCGGCCGAGCCGCTTGTTGCTGGGCTGAATACGTCAAACAAGCGCCACGGCTCTCCCAGCGGTCTGGAGCGAAGCGACAAAAATAAATAGACGAAGTAGCGCGCTTCGGGGTCTTACTTTCTGGCAACCAAGAGTACTCGGGAGAAATTCAGCCAGATCCGCCAGCGATCATATTCCCGACTGTGGGAAGTCGCGGTAACCATGGCATCTTCCACACAGTTTTTGCTAAAGATCACCTGGAGTTTCGATCCCAGATTCACCATCGGGCCGATCAACATGGTGGCATCGCGCTCGCCGACCGGAAGAATCAGGTCACGTTCCTGGAACGGAATGCCGTTGCTGGCAATCCCGCGCAATATCGCGATGGTTCCGCCTTCGGGCACATGCAGCGGCTCCGGTCCGGTAAGGCTTTCTAATTCTGGTGTCTTTACTTCGACCTTGGGTTGCGTAGCACCGCTGACCGGAGTTGGAGTGACCGTGACCGCAGGCACTCCCAGTTCCCAGTCTTCCGGCGGGAAGTAGATACCCCAGAAGTTCTCCGGGCGGTACAGCTCAATGCCGTATTCGCGCTCGCCAGAGTCGGCCCAGACCACCTGGCCGACGCGCCACTTGTAGGGCGCCAGCATGGCTACCCGGACTTCCATCTTGGGTTCCAGCGGCACGGTGGAGCGGATTTTGGCTCCATGCCGGTTGACCAGGATTGTTTCCGCGGCCCCGCTTACGTGTGACCCATCGCTCTTCTGGCCGGAGACTGCCAATGCCAGTGAAACCAGGACACGGGAGCTTCTACGACCGCGTTCACTTGCGATCATCTGCGCCATATGTCTTTCACGACACGCTTGAATTTATGGAATCTTGCGACTTTCGGCCAGTGACGCATATCTTACTGCAACCCCCGCCAAGTCCAATAAAAACCCAAGACCATTGGCCCAAGGTAACCTCGCTGATTAATACCTTAGGGTCTTCCGGGATTCGTTCTTACGCCCCTAAATGCTCCTTGAAAAACCTTACCATCTCGACGGTCGATCGTATTCGGTTGGGAATCTTGCGCCAGCCGTGACCTTCGTCGGGAAACAGGATGTACTCCACAGGCACACTGCGATCTCTGAGTGTCTTCACAATCTGTTCCGCCTCGATCACCGGAACATTGGTGTCATTGGCGCCGTGTTGCACCATGGTTGCCGCCTTGATGCGATCCAGCTTGTAAATCGGTGACAGCCGGTCCAGCATCTCTTTCTGCGTTGCCGGATCGCCATATTCCACGGTTGAAATCGCGGCCATCCATGGCTGCGTGTGCTGGAAGAAGGTCATGAAGTTTACGATCCCGAACAAATCAACCCCCGCAGCAAACAGGTCGGGATATTCCGTCAGCCCGGCCATCGTCATGTAGCCGCCATACGAGCCGCCGGTGATTCCAATTCGCTTGGGATCGGCAATATGGTTGTTCACCAGATAATCCACACATGACTTGATGTCCTTTACGCCGTTGAAGCGCAGCTCGCCGTTATCCAGGTTCACAAACTTCTTGCCAAACCCAGACGACCCGCGCACGTTCGGCGCAAACACGCCGATGCCCTGCGCCAGCAGCGCCTGATAGTCACTGCGGAAAGGCGCGCGTTCCTGGCCCTCCGGCCCGCCGTGAAAACTGACGACATAAGCTGTTGAGCCACTCTGATTTTTTGGCCGATACAGCCATCCGCTCAGCTCCAGCCCATCGAATGACTTGAAACTAACCAACTCGGGCTTCACCAGCGCGGTCAAATCAACGCCCGCATGCGGGCTGAACGTCAGCTGGCGGAACTGCTTCGATTTCATATCCAGGATCCAGATATCTGCCGGCTGTGCTGCACCGGAGACGTTCATCGCCAGTTTGCTCCCGTCTTGTGAAAACGCGAATCCACCTGCCAGTTCGCCCGGCAGCTTTGGCCCGGGGATCTGCTTGTTATGCGCCACGTCGTAAAATGAAATCTCGGTGCGACCTTTCACGTTCCACGCCAGCACTACGAGTGTTCCCTGCTTGTTAATGTGGATTCCATCCAGTTCGGCGTCTGCCCGCTCGGCCAGGATTTTGATCGTTGCCGGCTTTTCGTCCGGCGCCAGCCTGATTTGCCCGAAGGCCATCAAGTCGCGGTCCTTGTTGGTGCCGATGTAGGCCGTCAAGCCATCCGGCGCAATCTCGCCGAAGAAAAGCGCAATGCCATCATGAGGGGTGATGAGCATGTCGCTGCGTGTCTCGAGATTGAGAACATAGAGATTGTTGTCGCCACGGCTCTTCAACCGGCTCAGCAGCGCGCGCTTGCCATTGCGAGAGATGCCTTCAATGTTGCCGATGCCCGGGTTCTTCGCCACCAGCCTGGTCCCACCCGAAGCCAGGTCAATCATGAAGCTGTCGCGCGATGCCGGATC
Source organism: Candidatus Angelobacter sp. (assembly GCA_036557225.1). Classification (GTDB taxonomy): domain Bacteria; phylum Acidobacteriota; class Terriglobia; order Terriglobales; family Acidobacteriaceae; genus Angelobacter. The sequence goes on from DATBHX010000055.1 coordinate 208,753, forward strand.
ATCGCGGCTGGAGTCAATGGCAATCTGCTTGCCATCTTCCGTCCATGCGTCAAACCCGTTGTTGTCCTTGCCGCCCTGCGTCAGCAGCTTCATCCCCGTGCCGTCCGGCTTGACCACATAAATCTGTGTGTTGAGTCCGCCGCCGGGCGCAATCGTAATGGCGATCCAATCGCTCGCTGGCGACCACTCCTGTCCTGTGACCGGATCATCGCCGTTGGTGACCATGCGCGGATAGCCGCCCTCAGCCGGCACAATCCAGACTTGTGGCGTCCCGCTCATATTGGAGATGAAACTCACCCATTTGCCGTCGGGCGAAAACTGCGCGCCTGCCGCGCTGCCTACGCGCGCCATGCGGGCTACCGCAGCGGCTACATTATCTTTTGCACTCGCTTGCGGCTGCGCCGACGCTCGCAGCGCTGTGCCCATCAATCCTGCCAACACGATGTACGAGAATCTTCGATTCAGCATGTCATCTCCTTACCGCCTCGGGTTTTGGATCTTCAATCTTTAGCAATTTCCGCGATCTTGGCAATCCTCGCCGATACGTTCACGGCTTAACCTTGTCGTTAAATTTTACTGACTAGTCAACAGATCGCCCTCCCTACCCCCTCCCCATTTCATCCCAGTGATCCCAATTTGGCGTAGCTTTATCCCAGCCCAGGCTGTCCCTCATCCCAGTCTTTACGCCAGTCTGCTGAAATCGGTTTTTACTTTTTGATTAACACAGGATGCCGCATAGTAGCGCACTCTGCTTCGGTGTCAAAGCACGAAAGAGGCCATCTTGACAAAGCCACGCCGCAGGCGACATCAGAATTTGCGACCCTCTGCTGATCGCGATATCGGGCAAAATCAAAACCATGTCTTCTCTCGAAAACACTGTCATTCCGAGAGCCGAACTCCGTACCGATTGTCTGCAGCATAGTGTGCGTGAGGCCGAGGAATCGGCTCCGCTGCTCTCCCGAGCTACGCGAGATGGTAAGACGGTGCTCATCGTTAGCTGGCAGCCTCCTGCCGCCTCCGCTCTCCTTCAGCCGGGCCTGGATTGGATGAACCAGCGGCTGTTGCAATCGACACCAGCCCCAATCCCTGTCCCGGCATCTTGTTGCGCCAGACAAGGCTTCCGCTAGCCGCCTGCAAGCAGAATATTTCCCCGCGCGTTGCCGCGAAAAGCAGGTCGCCATCCAGCAGGACAGTCACGTAGTCCGTCCCTTTGAGCCCGGTTTGCCACACCACTTCGCCGCTGGCGCTGTCCAGGCAAAAGGCTTTTCCATTCATGCCGACAAACACTGCAGATGACCGCATGCAATACTCCTCCTGTGAAAGCCCTGCAATTTTGGCAGTAGCGCTTACACCCAATAAGTTCGATCCAGCGTCCGGTACTGGATGGCCTCGGCAATGTGCTTGCCTTCAATCTGCGGGTTCCCTTCCATGTCCGCGATCGTGCGGGCGACTTTCAGTATCCGGTCATGCGCCCGGGCGCTCAGGCCCTGCTGCTGCATGGCGCGCTCCAGCATGCGTTCGCTGTCGCTGCCCAGATCGCAATACGTCCTGATCTGGCGGGAGCCCATCTGCGCGTTGGCATAGTTGCGCTCGCCGGCGGCGGCAAAGCGATTCAGCTGTATCTCGCGGGCCCGCACCACGCGCTCGCGGATTTGGGCTGAGCTCTCCGTCTTGCTGTCACTAGCGCGCAGCTCTTTGTAGTTCACCGCCGGGACGTCAATGTGAATGTCGATCCGATCCATCAGCGGGCCGGAGATTTTCGACACATAGCGTTCGATCATCGGCTTCGAGCAATTGCACTCGCGCTGCCCTGATCCGTGGTAGCCGCAGGGGCATGGCTTTTTTCGTCGCCTCGGATAGCAGCACTCAGCAAGGAAATGCCGTAGATTTCATAGTTTGCAACCCTGATCTCCGGAACGAGGCAGGATAGCAGTCGTCTTTTGTCAGATCGGTCCAAGAGTTTCCATTCCGAGAACACCGAGAACACATCCGTAAGGACACTCGGTGAAATGCTGCTTAAGGGGGCTTCCTGCGAAAGCCACCGCCGGTACACCCCCAAATCCCGGTCAACGTCATGGAGCTTCTGGTCGCGTTCTTCGCGGGTCAGTATACCCTCGAAATAGCTTTCGAGAACGCGGTCTCGTTTTTTGGTAAGCCTTTCGATTTCAGCGCGCGCCTTTTCGAGTTTCAGGCTGTGCTCTTGGGCTAAGTTTGATCCAAGCTGGCCTTCCGCAAGCTCGGTCAGAAACGTCTTATCTGTGAAGCGGTTCTCGAAAACGTTATCGAGCTTTTCTTCAAGCTGGAGGCGGCGCATGTAGGTACTCGCGCAGCCGTTGCCATTCCTCCTGCTTTTGCAAATGTAGTAATCCCGACCGTGATAGAACTTGGTGTAGACGAGATTCTGGCACAGCCCGCAGGTCAGAAAGCCGTTGTAGGTCCAGCGCTGGTGATGGTCAGGATGAGCTCGCCAGTGCTTAAGCCGCTTTGTTGCCATTATTTCCTGCACTCTTTGGAAATCTTGTTCCGAGACAAGCGGCTCATCGAACAGTTTGATCCTGATTATCTCATCAGGGCTTCGGTTGATTTTTGGCCGATCGGCTTGCCTGCCATCGGGCTTTGCTTTGTGTGCTGAGGGTGACGGATCGCGCTTTTGCGAGATTATCCTCCAGCCGCAGTAGATCGGATTTCTGAGCATGACTTTGAGGCTTGGCGGATCAATGCCAAGCTTTGCCCCGATGTCTGTGTAGCTCGTGTTTCCTGAAAGAAACATCCGAAAGGCTTCTCTGATTTTTTCCGCTTCCGCTGTGTACGACCACTTGCCGGAAGGCCGGTCAAAGATAACGCCTTTGGGCAGGCAAATATAGCTTTGGGGATTTTCACCCCGGCGGCGTTTCTCCTCTTTTGCAAGCCACATCCGCTCTAAGATTTCACTTCGCTCAAGTCCTGCCATTGCCGCCCGGATCGTTCCGAGAAGCCTGCCAGATTTTGAGCTCAGGTCAATCGGTCCTTCAGGAAGATAAAGGACAGTGTTAGTGTCGGCGAAGGCCTGAAGCAGCACATAGTCTGAAAAGTTCTCAGGCCGCATCAGCCTTGAAAACTCTTTGGCGACGACTCCGTGAATCTGGGGCGATTCGATCAGACGGAGCAGCTCCTGGATTTCAGGGGTTCTCAAGACAGCAGCGCCCGATACGTCGGAAATCTCGATTGATCGGACGATGCTTAGGCCATTCTGTGCGGCGGTCTTGCGATTGACCGCCCGCTGCGCCGGAATGCCGGCACGGTCCTCTGCTGCCTGGCCCTCAGTTGAGACGCGAATCAGTTCGATTACTTCCTTGCTCATCTATTCCGCACAGCTCCTTTGCAATTTTTACCACTTCCGAAAGATCGTTTTTTTGAAGTGCTTCGCGCAGCTTCAGAAGCAGGGTTCTCCGCTTGGCGGCTATGGCAAGTGCCGCGCGCATGATATCCCCGATTTCGCTTCCGTTCTTGCTGCGGTCCATAAAACTTTTCACTACGAGTAGCGGCCCGAGCAGCATTGCTCTAGCCAAATCCGCAAAACTTGAACAAAATCCGAGCCTTGCAAGATTTCCGCTGGCATGACTAGGTGGGCACTCGCGTGCCCTCGATATTGGCCTGCGGCGCTTGCTCCGACTCGGGCACACAGTAGCCCAAGTCGGAATGGCTAATGCCGTGAGCGTTCATGTTTCCCTCCCTTAGAGATGGCCCTATGCAAAGCCTTCCTCACGAAGCCCGGTAGATGCATCCAGACATACCAAGCAAGACCAAGAACCAAACCAACTAGCATCATTTGAAAGAGTGTGTTTGGGTTGGTCAGAAGATGGCGCAAGAATGCAATGGAGAAAAGAACCGAAAGCGCGAGCAGGACAACACCAGGAACGAGAGTTAAAAGAAACAGGAAAGGCTTCAGCCAGAATGGAACGCGTGGAGCTGGCATACTTAGTTCTCTTGATCCGCACTGTGAGCAAACTGTGGCGTTGCGGCCATTCGGATGGAGCCTTGGGCAGAGCTTCACGTCGTAGGTTCTGCCGCAGAACTGGCAGTAGAACGGCTCTCCGGCGGTGACCTTGCCGCAGTTGTGACAGTAGCGCATGAAGATCCTTTAGAAGAATGAGACTCTCTGCTCTGTCTTTGGCCTGAGCCAAATGGCAGACAAAAACCCCAAACTCTTAATGTCATCGAATGTGGCTAGCCAGAAGACTTTGCTGGTCTGCTCTGAGACTGCCGCCCAAATCCGCTTAAGCTGGACTCCCCCGGTCGTCACTACGGCAACCCTGAATTGGTTGTGACCGAAGACTTTTTCAAAGCTTCCTGACAGGGCAAAGGAAAGATAGCTAGCCGCTTTCTTCTTCCAAACCTTTTTTGATTCTGTGCTCTTGTCGACCTCAAGGAACACAGGCTTAATGGAATCCGTTGTTGCAAGTTCAAAATATGCATCGGGAATAACAGAGGAACCGGGGAGCGGTTCTTCGAACGTCTTCCAGTTCCGGATGCTGACCGGATTGCCGCCTTTGTGAAGTGATAGATAAATGTCATTCAAAAGAAGCTGATGCTCAAGGAAC
>DATBHX010000056.1:0-66645 GCA_036557225.1 Candidatus Angelobacter sp.
GTTGGCGTTCAAGCCGCTGGTGATCACGGAGGAACCGGTGTTGGCGGCGAGTTTGCGGATGGTGCCGTCGATGTTGACCGAACTGGTGTTGCCGCCGGCGTTGACGATGCCCTGACTACTTGTGCCAGCATCCTGGTCCAGGGCGAGAATGCCGCTGCTGGGTATGTGCAGAATGGCGCCGAAGGAAAGATTGAACTGAGCGTTGGGTCCGATCATGGTGACCGTGCCGGTAGGCAGATTGAGCGTGCGTTGCTGCAGCTGGTGACTGAAGCCGGTTGTGGAGCCGTTGGCCAGATCGATGCCGGCGGTGTTGCTAACGTTGAACACGGCATTGGGTGTAGCAGTTCCTGCCAGCACTCCTCCGGTCCAGGTGAATAGCGCGCTAGCGGAAATATCGCCTGAGCCTGTCAATGTGCCGCTGGTGAACTTTGTGGCGCCATTGAGCAACAACGCACCATTGCTTGTCAGAGTGGCTCCCGACAAATTCGTGGTTGCAAGTTGGCCGCCAGTGGTCAGAGCCAAAGATCCGCCGGAAGCAGTGAATGTACTGAATGCAGTGAGGCTGTTTACGGTAACTGTTCCGCTGGCAAATGTAACCGTCACGCCGGCAAAAGCGGCTGGAATACAGGCATCGTCGCTGGCGCCGGGAACACCCGTGGGAGTCCAGTTGCCGGCGGCATTGAAGTCGCCGCCGGCGGCGTTGTTCCAGGTCTTTGTGCCCGTGCAGTCAGTCAGCGCAGCAGGCAAGGCTGAAAGCTTTACGACAAAAGCATCAATACCCGCAGGCGCGCCTGCCTGCACTGCGTTTGTCAGCGGAAAGCCGGCTGACGCTGCGCCAGCCACCAGCACGTCGCCTTGGGTGTCGGCGGCAACGGCATTCCCCTGGTCGCCTCTCCCGCCCAGAAATGTCGAGAATGTAAGTTTTTGTCCGGATGCGTCCAGTACAGAAGCGAAGGCAGCTTCATTGCACACCCCAGCAGGGTCAACCAAGCACGTGGCCTGCGCGGCGTTGTGCGATGGGAAGTCGATTGAACGAGTCCAACCTGCGATGTGCGCATTTCCGGAAGCGTCCACTGCAATCGATTTGCCCTCATCCGCCGCCGAGCCGCCAAGCAAGGTTGAGTAAACAAGCGTCGAACCGGAAGGAGTCAACTTCGCGACGAACGCATGACTGCTCCCCGCGAGGGATGAAAGCAATGGCCGGGCCAAAGGGAAATCCACGGACGATACCGATCCGGTAATGTAGGCGTTTCCCTGCGCATCAATGGCAATTGCGTTGGCCGCGTCCGCTGAACTCCCACCCAGGTACGTGGAATAAAGCAAGGACTGCCCGTCAGCTGCAATGTGGGTTACAAAAGCATTGCCGGCGCATGAGGAGGCTCCTGTGGCACCGCAGGTTTTCTGCAGCGCATCCCCAGCGAGCGGAAAATTCAGAGAATGAGATTGGCCGGCGACAAAAACCGTTCCCTGGCTGTCGACTGCTAATCCGCGCACTGTATCCTCCGCGCTCCCTCCCAGGTAAGTCGCGAAGATCAGCGATCCTCCATCCGGCGAGATCTTGGCGACAAAGCCGTTTTTTGTTCCTGCCAGCGTACTCTGCATCGCTCGAAATACGGGAAAATCACTCGATGAGGTTTCTCCCGCGAGGTAGATATTCCCTTGTGGGTCCACAGCGATCGCATTTGCCCCATCATCACCCGCGCCGCCCAGGTAGGTTGAGAAAAGCGGTGTACCGGTGGCGCTGAAGGCGGCCAGAAACGCTTCTCCGGCGCAGGCGTTGGCCCGGCCAGGCGAACATGCGGCTTGCAGCGGGTTTTTTACCGGAAAGTCGGGTGAGGTGGTGCGTCCGGCAACGTACGCATTTCCGCTTTGGTCCACCGCGATGGCCCTGGCTTCGTCTGTGCCACTCCCGCTCAGGTAAGCTGTCCATAGCAGGCTCTTCCCATCGGAGCTGAAGCGGGCAACAAAAGCGCGTGGTTTACCCGCAATCGCCTGGGCCGTTGGAGATCCAGGGAAGTCGGCGGAACGGGTTACGCCGGCGACATAAATGCTACCGTCTTGTCCCAACGCCATTGCGTTGGCGGTGTCCAGTTCTGCGCCGCCAAGATAAGTCGAAAATCGAAGCAGGGGCAGCTGCGCCGCTTTGATGGGAAAGACTGGCTTGGGAACGTCAGAGGCGGGGCTAGCTGGCGCCCCCGGGGCTCCAGCCTGGGTCTGACCATGGAAGGTGAGTGTGAAAGCAAACAGCGAAAGAGCAAACCATAGACGCAGGTGGCGCATGTACCCATCTCCAAATCCTGAACTTGTGGTGCCGGCCCATCGCAAACGCAAGGTCCCAGGCGGGTTCTTGCATTCGCAGATTCAGCGGGCTCTGACCGTTGAGAACGCTAGGATTAACGGGTGATTGGCGCAAGGGACAAAGAAGGACAGCCGGCTTCTGTCCGGCAATGTCCATTCAGTACGTGCCAGTTCGATGGGACAAATGAGTTGGGAGCCTGGAGCTGGTTGATTTTCCGGACCACACAAGGTGGCGTTTGTGCTCGCGATCCACACGGCGAGTTGCGCTCGAAGGCAGCATCCTTATGCATTTTAGGTGTAACTGTTTGCACACCCAAAATCCTCAGCGATAATCGTTATCGCCATCAAGACGGCCGTCGCGGGTGCCCATGTCATCTCGTCAGAACAATGGCTAGTTTCGTTTTGAAATTTGCTAGCGACAACCAGCTATTCTGAATTGCCTTTTCTACGATCTTCGGTAATACTTGTCGAAACTTTTGGAACTGAAACATATCGGCCCCGCTGTCCCGAAAATTGCTCGAGTCTCCCAGTTCCAACAGGGCGCGATTTCACACAACGGAGAATTACGATGAGGAACGCCTCTCTGCGTGCGTGGCACGCAGCTGTGTTGTTTGCTGTCTTGTTTTTCTGCGCGGCTTCCACTTTTGCCCAAGACCCTCAAGCGTCACCCACACCTTCACCCACGCCGGCCACTGACCCAACCACGGCGACAGATGATGCCAATCCCGCACTTCCTCCCGATGCTGCTCTGCAGGACCGGCTGGACCTGGATGCGGACACTGATAGCGCCGATCTGCCGGCTTTCTTTAAGGGATCGATTGACACAGAAGACTATCTGCGCATGCGCAATGCGCATATTCGCAGGCTGCGCGGCCTCATGGACCGTGAATTCAGTCCCTGGCGTCGCAACGGCGCCATCGCCGATGCTCGAGCCCGCGAGCAGCAGCTAAGACAGGCCGCTTCACAGAACACAGCGATTCCTGATCCAAACTTTGTCGGCCCCACCAGCCCGCAGTCGCCTGGCCCTCTGCTACCGGCCAGCCTCTTGCAGCCATGGACCCCGCTCGGACCGGCGCCGATTCCCAACGGACAGACAACTGCAGTAACCCAGGCAGTGAGCGGACGCGTGACCAACATTGTCATCCATCCCACCAATGAAAACATTGTCTACGTGGGAACGGCCCAAGGCGGCGTGTATCGTTCGCTCGATGGCGGCGCAAGCTGGACCGCTTTGACGGACGATGCCCTTTCTCTTGCCAATGGAGCTATTGCCCTGGATCCGCTGGACCCGACCACGCTTTTTGTCGGAACCGGGGAAGGGAACCTTTCTGCTGATAGTTTCTCCGGCGTGGGACTCTACATTATCAAGCACGCAGATTCCACACCACAATTGCTGGGTCCCTTCAATCTCGATACCACCGGCAATGATGTGTTCACCGGTCGTGCCATCACGCGCGTACTTGTCAGTCCTCTGGACGACAATGTTGTTTTTGTCGCCACGACTTCAGGTATCGGTGGAATCGGCGCAGATTCAATTCCTTCAGTACTGCTCAGCAACCTGCCGAGCCGCGGGTTGTATCGCAGCACTAATGCCATGTCCGCGGATCCGAGATTTAGCAAGATCACGGTCCAACCAGCCAACGGCGGTAATCGTGGCATTACTGACATCGCCTTCGGAGCCACGCCGAATATCCTGATTGCCGGCGTGAACGGTTTCAGCACGGGTGGAAACGACGGCGGAATCTGGCGTACCACCAACGCCCTTGACCCGACCCCGACGTTCACCAACCAGGTTGTAGTTGGCACGCCCACTGCAACCATTCAGATTCGATTTGCCGTCAACACCGTCAACGGCGTTACCACCATGTTGGGAGCTACCGGTGAGAATCCCGCAACCACACCCGCTGCGCCAGGCAACGGTTCCAACTGCGGTGCTCCGGGCTGGGTTCGGAGATCGACCGACGGAGGCGTTACCTGGAGCCTCGGACTCATCCAGACCAGCGGCTTCTGCAATACACAGTGTTTTTACGACATGTCGCCGGCCATGGACCCCACAAACTCCAACATCATTTATCTTGGAGGCTCCGCGAATGCCGATACGAATCCGCCGCGGGCCACCTGCCGCAGCAACGTGCTGACGCGCACTCTCGACGGCACGAACTTCAGCCGTATCGATACAGGACTGCATGCCGACACGCATGCGGTAGCAGTCGCACCATCCAACCCCAGCGTCGTCTACTTCGGCAGCGATGGCGGTGTTTGGCGTTCCTCCAACCAGGGCACGACCTGGCAGAGCATCAATACTGCTGGATTCCATGCCACCCAGTTCCAGAGCATCTCCGTGCATCCCACGGACCGAAACTTTTCCATCGGCGGCACGCAGGATAACGGCACGCCGTTCCTGCATGCTGACGGAACCTGGACACGCGCCGACTTCGGCGACGGCGGCTTTGCCCTGATTGATCAGGGAGCCACCGATACCACGAACGTCACCATGTACCACACCTACTTCAACCAGACGAACAACCTGATCGGCTTCGCCCGTGTGTTGACTACGGCCAACGCGCAGGACAACGGCTGGGGCTTCCTGGGATGCAACGGAACCGTCTCCAACAACGGCATTCGCTGCGCCGATACGGTCCTGTTCTACGCTCCTATGACGCTTGGGCCGGGCACACCGAACACGCTCTATTTCGGCACCGATCGGCTCTATCGCTCCACGAACCGGGGCACCACGATGACCCTGGTCAGCCAGGGCCCGTTCCAGGCTGGTGTGGCGGTAAGCGCGATTGGCATTTCACCGGCCAACGATAACGTGCGCATTGTCGGCCTGCGCAACGGCGGCATCTTTGCTACCACCACGGGCGCCAACCCGCTGGTCAACGTCCGCAGCGCCGCCATGCCCGCCAAGTACGTCTCGCGCGCGGTGATCGATCCCAACAATCCCAACACGGCCTACGTCGCGTTCTCCGGCTTCGGCATTCCGGGACAGCAGATATGGAAGACGACGAACCTGAACGCCAATCCGCCCACCTGGAGCATCGCGGCGGCCGGGTTACCGGACGTGCCGGTGAACGGGTTTGCCGTTGATCCGATCAACTCGAACATCCTCTATGCCGGCAGCGACATCGGAGTGTTCGTTTCCACCAACGGTGGCCAGAGCTGGAACCCGTTCGGTACAGGACTGCCCCGCGTGGCCATCTTCGATATGGCTGTGCAGGCCCCGAATCGTCTGCTGAGGATTGCGACGCACGGTCGCGGCGCCTGGGAAATCCAGGCGGCGAAGACCGTTGCCGCTGTGAGCCTCACGGTCCCCGCAAGCGCCACCTATGGTGACAACGTAACGTTTACTGCTACGGTGGGAGCCAATGGTGCTCTGGCTACTCCTGGCGGAACGGTTACATTCAGCGACGGCGGCCTGACGCTGGGAACCGGCACGCTGGACGCCTCTCTCACAGCCACGTTCAGCACGACGTTGCTGTCAGCGGGGACGCACTCCATCAGCGCGACCTACGGCGGAGACACGATCTTCGATGTCAGTCCTTCCACGGCATCGATCATCACCATCAATCAGGCGGCCCTCAGTGTCACCGCTGCCAATGTGAGCCGGCTCTATGGTTCGCCGAATCCCGCATTTACGGGGACGATCGTCGGAATCAAAAATGCCGACAACATCACCGCAACCTATGCCACCACGGCTACGCAGAGCAGTCCGGTAGGGACTTACGCGATTGTTCCTACGTTGATTGATCCTGACAACAAGCTGGGCAATTACGTGGTCACATCGACAAACGGAACGCTGACCATCAATCCTGCCCCACTCACCATCACGGCACAGGATGCAACCAAGGTCCTCAATTCGCCGAACCCGAGCTTCACAGCCAATTACAGCGGGTTTGTGCTGGGTGAAGGACCGCAGGTTCTGAGCGGCGTACTCTCCTGCACCACAACTGCAGTTCTCAACAGTCCGGTCGGCGGCTACCCGATTACCTGCTCCGGCCAGACTTCAACCAACTATGCGATCACATACGTTGCCGGCACGCTGCACGTCATCTATGCGACGGATGGAAACTGCGTAGGCGGGCCCAGCCACCAGATCCTGCATCCGATCAACGCGGATGGCACGACGGTGTTCAATGGCAATGGACCGATCGACGTGAAGTTCCGCGTGTGCGACGCCAATGGTATCTCGCAGAGCACACCGGCCACGGTCACGAACTTCGCTATCACAGACGTTATCCGGGGCACTCTGGACCAGTCAGTCGACCTTCCTGTGGATCCCAAGCCAGGAACCAATGGCTTCGTATTTGCGGAAGACCGGCTGTGGCTGTTCCGGATTGACGGCAAATCTCTTGCTACCGGATTCACCTATGTGTTCCGCATCGACCTGAATGACGGATCGAAGATAACGTTCCAGTTCGGCAAGAAGTAAAAGCAGGAGAAAGCTTGAGGCGCATGCCTGTTTGGCATGCGCTTTTTTTTATCGCCTTGATGAGGCCAGCCACATCCGCCTGGACTTTCCCCCGGGAGTTGTACGCGGAAGAGTTTCCCCGCGCTCTCCGCTACGGCGGCATGCGCGACCAAATTCTGGTCTAATTCAATCTTGGAGTCACCGGCCTTACCGCCGCACTTGCTTATTTCAACCGGCAACCGGGTTGGTTGGATCTAGCGAAAGGAATCACCATGAAACTACTGCAAATCATGACTGTGACAGCGCTGATCGTCGCAAGCGCATCGGCGCTGCACTCCGTACCACCGGGTCAAGCGGGAAATACGCCATCGGGCGAAAGAAGGGGACCGTCCACCATGTCGAACACGAAAGTCATCATGCTGATTGAAGCGAAAATTCAACCGCAACGTCGCGCTGAGATTGTTGAGGCGGCGCAGCAATATATTTCGCTGGTACGAGCAGAGCCGGGCGTCGAAGCGTTTTACCTCAGCACGCGACAGGACGATCCCAACACCTTCGTTTTTTACGAAGTCTATAAGTCACAAGCGGCGCAGGACTTTCATTTGCAGCAGGATTTCACCAGGAAATTCCTCGCTACCTTGAAGAGCGCTCAGGCGGCAGACCGTGTAAGGACAAGGCTGGTTGACGTTGCCGAGCAAGCCGAGGCGCGTTCCAGGTAGCCCGCATCTATCGCCCGGCAATCGAGACCATCAGCACACAAAAGGAACAGCAAAGGTAGAGCACCTGGCTGTGCACCAGGTGCTTTCTCTCGGGGATTGGAAGCAGTTTCAGAGTTCATTCGACAATCTTTGCCTGCCTCGGACTACTCATCCTCGTTTTCTTCATGACCTGGCAATACCGCCACTGCTATGCCGGAGCGTCCGTCTAACAGTTCATACTCGAATACGAGGCGGAAATGGTCATTGAATGCAAAGCGGCCGACGCTAACCGCGGTTACGGTGGAACCAAACAGCGGATCTCCAGTACGGAGCACTGGAACCAGGGAAGCTCCGCCGGTGAGTTCCACGAAAATGTCCTGAGCGCCGTTGGCTTCGAGCGCGGAGAACGCGACTGCTCCGTGATTGTTCATCGAAGGGTGCTCCAGGTCGATGAAGGGATTGTTTGCCGGATCGTTTCGAGCCGTTATGCCCCTGCCGTTTCCTGAAAAGACTTCGATCGTAGTACCGCCTGCGGCAAAATCTGCCACCCGGCCGGCATTGTTGATCACTGGATCGCCAAATTGAAAGAACTCGGGATGATTGTTCGTGTCAATTACGTCGATCACGTTCGGCAGTTCAGCGCCGGCTACGCCCTCTGTGTTCGAGTTTGTCTTTACCAGAAAGATCCCGGAGCTTCGGTCTGTTGCGACTCCCTCGAAGACGATTTTGCCGGATGCATTGATCGCCACGGCCCCAAAAGTCTCGAAGTCTGAGGTCAGCGTATCGAGCACCGGCGTGATGCTTCCACCGTTGCCGGTGAAGATGACATTTGACCTGAAGCCGCTGCGAAAAGCCTGGAAGGCTACCGTTCCTGAGGCGTTAATGGAAGGTGTGCCAATACCGAAACCAGGAAATCCCTGATCGGCCGAATTCACGATCGTCTTTGTTATGACGCCGTCACTGGTAAAAATTCCAGCGGCCCGTGGTCCGGTGCTCACCAGAGCGCGGAAGCCGACAACACCTGCGTCATTGATCACCACATCGTCTGTGAAAAAGGTGAAAGGATTGGTGGCGGTCGAGGCGATCGCGTTCTGCTGCTGGCGTGTCGACCGGAAGACTTTCTGTTCAGTGCCGTCTTGGGTCGCAACGAAAGCGACCGAGCCCTGGCTGTTGATGGCCGGGAATTGTGAGAAGTCGGAAAGACCCTGGGTGCTGTCGGCGACGTTCTCGAATCTGATTTGAGTGTTTTTGGAAGCTTGAGCCAACGCTTGTCCGGCACACAGAGCAAGTAGCATCGCAAATGCCGCCGCAGCCCTCGATTTTTTCAGTATGTTCAGCATCATTTCTCCTATTGTGATTTCCATGAAATTTAATTTTGAGAAACCCTATTGGTCGGCCCGAAAAAAGTAGTAGTCAGCGGAATACGGCACCAGCGCCTGTTTGCCTACATCGCCGGCAACAGAACAGCCAGCAGCAGGAGCGGATCCCCCTTGCGTGTTTAAGCGCTGAATGAAAGTGGTGCCCGACAGAAGTTTTCCTTCTGCCGGTCCATTTTCCGAGCCAATCGACTGCAGAAGCAGGCAACTGATTGCTCCCTGGTTTGGGCAACTCGCGTCGGTGCCGGCGGGAATGGCGTGCACCGGTGTTGCCCACACCTTGCTGCTGTCCAGGGAGCTCTGCCAGGTCGCATTGCCAAAGGGCAGCGGTCTGGGAGCAAATTCGTTGGGACTTGAGTCAGGGCTCAGGAAGTGAGTCATGATCTGGGTGGAGCGTCCATGGTCACTGGCAAAAAGAGTGGCTTGGGGGCGGCTCCCGCTGACAGTCCAGGAAGAGCCCGAGCTTGCCGGCAGACAGACATAGCCCTGTGTGCCTACGGCATGGCCCACGATAAAAACGGAGTTTCCAGCGGGCGGAGTTATGTTCGCCGAAGTAGCCGGTGTCGAGGCTTTCTGCGCCGATGCTGGACGTGCAACGATAAGCGCCAGGGCCAGGAGCAGGAGCAGGGCCCCGAGCATCAGTCGGATTTTTTCCGCGTGACCGGGATGTGGATCAAGTGTGTAGCTCATCTTATGTCTCTTTCAATGCGAGGTGGAACTTTGCTTTCCACCTCGCGGTTTGCCATTCCGCTGGAATGGAGTGAAAGTACGTGCTACTTGCGGTCTGCTTCTTCCACATGAGGTATGCCTGCAGCGAACCAAACGCCACCGACGTTGCGAATCAGTAATACCGGGTTATCGCATGGAGCCGGTGGGACAGAAGACAAGAAATCGTCGATTCTGAAATCCCCATTGGCCTCAAGCGCAACACCGGGTGAGTCAAGAGCAGTCGCTGTAGCAGCCGGCCCGCAGAACAGCGTGGCGTGAACCGTCTGGTTGGCGTTGGTTCCAATGCCATTGCCCGATGCCAACAGCAAGCCCCGTCCCACAACCTTGATATGTCCGTCGAAGCCCACCGTGGCCTCGAGGTTTGCGATCCTCCAGGGCGCGCCCGGGGGCACGTTCCGCACGACGTTGAGGTTGACTGTTCCATTGGCTGCCACGCCGGTGACAGGAATGACCCCGATGCCGCCTTTGAACTTAAGCAACGGCGCCTGGAAGTTTTCCTGAGCATTCTGAGCGGAGGCGAGACCTGCGATCGAAAGGGTTACTAGTGCTACCAACAACCCACGAAGTACATTGCGTATGGCCATGTTGCCAGTAAGTTTTGCGTTTTGATGATGAACCACTTTATTTCTCCTTTTTGTTTAGCGTTCTGAAAGGCCGGTGATAACCAGGTCACCAAATCCAGTCCTCCTGATCCGAAAGCGCTTCTTTCAGCATCGTTTGCAAGATCTGCGGCAGTTCTTCAACCGACTGGAAGCTTGCTGTACGCCCTGAAGCCACATGCTCGACGCGCCCCGGAAGCAGGTCCGCGCGAGCCGAACCCGGATCGCGAAACTGGATTACGAATGCATTGTTATGCTGCCGACCCTTCATCACGATCCCAAGATAGGCGTCTTTAAGAAGGGAGTCATAACGCTGAGGTGATCTTCGGGTGGTGTTTTGGTGATGTGGAGTGGCCGAGCCCCGAACGGGGGTGCTTCACACGATATTCATAAAGGAACAATAATTTGCGACCGGCGCCGGTTCGGGGACATCTAGCCATGGGTATTGTCGGCCCACCCGTTTTTCTTGTGCCCTTGTGAGCGAAATCGCATTTGGACAGTTTCGGCTCGACTTCAACAACGAGTGCCTTTGGCAGGGTACGCGTTCAATATCTCTGCGTCCAAAAGCCTTCGCGGTCCTGAAAATACTGGTTGAGAATGCCGGACAACTGGTCAACAAACAGCAGGTGCTGGATGCGGTGTGGCCGGGAACATTCGTCGGCGATGCGGTTCTCAAGGACAACATCCGGCAGCTGAGAGAGGCGCTGAAGGACGATGCTGCGTCTCCCAATTACATAGAAACAGCACACCGGCGCGGCTATCGTTTCATTGCGAAGCTAGGTGAACAATCTCAAGGAAAGTCGTTGGCCGCTTTCCAGCATGAGCCTGCCAGGCCTCCTTCATCTGACAACGCGCGGTCTGTCTCCAAGGCCGCCAGGCGCGTGCTCGGTCGCGAGGCAGAGCTGGCCAAAATGCAGGCCTTAATGGAGCTTGTCCGGGGCGGTGAACGTAAGACCGTTTTCATTACTGGAGAAGCCGGAATCGGAAAGACCACGCTGGTCGAGGCTTTCCTGGAACACGTGGCGGTGATTCCCGGAGCGCTTATTGTGCGCGGACAATGCCTGGAGCACTTTGGATCCTCAGAGCCGTATCTTCCGGTACTCGATGGGCTCTCGCGTCTTGGCCGTGTCTCCACTGGTACTCGTGTTTCGGATGTTTTCCGAGAACAAGCTCCCGCCTGGCTTTCGCATTTGGCGCTGACGAACGTGCAACCGGGAGAGAAAGACCTGCCAGGTCCGGCTGCGGCCCCAACACGCGAGCGGATGTTACGTGAAATGGCGCAGGCAATTGAAAGGCTGGCCGAGCACGCCCCCCTGGTGCTGGTTCTTGAAGACTTACACTGGAGCGACTACTCCACGCTTGACCTGGTTTCCTATCTGGCCAGACGCAAGGATCCCGCACGCCTCATGGTGATCGGCACGTATCGCCCAGTGGACGTGATTCTCGCCGGCCATCCCCTGAGTGGGGTCAAGCGAGAGCTTCAGGCCCATCACTTATGCCATGAGCTTCCGCTGGAGTACCTCAGCGAAGAGGATGTCAGCCAATATCTGGCAGCGCAATTTCCCGGGCAATACCTTCCCACCCGGTTGCGACGGACGATTTACCGGCGTACTGAAGGAAACCCGCTTTTCATGGTCAACCTGGTTCAATACCTGATCGATCAGAAGGTTATTGCTCAGCAGCAGGGAGAATGGAGCTTCTGTGTTGATTGTGCTGAGGTCGAAAAAGGAATTCCCGCAACCATCAAAGCCCTCATCGAAAAACAAGTTGAGCGGCTTGGCCAGGATGAGCGCGCAGTGCTGGAAGCTGCATCCGCCTCCGGTATGGATTTCTCGACCATCGCGGTCGCTGCCGGACTGGAAAAGCCTGTCGAGTGGGTGGAGCGGCACTGTGAAGAACTGGCTCGCTGCCATCAGTTTCTGTCGCCTGCATGGCTGGGTGAGTTACCTGGAGGCATTGTCACTTCCCGGCACAGGTTCAATCATGTGCTCTACCGCGAGGTTCCTTACAGTCTGATTCCGGCAATGCGCCGAACGAAGATCCATCAGCGAATCGCCGAGCGCGGCGTGGAGCTCTACAAAGAGCGCGCCTGCGAGATTGCCGCTGAGCTGGCCATGCACTTTGAGGAGAGCCGGGACTGGCCCCGGGCCTTGCAATATCTGATCGAGGCGGCGGGGACCGCTGCCCGGCGATCGGCGCATCATGAAGCTGCTGAGCTCGCCAGGCGGGGATTGGAAGTGCTGGAGTCGTTGCCGCAGTCGAGCGATCGAGCTCACCAGGAAATCACGCTGCGCATGCTCCGGAGCACATCGCTGATAGCCATCAAGGGCTTCGCCGCGGCTGAGATTGACAAGATCTGTATGCTGGCGCAAGAACTGCGGTGGATGAAAGATCCGTCACCTCAGTTGTTCGACATGCTGGTTCTGCTTGTCTTGTTTTACAAGTTCAGTGGAAAAATGAAATCTGCTGAGGAGACGGCTGAACGATTGCTTCACATCGCCGCAACACTCGGCGACTCAGCCCTGGTCATGGAAGCCCACCGAGCTATGGGCTCGGCGCTGGTGGAACAGGGACGATGCGCTGAGGCGCTGCAACATTTTGATTGCGCTTCCAGCCTGTACGAGACTAATGCGAATCATCCTTATACCTTGACCATTGCTCATGATTGCAAAGTCGTCAGTGAATGCTTCGCGGCCAGAGCTTTGTGGACGATGGGCGATCCCGAAGGCGCATTGAAGAGAATGCAGGAGGCCTTGGCTTTCGCCGCCGAGCTTTCTCATCCTGCAAGCCGGGTATTTGTTGCTCACTTCGCCGCCCAGCTCCATCAACTCCGTGGCGAACCGGAGCTTTCCCGCGAACATGCGAAAGAAATGGCAAAGCTCGCTGACGAGTATGGCCTCGATCTCTGGCAAGCCGTGGTCGATATTGATTGGGGATGGTCAGAGGCGGCAACAGGGAACGAGCAGTCCGGTATCGATCAGATGCAGCGGGGCATAAAAGCCTACATGGCCGCGGGAGGGAAGTTGTGGTGCCCCGGCTTTCTGGGATTGCTGGCAGGCCAGTTGGGCAAAGCCGGTCGAACACAAGAAGGCCTTAGCGCTATCACAGAGGCTCTGGCACTGGTGGAGGAGACCGGAGAGACGTATTCTCTTCCGGAATTGTATCGGATCAAAAACGAGCTGGTAACCCTACAAACAAGCGAGCTTGCGACAGTAGCCAGCTAGTTTCAATGCGGGCCTGCAAATCATGCGATGGCTCAGCTGCTGCCCTTCCATCATGAGATCATGCCGCTAAGCGTTACCGATAAAAAATGGCTTCCTGATCGATCATGGTGAGACCGGCGTTTGCATGTCAGCTAGGATCTCAGAGGCGGCCAGGGCACGTTTGTAGATGCGGACCTCATCGATGAGTCCCTGGAAGTGCTCGCCCCAAACACTATCTCCGCCAATATGCAAGACGCCGTTCGCAACCGCAATGGTGCCAGTCTGGGCGCGCGTCGTTACCAATGCGCCGTTGACATACAGCTTCTCGGTAGCGCCGTCGTAGGTAAAGGCAAGATGAGTCCAGGCGTTTAACGGTGGCCCGCTGCTACCCAGCAGCTCCTGCTCGGCCGTGGTAAATACGCCGGCGACCGGCGCCGCGCTGTATCCCGAACGATAGAGGAAATAAGAACCGTCGGTCGGCATTTCTTTAAAGATTACGGCTTGCCATCCCAGGGGGGCGGCGGATGGATTGATCCACGCTTCCATCGTCACGGCAGTGCTTAAATGCAGCGATGGCGAATCCGGTACGGTCACAATGCTTGTACTCCCGTTGAAGGAGAGTGCTCCGCCATAGCGCCCGCTCGCGCTCCACGATGTTGCGGAAACGGTTCCGGAATTGTTGTTGCCGGAAGCATCACGAACCGTGGTACCTGAGCCTTCATTGAATCCATAAGCCGCAACCAAACCGCTGCCGGGAGGTGGTGGCGGGGTAGGAGTTGGGGTCGGCGTAGGAGTAGGAGTTGGAGTCGGCGTAGGAGTTGGCGTTGGCGTTGGTGTTGGAGTTGGCGTTGGTGTTGGAGTTGGCGTTGGTGTAGGTGTTGGAGTTGGTGTTGGTGTTGGTGTAGGTGTTGGAGTTGGTGTAGGCGTTGGTGTCGGAGTGGGAGTCGGGGTTGGCGTCGGTGTCGGAGTGGGAGTCGGCGTTGGCGTAGGAGTCGGAGTCGGGGCCGGTCCGCTACCAATGGGCGTGCTCATGTCCGCCTGAAGCTCTCCTACGCTTAAGGCACGGTTGTACACCCGCACTTCGTCAAGTAGTCCCTGGAAGTGTTCTCCCCAGACGCTGTCACCACCAAGGTGCAGAACTCCAGACGATGCCGCAATGCTGCCGGTTTGTGCCCGGCTTGTGGTAAGTGCGCCGTTGAGGTAGAGACGTTCCGTAGCGCCGTCATAGGTGAACGCGAGATGTGTCCATGCGTTCAGCGGCGGTCCGCTGCTGCCGAGCAGCTGCTGTTCCGCAGTTGTGAAGATACCGGCCACAGGAGCCGCGCTGTACCCGGACCGATAGAGGAAGTACGCGCTATCGGTGGGCATCTCTTTAAACAATATGGCTTGCCATCCCTGCGGCGTCGCCGATGGACTAATCCACGCCTCCAAGGTTGCTCCATTGGTCAAGTGCAGGGAGGCGGAGTCCGGGATCGTCACGATACTGGTGGTGCCGTTGAACGAAAGAGCGCTTCCAAATCGTCCTGCGCTGCTCCATGAAGCCGCGGAGATAGTGCCTGTATTGTTGTTGCCTGATGCATCGTGCACCGTGGTTCCGGTGGCTTCGTTGAAAGCATACGCAGCTACGAGCCCAGTGCTGCCTGGAGGTGGAGCAGGAGTGGGAGTCGGAGTCGGAGTTGGAACGGGAGTTGGCGTCGGGGATGGTGTTGGAGTCGGAGTTGGCGTTGGGGTTGGTGTGGGCGTAGGGCTTGGAGTGGGTGTTGGCGTTGGCGTCGGGGTTGGCGTTGGCCCAGCATTCAGCGAAGCATGGACGTAGTATGTAATCGCGTAGTGGTTACCGAACTGATCAACGCCGGCCTCATCCATATTCGCCGTATCGAGATGGTTGGTGTTTCCTGGCCAAAGCAGGTCCCATCGCGCAGAAGCGCTGCCATCGCGCGTCGGTGGACCGGAGGCCAGCATCTGGTAGGGCCCCCAGATTCCCGCGGCGGAGCGCACCTCCGCAGAGGGTTCAATCGTCGTAAGATCGTGCCCTTCAAGCGCAAAAATGTTGTCCGCGCTATCAATATAAAGACCAGGGCCGTGGCCGGCCACCTCGGATCCCGGACTGATATCAACCCAGTTATTCGCCGCGGTGCGTCGTGCCAGTTTGTAGTGAAAAGTAAAATCCCCGGCGATGTAGTTGACCAGGACGCGTCCACTTGAATCAATCGCCAGCGACGGTGATTCGTCAGATTGACTGGTAGAAACGTTCCCCGAAATCGTCTCGCGCGTGCTCCATACTCCGCTTACCGGGTCACGTTCCCGGTAAAACATGTTGATGTTTCCGTCGTAGTAGGCCAGATGAAGGACACCTCTGCGGTCAAAGGCAATTGAGGGGTGCATCTCCGCGTTGCTTGCGGCCACCACCACGGGCGCCGTCCAGCTTCCGCCGGTGCGGTTGGTGTAATACATGGGCTCAGCCGTTCCACCGGTAATCACATGCGGCGCTCCGTTGGCATCGAGCGCAAGCCCGGTTTTCCCCATATACCGGTTCAAGGTGTTGAGGCCGTTGAGTGAACCGACAATCTCCGGAGTCCCCCAGGTGTCGGTCAGCGTGTCGAACTTCACGTACTTCGTCCGTCCCGCTCCAATGTCTTCATAAACAATCTGGATGAAGCGGTCCGCGCCCGCAATTTTCGCTTCGACACCCCCCATGCGAACCGCATTGGCGGGATGGTGGGTTGCATCCATCTCCGTGAAACTGGTTGGATTGCCCGCCGGCGCGCCTTTGTACACTCGGATCGAAGCCGGCGCCGTGCCGCCGCTGAATCCGCTGGCATTGGCGATAACGTACACAACATCAGCGCTTGTCCGTATGACTTGCCGCGTATAACAATCCACGTAGCCCGGCCCAACGGTGACAATCGGGCTCCAGGATTGGGCATATAACTTGAGCCCGATCCATGCTATCGCAGCGATACAAGAGCAAAACTTAAGATAGAAAAAGACCCTGGTGCCTGAACGCATCGGCGGCAAAGACCCGCGCATGTCTGCTCCATAAAAAAGAGTTTTGTTTTTTCGACTTCCGCTCGGAGGGCGGAAATCAACAGCAAATGGTGAGGCCAGATCCGCTTTGATATGGATGATAACCGACTACTCCGTCGTTGTGTGCAGCTCTGGTGTTTTTTTAGTAAATATCTTGCAGAATTTGTTCGAGGCAGTGAGAAAAGTTTTTCACATCGCGCCTGGAAGGACGCTTCGTGTTTCCGCGAAGTGCGACGGTGGCGAGGCCCTTAGCGCCCTGCGCCCGCAGTGATCTCGTTTCGCAGGTCCCACAGTTCCTTGTACGCCACATGCTGCATTCTTTGTTGCAGGACCTCGACCGGTGTTCCCATCGTCCCAATGACGCCGGCGCCAATAATGCGCTGCGCCAGCTTCAAGTGATGGAAGCGGAACAACTGCATGCGCTCGTCAAAATCGAGCATTCGCTCGGCGACATCATGCAATGCAAAAAACTCTTCATGCCGCCGGTAGATGTCGTCTGCCGTCAGGCCTTTGTGCGTGAGCTGTTCCTGAAACGCGTCGCCAATGCGCGGTGCGATATGCAGGAGGGAAAGAAATCCCGGGGAATCCAAACCGCTGCCATGCCCCAGGCCGGAACGGATGATGTGATAGTCGTAAGGAGTGATGGTTTCAAGCACATGAAGCAGTGAAATCGGGTACTCCAGCATGGCATTGGCGCGTCGCATGAGCCGCGCAGAGTTCGGATAATTGCCCTCGGTCAGTGAAACGCGGGCCCTCTCCAGTTCCCAGCTCGCTCCCTTCATCAGCAACTCTGAAGACTGGTGCACTACCTGAAAGGTCAGCTCGTCAGGATGCGAAAGCTCTTCTGTCGCCGTTTGCAGGGAAAGCAGATCATCAGTGCGGAGATACCGTTCGTAGTCAGTGGCGCCCTTGCCTTCCAGAACGGGCTTTTGAAACTCATTCGGCATCGATTGTCTTTGGCTCCTTGGCTATTGCAGCGATCCGCAGTCCTCACTAGCGTTTACGGACTGTACCGTCGCAGCGTTCACGCACGTTACTAATATGATATCAAGTTGAGCGGGGTAGGAAGTCTATGCGGCCTGACGTCGCAAAAATCCAAACGCCATTCCCGCCAGCGAGGCGATCACCATGGCTGAACCGCCGATGGCCACTGCTCTCGGCAGAGTACCATGGCCCCAGGTCTGCATCAGGACGCCAAAAGGAAAGAGCACAGAGCCTAGAAACAGGCCCAGGGCAAGCAGAAACTTCCATTTCTCTGCGATCGAGATTTGATCGGCAGCGATGGCCAAAACAATCAGCAGCATCGAGAGCCCGAGCCAGTGTCCGTGTACATCGACCTGGCGATCATAGTTATATTTTGCCTGCCGGTATTGCAGGAGAGCGTTTTCTGCGCCTGTGGGATTTCTTTGAGCTGCAGCCTGAAACCCCGAAGTGAGCGACATGCCGATTCCATCAAGCGCCTGATGTTCGGCAAACACTGCGTACCATAGCCCGTAACTCATGCCCAACAGGGCAAGCGCGATACCGCCGAATAAGAGAAGCTGCCGCGCGTTCACGAGTGGGCTCCTTCTGCTTTGGCGTCAATATTCCCTGTATAACGCAGAATGCCAATCCACATGGCCAGCAGCGCCGTGATCACGAGCAACCCGCCCACATCGGCAACGCCGCCGGCAAAAAGCCCGAACCGCATCTCCAACAGCACGCAAACCGGCAGAAGCAGAGATCCCAGAAGCAGGGTTGCTGCCCAACGCCGCTTCCACGCGTCTGTGAGTTGAACGTATGGCTGAAAAAACGCCATCAGGATCGCGAGCAGCCCAAATTCAATCAGGTGCGCGTGCGCAGCGATCTTGACTGCCTTATCCCCCTGGAGTTGTCCGTAGTCAGCCAGAGCCTGATTGACCTTCGCCGGATTCTGTGTGGCAGCTCCGGAACTCATCTGCGAAAGAATCGTGTAATCTGCTGCCTCATGGTCGTAAAGATCCACGCCTGCGTAGTATGCGCCGTGGAGAAATCCTAAGAGAATGAGCGCAAGGCCGCCTGCCAGCAGCCAGCGCACAGGTGTGCTTCGGTCGCGCATCAGCCGGTCTGAGGAGGTGGACTGCTTGGCGCGAAAGTGCCGCACAATGCCGGCCAGATAAACTACGGTTACAAACAGTACGAGCAACCCGCCAAGGTCGGCAAAGATGCTGGCCCAGCCGATGGCCTCCAACGGGCTGTATGCCAGGCCAACGTAGTGAATCAGAAAGACACCGACAGGCAGGAGAACCGCACCGAAGACAAAGAGCCAGGCCAGACGACGCCTGATTTCTTCAGAGATGCCGACCCAGGGCTGAACCAGCGCGAGCAGCAGAGCGAGATAGCCAAAAGCAATCAGATGAACGTGCGTGTCTACCTTGGTGCCGCGGTTTTCGAGA
Source organism: Candidatus Angelobacter sp. (assembly GCA_036557225.1). GTDB lineage: Bacteria > Acidobacteriota > Terriglobia > Terriglobales > Acidobacteriaceae > Angelobacter. Next base: position 18,756 of record DATBHX010000056.1, read on the forward strand.
AACTCTCCGACGCTCTTGAAATGCGCGGCAACCGCAGGTCTATCGCCGACTTGCGCCGCCTGGGCGGCGGCAGCCAGGCTGGCGCCTACGCGCGCCGCATTCTGGTGCAGGAGAAAGACGGCAAAAATGTCGCCAAAGACCATTCCCACCAGAATCATGCCGATCCCGGCGAGCGTAAGCAGCCGGCGCGGACTCAGCGGGGCAAAGCCCACAGCATCCAATGGCGTCATGGCGATCGACGATTCGGGTGTGGACATAAGGGTCATCCTTGAATGAAAATGCTCTTGCCCGCTGCACGCGCAAGCCCCGAAAAATAGATCTGTCTCAACCGAACGCTAGAGTGTAAAGTCAGATACTTTAGGTGTCAAATATCTTGTTTTTGGTGATGAACTCATCTTTGCTGCGAACTGATCAGTGGCCTGCAGCCGCGACTGTGAGCGATTTCGAGGACACGAGCCTTGTCTAAATCCAAATTGCCTTCGGCGCAGCGATTGGCTGACCAATCCCGCTCGGTGGGCGCGTCTGCCGATACCTTTGCCAGGGACCATCTGCCTGCAAAAGAACTCTGGCCGGTCATCAAGGCCTGCGGCACGGCTGAACTGGAATATCCTGCGCGTCTCAACGCCGCGGTGGAATTACTGGACCGGCAGGTCGAAGCTGGCGCAGGCACCCGACCTTGCCTGCGTACGGACAACGGCGTCTGGACATATCAGCAATTACTGGAGTGCGCAAACCGGCTGGCAAACCTCCTGGTGAGCCATGGACTGCAGCCGGGGGAGCGCGTTTTATTGCGTGACGCCAATACTCCCATGCTGGCGGCCTGCTGGTTTGCTGTGCTCAAAGCAGGAGGCATTGCAGTAACCACCATGCCGCTTCTGCGCGCACAGGAACTGGCGGCGATTGCCGCTAAAGCCAGGATCAAGTACGCACTTTGTGCCGGCGAACACATCGCCGAACTGAACGAAGCAAAACGATCGGCGCCGGTGCTGGAAAAAGTTATCTGCTATGAGAATCACGATCTCACCCAGTTGCCTGCGCTGCTCGCCGGGTTCCCAGCCGCGTTCACGAACCGGGACACCGGCCAAGACGATGTTGCTCTCATCGCATTCAGCTCCGGCACCACCGGGGAGCCCAAAGCCACGGTGCATTTCCATCGTGACATCCTGGTGGTCTGCGATACATTTTCACAACGCGTACTCCAGCCGAGCGCGAATGACATCTTCTGCGGCAGCCCGCCACTGGCATTTACCTTTGGCCTCGGCGGGCTCTTGCTCTTTCCCATGCGTGCGGGAGCTTCTACGCTGTTGCTGCCGAAGATTAGCGCAGAAGGCTTGCTGCAGGCGATCGAACGGCACAAGTGCACAATTTGTTTTACCGCGCCCACGCTTTACCGCAGCATGGCGGAATTTGTTCCGCGCTATGAGCTGTTGTCGCTCAAAAAGTGTGTTTCCGCCGGCGAGCGGCTGCCGCTTGGCGTATTCGACGCATGGCGAAAAGCAACGGGTATTTCGATCATCGACGGCATTGGGTCGACGGAGCTGCTGCACATCTTTATCTCTGCTGCGGGCAATGAAATCCGCCCTGGCGCGACCGGAAAGGTGGTGCCCGGATACGAAGCTATCGTTGTGGATGAAGCTGGGCAGCAGCTTCCTGCGAACACCGTGGGCCGCTTGGCTGTGCGCGGTCCAACCGGTTGCCGATATTTGGACGCGCCCGAACTTCAGCGCAGATACGTGCAAAATGGCTGGAACATCACCGGCGACGCGTATCGGCAGGATGAAGACGGTTATTTCTGGCACGAGGGGCGTATTGACGACCTGATTGTGAGTTCCGGCTATAAGATCGCCGCCATTGAGATTGAGGGCGTGCTCATGGAGCACCCTGAAGTTGCCGAATGCGCGGTGATCGGATCGCCGAACGAAGAACGCGGCGAGATCGTCAAAGCTTTCGTGGTGCTTACTGACGAAAAAGCCGCCAATGACCGGATGCGGCGACAGTTGCAGGACTATGTGAAATCCCGAATTGCGCCGTATAAATATCCACGTGCCATTGAGTTTGTGGCTGAGTTGCCGCATACATCAACCGGCAAACTTCAGCGCTCGCGCTTGCGCGACCAGGAGCGGCGACAGCAACATCCCGGATTCGAGCGCTAGTCAGGCACCATAGCCGTGACTTCGATCTCTACCCGCGCGGCCGGCTCAACCAGGCCGGAAACCTCTACAACCGACATTGCGGGATAATGGCGGCCAATGATTTCGCGGTAAACCGCGCCTAGCGCTTTTGCTGCCGCAAGATATTCGTTTTTGTCGAGCACGTACCAGGTCATGCGCGCGATATGTTCAGGCCTGGCCTTTGCCTCACGCAAGATCTCAACAATATTCAGCAGAGCCTGGCGCACCTGCGCGATAAAGTCGCTGCTGGTAAACCGGCCCTGAGCATTCCAGCCGACGATGCCGCTTAAAAAGACCATGCTTCCTTTTGCGGCTACGCCGCTGGCATAGCCTTTGGGTCGCGGCCAATCTGGTGGTTGCAGAAATTTCATTCCGTTTTCAGTCCTCTTCATCTTTCTGTTTCATCAAGTGAGCTTTGATGATGCCACGCGCAATGATCAGCTGCTGCACCTCGGTAGCGCCTTCATAAATCCGCAACGGGCGGATCTCGCGGTAGAGTTGCTCGACCATCTGACCGCTGACCACCCCGAGCGCGCCAAAGAGCTGCACCGCGGAATCAATGGCCTGTTGCGCAATCTCTGTTGCCGTCAGCTTGGCCATTGCTGCTTCCACCATGACTGGCTGGCCCTTGTCTTTCAGCCAAGCAGCGCGGTAGGTGAGCAACGCTGCAGAATCGATGTCGGTTGCCATTTTGGCCAGCTTGGCCTGGGTTAACTGAAAGTCTGCCAGCGTTTGGCCAAACATCTTGCGCGACGCGGAGCGTGAGAGCGCTTCCTGGAGTGCACGCCGGGCAAAGCCCAGCGCCGCCGCAGCAACGGATGATCGAAAGATATCGAGCGTAGACATCGCGATCTTGAATCCCTGGCCTTGTTCGCCAAGGATCTGAGTGGCAGGAATTCGACAATGATCGAACAGCAGACGCGCCAGGGGATGCGGCGCCATGACTTCGATACGCTCCGCGATTTTAAGGCCGGGTGAATTGGCATCAACGACGAAAGCGGAAATCCCCTTGGAACCGGCTTCTTCGCCCGTTCGTGCAAACGTTACGTAAAAATCGGCGATGCCGCCATTGGAGATCCACGTCTTTTCACCGTTGATCAGGTAAGAGTCGCCGTCTTTCCTGGCTGTACATTTGAGCGCGGCGACGTCGGACCCGGCATCGGGTTCGGAGATGGCAAAGGCCGCGATGGCGCCGCCGCTGGCGACGCGGGGAAGATACCGCAGCTTCTGATCGTGCGTTCCGAAATTGGAGATGGCGCCGGAGCCCAGTCCCTGCATGGCAAAGGCGAAATCGGCAAGGCCGGAATGGCGGGCAAGGGTTTCACGAATCAGGCAGACACCGCGCGTGTCAATCGAATCCGCGGAGGCGCCATATGCTTTGCCCCCAATGGCATACTTCAACCATCCGCCTTCACCAAGCTGGTGCACAAGTTTGCGGCACGCTTCATCCACTTCACCCACCGAGTGCGGATGCGCTTCCTGAGACAGCATTTGGCCGGCCCAAAGTTCCAGGTCCTTTGCCAGCGTCTTGTGGCGAGGCTCCAGAAAAGGCCAGTCGAGATGGCTGCTCATTCTGTTAGTCTCCCTTGAACACCGGTTTTTGTTTGGCAACAAAAGCCTGATAGGCGCGAGTGAAATCTTTGGTCGCCATGCAAATGGCCTGCGCCTGGGCTTCTGCCTCAATGGCCTCGTCCAATCCCATGTTCCATTCCTGATGCAGCATTTTCTTGGTCATGCCGTGGGCAAACGTGGGACCGGAGGCAAGTTCAGCGGCCAATGCGGTAGCCGCTGGGAGTAGCTCCTCGGGTGCGCAAAGGCGGTTGAGAAAGCCCCAGCGTTCCGCTTCATCGCCGTGCATGCTGCGGCCGGTGAATAAAAGCTCGGCAGCGCGACCCTGCCCGATGATCCGCGGCAGCATCGCGCATGCTCCCATGTCACAACCGGCAAGACCCACGCGGGTAAAGAGAAAAGCGGTTTTGCTGCGTGCGGTGCCAAAGCGTATATCGGACGCCATTGCCAGGATCGCACCGGCGCCGGCACAGACGCCGTCAATTGCCGCGATGATCGGCTGCGGACAGGCGCGCATCGCCTTCACCAGATCACCGGTCATTCGCGTGAAGGCGAGCAGGCCCGGCATCTCGAGTTCGGTAAGCGGGCCGATGATCTCGTGCACGTCGCCTCCGGAGCAGAAGTTCTCTCCTGAGCCGGCCAGCACTACGGCCTTCACGTCTGGCGCCAGCGCCATGGCGCGAAAGAGGTCGCGCAGTTCCGCATAAGACTCGAAGGTCAGAGGGTTCTTGCGTTCCGGGCGGTCGAGCGTGATGGCAGCGATGCCATCCTTATATATGTACTTGAAGTGCCGGGCAGAGTATTCAGCCAGCGTGCGGCCAGCCAGGTTTGGGGGCGACAGTTTGGCTCCATCGTTCATCGGACCCTCCCGGGCTGCAGCCGTTGGTTCGGCTTTTGCGTAGTGGAGTTGGCGCCATTGATGTGTGATTTCAGCTTTCCCAACTCCTTGATCATAGCTTCTTTCTCATCTCTACTGAGTCCGCCCAGCAGCTCGATGATCCACTGTTCGTGTCGCACAGCCATTTCACGGAAACGCTTCAGGCCGTTGAACGTTAATCTTACGGTGAGGGCACGGCGATCACCGGGGCACGCTTCGCGGGTCACCAGACCTTCGCGTTCAAGCTGGTCGGTAATGCCGGTCACATTGCCGCTCGAGACCATGAGCCGCTTGGAAAGCTCGCTCATGCGCAACCCGCCGGAACTGCGTTCCAGCTGCGCCATCAGATCAAAACGCGGCAGCGTGGTGTTGAATTCACGGCGCAAGCGCAGACGAATCTTGTTCTCCACGCGCACCGTGCATGAAAGAAGACGCAGCCACAGGCGCAGCGCCTGGTGGTCGCCTTTTTGCGCGCGAGTTTCCAGATCAAGCACTACGCCGGCATCGTATGAACCGTTGGTATTTTTCCGGATGGTTGAAGTACTCGCCATTCGATCCCTCACATCAGCTCGCCGCCGGCAATCGCGATGGACTGGCCGGTGACCGCTTCACTGCCCGGAAGACAGAGCCACGCGACCGCATTGGCCACCTCTTCCGGCTGGACAAATCGTTTCTGAGGATTGCCGGCGCTCAGCTCGGCTCGCGCTTCGGCTTCTGTGCGGCCAGTCTTTGCCACAATGCTGTCGATCGTCCTCTGCAACATCTCCGTTTCCGTGTATGCGGGGCAAACCGCGTTGACTGTGATGCCTTTGCTCGCGACTTCAAGCGCCAGTGAACGTGTAAGCCCGACCACGCCATGCTTTGCCGCGCAATAGGCGGTAACGTAGCCATAGCCTTTGAGTCCGGCCGTGCTGGCGACATTCACGATACGTCCCCAGCCGGCCAGAAGCATGGCCGGCAGAACGGCGTGAATGCAGTGAAACGTGCTATCCAGATTTACCTGCATCATGTTGCGCCAGAGCGCGAGATCGGTCTTCAGGAAGGAAGAGGACCGTCCCTGCCCTGCATTGTTTACCAGGATGTGTATGGGACCAAACTGAGAGCGCGCAGCGTCAAAGGCGCAAGACAGTGCTTCCGGTTCACAGACATCCGACTGAACATAGTGAAGGTGCGGCTTGCCGGCCAGTTCCATACGAGGAGCGGCACTACGGCCAAGCATGGTGACATTTGCTCCGTGCGCGACAAGTGCCTCCGTAACTGACGCGCCAATGCCTCGCGCGCCGCCGGTGACCACCGCGTGTTTGCCGGCCAGTGTTTGCGCAGTCTGTTTCATGCTTATACCTGCAACATCAGCTGGGCACGGGCGATGTTTCGCTCCAGTTGTTCTTTGCCGCTCAGGTACTGCTTAGGCCACGTGATTTCGCTGAACCCCTGTTTCGCCGCTTCGTGCAGAGTCCAGGCCGGATCAGCCAGGTGTGGCCTGGCCACAGCGCACAAATCCGCACGGCCTGCGGCGATGATCGTATTCACGTGATCGCCTTCAAAGATATTACCTACAGCAATCGTGGGAATGCCGACTTCATTGCGAATCTTGTCTGCAAATGGCACCTGGAACATGCGGCCGTAAACCGGTTTCTCCGCCTTGCTGACCTGTCCCGACGAGCAGTCAATCACGTCAGCCCCAGCTTCTTTGAAAAGGCGCGCGACTTGCGCAGCATCTTCCGGCGTAAGGCCGCCCGGCACCCAGTCGTGAGCGGAGATGCGGACGCTGATGGGAAGATGTTGCGGCCACACTGCACGCATGGCCTCAAACACCTCCAGCGGGAAGCGGCAGCGGTTTTCGAGCGAACCGCCATATTCGTCGCTGCGCTGATTGGTGAGCGGCGAAATAAAGCTCGACATTAAATAGCCATGAGCGCAGTGAAACTCCAGCCAGTCAAAGCCGGCTGCAACGGCGCGACGAGCGGCGGCGACAAAATCATTCTTGACGCGGCACATGTCAGCCCGCGTGGCTTCATAAGGCACCTGGGAAACATCGGCGATGTAAGGCAATGGCGAAGCTGAAATCAGAGGCCAGTTGCCGGAGTCGAGCGGTTGGTCAATGGCGTCCCAGCCCATGCGCGTTGAGCCTTTGCGCCCGGCATGCCCGAGCTGCAAGGCGATTTTGGCATCGCTGTGCGTATGCACGAAGTCAACCACGCGTTTCCAGGCATTCTGTTGGTCATCATTCCACATGCCCGGGCAGCCCGGGGTGATGCGCGCTTCAGGCGAGACGCAGGTCATCTCGGTGACCACCATGGCAGCGCCTCCCATCGCGCGTGCTGAGAGATGGACCAGATGAAAGTCGTTGGGCACGCCGTCTTCCGCCATATACGTGGCCATGGGGGAACAGATCACGCGGTTCTTGAGCGTAACGTCACGGACTGAGATGGGCGTGAACATCGGCGGGAGAGAACGATTGACACCGCTGCGCCCGGCGAACCATTTTTCTACCCGTGCGATGTAGCCTGAATCGCGCAACTTGAGATTGGCATGGCCCACGCGCTGGCTTCCGGTGAGCAGGCCGTAAGCAAACTGTTCCGGCTCCTGATGGACGTAACGCTCAACCTCTTCGAACCATTCCATGCGATTGCGCGCCGCGCTCTGCAATTTCAGGGCTTCGATCTCGCGTTCCTCCTGGTAGCGTTGCAGCGCTCCTTCAATGTTGCCGCCATGGGTCGAGAGCACGCGGGACAGCGCGATGGCGTCTTCCATCGCCAGCTTGGTGCCGGAGCCGATGCTGAAGTGGGCGGTGTGAGCGGCGTCGCCGATCAACACAATATTCTTGTGAAACCATTTTTCGCACAGAACGCGGTTGAACTTGAGCCACATCGCTGAGCCGCGCAGATGGCTGGCGTTCGAGATGAGTGGATTGCCGTCAAGCCGTTCGGCAAACAGCTTTTCGCAGAGCGCGATCGATTCTTCCTGCTCCATCTTGTCGATGCCCGCGGCCAGCCAGTTCTTCTCCGGCATTTCAATGATGAACGTGGACCATTCATCGTCAAATCGGTAGGCGTGCAGGTTGAACCAGCCCCACTCAGTTTCCTTGAAGTCGAAGGTGAAAGCATCGAGCTTTCGCCGGCTACCCAACCAGGCAAAGCGGTTGCGGCGGACCTGAATATTGGGCTTAAAAACGCGCTCATACTTACGTCGCGTGATGGACGAGGCGCCATCCGCGGCGATGACCAGATCGTATTGAGCAGCGTAAATGTCCGGATCGGTAACTTCAGTCTGAAAGACCAGTTTCACGCCCAGGCGGGCGGCGCGCTCTTGCATGATCTGAAGCAGCCTGATGCGGGCGATCCCGCAGAAACCGTGACCACCCGAGGTGATCCTGCTGCCTTTGAAAAAGACGTCGATGTCATCCCAGTGGCGGAAAGAGCGGGTAATTTCCGCGTGCGTTTCCGGATCCACGCTGCGAAAGCCGTCCATGGTCTTGTCCGAGAAAACGATGCCCCAGCCAAAGGTGTCGGTGGGGCGATTGCGTTCGACGACCGTGATGTCCCAGGTAGGGTTAGCTTTCTTGAGCAGGATGGAAAGATAAAGTCCGGCGGGGCCGCCACCCAGGCAAACGATTTTCACGGTCTGCCTCCGAGGTAAAGCTTCTGGACTTCCTTTTTGCAAAATCGCTCGGCCATCTCCGCCTCATGCGTGCTATGGTTTCGTGACAGTAAGCGCTTTTATAAGAGACCGGGCGCAGCGGCTCGGCCCAATTCGGGAACGGCAGAGCATTGGCGAAATTCTAGGTCTAAACATTTTAGATGTCAAATATCTTGTCAATCCAGCCATTCCGGAATATAGTTTTCCCGCACCGGAGGGAGAAAAGTTATGCAACATCGTTTGGTCATGAGTTGTGTGCGACTGTCGCTGGCCTTGTTGCTGTGTCCTGTTGCTTTCAGCCAGAGCATCACGGCCACTTTGCAGGGGCGGGTGATCGACAATTCCGGCGCGGTAGTGGCTCAAGCCAAAGTAACAGCCACCAATACAGATACAGGCCTTTCCCGGTCTGCCACGAGTGATTCCAGCGGTGAGTACAGCATCGCCTCCCTGCCGGTGGGCACGTACAAAGTGGAAGTGAAGGCGGGAACATTCCAGGAGCAGACACGCTCCATCCCTCTCACGGTAGGGCAAAGCGCAACTTTGGATTTCACTCTGGCTCCAGGACAGATTGAGCAGCAGGTATCCGTTACGGCGCAAGCGCCTCTGGTAGAAGTCACGCGCACGTCGACCGATACGGTAATCGAGCAGGCACAGATCAAGAATCTACCGGTAAACGGCCGCCAGTTCATTGATTTCGCGCTGCTTGCGCCTGGCGTCACAATCGGCGATACCACATCCGGCAGTACCGACGTAATCATTGAGCCGGTAACCAAGCTCTCATTTGCCGGCCAGAATATTCACTACAATTTCATAGCCATCGATGGGGCCGACAACATCTCCACGGCCTCCGGCGTGCAGAAGACCACTCCTTCGACGGATGCGGTTCGCGAATTCCGCGTAGTGAACAACACTTACAGCGTCGAAGCAGGCCGCGCGGTCGGCGGTATCGTCAACATTATTACCAAGAGCGGGACCAATGACCTGCACGGCTCCGTCTACGAATTCCTTCGCAACGATGCCTTTGATGCCAAGAGCGAACTGGCTGCGCCCGGTCTGAACAAGCTGCAGCAAAATCAGTTTGGGTTCACGTTGGGCGGTCCGATCCGGAAGAACCGCACCTTTTATTTCGGCAATTATGAGGGCCAACGCCGGAACGAGAATCCCTATTACAACTCCGTGATTCTGGCGAACCTTACCCAAATCAATCAATTCAAGGCCAACTTCGGACTGGCGCCCGAGCAGCTCAACGTAAACCGCAAGAGCGACTACGATAATTTCCTGGTCAAGCTGGACCATTCCTTTACCGATCGCCATTACATGTTTCTGCGCTACTTTTTCAATGATGGCCGCTTAACCAATGTGTCGCCGCTCAATGACGGCTTTGATCTGCCTTCCGGCTTCAAAGACAACAACCTCCGCGACCAATCGATCGTTGGCAGCCTTACCTCCACCTTTTCATCGCACCTGGTGAATGAATTGCGCATGCAGTACGGCCATCGTACGTTCGACTTTCCGACGGTCACCACGCAGCCGCACCTGGAAGTGCTGAATACCTTTACAGCGGGCGTGAATCGCGGCAACCCTGACTTCTATCAGGAAAGCCGCACTGAGATCGTGGACAATGTAACTTCGCAGCACGGCAGGCACACACTTGCCTTCGGTGGCGACTTCAGCCACGTGAACACGCTGGAATCGTTTCCGCTGTTCTACCCCTTTGAAGCCGACTTTGGCTGCCTCCTGGCGACGCAGTGCCCATTCAGCCTGCAGGCCGGCGCTCCGCAGGTGCTCTTTTTCGAAAGGTTCCAGGCTCCGAATTTTACCGAGCCAACTTTCAACACCTCAGTGTTCCAGGGACAGAAGATATCTGACGCCGTTCGCCATCAGGCCGAAGGTGAGACCCCGCACAACTATGGCGGTCTCTATATTCAGGACACATGGCAGGTCAGAAACAACCTGAGCTTTAACGCTGGATTGCGCTATCAATTTGAAACTTTCCCCTCCAACGTGCTCGATGGCCAAAAAGCGGAATTTGATCCGCGCGCGGGCTTTGCCTATCACTTTGGCGGTAAATACAACGTGGTCCTTCGGGGTGGCGCGGGCGTATTCCATGGGATCATCCCCATGCCGCTGCTGGCGTGTCAGGCGCCCTCCTGTGGCGGTACCACGGGAACCTTCCCCGGGCGCACGAATGAAAATGCTCTCAACGCTGCAACCCGTCTTTTTGCCTTTGCCAGCGCGCCGAACATTACGTCAATCGCTTTGGCAGATATGCTGACAGGGACCTATCCTGACGCTGCTCCGCTGGGCTTCTGTCCGGGCGGTACAGTGGCCGGCTGCGGCTTCTTTGGCGATGCTGTGATCGCGCGTTTTGATAAAGATCACAAAGCGCCTTACGGAATCCAGACCAGCTTGGGGCTCGAGTTCCAGCCGACAAATGACTCCGCGCTCGATATCAGCTTCCTGCGCTCCAAAGGCGTCCATCTGGGAAGTTTCTTCAACGTGAACCAGCCCGATCCCAGCGGACAAGTGACGGTCCACAATTCCGACGGGCAGAGCGGCACCAAGAACACTTACTTTGCCGCGCCGGGCATTCCGGGTTCGCGCAGCGCTGCGCCGGGCTTCCCGACTTTGTACGCCGTTTATTTCGAGGCTGCTTCGCGCTGGAATTCCGAATGGAATGGCCTGCTGGTGAACTTCAACAAGCGCATGAGCCATCACTTCAGCACCGGGGTGAGCTATACCTGGTCCAAGGGTATTGATGACGGGCCGAACCCCAGCTTTGTTCTCATTCCCCAGGACAGCAACAACCTCAAGGCGGAACGCGCGATCTCCTCTGACAGCGTAGGTCAGCGCTTTGTTCTAAATACCACGATTGCCGGGCCGACGAAGATGAACGCCTTTGTCAATAACTTCCAATTGAGCACGATTGTGACGCTGGAGTCGCCAAACTACTTCACCAAGTTCGCCGGCTTTGACGCCAATGGCGACATTTTTGGCAACAATGATCGCGTAGGAATTGAACCGCGCAACACGTTCAAGGGAGACTCGTACCAATCGGTCGACCTGAGGCTGGCCCGTACCTTCAAGGCTACGGAAAAGTTGAATATTGAAGCGATGGCGGAGGCGTTTAACCTGTTCAACACGGTGAACGTAAGGTTCTTCAACACGGTGTACGGCGCCGCCGATTTCTGCAATTTCAACAGCACAGCGCAGGGCTGTTCCCCAACCCAACATTTCCTGGAAGGATCGCCGAATCCAACCTACGGGACGCCGCGCGCGTTATATAACCCAAGGCAGATACAGTTCGCCCTGCGATTGGCTTTCTAGACGGCAGGGTGGGGAAACGATTGCAAATGTTCCGGCAGCACCGGTTTCAGAGCTGAATGCGTATGCGCTAGCTTCGCGCCCCGCTACAGTCCCTCGACCATGAGTTTCGTGTCCGGCAACGCGCTCAGGAACGGCAACATCAGGTCAGGGCGCGCCAGGCGGCTGATGGCGCCAAGCGCCGAAGAAATCGCACCTTCCTGCCAGCCTGGCAATGACGATGTCTGATCGCCGACAATGAAGAAGCAGGGATTCACCGCCCCATCAACTCCGGTGCCTTGAATGATGTGGTTGTAGTGCCGGACGCTGTCATCGACATAGTTCCACTGCGCCCAGCCACCCTTGATGTGAGCCATGTTCTGCCACGCGATCGCGACGCCGCAGTCAAGCCCCTTGGCAAACTCCTTGCCAAAGAGCGCGGCGCCGGCCCGTGCTTCATGCAGTCGCTTCTCCACCGGCATGCGGCCAAAGCATTCGGCATTTTTAGCAAAATTGTAAGCGCCGGTCAGCACACCTTTGCGGTCATGATAGGCATTGGAGGGATACCAGATCTGCGTGATCGGGTTTTCGGTCCAGGAGATGCCGCCGTAAATAGGCACAACGCCGATCTCGGAGTCATCGCAACACGTCACTGGTATGCCTCTGGAATCGGTGTGAGTGTGGAAGGGCTTACCTTGCCACAAAGTGCGGTCGGCCTGCCAACCAACCTTGGTGGTGCAGGCGAGGAATCGCTTCGTCTCGTCTGCGCCGCTCTGCGTTTTGTAGACGGCGTGGAGAGCCTGCTTGAACTCATCGCAGAAGCCGCCCGCTTCGCCGGACGCCTGCAGCCGCTTTGACAGAGTTTTTTCCAGGAAGGGAATTGCCAGGTTGCAGAAGCAATAATCCGCGCGAAACGGTTCCGCGTGACCTTCAGCGGAGATCACGAACTGGCTTTTGCTCTGGTCGTAGTCGATGCTGGTTACAGGGCTGTTCAGGTGTACCACTCCACCGTGCGTCGCCACATGCTGGCTGAACGCGCGCTGGACCTGGTCCATCCCCCCGACCGGCTGGAACATGGTTGGTTGCCACAGGAAATCGAGGGGCTGATAAAAGCGAGTCTTCTTCCAATACTCTGACGCGAGCAGCCGGTCGAGGTCAATCGCCGCAGCGATCTCCCCGGGCCGGACTCCAGGCAACTCCGTGAAGCCGGCGCGATCGGAGACATCCACCTTGTCGTCTTGTCCAGGTTCGGCAGTGCCGACCACATAGTGCCCTTTCGTGGTTAAGTCGCCGAAAGTGACCATCAGCGATTGCAATAGCTCGACGCGCTTCTCGTCCTTCCCGGATTCTCCCAGCAGTTGTTTGGCATTCTGATAGACCATCTCGGCGATCCAGCCGCGCGTGTTGTGGGTGAGTTGGCGGTTCACCACCGGCTTGTCCCCTTCAGGGCCGCCATTCATCTGGGCCAGGTTGGATTCGCTGGCCATAACGTAAATCTCAACCGCAACTCCGAAGCGCCGAAGGTAGTCCAGCAAACGCCTGTGGCTCGAAGGGATGCGCCCTGGCCCCGCGTTGAGATACGGCTCACTGTCGCCGACGGGCCGCTCGAAGCGCACGACTTGCGTATCGCCAGGCGAACTGTAGAGATCGCTGTTCTTGTCTTCGGTCAGGGTATCGCCTGTGCGCAAGGTCAAACAGCGTCCACCAGTACGATCACGAGCTTCAAGAACAGTGACTGTGGCGCCGCTACGGTTGGCGAGCAACTCGTATGCGGTGGTCAGCCCGCCGACCCCGGACCCAATGATCACGACGTGCTTTCCCTTGAGACTGTCTCGGGCGATCACGCTCGGATCGTAGGCGACCTTCATTTGAGCGTTGGTGGCACGGTCCAGCGCCGCCCAGGCACGCGCGGACCGGTGATGCGTGAGATATTCGCGACGACTCTCGAGCATGGGGGCTCCTTTCGTGCTGCGGGGCTCCTGATGAGTGTCGGAATGCAGAATATGTTGGATGTTCCTTCCCGTCAAGAAACTCGAGAAGGCTACTCATTCAACAAGCGTTGCTTGTTTTGCAGTTGCGCGTTCCGAATTGGGATTGCAGTACCGGCACAGAATATCAAGGACAAAAAAATGGGCCCTCGACTGAGGGCCCATCGTAGTCAAAGGAGCAATCCTTATTGCACGGTCAAATTTACGGTTACCGTAGCCTGAGCGCCTGTTCCAGTGGCAGTTACGACAATTGGGAACGTGCCCTTTGGCGTTCCAGTGCTTCCACCGCAGCCTGCCAGAGCGAGCAGAACCATTGCGCTGGCCGCGAACACAGCCAGCCGGATGCGCGGCCTGAAGGATTTCATGCTGTAAAGAATGAAACCAAGCAGCCCAGTCATAGAAAGCAGCACGACGTAAAGCATGTTGGGTGGATTGAAAGCGACGGGTGTTGCCGTCCCTCCTTTGGTGCTGGTTATCGTCATGGTTACCGTCGTGGTGAGCTGGCTCTCTGATGGCGGATTGAAGCTGCAGGAGCTCTTCGCCGGCAGGCCGCTGCAGGCAAACGTCACCGCGCCTACGCCGTTGCTTGAATCCACGGTGAAGTCCATGGAGGTGGAGCTGCCACGAACCAGCGTGAGCGTACCGTTATTATTGGCTGCGATCTGCAGCGGCGGCCCGATATGAGTCGGATCGGTGGCTGTGTTGTTATTGGTGTTTACGTCGCCGCCACCGGAAACTGTAGCGGAGTTCGTCACGTTGGCCTGAATGTTCTGCGGCACATTCACTGTGAGCGTGATCGCCGGATAGCTGCTGCCTGAAGCCAGCGCATCACTGCGCGTGCAGGTCATAGTAGCCAGAGTACAGCTCCATCCCGCGCCGCTGATCGCGGTAGGCACCAGCGTATTCTGGACGTTCGGCAGGGTGTCGGTCACCGTCACCGTTCCTACGGTTGGTCCAAAGCCGACGTTGCTCACTGTAATGGTGTAGGTCGCGCCGGTCTGGCTGCGGTTGAAGTTGCCGGTATGGGTTTCGGTGATAGTTGGATCCGGAGCCAGAACGTCAATTGAAGCCGTTGCCTGGTTGCCCGAACCCGCGTTGCTCGAGGTCACTGTTCCGGTAGTGTTGACCTTGTGTCCGCTGCTCTGTCCTACTACGTTGACAGAGAAGGTGCACGAGCCGCCCGCCGCGATTGTCCCTCCTGCGAGGTTGACCACGGAGGAGCCGGACACCGTGCCTGTGGTGATCGTGCCTGAGCCGCAGGAGCCGGTGAGCCCGTTCGGATTGGCTACTGCCAGCCCGGTTGGCAACGTATCGCCAAAGCCAACGCCGGTGAGTGCGACCGTCGCGTTGGGATTGGTAATAGTAAAGCTCAGCGTAGTGGTTGCATTCAGGTTAATGCTGGCTGCGCCGAAGGACTTGGCAAGACTTGGCGGACCGATCACCGTAACGCTTGCCGTGTTGCTGGTTGTGCCCGCCCCGCTCTCGCTCGCCGAGATCGGTCCGGTGGTATTGTTCTGCACTCCCGCCACGATGCCTTGAACATTCAGACTGATGCTGCAGGAAGCGTTTCCCGCGAGCGTCGCGCTGGAGAGGCTGATGGAGCCAGAACCAGCCGCAGCCGTGGTGGTGCCGTTGCACGTTGTGTTAAGCCCATTCGGCGTGGCCACCTGCAGACCAGCCGGCAGAGCATCAGTCAATGAAATGCCGGTGAGTCCCAGGCTTGCATTCGGGTTGCTGATATTGAAGGTCAGTGAGGTGCCGGCATTCAGCAGAATGCTGGCTGCGCCAAACGACTTGGTCACCGTGGGCGCCGAAACCACTGTTAGATTGGCTGAAGCCGTGTTCCCGGTTCCACCATTTGTCGAAGTTACATTGCCCGTAGTGTTGGTGTATAGCCCTGAAACTGCGCCCGTCACTGTCACGCTGAACTGGCATTGGCCGCTGGTATTGATCGTTGCACCCGTGAGCGCAATTCCCGTCGGCGCCGTTGTGGTCAACGTGCCGCCGCAAACCGTCGCTGTTGCATTCGCAACCGTCAATCCCGTGGGGAGCGTGTCTGTGAACGCTACGCCGGTCAGCGGATCAGCGTTTGCCGCAGGATTGGTGATCGTGAACGTCAACGAGGTGGTTGCATTCGGCGCGATCGTCGAAGGATTGAACACCTTGGCGATCGACGGTGGAGCTTCCACCGTCACACTGGCAGAAGCTGTGTTGCCCGTGCCGCCTTCGTTTGAGGTCACGTTTCCGGTGGTGTTGTTCTGCAGACCCGCGGCAATGCCAGTGACATTCACTGAGAATGTGCAGGAACCGTTCGCCGCGATGGTTCCGCCGCTCAGGCCGATCGTAGGCGCGCCCTGGGTGGCTGCAATCACCCCACCACCGCAGGAGCCAGTCAGCCCGTTCGGAGTGGAGATCACCAAGCCCGCCGGAAGCGGATCAGTGAAGGCAACTCCGGTCAGTGTGAGTGTCCCGTTGTTGTTCTGAATGGTAAAGCTCAAGCTGGTCGAACCATTTAAGGGAATGCCGGCCGCACCGAAGGCCTTGGCGATCGCAGGCGCAACTGGATCCACAACGCTGACAACGGCGCTTGCCTGTGAGGTTGCGCCTTTCGTGTCTGTTACGGTCAGCAGAACTGTCGTATTGCCGTGCGGATACGGGCCGGCAGGCGATTGCGTAATCGTCAGCGTATCTCCATCAGGATCGAAGGAACCGTTATCGATGCTGGCGTTGGCAGTTCCACCCGGGACGGCAGAGGTCACTGTAACGTCGTGGGCCTGGGCTACCGGTACCTGGTTGATATTGCAGTTCAGCACGCATGCCGGCAATTGCAGGGTGTAATTTGTGCCCGCGGCTGTTCCAGGCACGTCACTGACAACGATGGTGTACGAAGTCGACGCGTTCGTGCTCAGACCGAAGGTCTGCGGCGTTGTGCTGGCGCCGGCGTCGGCGGCATAGTTCGTGGCAATGTTAGCCGGATCGAACGGCGCGGTATAGGCCACCTCAAAAAGATTGATGGCATTCGCGGAATTGAGGATCGGGGTTACGCATGCAGTTTTACAGGCGTTGAAGGTATAGGAGTCGAATGTTCTCGTTCCGGCCGTGGTAGTTGTGCCCGGGTAGGCTTTTTGCACGCCGCATGAACTCACGACTCCGTTTCGCGTGACGCGATTGGTCTGCTGGCCAGTGGCGGTAGTTATGCCAAGTAAACCCGTGGGAAGAGTTCCGAGATTGTTGCTGAGTGTCACCACTCCGGTCGGAATGCTGAATGTAAGAATTCGCTGCGGACCACCCGTGTAGTTGACTGTGAGGGTGAAATTGATGGTGAGGGAGCAGGCAGCGTCACTGGCAACCGTAAATGTGAATGGAGAGAGATTGTTCCCCACCCCGGTTCCTGCGGCGAGATCAGGATAGGCGCTGGTGCCTGGCTGAGTGATCGTCACGCCCGGTGTCGCTGTCGTCAACGTAGCGGTAATCCCCGTAGCGTCGACAACGCCTGAAGTATTGCTAAGTTGGATGATCAGCTGGCCACCTTCGCCTGCTTCGATAACGCCGTTGCCGTTGCCCGGGTTCTCACTGGCAGCAACGGTACCCAGCTGCGGATTGGCAAATCCGGTGGTGCCTAGGAAATTCAACGCCTCCCAGGCCATCACAATGCCATTGCCGGAATCACGGTCGTAGCCCGGCGCCATGATGTCGATCGCCGTGCTTGTGAGAGCATTCCGGATATCACTCTGGGTTAACAATGGGTTGGAAGACTTCACCAGCGCCGCTACCGATGCCGCTGATGGAGCGGCGGCGGACGTACCATAGAACGGATTCAAACCAGAGGTTGCGGGCAAAGTCGTGTGTACGCCGTCAGCTCCTGTGATGTCCGGCTTGTTGCGGACCGTACCACCTGTCGACGAGAAATTCCCGGGCGTGATGGGCGACCCATCGGCGTTGAAGATGATGCGCCGCGGACCGTCCGATGTGAACAGTTCAACTCCGTTGGCGGAGTTGAAGGGATTGGGAAATGGTCCTGTGGGAAAGCCCGCAGAAAAGGGGGCCGCCGCTGGTGTGGCCGCGACTGAATAGACGCCCACTCCGTCAGCCGAGGAGTGACCGTGCGTCTGTCCTGTGGTGTTCACCGTCAGCCGGCCACGGATGGTGTTGATGGCAAAAAGCAGGGGAGCAGAGGTAGCTGCCTTGAACACTACCAAGCGATCGCCCGCGGCCAGGGCAGGCGCGCTGATCTGCTCGTATGAATTCTGGGTGCCGTTCTGGATGTTGGTGGAAGAAGCCTTGACCACACCCGCAGCACTCACCAGAAACAGGTCATAGTCATTGGCGGTGGCGCCGCGGGGATCGGCCCAGTTGAGGTTGTAAATGTTGCCACGTGCAACGATGATGTCGCCATTGACTGGGGCAGCCGGCGTTCCAAAGTTGTGAATCGTGCCGGTCTTGGCGCCGCCAGGAAAAGTAAAAGCCGGTGATCCGGTATCATTGAAATCGCCTTCAAAGTAGCCGGCCGTGTTCGAATCCACGTTGCCTTCATTGCCCGCGGAAGAGAAATAGAGAGCACCGTCCTGCGTAACCGTTGTTACGGCTTGGGCAACGATGCCATCCTGAAATACCGGTTCATCGAAATAGAAGACGTCATCAATAATGATGTCGCATTGATTGATGCTGCGCAGATTGAGGATGTTTTGGGCAAAACCGGCTTCACTGATATCAGCGGTAGCGAAGAAGAGGCTGGCGCCGGGAGCCATGTCATATACGATCTCCAGCATGGCCAGGCCTTCGTTGGTGGGTGTCGGGGGGCCGGCAAAATCCTGCACCATCGTGAAACACGGCGGCCCAGCCGGGCATGTCGGCGGCATATCACCAGTTGCTTGCGCTGCTGCCAGTGCGCCATTGAAATTTGCGCTATCAGAGAGTACGCCGATCTTCAATCCTGCTCCATTCACTAAAAACGTGCTGCGTGCGTCGAAAGCACGATGTGTCGCGTCACCTTCTGTGGTGACCGAGCCTTGTCCAGTACCGTTGGTCGCAGCAGACGCAGCCGCCCGGGCCTGCAGCGCCATCGCCAGTTGTTTGCGGATTCTTGCTGCGCGTTGGGCGAAAGTGGGTCGCTGTACCGGACCAGGCGTGAGACGCAGGCTGCTTGCAGTGATCGATTCAGCTTTCGGGCCGATAAAAACAATGTCCGGCCAGGAAGCAATGGTTTCAATCTGATTGGAAGGCACTACCGCGCGGATGCTGTGAAACCGGGTGTTTGAGTACCAGACCAGCGCGCCCACCGTGTTCAGTTGTTTCAGTAGTTGGTCTGAGACATTGGCAGTGATATCGACTATCAGATTGTTTGAATTGTCTACGTCAACGCCGGTGTTTAGGGTTGCAATGCCGGCAGCGGCGGGCTGCCCGGCGAGCATCCTGACCGTATAAAGGACGTTGGAATCGATCTTCTGCTGTGCCGGAGTGCGCGAAGCTTTGTCCTGTTCGAGGGCCAGGATCTGCTGCTGCGTCATCGTGTCGGCATCGGCCTGCGTAGCAGCGGACGGCAGCGCATTCTCCGGAGCTACCGAGGGCTGAAACTTGTGAAATTTCAGATCAATTCCGGCGCCAGTGCCCTGGCTGTCTTGCGCAGTTTGCGCCGCGATGGTGGTTGCAAAGGCCAGGGACAGAATAATAATCAAGGCACACCGCAAAGAAGGCAGAAGAGGACCCCGGAAGTTCTTCATAACGACCTCTCAAATTTTTTTTTGAAACGGTGAGAAGATACTGGGGCACACTCCAACCCCGCGCATGGAACTTAAGAAGGGAATGCCCGGAAACTGCGCATCATCGTACATGCGATTCGCGGTTTCAGCAACTCTGAATTTTGCAAAGTTTTACGACCAGTGATAGTCGAAGGAAGGCACTCATGTGCCGCGCAGTTGGTAGGCTCGCACCGATGCTGCAACAAATTGCATCTATCAGGTCCCCGAATGATTAATCTTCCAGTAGACCGCATATCGCTGATGAATCACCTTGTAAAGCGGCACCAGGGTGATCGGTTGTGGCTGCCCCACACAGTTGAATGTAAGAGATTGCTTTGGCGTGGGCTCAACCCATGCCGCGGGTCTACCCGGGTCCGCGATAATGTCAGCCACTTTGAATTGGGCGCCGCGTTTCGGCCCGTAAGGCCCGTAACTCAGGTCTCTTGTCACTTCATCGAAGGCACCGGCAAGCACGAGAGGACCATACATCACGGCCTGGATGCTTTCATCATCCGGCATGCATTCCATGTGCAGGTGCATCGGCAGGCTAAGTTCGATTTTGTCGCCGGGCTTCCAAACACGGCTCAACGTGAGGTAACTGCCGGGACTGGCAAATGCCGGAAGCGCAGTTCCATTGATCTTTACGCTGCCGCCCCGAACCCAGTATGGAATGCGAAGATTAACGCTGAGCTGCACAGGGTTCTTGCCTGTGATGGTAAGCGTTGTCCCCTGTTCTTCCGGGAAGCGCGTCTGCTGTTTCACGCCGAGTCCCTTTTCCGGCCAGTCAAGTTGAGAATCGATGTACAGATTCACATACAGCGAATCGTCGTCATGGAAATAAATGGTATCGGCCAGCTTGGCATATTCCTCTGACCCCGTTCCCGTGCAACACCAGAACGCGTCAAACGGCTTGCCAAAAGTCTTCCAATAGCCCGACCCAAGAGGCAGGTAGTACATCATTGCGCCGTCTTCGGGATTGATGGTGCCGAGACGATGATTGAAAAGCGCGCGCTCGTAATAGTCCATGAAGCGCGCCTCCGGCGACCAGCCAAACAAATGCCGCGTCAACTTCATCATGTTGTAGGCACAGCAACACTCCGTGGTATCCGGTCCCAACTCGGTCGAAAGTTTGCCGGGGTCGGTATTCCACGATTCGCCGTTGCTCGTGCCGCCAGTGCAATAAGACCGCTCGCTCACCACCTCATCCCAGAAGTATTCAGCGATGTCCCGGTACCTTCGCTCGCCGGTAAGTTCGTGATATCTGGCTGCTGCAATCACCTGGGGAATATGCGTATTGACATGCAAACCCTTTAATTCATCGCGGTGCGCTGCCAAAGGATCGAAGAATTGTTTCTTGTCAAAACGCTGCGCAACTTCCAGATAGTCCTGTTTGCCGGTGACGGCATACAAGTTCGAAAGCACTTCACCCATGCCTCCGAATTCTGTGCCCAGCACGCGCTGCATGTGCTCATAGCTGAGAGAGCCGGTGTAACTGTCAACCCAGCCTGCTATCTTCAGGGCCACGTCAAGCGCCTGCTCATTGCCGCAATAGGTGTACACGTCGAGAAGGCCGGCCACAATTTTGTGAATGGTGTAGAACGGCGCCCAGACCTTCTGCCGTTCGCGAAGCCGGTCAAAGAACTCGATGGGAAATGCGCTTAAATAGCCGCTTTTCAGTGCAGTCTGGCATTTGGCGAGTTCGGCTACCACTTTATCCGCATTGTTTTTGAGATCCTCGTCGCCACAGCCCGCATACATGAACGCGCAGGCGGAAAGATAGTGGCCGCCTGCATAGTGGCCGCGGAGTTCGCAGTCAGGGGCTTCCCAGCCCCCGAGCGGCTGTGCGGAAGATGCGATACCGGCATTGACCCGGAAGGTATGCAGCAGGCGCTCCGTCGGCAAGGAACGCAGGTATTGCCGGTCCGCTTCCATGGCAGCGTTGCAGGGACCTTCGCCCAGCCGGACCTGATTGATCGGAAACGGGCGCACCTTCCAAGGCACTTTCTCTCGATCGGCGGCCTGCTTCCGTTGTTGCTGAGAAGCCTGCACGCCGTCTGCGAAGGAAAGTCCCATCATGGACTCTGGCAACAAAGCGGCGCCCGCGACAGCAGCGGCTGTCGTCATAAAATTCCTGCGAGAAAATCGTCCGAACTCTGCCATAGGTCCACCTCCCAATTTGGTTGCCGAATCCGGCAGATATTCTATATGTTAGTTGCACACTTGAATCGAAGATCAAGCCAAACGGTGTAAAGGAAACACGTGCGTCCACCAAGGAATGCAAAGACTTATCTCATGCTGGCTGTTGTCGTGAGTCTGGCGACGCTGTTGGGCGCTCAGACATCCACTCCAACTCCTACGCCCGCGGCTGCGCCGCAACGCTCACGAGGCCATGGCGAACCGACCCGGTTCGATATTCTGCGGGGCGCTTACGGGCCGTATCGCGCTAACAACGATTTGCTCTTCTACCACCTTGATATCCGCATCGATCCGGAAAAGAAGTTCATCAGCGGGAAGAACACGGTCCGGTTCAAGATGCTCAAGGATGACACGCGCATCCAACTCGATCTGATCGACACGCTTCAGATCGACAAGATCCTCTTCGGCGCTGTTCTTCTTAAATACGAACGCGATACCGGTGCCGTCTTCGTGAATTTTCCTGAGACATTGCGCGCAGGCCGCGTGTACTCAATCGACTTTTACTACTCCGGATCGCCTGTGCAGACGGGCCGATTCGGAGGCTTCAGCTTCGGCCATGATCAATCCGGCCATCCCTGGATTTTCACCGCCTGCGAAGGAATCGGCGCGAGCATCTGGTGGCCCAATAAAGACCAGTGGCGCGATGAAGTCCAGGACATGGAGATCAGCGTGTCGATCCCAAGCGATTTGGTGGATGTTTCCAATGGCAAATTCATGGGTAAGACCGATCTGGGCGACGGCTACACACGCTGGGACTGGTTTGTGCACTATCCCATCAATAACTATGACGTCTCAGTCAACATCGGCAATTATCAGCACTTCTCTGACCGCTTGGGCAGCCTGCCCCTCGACTTTTACGCCTTGCCGGAAGACCTGGACAAGGCAAAAAAGCAGTTTGCCCAGGCCAAGGGGATGATCGAGGCTTACCAGCACTATTTCGGGGAGTATCCGTTTAAGAAGGACGGTTATAAGTTGATCGAGGTGCCCTACTCTGGCATGGAACACCAGAGCGCGGTGACTTACGGGAACCGTTTCGCCAACGGCTATCTCGAACGCGACTGGACCGGCGTCGGCGTCAGCCCGCGCTTCGATTTCATCATCATCCATGAGAGCGGGCACGAATGGTTCGGCAACAGCATTACCGCCGCTGACAGCTCCGATATGTGGATTCACGAAGGCTGGACGACATACCTTGAGGGCTTGTACGTGGAATACATGTACGGCCGTGACGACGGCGTGAAGTACCTGAATGGATACAAGGCGAAGGTCAAGAATCAGGAGCCGATCATCACCGCGCGCGGCGTAAACGGTGAACCGCCCCAGGACATGTATTTCAAGGGGGCGCTTTTTATCAACACGCTGCGCAGTGTAGTCAATGACGACCGCCGCTGGTGGAAGCTTCTCCACGACTTCTACCAGCATTTCAAATATCAGAACATCATGACCGAGGACGTGATCGCATATTTCAACCAGCAAACCGGAATGAACCTAACTCCGGTCTTCAATCAGTATCTGCGGCACACCGCGATCCCTGCTCTGGAATTGAAGTTCGATCCAGGCCACGGCACTGTATCTTATCGTTGGAGAGTGGATGAACCGGGCTTCCAAATGCCGGTACGTGTCGGCAAGAAAGACAACTGGCAGCTGATTCAGGCAACCACGGATTGGCAGACCATGCCGACTTCACTGAATAAGGGTGAATTCGAGGTCGCAACCGATCTGTACTTTGTGGATGTTGTCAGGGAGTAAGGCGGCAAATGCTCTCCTGAGCCGCATCACTGGGTGCTTTAATTAAGGTGACTTTTCTCGAAGGGAAAGGCATTGCATTGTCCTGCCCTCTCCCGTACCATCGCTCGTTCCAGTTCATTCGGAGATCTCTCATGAACCAGCATGCCCGATTTGCGTTGATTTCAATCCTTGTGCTGTCGACTGTGTTATTCGCGCAGCAACCTGCACCAGCACCGGAAGCGCCAAAGGACACGATTACCCGCATTTTCACGAATGAATTCAGCGAGCGTCCTTCGCCCCCACCGCGCTGGTTTGAGGGCGGGCAATCCTACATTGCGATGGAACCGGCAACAGGCGGCCATGGTCGTGATGTCGTAAAATACGACACCGCGACGGGCAAGAACCGCGAGGTCCTGATCACAGCCGCGCAACTCACGCCGGAAGGCGCGAAGGAACCGTTGCAGATCGCGGGACTTAGTTGGTCCAAAGACAACCAGCGCGTCCTGATTTTCGCGAATACTCGCCGTGTTTGGCGTACCAACTCTCGGGGAGACTATTGGTTCTTTGATCGCAAGGCCAGCAAGCTCAAGAAACTGGGCGGAGATGCGCCTGAAGCCAGCCTGATGTATGCAAAATTCAACCCCGACACGACCAGGGTTGCATACGTTAAGAACAACGACATCTATGTCGAAGACCTCGCCAGCGGCAGCATCGAACGTATCACGCATGATGGCTCTGATCTGATCATCAATGGCGGCTCCGATTGGGTGAACGAGGAAGAGTTGGACCTGCATGACTGCTTTCGCTGGAGTCCCGACGGAAAGCGAATCGCGTTCTGGCAATTTGATTTGCACGGCGTGGGAGATTTCGCGCTCATGTATTACCTCGGCCAAGAGCGCGGAGTGGTCACGGACATTCCCTACCCGCGGACCGGCCCCTATCCGGTGGAGATGCAGGTACCTTATCCGCTGGCCGGGACCACAAATTCATCCGTGCGCGCCGGCGTCGTGAATGCCGATGGCAAAGGAAGTGTGAAGTGGGTGGATCTCCCCGGCGATCCTCGGCAGAACTATATCGCGCGCATGCAGTGGGCTGACGCGAACACGCTTCTTATCCAGCAACTCAACCGGCTGCAGAACACCGACAATTATCTCCTCGCCGACGCCGGCTCTGGTTCTGCCCACCAGATGTGGCGCAATCACGACGACGCCTTCATCACCATCGGCTTTGGCGGACTGACTGAAGCGCAGCCGATTCATGATGGCCGCCAGTTCCTTTCCGTCAGCGAGAAAGATGGCTGGATGCATGTTTGGTCGATCGATCGCAGCGGGCGCGAAACGCTGGTTACACGCGGGGCCATGGATGCCGCCGGGGTTGAGGGCGTCGATGAAAAAGGCGGGTGGCTCTACTTCATCGCGTCTCCCGATAACGCGACTCAGCGCTACCTCTACCGGTCGCCTCTCGACGGGTCAGCCGATCCGGCACGCGTCACTCCGGGCAATTTCGTTGGCGTCAATGGGTATAGTATTTCGCCCGACGGGAAGTACGCCTTTCACACTTTCTCCAATATCAACGATCCCGGGCTGCGCGAGCTGGTGTCACTGCCGGATCACAAGCTCGTACGCATGAGCAACGATAGCACCGAATACAAGAAAAAGATCGCGCAGTTCCTCGCGCCGCCGGCGGAGTTCTTCAAGGTGGATGCCGGCGACGGCGTCGTGGTGGACGGATGGATGATCAAGCCGCCCAACTTTGATCCTTCAAAAAAATATCCGGTACTGGTTCAGATTTACGGCGAACCGGCAGCGCAGACCGTGCTCGACCGCTGGGGCGGCAACGGGACGCTCTTTCATCGCTACGTCGCTTCCCTCGGATACCTCGTGGTCAGCTTTGACAATTCCGGCACTCCCGCGCCTCGCGGCCGCGCATGGCGCAAGGCCATCTATGGCGCGGTCGGCGTTCTCTCGTCCAGGCAGCAAGCGCAGGCCATTCGTTCGCTTGGTAAAATGGATGCCTTCGTCGATCTGGATCGCATTGCCGTCTGGGGTTGGAGCGGCGGCGGCACCAACACTCTCAATCTGATGTTTCGCTCGCCTGATCTTTACAAGGTCGGCATGTCGGTGGCGCCGGTGCCCGACCAGCGCCTCTACGACTCGATCTACCAGGAACGTTACATGGGCCTGCCCCAGGACAACGCCGACGGCTACAAGCAGGGATCAGCAATCAATTTCGCAGCAGGATTAAAAGGCAATCTGCTGATCGTGCACGGTTCCGGAGACGACAACGTTCACTACCAGGGAACGGAGCTGCTGGTGAACAGGCTCATCGAACTCGGAAAGCCTTTCGATTTCATGACCTATCCCGATCGCAGTCACGGCATCTTTGAGGGCCCAGGCACGACCGTTCACGTGTATCACCTGCTGGCGCGGTACTTGACGGATCATCTCCCGGCAGGCCCTCGGTAAACTGGTACAAGTGCGGCTTGCTTGTGTGATCGACGTCCGCGTCGGTCACATGATCGAGTGTCTACAATCTATTTTTCTGCGAGCTTTCTTCCCGCGTTTAAGTTGTCGAAGTTGAGCAGGGTGTTGAGCACCAGCGAATAGCTGCCTATGGTTTCGGCGCGGTAGATTGGGTTTGTGGAAAACAAAACCACGTGGCCGTTTCCTACCGGCACGTCAACCACTGCCGCATGCTGTGCGATTTCGCTGCCGCCTTCGACCAACCCTGAGATCAGCAGGTCTTTCGCATCGGCATAGCGGAAGATCACCCGCGGACGGTTGGCTGGCGGAATGACTGCGGCGTTGTTACGGCGTTGCTCGTCGGTGAGTGGCTGCGCCTCCCAGGTTTCGGCGTGCGGATCCTCCGGCGCCTCCGTGACGGGGCGTCCCGGAGTAAAGTCAGGATCTTCTGCGCCGCCGCGGCCCGTCGGGCGCGGACCTGGCTCTGACCCCAAGCGGCGCGGGCCTCCGCGGCTTCCGGCAACATTGGAAATGGTGAAGATCGGACCGTTATCGCAGTAGACCGGCAAGTTGTCGCCGAAACCGTAGGCGATCGGGCTCGCAGCATCGATGTTGATCGACTTTAGAATCGACCCGACGATTTTCATCTGTTTCGGTGCATCCACGATGACTCCGGGAGCCATGCGCAGATCGGCCGCAAGGTTTGCTGTATTCATCACCGTCACCAGCACGCCGCCTTGCTGAACAAAACTCTGCAGATGTTCCACGCCGCTCCATCCCAGCCCAGGGCGGATGTCATCGGTTGAATCCTCTTTGCCGATATTCGGCGTCTCCTGAGTGTTCTTCCACGGCAGCGCGTTTCCCCAGCTCATGGGGAGCCCGTTAATCACTGCCATCGTGTCGCCGCGGCCGGTGGGGGGAAAGAGGATCACATCGTACCTGGAGCGGAGATCGTTGTCTCGAGCGACCTGCTGCGTGCTGATGTAACTGTAGGGAATCTCCATTTGGTCGAGTGCCAGGCGCCACCAGCCTTCACCTTGAGTGCTTAGCCATGTGTGGAGCAAGGCGACGCGAGCGGCGCGCACTGGATGAGACTTGACCGTTGGCGCGCTGGGCAGTCCTACAGCCTGCAGCCCAAGAACTGCAACTTCGCGCCGCAGCGCTTCTGTTTCGACCTTGCTGATGATGAATGACCCGCGCGCGTACTTATGTCCTCCAGCTTCAAACGGCTCCTCGGCTGCTTCGATCGATGCCTCTTTCAATCGGAAGCGAAGAGTCGCCAGGGCCGTCTCAGCGTTGGCATTGATGACAAAGACCGAACTTCCGCCGCTGATGCCGCCGTGAACTTTCACTTCGTTCACTCGCTCCATTGGCGTCTCCAGCACCTTAGCATCAACCACGCGCAGCACGCGTACGTTGAACAACTCGCCGAAGGTCCAGCCAGTATCGTCGTACGGAGTTTTCTGTGGATCGTTCGGGCTCCAGTATTGATGATCGAGCAGCGCGTCGGCGACCCGCGAATAGGGCTGGTCCATGCGCACGATATAGCTGCCGGCGGGCAGTTGCACGATGGTCGGCTGCGGCGCCGGTTTGGGTCCTCCCGCGCCCGCGTCTTTACCGCCTGCATCTTTCGAACTCGAGTCTTTCGAACTTGCATCCTTCGTACCGGCATCTTTTGTCGTTGCTTCCGGCGCCGGAGTGGCGGTAGGCGCAGCTTCCTTCGGCTGCTGCTCCGATGCCGGCGAACCTTCACCGGGTTTTGCTTCCTTGTCGGAACCGCTCGCAGGCTTGGCCGGCTTCTTCGCCGGCAGTTTCACCGTGAACGCAGCGGTCGACCGTGAAATCTCGCATCCCTGCTTGCGCAGTATCTCCAGAAGGGCAGCTTGGGCGCCCGGCCGCGGATCGTCTGCCGGAAACACATAAGCCGCAGGACCCTCCTTGGTGGGCTTGGAAATGGAACGCCTAGCTTTCAGGTAAAAATTCTTGAGGAAGAATTCCTTCTCTTTTGCGAAATAGTGCAGAGAGGTGAGAAGTCCGGTCTGCTCATAATTATTGTTGTTGCGTTGCGACCACATGGCTTTCGGCAGCGGAGGGTCCTGGCGAAACCACGTGCGCCCAAACTCTTCCGGGCGAAGCTGGCGTTCCACGGTGTCAGCGCCGCCATTGCCGAAAGTCTCATAGAGCCGGCTGATGCCGTTGTGCATGGCGGCAATGAACATCAGGTAGCCCGGCGACCAGGTATCGAAATTTCCGTGCGTAAAAACGCCGGGCATGCCCAGACGTGTCATGTCCGTTACATCGCGCCAACCAAGGATCTCCCATTCGTTGGTCAGGATGGGATCAACCCAGGCGTTGAACGGTCCGTCACCTGCGGTGTTGTCGTAGAGATAGGGAACAGATTCGTGCAGATCATGCAGAACCTGCGCCCTCCAGCCGACGAAAGTGTTCAGCACGTTCTCAGTCAGCTTCAAGCTCACGGCCATGGCGTCGCGGTTATTGTCATGCGCGACATACTTACCCCAATACATCAGAGGTGGGTAAAAATCTTTGGGATGCGCAAGGTGCCAGCGATACAGGTCGACCATGCGGTCGCGGCCGTCCACTTCGACGATCGGCGTGATCAGCGTGATAATGCCGTTGCGAATATCCTTTATATATGGGCTCTCATCGACAGCCAGCCGGTAGGCCAGCTCCATCAGGGCAGTTGGGGCACCTGTCTCAGGAGAATGGATGGTCCCGGTAACGTAGTACACCGGCACTGCGGCGCTAATAATGCGCTCGGCTTCAGCGTCATCCATCTTGATAGTGCGTGGATCGGCCAGCTTGGCCAGCCGTGAGCGATTCTCTTCCAAGTGAGCCAGATTGGCTTCTGACGAGACCGCTACAGCGATCATCTCCCGACCTTCCTCCGTATGTCCGATGGAGTAGACCTTCACCCGTGGGCTGGCTTTCTCCAGCATGCGCATGTACTCGTAAACCTGTTTTGAGTAAGGAAGAATGCCAGGCGCGCCGGCAATATCGCCCAGAACGACTTTGGGAGTCGGGACGGTCTTTGAAGCAGGCAGGTAATCGACCAGGGGAGAAGCGAACATCGGCTGCGTGGTATATTCCAGGATCTTCCTGGTGTATTCAGTGTCGATCGCTTGCTTCGGGTCACGTCCGGGCATGTCATCGGCCGGTCTGGCCACCGCGTTTGAAGCCGTGAGACAGATCAGCGCTAACAGCGCCTGATACCACCACCGATTCGAAGTTTTTCCCAAGGTCATACGTCTCCCCCGTAGCATTACGAGTCTTTGAATGAAGCAGTCTATCAGTCCGAGGAACTTTGGGAAG
Organism: Candidatus Angelobacter sp.; assembly: GCA_036557225.1. Taxonomy (GTDB): domain Bacteria; phylum Acidobacteriota; class Terriglobia; order Terriglobales; family Acidobacteriaceae; genus Angelobacter. The sequence continues at coordinate 47,760 of DATBHX010000056.1, forward strand.
ACAGTCTTTTCACGTCTGCGAGTTTGCCTTCTCGGACCGCCGTCACCGAGGCGGGAATGAGGGGAACGATCAAAAGAATCAGAAGGGTTGTGCCTACGTTTAACCAAGCCAGGCTCTTGAAGGTCATTCCGTATTGCTGGTACAGCCATGAGCCTGCCAGGTCCGAAACCGCGACAGCGATATTGGCGGGAGTCCATTCCAGGCCGGCGCCCACGGCTTCATTGCCTTTGGGCACGGCGCGGACAAGGAGATCAAGAATCGGCATCCAGACAAAACCGCGCATCAACCCTGCGACCGCTTCAATAGCTAACGCCGATGCCGGTGAATTGTAGAGGACGTATAGTCCCTGGGCTGCGGCATCGAGAATCACGGCCAGCGTGATGAGGGTACGAAGACTCGCCTTCGAACAGAGCCACGCATAACTTCCCGATGCCACAATGGAAAACGCTGCACCCACCAGTGCCAACTCCCCGATGAACTGCGCCGAGAAAAGCAACGTGTTGGTCTTGTAGTAGAACAATGGCGTCTGAAACCCCGGCGAAAAGGACAGCAAGAAGAACAGCGTTGCTGCCGTCCACATAGGCTTTGAAACCGCCATCACGCGCAAGCTTGCGCGGAGCTCCGGCCAAGTCGATGTGCGCGAATCGCTTCCCAGGTCAGTGCGAAAGCGGACGATCAGGAGGGTAAGAACCAGTGCCAATGCCGCACACGCTATGCCGGTATATTTGAGTGGACGCACAGCCAACCATCCCGCGATGGGACCAACCAGTAGCGCGGCGACGTACTCGGCCACCCGGCGGGCCGAACTCAGCCTTCCCGTGGCGGCGAATTGCCGGCCACCTTCCACCACCAGGCCGCTCATGGTCGCCTGACAGACTACGAACATGACAGTCAGCACGGTCACCACGACCAGGAGCGCATACCGTGTGTGCGGTCCAAAGCCAATCAGGAGCCACAACAGCGTTACGCTGGATGAACCCGCCATCAAGTAGATGTGGCGTCGCGAACCGAATACAGGAAAATGATCGGAGAGGATTCCCGCCAGCGGTTTCAAATACCAGGCGATTGCGCCGATCGCGAAAAATCTCGCCATGTCCAGCGGGCTGAAGTGCAGTTGCTGTTGTAAGAAAAACTGCAGAGGCAGCAGCCCGATGCCTTTTTCAGGACGCAATAGCGTCAGGAAAAGAAACCCAGGCCCAATCAGGAAAAGATATCTATGCAAATTCCCGGAGTTCGAAGTCCCGGATTGCACGGTCGCCGGTTCGTAAGCGAAAGAGTTAGAAATGAACCCTCACTCCAAATTCCAGGTTGCGTGGCGTGTTGGCCTGAGTGGTGATCCTACCGAAGTTCTGGGGGTCATCCAAGTTCAGGCTTGGATCACTGGGCTGCATGTGATTCAGCACGTTCGTAAACTGGAAGAGCACCGTCACCCCGATCGCGCCTTCGCGGGCAACCGCCATGTCTTTTGCCAGGGTCAGATCGAGGTTCCATGTTGGAAAGCCACGCAGCACGCCGGCGCCGCCACCGTTAGTATCGACCCCGAGAACCAGTCGCCGGAACTCGCTCAAGACGGCGGCGGGGTTGCTGAACATATTGATGGTCGAACCTCCATTGACGTAGTGTGCGCTGTTGCCGCCAGTATATCGGGACACCAGCTGCGCGTTCTCAAACGTACTGCCGGAGCTGCAATTGATCTCGCCGAAAGATTGGCAGTCACTGCCGGCTCCCTGGCTCATCGACACTTGCAGTGGCAAACCTGATTGTGCAGTGAACAGGGGCGCAATACTCCATCCACCCAGCAGGCGGCCCACGACGCCCTTCTGGCTTCGGAATGCCTTCGGCTGGTACAACATGGCCAGATTGTAGACGAACTTGATATCAAAGGCCTGTGGACCATACATGGAGTGCAGGTTCCACGCATCCACCGGGGTATAGACGATTCTGGTCTGTGGGATGTCTCCGGTGCCCAGGGCTTTGCTCCAGGTGAAGTTCGAGCGCGCCGTCAGGCCATGCCAGTCTTGTGCCGACCACGAAATGAACGCTGCGTTATAGTTGCCCTCGCCTAAACTGGTCGCCATGATGATAGAGGAAAGCTGGGCCGGATCTGAACTCGGCATGGTCCGTCCCAACGTCCAGGATGATGCGCGGTTGAGCGCAGCCCACAAATCATAGACACGCGTTGCCACGATGGCTGAACTTTGAGCGGCTACTACGGCTGCCGTACAACTCCCGAAACCCGAGCAGAATGACGAACTCGCGCCGCCCAGCGCGGCTTCAAAGAACGGTTGCGCTGTGACCGGTTGGCCTGCGGCAAGCTCGGTGTAGACCTTGCCAAACGCGTCAGCGAAACTCTGACCGCCCAGAGTGGTCATGTAAGGCACTGAGTCCAGGTTGATTGGAACGTACGCGTTGCGGATCAGCCGTCCGATATAACCCACCTCAATCATGCTCTTCGGAGACAGCTCCCGCTGAATTGAAAGGGTGAAATTGTCCGTTCGATTGGGCCGGAAGTTTGGATCGAGCGCTGAACCGTCGCCGGCCGCCGCGTTTCCGTTTACCCCGGGAAAGAAAGGCTGCGGCAGAGTCTGCGATACGGTTGGAAGCGGCGCGGAGTTTCCATCGACGCCAATGCGGAAGGCCGTTGATGGATCTACGCTGCCATTGCCCGTGCATTGACCTGTGCGGCTGGCTCCAATGCAGGATACCGGTTGCAAGAGCCCCGTACCCAGCAACGGAAGCAGCACGAGATCGACTCCGTTGAGACGTCCATAGATGCGGCCATAGCCCCCACGGATCCCAGTCTTGTTCGTACCGGTCAATTTGCTAAAAAAGCCGCTGCTGAAGTGCGGGTTCCATGCCACGGCAACTCGCGGACTAAGTCCGCCATAGAAAGGGTTATAAGGATACTTGAGACCGCCGCCGGCAACATTGCCAACCGTCGCGAAACCAAGGATCGGGTTATAAACCTGGCCAGCCAATGCAGCGCTCTTCCGTTTCGCCAGGTAATCCTCAACACCGATGGGCTTGCCGGACTGGTCGACCACAGCCACCTGCTTACCATTCAATTCAAACGGCGGCATTTCAATGGAGTATCCCAAACCGTACGTCAGCGTAAAGTTTGGCTTCATGTGCCAGGAATCGCTGAAGTACAAGTTGTAAGTATGGATAATGCTCTGATCGCTGGCCGCTGCTCCCAAGGGTTGCAGACTTAGATTTGCGCCTTGCCGGGTGAAAAGTGTCTGCGGTTGCGAAACCAGCCCCAGTACCTGCGCGTACAGATCATTCCATGTATTGATCTGTGACGCGGGAAGTGTGGCAGGGATATCCGCCGACGGCATGTTGATCCCCCCGCCTGCGCCTACTTGATAAACCGTCGAGTTGGTGATGCCAAACCCGTTGTCGGTGCGCTGGTGGAAGTCAAAATTTCGCTGCCATGAGCCTCCGAATTGATAGACGTGATTGCCTTTCAGCATTGAGAGGTCATCACGCAGGTAGTGATCATGCCCATCCCAAAAACGTTGGCGGATGCTTCCAGCATCGACGTTATAAGGGATCAGCGCATTGGGGCTCTCCCCACCGATTTCGACTGCGCCTCCTAATCCTGGCACTTGTGCTGGGGCCCCTACCGTGCTCCACTGCCAAAAGTTCCGCGTGTAGCTGTAGTGAAAATCGTTGGCGATATTGGGCGTGATCATGGCGCTCAAACCCGCCACCAGATAAGAAGGGAGTTGTACGCGCGGCGCATGCGCCGCAGGCACACCAAACTTGTCTCCAGGCAGCACACCTCCGATATCGACCTGGTTGTTGGTAAGCTGCGTGTATTTCGTCAGGCGATAGCTTCCGATGAAGTGCCACTTCTCGCCGAAGTCATGATCAATGCGCGTCACAAAAGTATTGCTGGTGGCCGGTGTGGCCAGAGTAGAAAGAAAACCCATGGTGTTGAAACGATCGCCAAACGATGGGTCGTTCGGAAGCGGCATGAATTTCGACCAAATCTGGCTGACCACCGGATTCAGGCCCAAGCCTCTAGGATCGCAGGGCCCGCCGCTGCAGACAGCCGGCGCATAGGTCACTCCGTTCACGGTAACTGGAGTGGAGTTCAGGTTGTACGGCACAATTTGGCCGGAGGCGTTCGGCAGCTGAATCACGCCCGCGCGTAACAAGGGAGACGGCACGGTTCGTTCGAAGGTCGTGTTATTTGGCGAATCATAGCCTTCATAGTTCACGAAGATGTAAGTCTTCCCGCCCCAGAAGCGCGGTGCAATCGGGCCGCCGAAAGATCCGCCGCCGCGGTTCTTATGGTTGGAAGGTAACGGTGTATTGGTTAGTCCGTTGGAAGGCGTGTGGTTGTTGTTCCATGTATTGGCTGCGCCAACGTTGGTGGCAAAATAGTAGTCATAGGCCGATCCATGGAACTGATTACTTCCACGCTTGGTCACCATCTGGACCTGGCCGCCCGCGGAACCGTTGAAATCAGCAGTTTGATTGCTGGTCGCGACCTTGAACTCTTCAATGCTTTCAACCGGTGTTGGCAACACGCCAGTGGGTACACCATTGGAGGCGAAAGAAGTCGTATAAATGACCTGGTTGCCGTCCATATCGCTCGTGTTGTTTCCGCCGTCGAGCTGAAACGTATTCTGGTCGTTCATGATTCCGGCAACGTGACCACCAGGTGTGACGCCGGGCTGTAATGTGGCAAGCGTTGATGCATCGCGCCCCAGGTTCGGCAGATACAGCAGAGAAGGTCCCGACAGCGTCCAGCCAATCGTCGCATTGGTGGTTTGCAGGCCGGAACCGGCTACGGCTGTTACCTCGATAACGGTATCCAGCGCCCCCACTCTCAGCGTTGCGTTGATAGTAACGGCCAGCCCAACCTGGACCTGCTGCCCTTTTGCCCGGAACGCGGAAAAACCCTTCTTGTTGAAGACAACGTCGTACACTCCAGGCGCAACGTTGCGGAAATGATAGCGGCCGTCTTCGTTGGTCAGACTCGTCTGAACGCTCTTTGTCTCCGAGTCCACCAGTTTTATTTCAGCTCCAACGATGACTGCGTTCTGTTCATCGGTGACCTGGCCGGAAATCGTTCCCGCGGCCGTTGATTGGCTATGCAGAGCCGGAGGCAGACCCAGAACGAGGACCAGCATGAGACTAAGTATCAGGATCGCTGATTGCGTGAAACTCCTGGATAGGTATCGGCGAGAGTGTGTCATCGGCCCCTTCGTTCTCGAGCTGCGTGCAGGTAAACGCACAGTGGGATACTAACGCCACCTACATGGCCTCGAATTGAGCAGGAAAGATTAAGCAGGAAAGACGCTAGTCACACGAAATGTTCTTGTCAACACTAATATCAAAACCGATCCAGTCCGGTGATTTCCGCTGTCAACCTCAAAAAGCGCAGCTTCCCGAAACGGGAAGCGCAATTCAAACGTCATCTCAATCGTGTGACCGGGTGTGCTGTTTCTGTGTTATCGGGTTCCTGCGCTCACTTTCCTGCGAGCGCAAAAGAATCCATTTCTGCATTCGTGACAAATTCTTAATTTCCTCTGAGCGAATCAAAAAAGAGATATGTTTTGCAGGTGCGCGCCATTTTGCCTGAGCTGACAACATCCGCTGAAAGTGACGAGCCTCAGGAGGTTCCAGTAATGAATCATATGTCGAGCTGCACCCCGCTGTTCACACTTCCGTCACTTGCCTGGTACATCTGTACGCCACAAGCCACCCAGAGTCGGCGTCATACGGGCCATATCGAAAGTTGACTGGTAAGTGCCGCCGGCATACCGGCTAGCCATTAACAGCTTTGTGGTGTGGGACCAAGCTCGGCGCCACAGGCAGCTATCTCCCTGGAATATGAGCACACCTTGCGCTGCTTCCATCAGCCATACATTGCGCTGATTAGGCCTCCGCTGTGCTCGAAAGAAAGTGACAAGGCGACTAAGCAAATTATGAGTCACATGTACCAGCCGGTGCGTGAGCCATTCTTGCTACACACCGACAAACCGAGTCCACTATGGGAATCACTCACATTCCGCTGGAGTTTCATATCTATGCCTGCAGCAGGAATCCCATTGTCATTTGGACGATTGAACATCTACTTTCCCATTCATCGAATTGGCGTGTTGGAACCTGGCTGCCAACCCAATTGCTTGTAGTTCCTCCCGGCGTTCACATTTTGTTGATCGATGTCAGTTCCATACCGGAATGGCCGGAAGCGGTCCGTAAATGGGCTGATGCCGGCCACAAAACGATTCTTATAGTTAACGGCGGCTGGGGTGCCGGGACCGCAGAGCTTCGAGCTTTGCATTTGGGTGTCCGCGGAATTGTGCACATAACGCAGGATTTGCTTCAGCGGCTGTCGGAAGCGATCAACCTTGTTGCGCAAGGGCAGTTATTCGCCAGCGGTGACGTGCTCGATGAGTTCTACTATGGATCGCGGCGCATTCGCCCACGCTCTGCTACGCCGCATCTCTCATTTCGCGAAGAGCAGGTCATGGACCTCCTGATGAAAGCCCTGACCAACAGAAGAATCGGAGCTGTGCTTGGAATCAGCGAACGGACCGCCAAGTTTCACGTTTGCAATCTGCTGCGCAAACTGCAGGTGAGGACCCGTAGAGAACTCATGGAAAAATATGGAAACATACTTGTTCAACATAAATCGGCATAGCGTGGCGAAAGGAAGCAAAACCTGTCCAGACAAAGACAGTGTGCTGGCCTGCTATCTGCAGTTCGGGCAGTTGTATCACTGGAAATTACAGTGTATTTACTTTGAACGGCGTGAAAGCGGTAGGGTCGCTGACGGCGGTTCAAATTGGGCTGTTAGCTTTACGCTGACACATACAACCGATCGCGTGAATTAGCTCCTTGTGGAAAAACATTTTCCCAAGTGAGAAAAGCGAAGCTTTGTTCGGTTCGCTGAGGTGAAACCTGAATGGGAACCACGATCAAATATGGCGCATCCGAATCGAATGGAGAGACCAGGAATTGGTTTGCCGTTTTTACCGCCCCACGGCATGAGAAGCAAGTTGAGGAATATTTTCGCGTTCGTGACATCGAAAGTTTTCTTCCCCTGACCCGCGTGGGACGAAGCTGGAAAGATGGATCGAAAGGAATCGTAGAGCTTCCGCTGTTCCCCGGCTATACCTTTGTGCGGATCGGCTGCGGCGGACGCATACCCGTGCTCTCGGTTCCAGGGGTGCTATCGATTGTGGGTGGCGGAAGGCCATCGATGTCCATTTCTGATTCGTATATTCATTTCTTGCAGCAGGGCCTTCAGGAAGGAAAAATCGAGCCGCATCCCTACCTCACATCGGGAACAAAGGTGCGCATTCGCAGCGGAGTCATGACCGGTATGGAAGGCATTCTGCTCCGCAGAAAAAATGATTTCCGTGTTGTACTCACGCTGGAAATGATTATGAAAAGCGTGAAAGTCGAAGTAGAGCTCGACGACATTGAACCTGTCGGCCGGCCCGCCACTGTCGATTGGGCGCAGGGAGCGGAAGCCGCCTGATCCTTAAACAACGGCGCACAAGCAATATCGGATGTATTCATAGGAAAGAGACGACCCGCAAAGAGTAACTCCAGCTGCCCCCAAATAGTCGTACCAATCAGGTCTTTATTAAACCGGTAAATCTCTCCTAGTTCGCTTAAAACTGATCGCCCTTCAAACAGTGTGGAACACCTTTCAGGAATTGATCTATGGCACTTCTTTCAGCCGTCCAATTGAAACAGATGAGTGGCAATGGGCCCGCTGAGGACGCTCTGACGCTGTCCTCTGCCCAGCAGAGATTGTGGTTTCTCGCCCAAATGGCAGGAATAAGCGATGCCCATCACATTTCGTGGGGCTTGCATATCTTCGGTGAACTGGACTTCCATGTGCTGAAGAGAGCGCTGGACCGACTTGTGGAGCGGCATCAGATACTGCGCGCCAGTTTCAAGTCCGTCGATGGGCAACCTTGGCAGAGCGTGGCTGCGCCCGATTGTGGCTTTGAATTACGAGAACACAAGCTTAGCGCCGGCGGAGAAGCAGAGATCGAACTGGAGAGGATCCGCAGGCACGAAGCCGGCAGAGGCTTTGATCTGGAGCATGGCCCGCTGATTCGTGGGAGGTTGGTCCATCTAGCGGCACAAGAGCACGTGTTGTTCATCAGCATGCACAACCTGGTCTCGGATATCTGGTCTGCAGGAATTGTGACCAACGAGCTGAGTGCTCTCTACAAGGCTTACAGCGCAGGCGAAGATGATCCGCTGCCGGAGCCAGTGATGCAGTACGCGGACTACGCGCTCTGGGAACAACAGCAACTGAGCGGCGGGGGAATGCAGCGGGAGCGCGACTATTGGCGAAGCGCGTTGGAGGGAGCGCCGCTCTTGCTGGAATTGCCTGTGGACCGGCCCCGACAGGCAGAACAGGTGTCCGCTTGCGACGTTGTGGATTTGCAATTGAATGCAACCTTGACGCGGAAGCTGAAAGCCCTGGGCCGGCGTCATGCAATGACGCTCGACATGCTGATGCTGGCTGCCTGGTCTGTCGTCCTGTCGCGCTTGTCAGGACAAAAAGAATTAGTGATCGGCGTGGCTTCTTCAAATCGTACACGGCCGGGAACCCGGGGACTGATCGGGCCTTTCGCGAACAAGCTGGCGTTGCGAATAGAAACTTCAGGCGCCGTTGCCGGGCTGCTCGAAAGAGTGAAATCGCGAATGCTTGAGGCGCGCGATCACCAGGATCTGCCGTTTGAACAAGTGGTGGAGATGGTAAAGCCGCCGCGAAGTATCGCGCGTGCCCCGATCTTTCAGACCATGCTCGTTTGGCAGGAGCAGCAGAAACAGCTATCCATCTCCGGCCTGAAGGTGGTATCTGAACAAACTCGCTGCGGAGTATCGGAATTTGATCTGGAACTTGCTTTAGGTGAGAGCGGCGACAGGATCGTGGGCGGGCTCAAATACGTGACGGCATTATTCGATCGCGGCACCATCGAGTGGCACGCAGGTTATCTGCGTAAGGCACTGGCCGCCATGGTGGCTGATGAGAGCCTGGAAATTGATCGCATTCCACTGTTGAGCGATGTCGAACGCGTCTTCCTGCTGGAATTGGGCAACGGCGCCTCCGGAGTTAAATCGATGATGACGCCGGAGGGCGTTTGCCTGTATGGCTTGATCTCGGCCCAGGCAGAACGCAGCCCTCATGTTGCCGCAGTGATTGAACCCGGCAGAGAGATAACCTACCGGCAGCTAGTTCAGCGCGCCAATGGCCTGGGCCGCAAGTTGAAGGAGTTGGGTGTTGGTCCGGAAACCAGGGTCGCCCTTCTGGCAGACCGGTCTGCTGAGTCTGTGATTGGAGTGCTCGGTATCCTGGCGGCCGATGGTGCTTATGTGCCCCTGGATCCATCCTTCCCCGAAGAGCGCATTGCATTCATTCTCAATGATGCCTCCGTGCCGGTGCTGCTTGCGCCCGCGGTGCTGGCTGAGCAGGCAAGGGCTGCCATTCAGCGGGCGGGCATTGCGGCCAGAATCGTGGTGATTGCCGACGCGCCTACGGCCGAGCTCCCGCTCGATCAAGAGGTTACTCCGGCCAATGCTGCCTACGTGATCTATACATCGGGTTCAACTGGAACACCGAAAGGCGTAGTGGTTGAACATTCTGGCGCAGTTAACCTGGTGAGAGGTTTTGCCGCGCGGCACGATTTTGGCGGTCATCGCTTGCTGATGATTCCTCCGCTTGTCTTTGACGCCTCCGTGGGCGATGTGTTTCCCGCGCTCGCTGCCGGGGGCACGCTCGTGCTTCATCCTGCGCCGGCGGAACTAGGGTGGATGGAACTCGAGCAATTTTGCCGCGAATTCCGAATCACAGCAATCGATGCTCCGGCAGCATTGTGGCGCCGTTGGACCGACGGCTTCGCCTCCTATCAGGGCAACGACATTCTTTTGCCCGATGTGACCTTACTGATGATCGGCGGCGAGAACGTGCCGCTGGAACAAGTGCGCCTTTTTGCCCGGCTTACTGAAAGCCGTGTGTTGCTGGCCAATCATTACGGCCCGACTGAAGCTTCAGTGTGCGCCACCATGTTGATCACGCAGGACGGCTCTGAGCTCGACGGCCAGGATTTTCCGATAGGAAGACCGTTGCCAGGAATCAGAGTTTACGTGCTCGATGAACATCTCCAACTGACGCCGCGCGGCGCCACGGGAGAATTGTGCATCGGCGGCGCAGGCGTGGCGCGGGAATACCTCAATTGCCCCGAACTTACCGGAACGGCGTTTATCCATGATCCCTTTTCACCTGGGGGCAAAGCTCGCATGTACCGCACAGGGGATCTGGTTCGGTGGAATGCCGGCGGCACGCTGCAATTTATCGGAAGGCGCGATCATCAGGTAAAACTCCGCGGCTTGCGCGTTGAATTGGGAGAGATCGAAGCGTGCCTGGCCGGGCATCCGGGCGTGCGCGAGGCGGTGGTGCTGGCCCGCGAAGATCATCCCGGAAACAAGCTCCTGGCGGCCTATATCACAACCGTGGCCGGCAACGGGTTTGGCGCTGAAATTGATATTGAGGCATTGCGCACGCATCTGAGTTCGCAATTGCCGGCGCACATGGTGCCGGCGGCCTATGTGTTGATGAAAGAGTTTCCGCTCAATGCCAACGGCAAGCTGGACCGCAAGAAGCTGCCGGTTCCGGATACCGATGCATATCTCGCACGCGAGTACGAAGCTCCGCTGGGCGAGATCGAAAGCACGGTGGCTTCCATCTGGGCAGGCGTTCTTAAAGTCGAACGTGTGGGACGCAACGACAACTTCTTTGAGCTGGGTGGGCATTCGCTGCTGGCCATTACCGCGATCGAACGCATGCGTGAAGCCGGGTACACGGTGGATGTGCGCGATCTGTTTGCTTCTCCCACGCTGAAAGGTCTGGCCGAAGCCGCCGGCAAAGAGAGCCGAGGCATTGCGGTGCCGCCCAATCTCATTCCAGAAGGGTGCGCGAAGATTACGCCGGAGATGCTGCCGCTGATCAACCTGAGCCAGGGGGAGATCGAGAAGATCGTGGACAGCGTGCCCGGGGGAGCGGCGAATGTGCAGGACATCTATCCGCTGGCTCCGTTACAGGAAGGTATTCTCTTCCACCATCTGCTCGAAACCGAAGGCGATGTCTATCTCACTACCAGGCTGCTCACGGTTGAAAGCCGCCAGCACTTGGACCGTTACCTGGCAGCACTACAAACCGTAATCGATCGGCACGACATTCTGCGCACGGGAATTGCGTGGAAAGGATTGCCGGAGCCGGTGCAGGTGGTGTGGCGCCATGCGCCTCTGAGCGCGGAGGAAGTCAATCTCGACCCAGCCAAAGGCGATATCGCCGAACAACTGTGCGCGCGCTTCAATACGCGTCATTACAGGCTGGACGTGCGCCATGCGCCATTGTTCCGTCTGGCCATTGCCGAAGACCCAGCGCACAAGCGTTGGCTGATCCTGGAGTTGATGCATCACCTGATCGGCGACCAGATGACATCGCAGGTGATGCAGCAAGAGACTCAGGCGATTGTGCAGGGTGACGCGGAGCGACTGCCCGTGCCGACGCTCTTCCGTGATTTTGTAGTGCAGGCGCGCCAGGGCGTGAGCCGCGAGGAACATGAAACCTTCTTTGCCCGCATGCTCAAAGATGTGGACGAACCCACCGCCCCATTCGGATTAACGGACGTGCAGGGAGACGGCAGCCGCATCGTGGAAATGAGACATGAGATTGACTCTGGCCTGTCGCGACAGCTGCGTGCTGAGGCGCGCAGGTTAGGTGTAACGCTGGCCAGCCTTTGCCATGTTGCCTGGGCGCTGGTGCTGGCCTGCGTCTCCGGGCGCGACGACGTGGTGTTCGGCACGGTGATGTTTGGCCGCATGCAGAGTAGCGAAGGCTCTGACCGGGGGCTTGGGTTATTCATCAATACACTGCCGGTACGAATACGCGTGGGAGACGAAGGCGTGGCCAGCAGCGTACGCAAGACACACGAACTGCTGACGCAGCTGCTGCGGCATGAGCATGCATCGCTGGGATTAGCGCAACGCTGCAGTTCCGTGCGGCCGCCTGTGCCGCTGTTTACTTCGCTCTTGAATTATCGCCATGTTGGCGCCGCGAATGCCATGACCGAGCGCGATGCCGCCAGGCTTCAGAGTGAAGACAACAATGACCGAACGAGCCTGAAGGTGAAGGTGTTGGGGGAGTGGGAGCGCACCAATTTTCCGTTCGGTCTCTACCTGAACGATATGGGGCAGGATCTTAGCATCGATGTTCAGGTGGACAACTCCATTCGCCCACAGCGCGTGTGTGCGTTGATGGAAACCGCGCTGACGGTGCTGGTGGAAGCGTTGCAAAACACGCCGGAAAGAACGTTGGCAAGCTTATCTGTGCTGCCGGAAGAAGAACGGCAGCAGGTTCTCTACAGATGGAATGCCACCGAAGCGGAGTATCCACAGGAAAAGTGTCTCCATGAATTATTTGAAGAGCAAGTAGAGAAAACGCCGGACGCTACGGCCCTGGTTTTCGAAAACGAGAGCCTGAGCTATATCGAACTGAACCGTCGCGCCAACTGCCTGGCGCACTGTCTGCGCGAGATGGGTGTTAAAGCAGACGAGCGCGTCGGCATCTGTGCGGAGCGCGGCATCGAGATGGTGGTGGCATTGTTTGCGGTGCTAAAAGCCGGAGGAGCTTACGTTCCGCTGGATCCGGATTATCCCGAAGAACGCCTGCAGTACATGCTGAAGAACAGCAGCCCGGTTGTGGTATTGACGCAGGGGTATCTGCTCGAACGCATGAAGGCAACAAGCGCGGCATCGGTACAGAGACAGCCGGTGATTGATATCACCGTGGCGTCCCTTCTGTGGCAGGAACAAGCGGCGGCCAATCTGGACCGCACGCAAACGGGCTTAACATCTGACCATCTGGCTTATGTGATCTATACCTCAGGTTCAACCGGAACGCCCAAAGGCGCCATGATCGAGCACAAGAGCATCGTCAACCGGCTGATCTGGATGCAGAGCGCCTATGAACTCAAAGCTGACGATGCCGTGCTGCAGAAGACGCCTTTCAGTTTTGATGTCTCGGTGTGGGAATTTTTCTGGCCGCTGCTCACCGGCGCGCGCCTGGTGATGGCGCGCCCGGGAGGGCACAAAGATCCAGGGTATCTGTGCGAGATGATCGCCAAGAACCGGATCACTACGCTACATTTTGTGCCTTCCATGTTGCATGCATTCCTGGAATATGGAGACGCAAAAAGCTGCTCCTCGATCAAGAACATTGTCTGCAGTGGAGAAGCGTTATCACCGTCTCTCGCACGGCGTTGCCGTGAACTTCTGCCCGGTGCGGAGCTGCATAATCTTTACGGCCCAACTGAGGCCGCGGTGGATGTGACAGCGTGGACATATCCCGCACAAGCAGCGCCACCGGCAACCATACCAATCGGCCGCCCGATTGCAAATACGCAAATGTACATTCTGGACAGCAAAACGCAGCCGGTACCGGCGGGAGTCGCAGGTGAGCTTTACATCGGCGGCGTCCAGGTGGGGCGCGGATATCTGAACCGCGATGAATTGACCGCGGAGCGCTTTGTAAAAGACCCATTCGCGCAACAAGCTGGAGCGCGGATGTACCGGACTGGAGATCTGGGGCGTTGGCTTGACGACGGAAATATCGAGTATCTGGGACGAAACGATTTCCAGGTAAAAGTTCGCGGATTCCGGATTGAATTAGGCGAAATCGAGTCCCGCTTGCTTGAGCATGATGCTGTTCGAGAGGCGGTGGTAGTCGCCCGTAAAGACCGGACGGGCGAGCAACAGCTGGTGGCGTACTACGTGGGCCATGATCAGGCCAAACCTGATGTGGAACAGTTACGCCACCATCTGGCTGCCACACTGCCGGAATATATGGTGCCGGCCGCCTATGTCTCACTGGAAAAATTCCCTCTGACTTCAAGCGGAAAGCTCGATCGAAAGGCTCTGCCCTCCGCGGATAGCAGCGCCTATGTGACTCGAGGCTACGAAGCACCTGTGGGCGAAGTGGAGAACAGTGTCGCTTCCATCTGGGCGGACGTGCTCAAACTCGAACGTGTCGGCCGCAATGATAATTTCTTCGAACTTGGCGGTCATTCTCTGCTGGCAGTGACCGTTATTGAACGCATGCGCGAGGCGGGATTGGCGCTGGATGTGCGCGCGCTCTTTGCATCGCCAACGTTGAAAGGTTTGGCGGAAGCTGCAGGAGGAGAAAGCCGGGCCATTGCCGTACCCCCCAACCTTATTCCGGCGGGCAGCACACAGATTACTCCAGCCATGCTGCCCTTAGTTGCCCTGAGCCAGAGCGACATTGAGAAAATCGTGGCCAGCGTCCCCGGCGGCGCCGCAAATGTCCAGGATATCTATCCGCTGGCGCCACTGCAGGAAGGCATTCTGTTTCACCATCGGCTGACCAAAGAAGGCGATGTCTATCTGACGGGAACACTTCTAGCCATTGAGAGCCGTGAAGATCTGGAACGGCATGTGCAAGCAGTTCAGACGGTCATTGACCGCCACGATATTCTGCGTACCGCAATTGTCTGGGAAGGCTTGCCGGAGCCGGTGCAGGTGGTATGGCGCAAGGCGCAGATCAAAGTGGAACATGTCACTCTCGACCCTGCCGCGGGTGACATCGCACAACAGCTGCTTGCTCGTTTCAGTCCCAGACATTACCGGCTCGATGTCCGTCAGGCGCCGTTGTGGCGTCTGTTCATCGCCGAAGATGCTCCCAATCACCGATGGGTGATCCTTGATCTGATGCACCATATGGTGGTTGACCACGTGACGCTTGAAATCCTGCAGCAGGAGATTCAAGCCATCGCGCAAGGCAAGGCAGAAGGCTTGCTGCAGCCGTTGCCATTCCGTAATTTTGTGGCCCAGACACGTCTCGGCATCAGCCGCGAAGAACATGAGACCTTCTTTACGCGCATGCTGGGGGATGTAGACGAACCTACAGCGCCGTATGGATTGACCAACGTACAAGGGGATGGCAGCGGCACGAAGGAAGCCCATCGCACGGTCGATGCAGAATTGTTCGAGCGGTTGCGTACCCAGGCTCGAACCATGGGTGTAAGCGTGGCAAGCATGTGCCATCTGGCCTGGGCCCTCGTGCTGGCCCGGACCTCGGGACGCGACGATGTGGCTTTCGGCACGGTGATGTTTGGCCGCATGCAGGCAGGCGAGGGCTCCGACCGCGCGCTGGGAATCTTCATCAATACACTGCCGTTGCGAATCCGTTTAGAAAATGACAACGTGCAAGCAAGCGTACACAACACACATGCTTTGCTCACGCAATTGCTCCGCCATGAGCACGCATCTCTGGGCCTGGCGCAACGCTGCAGTTCATTGCGCCCGCCGGCGCCTCTCTTTACCTCAATCTTGAATTACCGCCACACGCTTGCTGAGGGCCGGGATTCTGAAACAGGCATGAAAAGCGGGGAGACATGGGCGGGCTGGAAAGTGCTGGGAGTGGAGGACCGCAACAACTATCCATTCGCTCTATCCATCAACGATTTCGGTGAAGGTCTGAGCTTTGACGTGAAGGTGGACGGGTCCATCGAGCCACAGCAAGTCTGCGATCTGATGCATACAGCACTGGAATCCCTCACAAAGACGCTGGAGTCGGATCCCGCCGCTCTGGTCAAGAGACTCGATGTGCTGCCGTCCGCAGTACGGGAACAGCTTGTCATCGGCTGGAACCTGACGAAGACGGAATATCCAGAGAATACGTGCATACATCTTCAATTCGAAAAGCAGGTGGAGAGAACGCCGGAGCTGCGGGCCGTGGCGTCACAAGGGCAAGGTCTGAGCTATCAGGAGCTGAACCGGCGCGCTAACCAACTGGGCCATTACCTGAGAAATCTGGGAGTCGGGCCGGACATTCGCGTTGGCATCTGCATGAAACGCAGTGTCGAAATGATTGTAGCTGTGTTGGCGATCATGAAGGCAGGCGGCGCCTATGTGCCCTTGGATCCTGCGTATCCCGAAGAGCGGCTGCGCTACATGATGGAAGACGCAGGGATATTGATTGTGGTGACGCAAAAAGAAGTGGAGGCGGCGCTCCGCAGCAGCGGCATATGGCTGGTTTGCGTCGATGAAGAAGAGGAGAGGGCGAGGATCGCACAAGAGAATGAGCAGAACCCCGAAGCGATCACTGCTATAGAAAACCTCGCCTACGTGATCTATACATCCGGGTCCACCGGAAAGAGCAAAGGGGTTGGAATCGAGCACCGGCAGCTGGCCAACTATGTAAACGGAATCATGCGAGACCTGAAAAGATCGGGACTGAAGGAAGGGGCGAAGTATGCAACGGTCTCCACCTTGTCGGCCGATCTCGGGAACACAGTGATATATCCCTCCCTGGGCAGCGGAGGAGAGTTGCACGTGATCAATGAAGACCATGTGATGGATGGACAGCTGCTGGGAGAGTATTTTGAGCGTGAGCAGATCGATTGTCTGAAGATTGTGCCATCGCATTTGCAGGGGTTGAGAGGGGCCAAAGGCGGAGAGAAAGTAATGCCGCGAAAACTCCTTGTCGTCGGAGGCGAGGCAAGCACGTGGCAATGGGCAAAGGACTGGACCACAACCAGTGAATGCGCGGTGATGAACCATTATGGTCCTACAGAGACAACCGTGGGAGTACTGCGCTATCCAATCCAACAAGCACCGCCGGAACAAGCAAGAGAAACGGTGCCCATTGGGCAGCCACTGGGAAATGTACAGGCCTATGTGGTGAACCAGGAGATGGAACCGGTGCCCATTGGCGTCGGCGGAGAGTTATATATCGGCGGCGCAGGAGTGGGGCGTGGCTATGTGAACCGCCCGGATTTGACTGCAGAGCGGTTTGTGCCCGATCCATTCTCCGGCTTTGGCCAGAGACTCTACAAAACCGGAGACCTGGTCCGCCGCAATAAGGATGGAAACATTGAATTCCTGGGCCGTGTTGATCATCAGGTAAAGATTCGCGGGTTCCGAATTGAGTTGGGCGAGATTGAGTCCGCACTGCGTCAACAGCCAGGCATAGAACATGCCGTGGTGGTCGTAGCTGAAAGTGAGAACGACAACAAACGCCTGGTGGCTTACGTTACGGCAAGCGGGTCGGGCCAGGATGGCTCTGGCGTCGGCGCTATTGATATCGAAGCGTTGCGTACACAACTCGGTTTGTTGCTGCCGGACTACATGGTTCCTGCCGCGTACGTCGTGCTCGATCAATTACCGCTGACTGCCAATGGCAAGCTCGACCGCAAAGCGCTGCCCTCTCCGGATTCAGGAGCGTACGTAACGCGTGATTATGAAGCTCCGGTCGGCGAGGTGGAAACGACTCTGGCGCGGATATGGGCGGAGGTACTCAAGCTCGACCGGGTTGGACGCAACGACAACTTCTTTGAGCTGGGCGGCCATTCACTGCTGGCGATTACTGTCATTGAGCGCATGCGCGAGGCAGGATTGATATTGGAAGTCGGCGCCTTGTTTGACTTCCCAATCTTGAAAGGGCTGGCGGAGAACGTTGGTGGCGAAGACCGCACCGTGCAAGCGCCGCCCAATCTCATTCCTGCCCGATGCACTGCGATTACTCCGCCAATGCTGCCACTGATCAGCCTGAGCCAGCGCGAAATCGACAAGATCGTTGCCGCTGTTCCCGGCGGGGCTGCGAATGTGCAGGATATCTATCCATTGGCGCCATTGCAGGAAGGCATTCTTTTTCATCATCTGCTGACCAGCGAAGGCGATATTTATCTAAACCAAACCGTGCTTGGCGGAAGTCGTGAACGCCTGGATCGTTATATCAAGGCGCTGCAAGTCGTGATTGATCGCCATGATATTCTGCGCACCGCCGTTGCCTGGCAAGGTTTGCCGGAGCCGGTGCAGGTGGTATGGCGGCATGCTCCGCTTTCGGTGGAGGAGATCAGTCTCGATCCCGCAGAGGGCGATGTCGCTGAACAGCTGCGCGCCCGTTTCAACCCGGAGCACTATCGTCTTGATGTGCGCCAGGCGCCTTTGTGGCGCCTGATCATCGCTCAAGATGTGCCCAATAACCGTTGGGTCATGCTTGAGTTGGCGCATCATCTGGTGGCAGACAACACGTCCATCCGGTTCCTGCTGCGCGAAATTGAAATGATTTTGCAGGGGCAGGCAGAGCTTCTGCCCACGCCACTGCCATTTCGCAATTTTGTGGCGCAGGCCCGGTTGGGCGTGAGCCGCCAGGAACATGAAGAGTTCTTCACGCGCATGCTGGGAGATGTGGATGAACCCACCGCGCCTTTTGGATTAACCAATGTGCAAGGCGATGTCAGCCACATCCAACAAGGCTATCGCACGGTGGATCCGGAAGTATGCCGGCGATTGCGGGCACAGGCACGTGCGCTGGGAGTAACTGCGGCGAGCCTATGCCACCTTGCCTGGGCCCTTGTTCTGGCCAGGACTTCGGGCCGCGACGATGTGGTCTTTGGCACAGTGATGTTTGGCCGTATGCAGGGAGGCGAGGGTTCTGACCGGGTGATGGGCATCTTTATTAATACCCTGCCCCTGCGCATAAAAATAGGGGATGAAGATGTGCGAACGAGCGTGCGCAAGACGCACGAACTGCAGACGCAGCTGCTCCGGCATGAACATGCGTCGCTGGCTCTGGTGCAACGCTGCAGTTCCGTGGCCGCTCCTTCTCCGCTGTTTACCTCCATCCTGAACTACCGTCATCTTCGCGAAGAGGCCATCAGCGCCGAAAAAGGCGCTGAAGCCATGGTCGATCTGAAATATCTGGGAGGCCAGGAGCGCAATAACTATCCCTTTGCGCTGGCCATCAACGATCTGGGCGAAGCCATGACCCTCGATGTGAAGGTGGATGACTCCATTGATCCGCAGCAGGTTTGCG
>DATBHX010000057.1:0-14439 GCA_036557225.1 Candidatus Angelobacter sp.
GGCAAAGACGCTGGGGGCCGACAAGGTCCACTATTATATGAATGCGCCTTTCTTCATCGTTCGTGGGCTGATCTTCTTTGCCGTCTGGGGATTCCTGGCCTGGCGCCTGTATCAGTGGTCGAAAAAGGAAGAAGCGGGCGAGACTGTTCCCGCGAAATTTGTCGGCATCCAGAACCTGAGCGGTTTCGGCATTGTGTTTTACGGCATGAGCATTACGTTTTTCTCCATTGACCTGGTCATGTCACTGTATCCGCAGTGGTGGTCTACGGTCTTTGGGATGCTGTTCATGGTGGGCCAGGTGCTCACGGCGTTCTGCTTTACCATCTGGTTGCTCACGCGTCTGGCGCAGATCGAGCCGCTCTCGCGCATGTTCAAAATCGATTACCTGCACGACTTCGGCAAACTGATGTTTGCTTTCGTGGTCTTGTGGGCCTACTTGTCATTCTCGCAGTGGCTTATTATCTGGAACGGCAACATGCTCTCCGAGATCCGCTGGTACCTGATGCGCCTGAACCACGGCTGGCAATATTTCGGGACCGCGTTGATCTTCCTGCACTTTGTTCTACCGTTCTCGCTGCTGCTGTCGCGCAGTCTCAAGCGGAATGCCAATCGTATTATTACAGTGGTATTTCTGGTTCTGTTCATGCGGCTGGTGGACCTGTTCTGGCAAATCGCGCCGAACTTTTATCCGGGTGCGCCATTCGGCAGCGTGGATTCCTCCTCGGCGGCCACAGGCCTGAATGGCTTCGGCTGGGCCGACGGCGCTCTGTATGTGGTTACCGTCATCGCCATGGGCGGCATCTGGCTGTTCTTCTTTTTCCTGCGGCTGAGCAAGCGCTCGCTCCTGCCGGTGAACGATCCTGGCTTTGTACAAATGTTGGAATCGAAACATGGATAAATTTGAAACTCAATCCGGCGGTCACCTGAAAGAAGGGCACGAGGAAAGCGATCTCAGTATTCGCGGAATCGTGCTGTTCGGCGTCTTTCTCGCCGTGGGCGGCCTGCTGGCATTTGTTCTGATGATCGGCATGATCTGGGCCCTGGAAAAGTTTGAGCAGCATAATGCCGCCAAACTCACCCCCATGGAGCAACAGTTACAGGACGAGCGTGAGGCGCCGAAAGAAAGCGTGAGCAAGGTGATACCGGCTTCCGAGGGCGAGATCAAGCCGCCACCGGACTGGTATGGCCGCGGCAAGATGGAAGACCATCTGAGCAAGACCTTCAGGACGCCGCGCCTGCAATACGATGACGAGCACGATATGGGCATCTTTCGCGGCTCAGAGGACCAGTGGCTCAGCAGCACAGGCAAAGATGCGGAAGGGAACATTCATATTCCGATCGATCACGCCATGGATATCCTGGCCAGGCAGGGATTGCCGCAGGTAAGCGGGCCCTTCCTGCCGGCGAACGTCGGCGCGCCCAGCACGCAATATCCAACCGGCGTTTCCGACTCAGGACAACCGGCGCGCAGCAGCAACACGGGAGCAACGAAGAAGTGAATTTGAGCAGTACAATTCGGAAGGCCGTGGCGGTTACCCTTTTGGGTGTTTGCGCCGCGGGTGTGTCATGGTCGCAAGCCGCGCCCCAGCTCCAGCCGGGAGAGGCAATTCCCAACCAGAAGCCCTCTATTCTCGACCAGGTAGGCTTGGACCAACGCTTGAATTCGCAGGTCCCGCTCGATCTGGCTTTTGTCGACGAGAATGGCCAGGCCGTGCAGTTGCAGCAATACTTCGGCGCCAAGCCGGTGATCCTGATGCTGGTGTACTACCAGTGCCCCATGCTCTGTACGCAGGTGCTGAACGGATTTACCGGCGCGATGAACGGCATTGTTCGCTTCAATATTGGCCGCGAATTTAACGTTGTGACCGTGAGCATCGATCCGCGCGACACAGCGCAGGACGCCCTTGCCGCCAAGAAGAGATATCTGCAACGGTATCGCCGTCCCGAAGCCGAGCAGGGCTGGCACTTCCTGACCGGCAAAAAAGACCAGATTGATGCGCTGGCGCAGGCCGTGGGATTCCGCTACGCATGGGACCCGGAGATCAAGCAGTATGCTCACGCCAGCGGGATCATGTTGCTGACGCCGCAGGGACGTGTCGCCCAGTATTACTACGGCATTGAATACGCGCCGCGGGATATCCAGCTGGGGTTGATTGAGGCTTCCAAGGGGAAGATCGGCAACGTGGTGGACCAGGTGTTGCTCTACTGCTACCACTATGATCCCCGGCAGGGAAGATACGGGGCCGCTATTTTCAATGTATTGCGCCTGAGCGCTTTGATTACGGTACTGGCGCTGGGCGGCTTCATGCTGATGATGTTTCGCCGCGATTCGCTTGCTGCCCGCGAGGGCCGCTTAACCAGGACAGCTCACTAGATGAACTTGAACTTTCCCATTTTTCCGGATCAGGCCTCCACCATGGCGTGGCACGTGGACGCGCTCTACCTGTTCCTGGTGCTGATCACGACCTTTTTCTCCCTGCTGATCGCGGCACTGATTCTTTTCTTTGCCATCAAGTACAGAAAACGGCCGGGACATGAAGCGACGCAGATCCATGGGTCCACCTTGCTGGAGATTGTCTGGACGGTGATTCCGCTCGGGATCTCGATGGTGATTTTTGTCTGGGGCGCGGTCATCTATTACCACATGCAGCGTCCGCCGGCGAATGCGCTGGAAATTTACGGCGTAGGCAAGCAGTGGATGTGGAAGTTCCAGCACCCCGGCGGCCAGCGTGAAATCAATACCCTGCACGTTCCGACGGGCCGTCCGGTGAAGGTTACGTTGATCTCGCAGGACGTGATCCACAGCTTCTTTGTGCCGGAATTCCGCGTCAAGACGGACGTGCTGCCCAATCGTTACGTGTTTACCTGGTTCCAGGCCACGGTGCCGGGAACCTATCACCTGTTCTGCTCGCAATATTGCGGAACCAAGCATTCGGGCATGGTCGGGCAGGTGATTGTGATGAATCCGGAAGACTATGCGCAATGGCTGGCCAGCGGCAAAGCGGAAGGCTCACTGGCGTCGCTGGGCGAAAAAGCATTCCAGCAGTACGGCTGCACCACCTGTCATCGCCCTGATTCCGGCGCACGCGGACCGAACCTGGAAGGGCTCTATGGCCGCCCGGTCCGGTTGGTGGACAACCGCGTGGTTCTGGCCGACGATAATTACATTCGCGAATCGATCCTGGAACCAAACGCCAAGGTTGTTTCCGGCTTCCAGTCCATCATGCCGACGTTCCGGGGCGTGGTGAGCGAAGACGAGATCATGGCGATCACCGAGTACATCAAGCACCTCTCGCCGCAGGCATCGAACCCGTTGAATAACCGCTCCACGCCCACGGAGATCCGTGACAGCGAGGTGCCCAACATTCAAGAGCAGAACAAGCAGCAGAACCAGCAGCAACCGCAGCAAACCCCGCAGGGAACGAGGCCTGCAAACCCATCAGGGAAGAAACCATGAGTACCGCGACCACAACGCCTGCGCCGGTCATGCCGGCCAAGCATTTTTTGAACGACAACTACGGAATCCGTTCGTGGCTGCTAACCAAGGACCACAAGCGGATCGCGATCCTGTATTTGTTTTCGATCTCGTTCTTCTTCCTGCTCGGCGGCACGTTTGCTGCGCTGATCCGGTTGCACCTGCTTACGCCCAACGGCGAGCTCTTTGAAGCCGATACCTACAACAAACTGTTCACGATGCATGGCGTGAACATGGTGTTCTTCTTCCTGATTCCGTCGGTGCCGGCAGTGCTCGGCAATTTCCTGGTGCCCATTATGGTGGGAACCAAGGACCTGGCCTTCCCCAAGATCAACCTGCTGAGCTGGTACCTGTACATGGCTGGCGGCACATTTTCCATGATCGCCATGGTCACCGGCGGCGTGGATAGCGGATGGACCTTTTACGCTCCGCTCAGCTCAGGCTACCTGAAGACGCATGTGATCATGCTGGCGGTCGGCGTGATTATCGCCGGCTTCTCTTCCATCTTTACCGGGCTGAATTTCATTGTTACCGTGCACCGCATGCGTGCTCCGGGAATGACCTGGGGCCGGTTGCCACTCTTTGTATGGTCAAACTATGCGGCCAGCCTGATCATGATTCTGGGCACACCGGTGATCGCGATCACGCTGATCCTGCTGGCGCTGGAACGCGGCTTCCACATCGGTATTTTCGATCCCAAGCTGGGCGGCGACCCGGTGCTCTTCCAGCATATGTTCTGGTTTTATTCCCATCCGGCGGTCTACATCATGATCCTGCCCGGCATGGGCGTGATCAGTGAAATTGTGCCCTGCTTCTCGCGCAAGCGGATCTTTGGCTACTCGTTTGTTGCCTTCTCGAGCATCGCCATTGCGGTATTCGGTTTTGTGGTCTGGGCACACCACATGTTTGTGGCCGGGATCTCCGTGTACTCGGCGCTGGTGTTCTCCCTGCTGAGTTATGCCGTGGCCATTCCTTCCGCAGTGAAGGTTTTTAACTGGACGGCCACCATGTACAAAGGCGCCATCGAGATGACTACGCCCATGCTCTATGCCATGGCGTTCATCGGCCTGTTTACCATCGGCGGCCTGACCGGACTTTTCCTGGCCGCGCTCGGCCTCGATATTCATATCCATGACACGTATTTTGTGATCGCACACTTCCACTATGTGATGGTGGGAGGCATGGTGACAGCCTATCTGGGAGGACTGCATTTCTGGTGGCCTAAAATGACGGGCCGGATGTACCCCGAAGCGCCAGCCAAACTGGCAGCGATCATTACGTTTATCGGCTTCAACCTTACGTTCTTCCCGCAGTTCATTCTCGGCTACATGGGCATGCCGCGACGCTATTGGGCCTATCCACCCGAGTTTCAGGTACTGAATGTGCTGTCGTCGGCAGGAGCATCCATCTTGTCAGTGGGATTCATCTTGCCGCTGATCTACTTCATTTGGTCACTGAAGTATGGTGAGATTGCGGGCGACAATCCGTGGAAGGCGACCGGCCTGGAGTGGGAGACCACCTCACCGCCGCCGACGCATAACTTCCATGAGATCCCGGTCGTGACCAAAGAGCCTTACGCCTACGGAGAAGAGGAGGAGGTTCCCGTTGTCCACTAGCCAGACAACCACCGGCGAACACCATCCCGCGCTGGCGCACCAGTTTGACTCGATGGAGCAGCAGCAGGACGCCTCCACCTTCGGCATGTGGGTCTTCCTGCTCACAGAAATCATGATGTTCGGCGGTCTCTTTACCGCCTACCTGATCTACCGCATCAAGTACTACCCGGCCTTCGTCGCCGGGAGCACCAGCATCAGCGTGAGCTGGGGTTTTGCCAACACGCTGGTCCTGATCGGCAGCAGCTTCACCATGGCCATGGCGGTGTGGGCGGCCCAGACCGGAAGACGCAGAGGGCAGGTCTGGTTCCTGATCGGTACCATGATCCTGGGCTCGGCCTTCCTGGGTGTAAAAGCCAAGGAATACTACGACAAGTGGGATGAATGCCACATTCCGGGCCATATCATCGGCAAGGGATTCAATACCTGGGGCGGCTGCAGCGCTGAAAATCCCAAGCTTGGCAACATCGCCGACGAGATCCGGGAGAAAACCCCCAGTGAGCCGGAAACCTCCGCGGTGCAGACAGCTAAGCAGACCGA
This sequence comes from Candidatus Angelobacter sp., assembly GCA_036557225.1. Classification (GTDB taxonomy): domain Bacteria; phylum Acidobacteriota; class Terriglobia; order Terriglobales; family Acidobacteriaceae; genus Angelobacter. The sequence goes on from DATBHX010000057.1 coordinate 5,629, forward strand.
GATCTTCTTCTCCTTCTACTTCGCTATGACCGGACTGCACGCCTTCCACATGATCATTGGGTTGGGATTGCTTACGTGGCTGCTGCTACGGGCCAATCGCGGTGAATTTACCGGTCAGTACTTCACGCCAATGGAGTTGGGCGGCCTGTACTGGCACTTTGTCGATATTGTCTGGATTTTCCTGTTCCCACTGTTGTATCTGATCAGCCGGCACAAAGGCGGCGCCTGAGGGACTTAAGAGATCATGTCTGACCATACACATTCGCATCCAACGCCCGGGCTTTATGCAATCATTCTGGTCACGCTGGTGATCGGCACCTGCGCCACCTGGGCCATCGCCTTTGTTGATCTGGGGATCTGGAATCCCGTAGTCGCGCTCACCATCGCGGTAATCAAGGCCACGCTGGTCATCCTCTTCTTCATGCACGTTTTCTACAGCAGCAAGCTCACCAAGCTTACGATCTCCGCCGGTTTTTTCTGGCTGCTGATCATGATCACGATGAGCCTCAGCGATTATCTGACGCGCACTTTCCTGCCACTGAGCCCAAAATAAACCGCAGAATCACACGGAGGAACATCGAGGAAATCAAATTTCCTGATGTACCTCTGTGCTTCTCCGTGTCCTCTGTGGTGGAAGGTTCTATTTCGTCAGCAGTTGTTCCAGAAAATCCAGTGCCCGCGGATCATTAGATTGACCCAGCCAGAAAATCGCCTGCTTGCGGACGACCGGGTTCTTGTTGGTCTTGGCCAATTGGACCAATCGCGGAACCGCATCAGCGTCATGCATCTGGCTTAGAGCAAACACCGCTTTCTTCTTTACTTCGGTATCCGGATCGTTCTCGATTGCTTCCGTAATCTGTTCGGCTTCCTTCCTGCTGCCGATCTGCGCTAGCCAGAAGATAGCCTGGCCGCGCACGTGCGGGCTCTGATCGTGGCGCGCCATGTCGATGAGGTCGTGCAAGGCCTCCGGCTCTTTGCTCTGAGAGAAGGCAAATGTGCCTTTAGCGCGCACGTTGTCATCGGCGTCTTCTTTCACGTATTTGCGCAGAAGCTCCAGGCCTTTTTTACCGCGCTCCACGCCGAGCCAGAAAGAAACGTTTTCCCGCATCGACTGTGGCCTGCCAGGCTGAATCAGCTTTTCCAATGCAGCGTCGGCCGCCGGCGTGTCATGCATGGCGATGGCCATGACGGCCTGTCGTCCGGAATCCTTCTTGCCATAATTGCGGTCTGTATCCTCAGTCAGGGCAAGGCCTGTGAGCAGGTCCACGCTTTGCTCCGGCTTCACATCTTCCAACCAGTAGAGTGGCAGATTGGCGAAGTCCAGCGCGCAATCGGGGCTGTACACGCGCACCTTGCTCAGCTGTCCTCCTGAGGCGCGGAGAAACACAAAGGCATAGGGCAGCGGTTCGGGCGATGAGCAGTTGGAGACCGTGCCATTGAACGATCCGCCTTTCTCTGATTCCATACGGCAGCCCATGCAGCATCTGTCACTATTGCGGAACTGGTCCACTGAGTCAAAGCAGCACATGGTCCGCTCTTTGGCCTGTGCAGGAATGCGATAGCCGATCCAGAAGGGCCCTGTCTGCTTTTGCAGCAGGCTGTCGACCGCTGCTCTAAGACTGGCGCCGGCCTGGAGTTCCTGCAGTTTGGCATCGGAGACTTTGGGTTTCTGGGCGGCCGCCAACGCGGCGCCAAACATCAGCAGCAGGGCAATGATTGTGATCGATCTTCCACTCGTCTTTGTGTTCACGGCCGCCTCCCTTATTTGTTCAGGATTTCCATCATGTAGTCGGTGATCTCCGGCGAATTCATCAACGACATCTTCTGAATCAGCTCTCTCCGCAGCTCAGGATTGGTCTCCTTGCGCGCCAGCGCGACCATCTCTCTTCCGGCGCCGTGCAGGAAGAGGGCATTGATGACTTTCTTTTTCACCGGAATGCCGGCCTGAGAGCTATAGAGCTTGGTCAGGGCAGCCAGGCTTTCTTCGCCGCCGACCAGGCCCAGGGTATTGATGGCCTTGTCCAGGACCGCGGGATCTTTTTCTGTCTCGACAATCTGGGCCAACTCACGTGAGCAGCCACACAGCAGCATGGCGCCGACCGCGGCTTCGCGGGTCTCGACATCAGGAGAGTTCTTATAGAAATCAAGCAGCTCTGCCCGTCCGCCCATCATGCCCAGATAGCGGATGGCTTCGCGGCGAAGCTCCGGATTCTTTTCTGTACGCGCCAGGGCCGCCACGTCCTCTTTGCAGCCACACATCAACCAGGCCTGGAACACGGTCTTCTTCACGCTGATATCGGTGGAGGTGTTGTAAATCTCCTTCAATACGACGCGATTGCGTTGGCTGCTATTCATGCCCAGGTAGCGGATGGCACGCTTCTGCAGGTCGGGTTGGTTGTTGGCCTTGGCGATTCCCATCAGGATCTGCTGGGCCTTGTCTGAACTACTCTGGGAAAGAACAAACAACGCTTTGTCTTTCAGTTTCGTGGGGTAGTTCCCCATGACGATTTTTTCCAGCAAAGGGACAGCCTTGTCCGGATCGGAATTCATCAGGCTCTGGATGGCCAGCAGCTTCAACTCTTCGTCGGGAATGTTCTGCGGGTCGACGTTGGCGACGCCGCGCATCTCCTGCTCCAGCGCGCCGGCATCGCGCAGCCAGGTGCTCTTGGGATAACTCTTGCGCAGTTCTCCAATCGCGGTAAGCGCCTGGGCCTTGTTGCCTGCCTTGTTCAGAGCATAGGCCTTCCAGTAGAGAGCGCCATCGGCCTTGCGGCCGTGCAGCTTTATGACCTCGTCAAATCCCTTGATGGCGTCGTCATAGTCGCCATCGTCGAGTTTGTCCTTGGCGTCTGAATAAGCCTCGTCTTCGCGCGTGTTGGCCTTCTCCGCGGCTTGCTGGTCCAGCAGAGAAGCCGAAGGTACTTCCTGCGCCGTGGCGCAGGCCCGCTGCGCCGAAATTATGGCGCCAGTCAAAAACATAACAAGCAAAATTAATTTACGATTCATTTTTTATAGCCTCTGGTTAGCGTTGCCGCCGGACAACTTCTCCGGCTGCTGCAGTTTTGAATTCACTTCTGATTGAATTACCCGCACCTTGAACAAAAGACCTTCTGACTGAATGGTGTGGCGGACTTGCTCCAGATCGCTGGAGGAAACCTCGGACGGCCCGTTGGCAATCTCGGCCAGCACCCGGCCGAGCTGGTCCAGGACACGCGCGACTTGAGGATCTCCCACTTGCTGCGCGCTGACGCGATAGAGATGGTTGTCGTCCAAAAGGTCGCGTGCCAGCTGCTGTTCGGCAGTGAAGTCGATGTGGCCCGTATCTTCGTTGTGCATGATCTCCACCAGCAGCATCTGCGAGCGCTCCAGGTGGTCGCCCACGGCGACCAGAACAATCTTCTGCGGGTTGGCCTGGGCGGTAGTGCCGTCGCTCTTCGGCGGTACCGGGCGCAGCGAGTATCGTCCGGCCAGGAAGGCCCCGACAACCAGGACTGCCACTAATCCCGCAACCGCCCATTTTTGCTGTGCTCCGAACAGCCGCCGGAGAAATCCACCCTTCTCAGGCAAACGATCGCGAATGTTCAGCCAGGTCTTTTGCTCGAAGTTAGCCGCAGGCTCGGGAACCTCAAGCGGCTCGATCTGCCGGAGCATGGACTGCAGACGCTCGAACTCTGCCCGGCATTCGGCGCAGGCAGCCAGGTGCTGGTTGATTTCACCCGGCGCGTCAGCATCGCCGTAGTAATGCAAAACGATCTGTTCTTCGCTCAGATGGTTCATTTCACCGCGCTCCCGCCCCAGCGTGTGGGGCGTGTTGGGGAACCCTGGCCCGCATACGGTTCAAGTTGCTGCCGCAGCTTTTGCACGGCGCGGAAGACGCTGTTCTTGGCCGCGCTTACTTTCAGGTTCAACGTCTGGCTGATCTCCTCGATCGACCGGCCTTCCATGTGGCGCATGGTAAAGGCCACGCGTTCCGCGGGAGTGAGCAGGCCCATGGCGCCGGCGATCTTACGCTTCATCTCCGCGCTCAACAGCAACCGGTCAGGCCCTGGAGCTTCCGCCTGTACCTGGATCTGGCTGCTCTCTTCCGGATCAGGATTGTCAGCAATCTGGTATGCGTCCTTGTGCATCTGTGTTTTTCTCGCATTCAGGAAGTCGAGCGTGCGATTCACCGCAATGCGGTAGAGCCAGGTGCTGAAATTAGCGCGAAGCTCAAACCGCTCCAGGCTCTTATAGGCGCGAAGCAGGGTCTCCTGGACGATTTCTTCCGTGTCCTGCTGGTTGCCGGTCATGCGATATACCACGCGAAAGATGCTGCGCGAATGGCGCTCGACCAGAACACGAAACGCGTCTCTGTCGCCGGCCAAAACCTGCGCCACTACGGCTGCATCAGTAACTTCCATTCGAATAACTTAGACCGGAATTGAGGCGAGCGGTTAGGTTTTTCCGAAGCCCCGAGCGTCGCGAGGGGTCCCTATCGGTCAGTGAAACTGCAGGTGAGAGAGGCAGAACAGTTAGTATTCTGCCGGTAAATCTTCGTTCTGGTAGTGGTCCTTCGCTGCGCTCGGGATTACGAAAAAACAGCAGCACCCAGGCGCAGCACGGTGCTCTCATCAAAGTGCCTGCCCAGGACCTGCAGACCGATAGGCAGGCCTGACTGGGTCTTGCCGCAAGGAACACTGATCCCCGGGACACCGGCCAGGTCGGCAGTGACCGTATAGATGTCCGCCAGGTACATGGCCAGGGGGTCGTCGGCCTTTTCGCCCAGTTTGAAGGCGGGAGTTGGCGCGGTGGGGGTAACGATGGCATCGACCTTGGTGAATGCCTCCTGGAAATCGCGTGCGAGCAGAGTGCGGACACGCTGGGCCTTCAGATAGTAGGCATCGTAGTAGCCGGAGCTGAGCGCGTAGGTGCCGAGCATGATTCGGCGCTTAACCTCGGGGCCAAAGCCTTCATCGCGGCTGCGACGATACATCTCAGCAAGAGTGCGGGCAGACTTGGAACGGTGTCCGTAGCGCACGCCGTCAAAGCGCGCCAGATTTGCCGAGGCCTCAGCCGTGGCAATCACGTAATAAGTTGGGATCGCGTAGGCAGTGTGAGGTAGAGAGATGGGGACGATCGTGCACCCGGCGGCGCGCAGCTTGTCAATTCCAGCTTCCACCGCTGCGCGAACTTCAGGGTCAAGCCCTTCGCCGAAATATTCCTGCGGTACGCCGATTTTCAAACCGCTCACCGGCTTGGCAAGATCAGCTTCATAGTCAGAAACGGGGACGTCGGCAGACGTTGAATCAAGGGGATCACGGCCAGCGATGACGCGCAGAATGATGGCTGCGTCTTTTACACTCCGCGTCAGCGGGCCAATGTGATCGAGCGACGAGGCAAACGCGATCAAGCCGTAGCGCGAGACACGGCCATAGGTCGGCATGAGACCGACGATTCCACAGAAAGACGCGGGCTGGCGAATCGAGCCGCCGGTATCAGAGCCCAGCGTCGCGACAGCCATTCCGGCCGCCACTGCCGCCGCTGAGCCTCCGCTGGAGCCGCCGGGAACACGCGACTTGTCATGCGGGTTGCGCACTGGACCATAGGCAGAGTTCTCATTCGAGGAGCCCATGGCGAATTCATCACAATTCAGCTTGCCCAGAACAATAGCGCCTGCCGCTTCCATTCGCGCTACGGCGGTGCAATCGTAGGGCGGGATAAAATTTTCTAAGATCTTTGAGCCTGCGGTTGTGCGGACGCCGCGAGTGACCATCACGTCCTTGATGCCAACGGGCACGCCGGCCAACGGGGGAAGCGGCGAGCCTGCGCTGGCCAGCTTCTCCATGCGCTGGGCCTGGGCGAGCGCGCGTTCTTCGCACAGGGTCAGGTAGGAATGGATTTCAAAATCGTCGGTTTTAATCTTCGTGTAGAAGTCTTCGACAAGCTGAGTCGGAGTTACATGCTTCTCCCTGATGGCACTGCGTGTGGATTCGATCGTGAGGGAATTCAGGTCCATAGGTAGCTGAGTGCTGACTGCTGAATGCTATTTCTCAATGACCTTCGGCACTTTGAAGAACTCACCATCGCTTGCCGGTGCATTCTTCATTGCTTCGGCGTGGGGCAGGCATGGCATGAGCGCATCTTCGCGCAGGAGATTGGCGGTCTTGCCTGAGCCATCGACATTGCCTGAAATCTGAGTCAGCGGCGGAACGTTCGCAGTATCCAGTTCGTTGAGCCGGTCGACGTAATCCAGAATGGAATTCAGGTCTTTGAGCATGCGCTGGCGCTCCTGCTCCGTGAGTTCAAGGTTTGCCAGGTCGGCGACGTAAGCGACGTCTTTCTCGGTAACCTTCATAGAAGCTTTCAGCCATCAACGCTCAGCGTTCAGCCACAAACAAGCCGGAACGAATCAGGAAACGGGAGAGCTCGTGGTCTTAAGGCCTATCGGTTTTTCGCTGATTGCTGACCGCTGAGCGCTGACTGCTGTATTTTGAAATCAATGCGCTGCACCAGAGCGCCGAGCAATTCCTGGTACCCGTTTACATAGCGGGGGACAAAGGATTGAAGCTGGCTTCGCCAAACCGCATCCGCAACTTCCACCGTCAGGTTCCCGTCGCTGAAGCTCACCGCTCGCGAACGCGCCGCAACTTCTTTCCCGCACACCAGAGGCCAGGCCAGGAGTGCGGCTTCTTCGGGTGGACAGCCGCGCAGCAGATCATTCAGGATGTTGCGCAAGCCTGTACGAACGGCTTCCATGGAGACCCCTCGCCAAAACTTGATTCTAACATCCAGTCTGAAAATGGCTGTTGTTGCGCGTTAGAAGAAAAGGCCGCTCTTGGCAGAGCGGCCTCGAGTGTCAAGTTTGGTTTCGATCAATTCACGGTCAAACTCACAGTGATTGTATGGGTGATTGTGCCGCTCCTGCCCGTGATGGTAAGGGTTGCGGTGCCCTTCTGGGAGTTATTTGCTGTTGTGATCGTCAAGGTTGACGTGCCTGACGTTGTAATCGACGCCGGGTTAAAGGTTGCAGTAACGCGGTTGGGCACGCCACTGACCGTAAGGGCTACAGTTCCTGTAAATCCATTCTGCGCTCCGACGGTCACGGTGTAGCTGCCGCTATTGCCGCGCCTGACTGTAAGGCTGGCGGGCGAAGCGCTGATGGTGAAGTTGGGCGGCGGAGGCGGCGCCGTAACAACCAGCGCAACCGTCGTCGAGTGGACCAACGCGCCGTCAGCACCGGTAATCGTCAAGGTATATGTTCCTGCCGGAGTGGCCGTGGTGGTATTGACGGTGAGAGTCGAGCTGCCCGAACCGCCGGTAATAGACGAGGGGACAAAGTTGGCGCTAGCGCCCGTCGGCAATCCACTGACGCTGAGACTGACCGTGTCCGTGAAGCCGCCGCTGGGCGTGATCGTAGCGGTATATGAGGTCCCGCTGCCGGCCTGGACCGTTTGCGAAGCGGGCGTGGCGGTGATGGAGAAATCACCAACAATCGGTGCCGTTACAACCAGCGAGACGGAAGCCGTGTGGGTCAACGTTCCATCCGTGCCGGTAATCGTCAACGGATAGGTTCCGGCAGCGACGGCAGTCGTGGTCGTAATCGCCAGCGTGGAGCTGCCTGACGTGGTCACGCTTCCTGGTGTAAAGGTCCCGCTGGCTCCTGATGGAAGACCTGACACACTGAGGGTAACTGTGCCGGTATATCCACCGGAAGGCGTAACCGTTGCGGTGTAGCTCGTGCTGTTGCCTGCGACTACCGATTGTGACGCCGGGGTTGCGGTGATCGCAAAGTCGGGCGCGGCCGAGCAGCCAGCAAACTGGAAATTCGCGATGCGCGTGCTCCAGTTAAAGGTCCCGTTGGTTTTGAGGTATTCCGTGGTGTACCAGAATGTACAGTCATCGGTGGGATCGACGCTGATGGAAGAGTAGTCTCCCCAGCGGCTCAGGTTGGCCAGCTGTGAACCGGTGCCGGCCAGAATATTGATTTCCGCGCCCAGCGTTCCCAGCGGATCTGTAGGGGCGCGACCAGTAAAGCGGATCGCCGGATTGATCGCGGTGGAAGAAACGCTATATCCCACGGCGATGTTGCCCACGTGGTCCATGGCGGCGCTGCCCATCCAGCGGAAGCTGCTGTCAGGCGCGAAGGTGCCTTGCTGGAAGACCACCGGAGTTCCGCCGGGGCTGCGGATTTCATACCAGCGAATGCCAGTACCAGTTCCTGCAGTGATCGAGTGATTGACGACCAAAGCTTCGTGGTCGCCAAAATTGCGGTAGGCCAGGCGATACATCAGGCGATCGGCCAGTGAGTCGAGCCTTTGATTTGTGCCGAGCTGAGGGATACAGGTTCCGCCATTGCAGGCAGCCGCAAATGCTGACACGGGAAGATTGGTGGGGCTGCTAATCGTGCCGGTGCCGTTGGTGAAGTTCAGGTTGGTAACCTTCCAAAGGTTCAGCGAGTTTGAGCCGAAATTGAGGAAGTATTCCGGTGAACCGGCCGGTGGAGGCGTGAGGCCGTCAAGATCGGCGGGCAGCACACCGCCGAAGGCGTTCGTTAACTGGAAGCAGATCTGCGTCGCAGGTTGTCCGGCCAGCATTGAAGTGCGGTCCAATGCGCACAGCTTGGAGCCCGCGAATGTCGCGCCGTTGTTAAAGATGTTGTAGGTAATGTAATAGGCGCTCGGCATCACGGCGAGTTTCGGATAGTCATTGAACTGGACCGTACCGTAGTTGAAGGCATACAGGTTGTAGGCGCCGGTGGCGTCAGAGCTTTGTGAGACAGCCACGCACTGCCAGAACCCTTGCGTCGATCCGCTGGTGACGGAGAACTGGGTC
>DATBHX010000058.1:0-77271 GCA_036557225.1 Candidatus Angelobacter sp.
GCACATCGCCGACAAAAATAAAGCCGCCGCTGTGTGTGACGCGCTCTGCTTCAGCCAGGACTTCCATCAGATAATCGACATTGGGGAAATACTGGACGACCGAGTTCAGGATCACAACATCAACGCTGCCGTTTTCCATGAAGGAGAGCTGGTTCGCAAGCCCTTGCCGTAACTCAACATGACTTAAATCGGGTCGCGTGGCCAGATACTGGCCCAGCTGTGCCAGGACTTCAGCAGAGAAATCGAGACCGGTGTAGCTCTCACAATCTGCTGCCATGCGGGTGAGCAGCAAGCCGGTGCCGCAGCCGATTTCAAGCACACGGCGCGGCCGCAACGTTCGGAGATGCGCCACGGTGTCTTCCACCCATATGCGCATCTCTTCCGAGGGAAGTGGATCTCCGGTGTAGCTGCTGTTCCATCCGGTGATATTGAAATCGCCGGCGGCGGAAGCGCCTTTCTTGTAGGTGGATTCATAGAGCTGGCGCCAGTGAATGATGTGCGCGCCCTGCGCGCCAGCCTGCTGGCCGACATCCGGCCGGGCCACTACATAACCGAGCAGCTGTTTGTCGGTTTCGATTTTGCGCACCAGGACCAGCGCATCCTGCACGGAGTCATGGTCCTTGAGCGCCGACTCAATCTCGCCCAGCTCAATGCGAAAGCCGCGGACCTTTACCTGTTCGTCATTGCGGCCGACAAACTCAACCGCGCCGTCAATTCGCCATCGCACCAGATCGCCGGTGCGATACATTCTTTCTCCCTGCGTTCCGTACGGATTGGGCAGGAATCGCTCGGCAGTCAGCTCTGGCTGGTCCAGGTATCCACGCGCCAATCCTGCGCCCGCAGCATACAGTTCACCCGTGACGCCGACGGGAGTTGGCTTCAGGTCGGCGTCAAGAATGTAGACACGGGTATTGTTGATGGGAAAGCCAATCGGCACGGCTTCGCCGATGGGAGCCGAGCGCGGGACCGGATAGCAGCATGTGAACGTTGTATTCTCGGTCGGGCCATAGCCGTTGATGAGCTGGCATTGAGGGTGCGAAAGAAGCACTCGTTTCACGTGATCGACGGAGAGAACATCTCCCCCGGCCAGCAATTGCCGTACTCCGCTGAATGCGTCCAGTTCGTGGTCGACCACCTCATGAAACAATCCAGCCGTCAGCCACAAGCAGTTCACTTCAAGACGGCGGACAACATCACCAATCTCCTGCACTGACGCTCTGCCGGCAGGCATCACCGCCAGCGATCCGCCATTGAGCAACGGTCCCCATATTTCTAGAGTCGCTGCGTCAAAGCTCAAAGGCGCCATCTGCAGGAAACGCGACCCAGAATCCAGCTGCATGAAGTTCGGCTCGCACACCAGGCGCATGATGCTGGTATGCGGCACCAGTACGCCCTTCGGCTGGCCGGTGGATCCCGAGGTGTAGTTCACGTAAGCCGGGCTTTCCGGAAACTGCAGGACTTCCGGATTGGCGGTGCTTTCCCGCGACAATGCAGCAGCTTCTTCGTCAATGACAACAATGTTTTCGATCGCGCCACGGTACTGCTCGACTTCACTAGCGGTAGTGATGAGATGGCGTACACCGGAATCGGCCATCATGCTTCTGCGCCGCACGGCCGGCAGGTCCGCCGCGATGGGCGTATAGACACCGCCTGCTTTCACAATGCCGAGCACCGCCACAACCATTTCCAGTGAACGCTCCAGACAGATGCCGACAAACGTTTCCGGTTTTACCCCCAGCTTCAACAGTCGATGAGCAACCTGGTTGGCACGTTCGTTCAGCTCTCGATACGAGAGCGACTCGCCTTCATAGAGCACGGCCACAGCATCAGGATTGCTCGCTGCCAGGTGTTCAAACCGCTGATGGACGCAGCAGTTTGGAAGAGCGACCTCGGTACGGTTCCAATCGGTGAGGAGTTGCTGCTTCTCGCCGGCGCCCAGCATCTCCAGTTCGCGAATCGGGCCCTCAAGGGCCACGACCGCCGCTTCCAGGAGGTTCTGGTAATGACGCGCCATCTGCTCTACGCGCCAGGGATCAAAGATGTCGCGGTTGTAAACCCACAGAAGATCCAGGCCGGTCTCCAGTTCCCAGGCGTGCAACTCAAGATCGAAGCGGGTCCTGAGGCCGTCGTTTCGGATGCGCTCCGTCTCCACTTCCAGATTCTTCATTCGCTGCTTGCCCATGGGCGCGTTCTGTACGGCAAACATCACCTGGAACAGCGGCGTAGTGCTGAGACTGCGCTGCGGAGACAACTCCTCTACTAATCGCTCAAAGGGAAGGTCCTGGTGCGCATAGGCATCGAGCGTTGTTTTCTGAACATCGGCCAGCAAGCTGGAAAAGCTCTGATTCGGATCAACCTGGATGCGCATGACCAGTGAATTGACGAAGAATCCGATCAACTGCTCGAGCTGGGCTTCCTGGCGATTGGCAATGGGTGAACCGACAACGATATCCTGCTGATTGCTGTAGCGTTGCAGCAACATCGCAATCCCGGTAAGCAGAGACATGTAGAGTGTCGCGTGGCGTGTCTGGCTGATCCGCCGCAATGAAGCTTCCAATTCGGCAGGAAAGTGCAGCGTGTAAATACCGGCGGCAAATGTTTGCCGCGACCCGCGCGGGTGGTCGTGCGGCAGCTCGAGTTTTTCCGGAATGCCTGCGAGCTGTTCACGCCAATAGTCGAGATGCTCTTTGAGTCCCTGCTCATCCAGGCACCGCCGTTGCCAAAGAGTGAAGTCGGCATACTGGACGGGCATCGGCTTCAAGGGATTGGGCTGTCCTTCATGAAACGCCTCATAGAGCAGCATGAATTCGCGATTGAAGACTCCGACAGACCAGCCATCGAAGACAATGTGATGGAAGCTGCGCAAAAGGACGTGGTCATGATCACTGAGCTTCAGCAGCTTCATGCGCACGAGCGGTCCGCGAGCAAGGTCGAAAGCCTGAGTCCATTCATGACGCTGCGCTTCAGCCACCTTCTCTTGCTGTGAGCCTTTATCCAGATGGCTGAGATCTTCCAAGCCCAGGTCAACTTCCAATTTTGGCAGGATGACCTGCACCGGCTGGCCGCCAACCAGCATGAAGTGCGTACGCAGGCTCTCATGACGATCAACCAACGCATCGATGGTCTTGCGCAGCGCTTCCAGGTCAAGTTCACCACGCAGCCTCACCGATTCCGGCAGGTTGTATTCCGTACTGGAGCCCTCCAGCTGATCGATCAACCACAGCCGGCTCTGGGCAAAAGACAGCGGCAGATGCTCCGGACGCTCCCGCGCTGTCAGCGAATCTTGTACCTGATGGCCATTGCTGTCAGCCGGAGAAGCATGTGGTGCGACAAGCGGTTTGACATAGGTCCAGCCATAACCGTCCCACCATACGCTCTGACCGGTTTCCGTATCGAACGCCTCTTCGCCAAAAATTGGTTTCGTTTCAACCGTGGCCATGAATCATCCTCTCCGTACAGCAGCAGGATTGGCATAAGCCTTGGTGTTGAAAACGGGCTGTTGATCAAGACCAAGATGACGGCTCATTTCGCCCACCGTGGGCGCTGCGAATATCGTGCGCAGAGAAAGCTCGACGCCAAGCGCCGCGCGAACCTGGCTCACCACACGCGTGGCCATGAGCGAATGGCCGCCCAAGGCGAAAAAGTCATCGTCAATGCCGACGCGGTCCATGGAGAGCACTTCCGCCAGAATCTCGCACAGGGTTTCTTCACGTGGCGTACGCGGCCTGCGCTGCGATTCAGCGCGCCGCTGCGGAGCCGGGAGTGCTTGCCGGTTTACTTTTCCGTTCGTTGTGAGCGGAAGCTCATGCAGTTCCACCCAGGCAGCCGGAACCATGTAGGCCGGCAGCTTTCCTTGCAGATAGACACGCAGCTCGTTCGTATCGAGCGGCGTTGAGCGATCTTGCGGCACCACGTAGGCCACCAGCCGTTTTTCCGCAGCGCCATCTTCGCGAACCATGGCCACTGCGTGCTTCACTTGTGGATGAACGGCCAGAGCTGACTCGATTTCGCCAAGCTCAATCCGGTAGCCGCGCAATTTGACCTGATGATCCTTGCGACCGAGAAATTCCAGGTTGCCGTCCGCCAGGAAGCGAACCACGTCACCAGTCTGGTAGAGGCGTTCTCCGGGAACATTGCTGAAAGGATCGGGCACAAATCTCTCCGCTGTAAGTCCAGGACGATTCACATAACCTCGCGCCAGGCTTGCACCCCCGACATGGAGTTCGCCGGCGACACCGATGGGCACGGGCTGATGCGCTTCATCCAGGACATAAGCCCGCACGTTCGCAATCGGTTTACCGATCGGGGGAACGCTTCCTGAGTTCGCGCGGATACAGGTACTCACGACCGTGTTTTCCGTAGGGCCGTAATGATTGGTGATGGGACAAGGCAGGCTGGACCAGGGCCCTTCATGCAGCTTGTCGCCGCCGGTGAGCAGCGCACGCAAATGCAATTTGGGGAGCGGCTGCGTGCTGCCCAGGACTTCCGCCAGCGGTGTCGGCAAGAAGCAGATCGTGATTTTGCGCTCGGCCAGCCACTCGAAGAGTTTGGCCGGCTGGTCAAGAACTTCCTGGTCGGGCAGATCAAGCGAGCTTCCGCTCAGCAGGTACGGCCACATCTCCCAGACCGAAGCGTCAAACGCCTGCGACGCGACTTGAGTCGCACGGTCAGCCGGAGTCAGTTCGTAAGTTTTCTGGTGCCACGTGATCAGGTTCTCCAGCCCACGATGCGGAACGCCAACTCCTTTGGGTTTTCCGGTTGAACCCGAGGTGTAGATCACGTAAACGAGGTTTTCCGGGGTTGCGCCGCCAGCGAATTTCCCATCATCTTGCTTCGCGATCTCAGCCCAGCGTTGATCAAGGCAAACCCAATCTCCCGCGACTTCGCCCAGCCGGTCGTGGGTTTTCTGCTGGGTGAGCACCAACGCGAGTTGAGAATCTTCCACCATGTACGCGAGCCGTTCGGCCGGATAGTTCGCGTCGAGCGGGACGTAGGCTCCTCCCGCTTTCAGAATGCCAAGCAGGGCCACTACCCATTCGAGGGTTCGCTCCATGCACACGCCGACTCGTACCTCTGGGCGGACGCCGAGCTTTCTCAGATATCGAGCTGCCTGGTTGGATTGGCGATCGAGTTCCGCGTACGTCAGGCTCTGTTGCCCGTGGGCAACTGCAGTCGACTGGGGCGTGCGCTTTGCCTGTTCTGCAAACAGCTCATGTACGCATTTCGCGAATTCGGCTTCCCGGGTTGTCTGGTTCCACTCCACCAGCATCAACTGCCGCTCGGCCTCATCCATCAGGCCTGCTTCGGTGATCTTTTTGAGCGGATCGGCGATCATGCCGGCGAGAATCTTTTCGTAGTGCTTTACACTGCGGCGGATGGTGCTCTCATCGAACAAGTCGGTGTTGTATTCCCACAGCATGACGACGGCGTCTTTGTCCCATTCAGGATTGAGACGCAGACGCTGCGTGGAAGCAGGAATCACAATCACCCCCAGATCAAACTTGGCGGCGCCATTGCCCAGGGCTTCCACCAGCTGTAACTGCAATTCTGGAATTTCAGGAACAAAGACCGGTGAGTTGTGGAAGTTGAAAGTTGTCTGGAACAGCGGATTCACCCGCAGATCGCGGTTGACGTTCACGGCCCGCACTACGTCTTGCAGGGGTACATCCTGGTTCTCATAAGCCTCAAAAGTAAGTTCACGCACCTGGGCCAGCAGATCGCGGAAGCTCAAGCCGGCGTCCATCTGTGCGCGCAAAACCACATTGTTGACCAACATGCCCAGCAAGCCTTCGGTTTCCGGGCGCTGACGGTTCGCCAGGCTGGTGCCCACGCAAAAATCCCCCTGCCGGGTATAACGGTAGGCGAGCGTAAAGAAGGCCGACATCATGATCACAAACAGGCTCGCCTCTTCCTGATTGCTGAAGGCGTGCAGGCTGCGGCAGAGGTCGGTGGAAAGAGGGATTCTGAGCACGCGGCCGTTGAAGGTTTGAACTGACGGACGAGGTCTGTCCGTGGGCAAGGCACTCATGGGCAGGCTACCGGCGAGTTTGCTTTTCCAGAATGAAAGCTGCGCCTGCACCCTCTCAGAGCGGACATACTGCCGCTGCCAAACAGCGTAGTCTGCGAACTGGACCCGCGGCGGAGCGAGCGGTGAAGGCTCTCCTGCGGCCCGCGCCTTGTAAATCTCAAGCAGCTCACCCAGAAAAACGTTGAATCCCCAGCCATCATGAACAAAGTGGTGTTCGATGTGGAGCAGGATATGCTCCTGCTCGCCCAAGGAAAACAACGCCCAGCGGATCAGCGGAAGCCGGCCAACATCAAACTGGCTGGCCGTTTCCTTCTTCACCATCTCAGCGACCACGTTGTCCATCTGCTCGCGGGCAACGCCTTGCAAGTCGACCACCGGCAGCCTCACCGGAAAGGCATCATGGACGATCTGCAACGGATGTCCGTGTCTTTCAACGAAGGTGGTGCGAAAAATCTCATGGCGGGCGATGATCTCAGTAAGGCTCTGTTCCAGCGCTGCGATGTTCAACGGTCCACGAATGCGCAACGTCGCTTGAAAGTTATAGGCGATGCTGGAGGGATCAAGTTCCTGCAGGAACCAGACTCGCTCCTGAGAAAAGCCGAGTGGTATCTCTTCTCCACGCTGCACCGCGCCAATGGGCGCGACCTGATCCAGCGAAGCAACTCTCTGCTCAGCTTCAAATCGCCGGGCCAGGTCAGCAAGAACCGGCTTCTCAAAGAAGCTGCGCAACGGAAGCGAGACGCCATAGCTCTTGCGTACGCGGGACATGACCTGGGCTGCGAGCAGTGAATTTCCGCCAAGATCGAAGAAGCTGTCTTGCGCACCTACGCGGTCGATGCGCAGCACCTCGGCCCAGACTCCTGCGAGCATCGTCTCGGTGGCGGTCCCTGGAGCAACATAAGGCTGTTCCAGCGCAGGCCGCTCGCCTTTGGGAAGCGGCAGCGCGCGGCGATCAACTTTACCGTTGGCGGTAAGCGGAAGGGTATCCAGTAAGACAAACGCCGTTGGCACCATGTACTCAGGCAGCTTTTTGATCAAATAGTCCCGCAGATCGCCGGTGCGCAGGCATCCTTCCTGATGCGGCACTACATAAGCCACCAGACGCCGGTCGCCCGGACTGTCTTCGCGGACCAGAGCTACGGCCTGAGCTACATTAGGATTTTGTTCCAGCACCGCCTCAATCTCGCCCAGTTCAATGCGATAGCCGCGCAGTTTAACCTGCTGATCGATTCGCCCCAAAAACTCCAGATTACCGTCCGGCATCGAACGCCCCAGGTCGCCGCTTTTATAGAGGCGCTCGCCGGGCGTATCGCTGAACGGATTCGGCACGAACCTGGCGGCCGTCAGCGCCGGTTGGTTCCAATATCCGTGGGCCAGTCCGCTTCCGCCGAGATAGATTTCCCCACTCTCACTCACAGGAACTTGCCGCATCTGGGCGTCGAGCACAAAGGCGGTGCTGCATGCAATGGCCCGGCCGATCGGCACAGCCGCCGCGTCGGGAGCCATTTCCCTGAGTTCTCCGCAGGTGGAAAAAGTTCCGTTCTCGGTAGGACCATATCCGTTGATCAGGCGGCAGTTCGGATACAGCTTTAGAAATTTCTGCACGGCGCGAAGTGAGAGCGCGTCGCCCCCGGCCAGTAACTGGCGCAAGTGGATGAAATACCGGCCGTTGTCCATCTCCATCAAATGGTGAAACAAGCCGGAGGTCAGCCACAGCGTTGTTACCGGGTGCTCAAGAATCCATTCCCCCAATTCCTCGGCGGACGGAGTATAAGCGGGAAAAATGAGCAGGCGCGCGCCGTTCAACAGCGGCGCCCAGATCTCAAACGCTGCGACGTCAAATGAAATGGAGACAAACTGCAGAAAAACCTGGTCCGGCCCAAGATCAGCGTAGTTGGTGTTCGAAACCAGACGCACGGCGTTCCGGTGACAGATGCAAACACCTTTTGGCCTGCCGGTTGATCCTGAGGTATAGATCACGTAGGCGAGATGATCAGGCGTGCATTGGCTCGGCGGGTTCGCTTTCGATTGTTGCGCGATCCTCGCGTGCTCGTCTTCCAGCACCACGATCGTGCTCTGTGCCGACGCTACTTTGTCCAGCAGCCTTTGCTGGACCAGCAGCACCTCTGCCTCAGCGTCTTCCACCATGTAACTGAGGCGCTCCTGAGGATAATTGCGATCCAGTGGCACATAAGCCGCACCAGTTTTAAGAATGCCAAGCACCCCGACGACCATCTCTAAAGAACGTTCAACACAAATCCCGACCCGTGCGCCCGGTTTCACGCCAACACCGTGCAGATAGTGCGCCAACTGATTGGCTCTTTCATTCAATTCGCGATAGGTAAGCTCCGATCCTTCGTACACCACCGCCACTGTGTCGGGAGTTTGCCGGACTTGCTCTTCAAATATTTCCGGAATCGTTCTATGAAGACGATGAAAGCTGGTTTCGCCTGACTTGCTCATTGCGGGGGATCTCCTCGGACTAAAGTGACGTTACTAGTCCGGCAGGCTGGCTCTTGAGAGTCATATGTTCACGACTATGACGCAGCTGCCGAGACTATCATGAAAGAAATCAAATCATCTTTGACACCAAGTAGTAGTCCCGTTATGACACTTCTCTTTCCCATAATGGAACGCTGGTACTACGGTTTGGCCGTCAGTTACTTTCTTATACTTCTAACAAGAGGTAGAACTCACTGTTCCTATCGATTATGTAGTGCAATATGTATCTATTCGTTGCAAACGCTCTATAGTTTTTATTAAGGTTGGTGTTCTTCCCATAACAGGAATAACAATCAGTTCGAAGCGTCTTGCCAGCTTCGGAGAATAATCACTGGTGGCGGGTCGACTCGCCGAAACAACTCATGCAGTATGACAACCAATTTATAAGAGCCTTCTAAGGATCACGCCGATGCTTCACTGACCCTGTAAACAGGCTGCAGCCAATTGCGATAGGCGGCTTCGCGTCCTGTCACGATACGTTTGAATTGTTCCTGAACTCGCCTGGTGATTGCACCACAGGCACCATCGCCAATTTGCTGGCCGTTCACTTCGCATACAGGCACTACCTCCGCGGCTGTTCCGGTCAGGAACACCTCGTCGGCGGACAAAATGTCCTCAGCTCTTAACGGCGATATTGTTATCGTGTATCCGAGATTGCGTGCGATCTGGATGATGGAATCCCGGGTGATTCCCAGGAGGATCGAATGTTTTTCGTCGTTAGTAAACAGGGCTCCATTGCGAACGAGAAACAGGTTTTCTGCTGCGGCCTCAGCCACAAACCCGTCAATGTCTAATAGAATGGCCTCGTCATAGCCCTTTTCGACTGCGTCGTGGATCGCGAGTATGGAATTCACATACTGTCCGCTGGCTTTCGCTGTGGCCGGCATCATGCTGGAATGAAATTTCTTCCATGGGGAAATGCATGCGCGAATGCCTCTCTGCACCGAGTCGCTGCCATGCAAAGGTTCCCAGGGCCAGGCCAGGATTGTGGTTTCCACCGGGCATCTGCGCGGGTCCACCGTCAGTTCCCTGCTGCCGCGGTAACAGATCGGCCTGACATAACAATTGCTGAAGCCGTTGCGGGAAACCAATTCAGCAATCGTGCCTTTAAGTTGCTCCGGACCGAACGGAATTGCCATGCTGTGAGTGGTGGCTGAATAAAACAATCGTTCTATGTGATCAGAGATACGAAACAGAGCTGGACCATTCACGGTGTCATAACAGCGAATTCCCTCAAACACGCCGCTTCCATAGTGCAAAGCGTGCGCTGAGACGTGAATCGTGGCTTCCTGCCACGGGACAAATGCTCCGTTCATCCATACCCATTTCACACCAGCAAAAGACATGGTTTTCTTTTCCTCCGCTCGATCAACAGGCTTGATGGGTCATCATTGTTGATCCAACTATCAAACTAAAACTTCAACAACGATGTGGCGCAGGCCATCGGCATTGACGAAGTATTTGTAGAGCGACTTAAATGCTGTTGTAGACTATCGCCGCGCGTGATGTATAAACGTTCTTCTGGCTGTATAACACAAACTTGAGCTCGTGAATAAACTCGCAGATGAAATTATTGTTTCTGTGATGCCATTTTGGCACTAGTTTATTGAATGGGATACTTGGAATATGTCTATCAACAAATGGTGGAGTGTACGTCCGGCCAAGGACGCAGTGGCTATCCGTCTATTCTGTTTTCCTCACGTTGGTGCAGGGCCCAGCATCTTCAATAACTGGCCCGCTGCATGGGCACCGGAGAATGTGGAGTTGTGGGGAGTAAGGCTGCCTGGACGTGAACAGCGGTTATCTGAAATGCCTTTTCGACGCATGGCCCCGCTCATTGACGCGCTCTATGAAGCGATCTCGCCTCAACTCAGTGGAACGTACTCTTTTTATGGGCACAGTTTAGGATCGATCATTGCTTTTGAGATGGCGCGCAGGATTCGCCGCGAAGGAAAAGCCGGACCTGCTTGTCTTTTGGTCTCCGCACACACTGCTCCTCAGTTGGGGTTGCGGCGTCCGCCCTTGCATACGCTGCCCGATAACGAATTCAAGGAGAGCCTTCGCCGATTAGCCGGGACGCCGGAAGAAGTTTTGCAGGATGAAGACCTCATGAGCATCGTGATGCAGGTGCTCCGCGCGGATTTTGAAGTGGATGAGACATACAGCTACACAGAGGAACCAGCGCTGGAGTGTCCAATCGCGGCATTCGGGGGCGTCGATGATCTTGACGTCCCACGTCCCGACCTGGAAGCGTGGAGTGCAAACACATCGCGCGAATTCAGCTTGCACATGATGGAGGGAGACCATTTCTTCGTATTTCGATCACCGGATTTCCTGGCTCGCTTGTCTCAAGAGTTAAGAGCGCATCTGCAGGAACCGACGAAGCGATAATCTAGTTTCTGTTTCGAAATGGCTACCCGGATTCGTGCCCCAGGAACTGCCTCGGTCAGGCTCGGATGGCCCGTGGAAGAATTGTGACTTCGCCCTAAGCTTCCTGCCGCTCCTTCTCGAATGTTTAAAGAAGATGAAACTCTGATGAAAAGACCCTGGGGTATTACCAAAGTTATTGATTTCTTCCCCTCGCCTGCCATAAGTTGATTGCAGCGGAAGTTGTGCAGTTCTGATTATGCACCGTTTCCGAAGCTTTTTTCGGAGGGCTCGATGGCGAGGATTTTTGCTGATTTGGCGCGGCTTGCGCTGGGGTCAGAGCTGCCTGTGCAGGTAGCGGCAGTGTGCTATCGCCTGAACGGCCCATCTGTGGAATTCTTGCTCGTAAATACCAGCTCCGGTAAGTGGACTTTTCCCAAAGGGCGACTGAATCCCAGCCTTACACCGAGTGAAAGCGCCGCCCAGGAAGCCTGGGAAGAGGCAGGCGCCAGAGGCCGCATCGCGGAAAAGCATTTTGATAGCTACATCGACACCAAGCGCGCCCTGGGACACGATGAGCGCAGCCGTGAAGTGCGGATCGCCGCTTACCTGCTTGAGGTCGAGAGCACGGTGACGCCGCGCGAGAGCGGACGCAATCCCAGCTGGTTCACCGCGCGTGACGCCAGAAAGCAGCTGGCGGAAGGGCGACCGTGGCAATACGCAAGGCAGATCGTAAGCATTGTTGATTCGGCGATAGACCGCCTGCTTGCGCAACATAAGAAGTCAGCGTCGATTCTGGTGCGCGCACAGAACCGCAGACGTCTTGCTCCTGCGCGCTGAATTGTTCGCCCAGGTTTCCGCAAAACCCGTGTGCTCAACATCTCTCATCTTACCTGCTAAGCTTGAGCCAGATCACTTTTGTCTCAAGAGATTGCAGTGAAACCGCGTCCCTCAAAAAAAACCTCAAGCGGGCTGGCCTACTGGATGGAAGAAGTTCCCAGGGAGGCCGCGAGGGCCGCTGATGGCTTCGGCAATGAAGCCGTTCACGATCTTCGCGTCGCGCTGCGAAGATGCCGCTCCATGGCCGAGGGCTTTCGCGCTGTTGATCCTGACAAAGAATGGAAAAGAATGCGCCGCCAGGCTACGGAGTTGTTTGACAGCCTGGGAGAACTCCGCGATTGCCAGGTCATGATGGAATGGGTGCAAAGGCTTGGTTCGACGAATGATCCAATTGCACAAAGGCTTTTGCAACGCCTGGGCGAGCAGGAGCCGGAACTCAAACGGCAAGCTGAGAACGCGATGGAACGCTTCGATCGCCGGCACTGGCAGCATTGGAACCGTGTATTGCCGCAACGTACGGCGCGTCTGCCCATGGGCTCAGAGGTATTTCAGGTTCTGGCGCTGGAAAAATTGAATGCGGCGCGCAGGCTTGAATCATCTGCGTTGAAGACTCATACCCCTGCGGCATTCCATCGCCTGCGGATTGCGCTGAAGAAATTTCGTTACGTAGTGGAGAATTTCCTGCCGCAGCATCACGAAGCATGGAAAGACGGTCTAAAGAATGTGCAGGACCTGCTGGGAGAAATCCATGATCTGGATGTCTTGCGTGAAGCCGTGGAACAGAATTGCTCGGATCTTCTGGACGAAGTGCGCCGCTGGGAAGAGACGGTGCAACGCGAGCGAACAGCTCGAATCGAGCGATATCGCGAAACCATGGGTGGCGACAAATCTCTCTGGCTACAATGGCGGTCTGCTTTTCCGCGCGGGCCGGCGGCGCGCAACGCCTCGCTGACAAGGTTGCAGGCATGGTCGTCATTTCTGGATTCAGATGTCCAACATAGCCGCAGAGTGGCCAGCTTTGCCGTCCAGATCTACCAAGGCCTGGCAAGTACCGGCGTACTCACCGAAGACACCAAAGACGGGTGCGATCTGTTGCGCGCTGCGGCAGTTGTGCATGAAGTGGGCCGGGCTGAAGGAAACAAAAACCACCACAAAAAGACCGGGAAGCTGGTCGGTCAGCTCGATCACCTGGTTGGCTGGACGCGCCAAGACATTCTGAGCATGGCCCAGGTGGCGCGTTATCATCGGGGCGCTCTTCCCCGGGTTTCACGGCTGCAAAGCATGCCTGCGCAGCAGCGGCGACAAATCAAGCTGCTGGCTGGAGTTCTCCGTCTGGCCAATGCGTTGGACGCCGAACATGACGGGGCCATTCGCCGCATCACGATCGCGAAGGAAAATGGCTTTGTCGTCATCCGCGCCGAGGGACTCCTGGCAGATAGTTCGCTGGCGGAGAAGATTGCCGGCGCCCGCCACCTGCTTGAGATCACATGCCGATTGCCTATCCTGGTGCAACGCATGCCGGTACCGCGCAAATCGCCGAAACGATTAACATCCAATTAACAAACGATTTCTAAAATTATTGTGCTTTTGCAGCCAAACAAGGGTCTCATGGCAGGATTTGGATCTTCCCCCGGCATTCGGCTGGCTGCGAAGTACGAGGATTAATTCATGGGAGCAAAACAGGGTTTGGCGCCCACAAAAACAAACTTATGCGCGGAGGATGATAATAGTGACATGGCTCCAACCCGACGCTCCCAGAAGTCCGTTTCTCTCGATGACCCAGGTCTTTATATCAATCGCGAGCTAAGCCTGCTGGCGTTTCAGCGGCGGGTGTTGGAAGAAGCCCAGGACGCGGCGAATCCTTTGCTGGAGCGGATCAAGTTCCTATCGATTCTTGGTTCGAATCTGGATGAGTTCTTCATGATCCGGGTGGCAGGGCTGATGCGGCAGCTTGAGTCGGGAATGGCCGAGGTCGCGGCCGATGGCATGACGCCGGCGGAGCAACTGGAAGCGATCCGTGCCGAAGTAGCCAATCTCGTCGCTACGGCCCATAAAACCTTGCGCCGCCAGCTTATGCCGGCGCTGGAGAGAGCGGGCGTTCGCATCCGCGAGTACCGGCAGCTATCCGCAGGGCAGCAAGCCAGAGCTGACAAATACTTCTTCCATACGGTCTTTCCGGTACTCACGCCGCTGGCCTTTGACCCTGGCAGGCCCTTCCCGCACATCTCAAACCTCAGCTTGAATCTTGCGGTGCTGATACGCGATGCCGAGGGTGACGAGCATTTCGCGCGCATCAAGGTCCCCGGAACTTTGCCGCAACTGATTCCAGTGGAGGCGCCGGCACGACCGGCTGCCAAGGCGGGTGAGGGAGCAAAGTCCCAGACATTCGTCTGGCTCGAAGACATTATCGCCAGCAACCTGAATTCGCTTTTTCCCGGAATGCAGATTCTGGAAGCGCATCCTTTCCACGTGACCAGGGATGCGGAGATCGCCATTCAGGAGCTGGAAGCCGGAGACCTGCTGGAGAATACGGAAGAGGGTTTGCGTCAGCGCCGCTTTGGCGATGTGGTGCGCCTTCAGGTCAGCGCCGCCATGCCGGCCAATGTGCTGCGGATCCTGGTGAACAATCTTGAGGTCAATCGCAAGTACGTAGCCAAGCACAGCGGGCCGCTATCACTGAGCCGATTGAAATATCTTGCGGCCGTTGACCGACCCGAACTAAAGGATCCGCCCTTTTTACCGGTGATGCCGCCGGCGTTTGAGCTCGACGGCGATGAAGAAGATATCTTCACCGCCATACGCGCCCGCGACATCCTGATGCACCATCCGTTTGACTCGTTCCAGCCGGTGATTGATCTCCTGAAAAAATCGGCCAGAGACCCATCGGTGCTCGCGGTCAAAATGACGTTGTATCGTGTGGGCCGCAATTCTCCGATCGTAGAAGCTCTTCTGGAGGCAGCGGAAGAAGAGAAGCAGGTAGCGGCGCTGGTGGAACTGAAAGCGCGCTTCGACGAAGAAAGCAACATCGAATGGGCGAGAGCGATGGAACGCCAGGGCGTTCATGTGGTGTACGGTCTGCTCGGATTGAAGGTCCATTCAAAAATAACCCTGGTGGTGCGGAGCGAGTCTGACGCGATCCGCCGTTATGTGCACCTGGGGACCGGCAATTACAACCCCATGACAGCGCATCTTTACACGGACCTGGGACTCTTCACCGCCGACGAAGAGATCGGCGCCGATGTTACCGATCTATTCAACTACCTAACCGGTTATTCGTCGAAAAAAGATTACCGTAAACTGTTGGTTGCGCCCATCAACCTGCGTGAGCGCTTTCAACAGCTGATTCATCGGGAGATCGAGCACCATCGCCGCTCAGGAAATGGACACCTGATCTTCAAGATGAATGCGCTGGAAGAGCCGGCCATGGTGCGTTCGCTTTACGAGGCGTCACAGGCAGGCGTGAAAGTCGACTTGATTGTCCGTGGCATCTGTTGCCTGCGCCCGGGAGTTCCCGGCGTCAGCGACAACATACGCGTGATCAGCATTGTTGGCCGCTTTCTGGAGCACAGCAGGATCTATTACTTCCACAATGGCGGCGATGAAGAAATTTTCCTGGGCAGCGCTGACCTGATGTCACGGAACCTGATTCGCCGGGTAGAGGTGCTGTTTCCGGTGGAAGACCGGCGGCTGGTGCGCCAGCTGCGCGATCACGCGCTCGAAATCTACTTGAATGACAACATCAAAGCGCGCGAGATGCAATCCGATGGAACCTACGCTCGACGAACGCGTGAGCCGGAAGAGGAAGAGATCAGCAGCCAGGAATCACTGCTCAACCGTCGCAGAACGAGGCTGAATTCTGCTCGCGGCCCGGTGGCTGAAGGCTGAACGCCATCGCGAGATCAGACATTATTCTGTTTTGTTGCTCGTGCCAGGGGCAATACCCTGAATCGACACGGTCTTGATGTTCACAAATTCGCGGATACCAAAGTGGCTAAGCTCGCGTCCGTAGCCTGAGTGTTTGACACCGCCGAAGGGAATACGCGGATCGGAGGCGACCATCGCATTGATGAACGCCAGGCCGGACTCGATGCGATCGATGAATATCTCCTGCTCGGCCTTGTCATTGGTCCAGGCACAGGCTCCCAGGCCGAATTTGGAATTGTTGGCGATATGGATGGCATCATCCATGCCCCGGGCGCGGAAGATGGAGGCCACGGGTCCAAAGAGCTCGTCATCGAGCGCCGGTGAACCATTGGGGATGTCGGCCAAGATGGTAGGGGCAAAGAAATTTCCCGGGCGATGGAGTTTCTTTCCCCCCAGAAGAACACGCGCACCCATCTGCACGGTTTGATTGACCTGTTCTTCCAGGCCGCGCAGGACATCTTGAGTCGCAAGGGGACCAACGTCAGTCGCCGGATCCATAGGATCTCCCACCTTCAGAGCGGCCATGTGCGCAAGGAATTTTTGGGTGAAGGCGTCGTAGATCTTTTCGTCGACTATGAAGCGCTTGGCGGCGATACATGACTGCCCGTTATTAATGACACGAGCCTGAACGGCTGTGGCTGCGGCACGATCAAGATCGGCGCTGGGCATGACGATGAAAGGATCGCCGCCCCCGAGCTCCAGCACGGTCTTCTTGATCTCCTTACCGGCGATGGCAGCGACACTGCTGCCGGCGCCTACGCTACCGGTAAGAGTTACGGCGACAATACGCGGATCGGCAATGACGCGGTTTACGCGATCAGAGCTGATGAGCAGTGTCTGGAAGACGCCTTCCGGAAAACCCGCGCGACAAAAGACATCTTCTATCGCTAATGCGCATTGCGGAACGTTCGATGCATGCTTCAGCAGACCGACATTGCCGGCCATGAGCGCGGGCGCCGCAAAGCGGAAGACCTGCCAGAAAGGAAAATTCCAGGGCCTGACGGCCAGGACAGGACCAATGGGCTGGAAGCGGACAAAGCTACGCGTGGCTGCCGTTGTGGCTGGTTCGTCGGCCAGAAAGCGTTCAGCGTTTTCAGCGTAGTAACGGCAGCCAAAGGCGCTCTTCTCCGCTTCCTGGATAGCGGAACGCAGGGTCTTGCCCATCTCGCGGGTCATGAGCTCGCCGAATGCGTTCTTCTCGCTTTCCAGAATCTCGGCGGCGCGGTTCATCATACGTGTGCGTTCCGCAAACGAGGTAGTCCGATAGGAGCGGAAGCGCTCGGCCGCAAGCTGTAACTTCTGTTCCAGAGCTTCGTCAGAATGTTGCTCAAATTCGCGCAGCAGCTCCCCAGTAAACGGGCTGATGCTGGCCATTCGGTGTTTGGGAAGCTCGACAACTTTTTGCGTGCTCATGACTCGTCTCCAATGCAGCAAATATTGTAATTGGATGCCGCCAGCGTTTGAGATGGCGCTCTATCGGCGGAGAATCATCGACGATTACAAACCGAGATAGGCTGCGCGTACGGTTTCATTGCTGAGCAGCTGTTTGGCCGTGCCTTCCAGGACCACTGCACCGTTCTGTACGACGTAGCCACGGTCGGAGATACTCAGGCCGCTCACGACGTTCTGTTCGACGATCAGCATGGTGATGCCGCTGAGCCGGACTTCCTGAATTTTCTCGAAGACCTCTTCCACGATCTTGGGCGCAAGACCAAGAGAGGGTTCATCGAGCAAGAGCAGCTTGGGCTGAGCCATCAAGCCACGGGCAATGGCAACCATTTGCTGCTCGCCGCCGGAGAGAGTGCCGGCCAGCTGATCCATACGCTCTGCGAGTCGCGGGAAGAGCGCGAGCTGCTCTTCCATGAGCCGCTTCACATTGGCGCGAGCGCGCGGCGTGTACGCTCCGAGCGATAGGTTCTCTCTTACGGTCATGAACGGAAAAACCTGGCGGCCTTCGGGAACATGACTGACACCACGCGCGACCATTTCATGCGAAGGAACGCGGGAAACATCCTGCCCGGCAAAGCCCACCGAACCGGCGTCCAGACGTTTCATGCCGGAGATGACGCGCAGGAGCGTGGTCTTCCCTGCTCCGTTGGCGCCGATGAGCGTGACGATCTCGCCCGCGTTGACGGTCAGCGAGATGCCGAAGAGCGCCTGCAGGTCGCGATAGAAAGCGGTAACGTTGGCCAGTTCAAGCAGGGGGCCATTGCCAGGTTGAGTTGCAGAGCTAACCGCATTGGGTGAGGTCATTGCGTCAGCTCCTTGAACTTGGGACCCAGATAGGCTTCAATCACTTCCGGCATTTTTACCACGTCGGCAGGCAGACCTTCGGCGATTTTGGCGCCGTAGTCAAGAACAATCACGCGATCGGCAATTTTCATCACCACCTGCATCACGTGCTCCACACCGCCGACGACGCTCACGCCCCACTCAGGCAGACGCTTAACCAACGCAGCGAGAGCCAGCGCTTCGCTGGTGGTCAGGCCGGAAACTACTTCATCGAGCAGGATGAGCTTGGGCCTGGTGGCGAGAGCGCGTGCGATTTCAAGACGTTTGAGCGCGGCCAGCGGAAGTCCGGAGGCGGGAAAGCTGGAGAGATGCGACATCTGGAGAAAGTCCAGGATCTTGTCTGACTCCTGCTCTGCCTTTTCAAGGTTGCCGGTGTGCATGAAAGCGCCGAGCATCACATTTTGCAGAACGGTCAGGGCAGGCAGAGGTTTGACGATCTGAAATGTGCGTCCGATGCCGAGACGCGCCGAACGATGCGGCGCCATGCGTGAGATGTCTTTACCCTGAAAAAGAATAATGCCTTCATTGGGATGAAGAAATCCGCTGATCAGATTGAAGACCGTGGTTTTTCCTGCGCCGTTGGGGCCGATGATGAAAAGAATCTCGCCGGCATTCATCGTCAATGAAACGCTCTTCACGGCGCGAAGGCCGCCAAATCGCTTGGTCACATTTTGCAGCTCGAGGATGGGAGTCATGGCGCAGCTCCACCCAGCGCTGCCTGCGCATTGGCTGCAGGAGGTTTGGTTTGCTTGCGAAACAGTTGCTGCAATCCGCCGACAATCCCTTCCGGCACAAAGAGCACGACAATGACGATCAATATCCCATAAATGAGAAGATGGCTCTCCTTGAATTGGTTTTTGAAGATTTCCTGGGCGGTCAGGAGCAAGGCAGCGCCAATGATCGGGCCGAGCAGAGTACCCGCACCGCCAAGCATGGTGATGATGGCGATCTGAACGGAGATTTCCAGGGTGAGCACGCTGTCAGGGACAATGAATTGGAATGCGCTGGCATACAGGGCGCCGGCCAGCGCAGTCAGAAAGGCACTCAGCAGGAAAGCTTGCAGTTTGCATCGCGATGTGTTGATGCCGACGGCGCTGGCGGTGTCTTCGTCTTCACGAATAGCCATGAGGTAGTAACCGAATCGTGAGCGCGAAACCCAGAGATTGACCAGGAATGCAAGGGCGGCCAAGGCGACCGATGCAAGATAGAACTGTCGCCAGAAGGTTCGTCCATGGAAGAGCGCCGGCATGGTAAGCCCGATGGCGCCGCCGGTCACGTCAAGGTTGGTGGCGGTGAGACGAAGGACTTCGCCGAAGGCAATCGTGGCCAGGGTGAAGTATGGACCGCGCAGACGAAAAGATATGATGCCGATGATCGCGGCAAAGAGCGTTGCCACCACAGCGGCCAGGAACAGTGAGATCCAGATGGGAATCTGAAGTTGCGTGAAGAGCGCCAGGCCATAGGCGCCGACGCCGAAGAAAGCAACATGGCCGAGAGAGAGCTGGCCGGCATAGCCGCCGACCAGGTTCCAGGCCAGCCCCATGGCGGCAAACAAGGTAATGCGAAAGAGCACCTGAAGCTGATAGTTGTTGCCGACCATCCACGGCATACGCGACCAGACGATCACAGCCATCAGCATGGCCCAGAATTTCCAGTTCTTGAGAATGGTCGTGAGGATGGTCATGTGCGCTGTCTCCCAAAGATGCCGCTGGGTTTGAAAGACAGCACGAGAAGGAAAAAAGCGAAATCAACAATCAATGCCCATTGATTGCCGGCATAGAGGCTGGTGAGGCTTTCGGTTATACCAAGCACAAGGCCGCCCAGGGCGGCGCCTTCAATCGATCCCATACCGCCCAGCACGACCATGACAAAGGCCTTGGTGGTGTAGTCTTCGCCGACACCGGGAAAAAGATAGAGCCGGGGCAGGAGCAGTCCCCCGGCGACCCCGGCCAGAGCGATCCCAAGAGCGAAGCTGAAGCCCTGAATGCGGGTGAGATTGATACCCATCAGCGGCGCGACTTCAGGGTTCTGCGAGATCGCGCGGAGGGCTTGCCCGGTGCGGCTTCTGACAACGAACGAACGCAGACCGATGACGAATGCAAGTGCAATCACGAAGGAGAGGACTTCTGCCGCGTTGGCGCCGAACGGTCCGAGGTGCACGCCGCGGTTCACGAGATCGATGTTGGTCTGGCGATAGTCGGCTTTAAAGATGAGCTGCGCGCCGTCGGTCAGGATGAGGCCGATGCCGGTAGTCATGAGAATCTGCATGAAGTGCGAACGATTACGCACCGGCCGGATGAACACGAGATAGCAGAGATAGCCAAAGAGAAAGAGGAAGACGCCGGCAGGCAAAAAGCCCCAGTAGGGATTGAGTTTGAAGAAATCAAACAGAACGTAGGTGGCATACATGCCGACCATGAGGAAAGCGCCATGCGCAAAGTTGACAATGCGCATGACGCCAAAGATCAGCGCCAGGCCCATGCCGATCAGAGCGTAGAGGGCGCCGGTCAGTAAGCCATCGGCACAAGCCTGTAAGAAACGCACCAACGCTGGTCAAGCCTCCTGTTTCGTGGCTACCTTCAGCCGAAAGTACTTGCAGCGTGCGCTTACAAAAGTCCGCTCATCGTTTGGCCCACACCGGAGCGGGAATAATGGGTTTGGCGTCAGCAGCATCCGCCGGGAAGACCACATGATATTTGCCGCCCTGAATCTGGGTGATCAGAACCGGATGCTGGTTTTGACCGTTATCAAACTTGATGGGGCCAAACGGAGTTGAAGCAAGGTTGAGAGACTTGATAGCGTCGCGAATTTTGGCCGGGTCGGCTGACCTGGCGTTGTTCATGGCGGCGGCCGCGACCTTCAAGGCGGCATACGCCTGAATGGCATGGTAGGCCGGATGGGAGTTGAAGCGCTTGAAGAACTCAGCGTCAAATTCTTTGGAGCCGGCCCACTTGGCTTCCGGCAGCCACTGGGAAACGGAGAAAGTATACTCCGCGTTCTTGCCTGCGCCCTTGTCCTCGGTGGGAAATTCGGCGGCAGCAAAGCCGGTACCGGCCGAAGTATAAAACTTGGGATTCAAATCCACTTCCCGCGACTGGCGCATCAGCGTGCTGGCATCCAGCAGGTAGGAGCAAAAATAAATCACCTCAGGATTCGCCTGCTTCACGCGCTGCAGCACAGCCTTGTAGTCGGGAGACTTGGCTTCATAGGATTCGACAGCAACAAGATTGATTCCCGCTTCTTTCGCCGCGGCCGTCATGGCCTTCATGTTGGACTGGCCGAAGTTGGTGTTCTCATACACGATTGCCATGGTCTTGGGCGCGCCATTGGCCTTGAGGAAAGCGATGGTCGCCTTGGCGTAATCGTTGGCGCCGGCGCAGATGCGGAAGACCCAGGGCGATTTGGAGTCCATTACGTTGTCAGCGGTTGCGGTGGGGATGATGAGCGGCGTTTCGCGTTGCGCTACGGCTCCGACAATCGCTTTCGTGCTCTCACTGGAATACGAGCCGAGAATGATCGGCACGCCATCCTGATCCACCAGCTTGGAAACGCCCTGGACGGCCTGGTCAGGCTTGCTTTGATCGTTGTAGAAATCAAGTTCGACTTTTTTGCCCAGTACACCGCCCTGAGCGTTAATTTCATCAAGGGCGATAGCGTAGCCGTTTTTGTGGGCTCCGCCAAAAGCAGCCAGGCTACCTGTGAGCGAGGTGATCACGCCGATTTTGATGGTTCCCTGGCCCCACATTGGGACAGCGACAATGGAAGCGATGGCGAACGCAAGAAATGTCTTTAGACGCATAGATCCTCGGTTTTCCCGCGCAGGAGATGATTCGAGCGGAGGAATTATACATTTGCAGGGGATAAAGCCCCATCAAATAAAAGCTCTACGGCCCAGCTTAAGCCCGGGCCCTGATACGAACCTGTTCCCCAAAAATCCGCAGTTTGGCAACTGCAATTTGTTCTCGGCATTTTGAAAAACGCTGCTCGAATGGGATGCAGCTTGATGGCGTGAGAACACTCAGCTCCGCATCAGCAAGCCGACGATCGAGGCTGACATGAGATTGGCCATGGTCCCAGCAATCATGGCGCGGAAGCCTAGCTTGGCGAGCACGTCTCGCTTGCTAGGGGCAAGAGCGCCAATGCCGCCGATCTGTATTCCAATAGAGCTGAAATTGGCAAAGCCGCAGAGAGCGAATGTTGCGATGGTGAACGACCGGGGATCGAGCGCGGCCTTGATCGCGCCCAAATCCCTATAGGCAATCAGTTCATTGATTACAGTTCGCGTACCCAAAAGGCCTCCGACGGCGGAACAATCCTTGCCCGGCACGCCAATGAGCCATGCAACTGGATAAAAGATCGCGCCGAGCACCTTTTGGATACTTTCAGGGAACCAGGCAATGTGTTGGTGGGTCCAGCCCATGATCCCATTCAGCAGGGCGATGAGCGCCAGAAAAGAAATGAGCATAATAGCGACGTTGAAGGCCAGTTGGCCGCCATCGATCGTCCCGCGGGCAATGGCGCCAAGAATATTGGAATCCCTGTGCATTTCTTCTTTTGCTATTTCAACGGTGCCGGCAGTTTTTGGATGCTCAGTTTCTGGCACAAGCATTTTGGCCATCAGAATTGTGCCCGGCGCCGTCATAATCACAGCGGCCAGGAGATGCTCCGGAAGAACGCCAAAACCGATGTAGGCTGCCATGATGCCGCCGGAAACGTGGGCCATGCCGGCGGTCATGATGGTCATAAGCTCAGACTTGGTACATTCGGGGAGCAGAGGACGGATGGTCAGCGGCGCTTCCGTCTGGCCCATAAAGATGGATGCTGCGACGTTCAGCGATTCCGCGCCGCTCACAGCCATGAACCGGCTCATCGCCCACGCCATGCCTTTGATAATCAATTGCATGACTCCAAGGTGATAGAGCAGCGCAAAAAATGCTGAGACAAAGATGATGGTGGGCAGCACCTGAAAGGCAAAGAAAAAGCCCAGATGCGAAGTATTGGAGCCGAGGTCACCAAAGACAAAACTTGAGCCCGCAAACGAATAACCCAACAGCGTTTTGACTGTACCTCCGGCGGCAGTCATGAACTTCTGGCCGAAGGTGAAGCGGATTACGATCCAGGCGAAGAAGAATTGCAGGCCGAGCCCCCACAGAACGGTCTTCAGGCGAATGGCCTTGCGGTCAGTGGAAAACAGGTAGGCGATCGAGAGGAAGACAATGATGCCCAGCAAGCCTGCAAATCGTGACATGAGGGTCCTTTGCGATGAAATGTGGGTGAAAAAATCCCGTCTATTGTAGCTGGAGTGTCAAGGGAAATCGCCGTGATCGGAGGAGTAACACAATCCTTAGCTATGGTTTTGTGCGCTTAGAATTCGCTCTCAAATTGTGAGAATGACTTCTCCAGAGCCCACTCCTGGCGGGCTTTTTCGCTGGTGGCGAGAAGGTGCGAACACACGGGAGAGGTTTTTGCGGTCGCGGGAGCTTCTGAGGCACAGGCGGCTACGCGTACGGCTTTGGCGGAATCCTTCCACAGGCTTTCACCGGGAAGGAAGCTGTATTCCAGGCTGTTGCGGGCAAACGTCTTGAGTTGGAGGTAGCTGAGCTTGTAGGTCTCAGCGGCGCGCTGGAACTCCTGAGTGATGTCACCGCGGGAGACGCCTTCGTCGTCGGTGGCCAGCGCGATCGGGACGCCGAACTTCAAGTACATTGGCAGTGGATGGTGGATCCCGGTCACATTAAGAATTACGTCATTGCTGGTAAGGCAGACTTCGACCAGGATTCGTTTCTCGGCCATCATGCGCAGGAGCGCTTCCGGCTCTGCTTCCTGCATGACGTCAACCCCGTGGCCGATGCGCACCGCGTGGCCACGCACGATTGAGGCGTGAATATGAAAGAGCTCTTCCGAAGGTACAAGCTGCGGCGTCAGTTCCCCGGCATGGAGCGTAATCTGGACTTTGGGATACAAGCCGTGCAGGAAATCAAGCATGCGCATGTGCGAGTTGAAGTCGCGGATGGGAATGAACCAGTCTTCCGCCATCACCAGGTTGAGGCCAACCACGCGCGGGTCTTTCGATGCCATCTCAAATCCAGCAAGAATCTGGGCAAAGACCGCGCCTTCGGGCAAGCCGCGCGCAACCTGGTAGAGATAGCGTGTCTGAACGGTGCAGCCGGGATCGGCTTCAGGCTGGCCGCAGCGGAGTTCTTCATTCACTTTCTTCTCGGTCGCGTCGAGGAAAGCGGAGGCGTCGGCAGCGATCTGCGGAAGTCCTTGAGCCAGGAGCTGGTCGCGCATGGCGGTAAGGTCATTGTTCCAGTTGAGCTTTGCGCCAAGCCGGGCGGCAAAGCCGTTATCAGGATTGAACATCAGCTCCATATATTGAAGATGGCCTTCGGCCGCGCGCGAGCGGACTTCCACCAGCATTTCCGCAGTGTGATTGTTGGTGGCAGCGCCAAACTTGCCGAAGGTGGCAAAGAAGTGGTCATGGCCAGACTCCGGGCCGGGATGAAACTGGCGCATGGAGAAAGCATCGAGCAGGTCGCCATACAGTACAGGGTCCTGCAAAGCGGTAGTCGCAGGTGGCTTGCCTGCGCTGGGGTCGCATGGTGGCGACGAGAGAGAGAGAGCAGCGCGATCGACGCACAGGCCATCCTGCGCTGCCCATTTGATAAAAGTCTCCGCGTAAACGGCGCCGGAGAGATGATTATGGAGATCGCCTCCCTTGGGCATCTGCGCCAGGAAAGCATGCAGCAGCAACGGCTGGTTGCGGACCGATTCAAAATAGCGGGCCGCCTTCTGCTCGCGAGTGGCACCTGTGCCCGGCTTTTTCTGTGGCCAGGCCGATGGCGTGATGGCCATCACAAAAATACAAAACAAAATGAAGCGAGACACGGCGAGTCGGCGAAGGCGTACCATGGATCGGAACTATAGCATTACAATTTGCGTTGTGCATTAAGGGGCGTGGTCGGATTTCACAAGAAAGGATGATGCATCGGACGCATGAGCATGAACGACCAGTTTGGCCAGGCAGAAGAGGCAGCAAGGTTTATTGCTTCAAGAAGCCCGATTAAGCCGGTAGTGGCGATCGTGCTGGGATCGGGGCTGGGAGAGTTTGCCGATGAATTGAAAGACGCCATCCGCATTCGCTACCAGGAGATTCCCCACTTTGCCCACTCAACTGCGGTGGGGCACGCTGGGCAGCTTGTGCTCGGCAACATTGGCGCGTGGCCGGTGGTGATCATGCAGGGGCGCGTGCATCTGTATGAAGGCTACCCGGCGCAGACCGTGGTCTTTCCCATGCGCGTCTTTGCCCGCATGGGAGTACGCGCAGCGATCCTGACCAACGCCGCGGGCGGCATCAACCTGGAATTCGGGCAAGGCCGGCTGGTGGTGATCAAAGACCACATCAATTTGCAGGGACAGAATCCGCTGGTGGGCGCGGAAGACCAGCGCTTTGGTTTGCGCTTCATTGATATGACCGAGGCCTATGCAAAGAACTACCGGCAGATGACGCTGGAGGCAGGCAGGCGTTTGGGAATTCATCTCGCCGAAGGCGTCTACGCGGCGCTGCTGGGCCCGAGCTATGAAACGCCGGCAGAGATACGGCTCCTGCGCACGATTGGGGCTGATCTGGTGGGGATGTCGACCGTGCCGGAGGTGATTG
This sequence comes from Candidatus Angelobacter sp., assembly GCA_036557225.1. Classification (GTDB taxonomy): domain Bacteria; phylum Acidobacteriota; class Terriglobia; order Terriglobales; family Acidobacteriaceae; genus Angelobacter. Next base: position 25,614 of record DATBHX010000058.1, read on the forward strand.
TGGCGCGGCAGATGGGAATCAAAGTTCTGGCGATCTCATGCGTGACGAATATGGCCGCGGGGACAACTGACAAACCTATCAACCATGAAGAGGTGTTGGAGATCGGACGAAAGATTGCGGGGCAGTTCAAGGCGTTATTGCGCGATGTGATTCCAGTAATCGCGCAGGATGCGGCGAAGGCATAGAACGCGGGCTCATTCCGGAATGATTGCCGCGGCCGACATTGCCACGGAATCGCCGATGATGCGATGAACAAGCGAGCGCTTCTGCAACAAGGGAGCGGCTTCGATGCGATAACTTTCGAGAATCAGGGGCTCCGCCTGTTGGAGACGTTCGGTTGAGTTGTAATAGATGGTGCAGAGTGGTTCGCCGGCGGCAACTTTGTCGCCGATTTTTTTATGGACCATGATGCCCACGGCGGGATCGACTGCATCTTCTTTTTTTGCCCGTCCGCCGCCGAGAAGAACTCCAGCGGTGCCGATTTTCTCCGTCATGAAGCCGGTGACAAATCCGGAAGAAGAGCTTTTTACTTCGGCTGTATGTCGCGCCAGGGGCAGAAGGCCGGGATCGTCGATTACCGCCGGATTGCCGCCCTGGAGGCGAATCATCTCGCGGAATTTGTCTCGGGCTTTGCCGCTCGAGATCATCTGCTCGGCCAGTTCCCTTCCCTGATCGACCGTCTCGACGCGTTTGCCGAGCAAAAACATCCAAGCCGAGAGAATGAGGCAGAGTTCGCGTAGATCGTCAGGGCCTTTGCCGTTGAGGACGTCAATGCACTCGGCGACCTCAAGTGCATTGCCGACGGCGCGGCCCAGGGGCTGGTCCATGTCTGTGATCAGAGCAACAATGCGCTTGCCCAGGCGCTGGCCGGTTTCAACCATGAGTTCGGCAAGGAAGACCGCGTCTTTTTCGGCCTTCATGAAAGCGCCGCTGCCGGTTTTGACGTCGAGCACCAGCGCGTCAATGCCTTCGGCGAGCTTCTTGCTCATGATGGACGCGCAGATCAGATACGGACTCTCCACCGTACCGGTGACGTCGCGCAGGGCGTAGATTTTTTTGTCGGCGGGAGCGATCTCCTTGGTCTGGCCGATCAACCCGGCGCCGCACTGGGAGAGGACGCGGCGGAAACCGGCGACAGACAGATTCACGTTGAAACCGGGAATGGATTCCAGCTTGTCGAGCGTGCCGCCGGTGTGCCCGAGGCCGCGACCGCTGATCATGGGAACATAGAGGCCGGCAGCGGCAACAATAGGCGCAAGCACGAGAGACGTTTTGTCGCCAACGCCGCCGGTGGAGTGCTTGTCGACCTTGGCGGCAGGAAGTTCGGGAAAGCTCAGGACCTCGCCGGAGTTGAGCATGGATTCGGTAAGGGTGGCGAGTTCGGCGCGGGTCATGCCGCGCAGGAGTACAGCCATGAGCCACGCGGACATCTGATAGTCCGGGATCGCGTCGCGGGTGTAGCCGTTGACGAGGAATTCGATCTCATTGCGCTGAAGTTCGGCGCCATCGCGTTTGCGGCGGATCAGGTCTGTGACAAGCATGGGTTCGGCGGATTCTGAGCTGGTGCCCGGTTAGGATAACCGGAAAGTTTCTGGTAGTAAATCAGCAATGGTGGATTCCTGAAAGCCATTCTTGCCCTGAAAGATGACCACAATATCGTCTCCAAATTCGGCGATCACCTGGCGGCAGGCGCCGCAGGGCGAGCATGGCACCTGATTGCGATTGGCCACCGCGACAGCCCGCACCACAAGCTTGCCATGCGTCTTCTGGACCGCAGTGAAGATCGCGGAGCGCTCGGCGCAGATGGTCAGACCGTAGGAGGCGTTTTCGACGTTGCATCCGGTGAAGATCTGGCCCTGGTCGGTGAGGACGGCGGCGCCAACGTGAAAGTTGGAATACGGAGCGTAAGCGCGATGGAAGGCTTGTTTGGCGGCGTCGAGAAGCTGGTCGCGTTCGGTGGGAGAAATCGGCGTTGAGGACATGGCAGGCTCCAGGTGAACTGAATACAGTAACCTATCCGCAAGGAGCGCGAAAGTATGAGCACCTGCAAACAAACAGGCGCCGGTGGGCATACCAGCGCCTGCTCACAGCTACGCGGACAAACTAGAGTCTGAAAGCATAGCTGAGCTTGATAAAGAATTGGCGGGCGGTCAGATTGCTGAAGCTGAAGCCCGGTGTACGGCTGAAGCCGAGAGGGTTGGCGGGATCGAGTCCCAGGTTCTCATAGCGATCGGAATAGCCGGCATAGATTGCGGTACCGGGATGGACGAAATAAGTAAGCAGCAGATCGTAGTTCAGGCGCTGGGTGTGCTGGAAGTCGGCCAGCAACGGATTTCCAGCAAGACCGTTGTAGTCAACAATCACACGAAACGAAAGCGGGCGGCTGAGCTGATAGTTCAGCTTGGAGCGCATGATGTGATTCTCAAAGATCACACCGGAAAAATTTCCCAGGCGGCTGAAGAGGTACTTCTCTTCGAACTGCAGATGACGGCCGGGTTTGATGGTGACGCCGGCAGAAGCGTCGGTTGCGTTACCCAGCGCGGGGAGAACGCCGGTTGCGGGAAAGAAATTGATCTCCTGGCCCTGCGAGTAGAAGGCGTTGAAACCAATGACGCGTCGGTTCGATGAAAAGCTGGCATAGCTCGAGCTTTTACGGAAGCCGATGCCCTGGTAACGCTCAAACGATTCCAGACGGCCAAAGCTCAACGAGGTCGGTCCTTTGAAGTTGAATTGCAGCGGCATGTCGGCAAACCAATTTTGCAGAACATTGTTGTGATCGTACGCCACCTGGGCGGAGAAGAGCGGGCCTGCGCTGGTGAGCACGCCGCCCTCGGGACGCCACTGATAGCTCAGGTTCTGCGTGAGCTCGCGAACGTCTGTACGCAGAAAGAAGCCGAGATCGTTGCCGGCAAAGTTGGAATCGCGGTCCTGATAGGTGGTGGATGAATTGAAGCGGCGGCCAACGTGGCGCAGGTCGGCATAGATGGCGTTGCCGTGCGCGAGTTCTGCACCATTACCGGCAAGAACGCCGCTCTGCATGAACTGCCCGGTGAGGACCCAGTTGGGGCCGAGCTTGAGGCGCGTATCGACTGACCAGAGATTGATGGAGGCGCTGCCGAACTGGCGACGTGTGACCATCGCGCCGACGCTCGAACCGCCTTTCAAGAGGCGCTGCACGCGGCCGACAAAGACTTCGGCGTGGTCGCCGTATTGCGGGCTATCGAGCGGCTCAAGCAGGCCTGGAGCGCGATCGTCGACGCCGAGAAAGCCGATCTTCCAATCGCCAACCTTACCGGTGAGACGGAGGCCATACTGCGGGTCGACGATGCGGCGGGTAAACAGCACTGTTTCCGGCGTAGCGAAATAGTCAGAGTTTTCCAGAAAGAACGGGCGCTTTTCCGGGAAGAAGACTTCATAGCGCTGGTTGGTGGTGACCTGCGGCTCGTCGGACTCGATCTGGCTGAAGTCGGGATTGACGGTGGCATCGAGCGTAAGCGCGTCGTGGATCACGATTTTGGCATCGATGCCGCCGCGATAGACGGGCTGCGACTTGGTGATGGCGGGAGTTGTGGTGGTATCGAGAAATTTTTCGCCGCCGGCGTAGATATACGGTGTGAACGCCATGTTGCGGGCCGCGTGTGCGTGCTCCGGACTTTCCATGGAGGCAAATTGCGGAACATATGCTTCAATCTTTTCAGTGAGCAGCGGCCAGGTGGAAACTTCGCGATTGCCGGGAATCACGCGGCCAAGAGCGATGCCTCAGGTGCCGGCGTGCTGCGAGCGCGAGTGAAAACGCAGGCTCTTGAAGGGAATGGAGAAGAGCACCACGTAGCCGTCCTTGGTGATCCGGCCCTTCGATTGCCAGACAGCGTCAAAGCTGAAATCGTCTTCATCGACACCTTCGGCGGTGATGCCGTCAAGCTGTATGCCAAGGGGGTTGGCGAAAAATTCATAGGCGCGCTGGCCGTCATGAAACGTGTCGAGCGAGACGCTGACGGCGTCGTCGGTGGCGATGTCTTCGCGGCGGGCCATGTGCGCGCGCAGCATATGCGGATCGGCCTGGCAGACAAAAGCTACATAAAGGTTGCGGGCGTCGTAGGAGAGATACGCCGTGGTGGCCTGGCTGGAAGGAGCGCCGTCACGCGGCTTGCGCTGGCGAAAATCGGTGATCTTGAGCGCGGTCTCATGCGGCTTGCCGCCGATGAAGTCTTCCAGCTGCGGTGGATGGTCCACGTGGGGGACGCGAATTGTAGCCTTCTCTTCTCCCACCAGTTTCAAGGTGGCGAGCAGGACCAGAGCGCTGCAGACGAGAGACCAGCCGAATCGAATACGCATTGCTTTGCTTTTCCTTTTTAAAAAAATGGGCCGAGTTGTCTCGGCCCGTGGTGAGGGAGGAAGAGACTTCCTTATAGGTGCTTAACCGCGATGACGTCCGCGGTCGTCGCCCGGTTCAGGATGGTTGCCGCCACGTCCGCGATCGTCGCCGGGCTCCGGCTGGCCGCCCTTGGCTACCAGGCCATTTTTTCCGCGCTTCTGCTTGTTGCGGTTGTTGTCATCACCGGGCTGGGGATGAACGCCGCGATCATCGCCGGGTTCCGGCTGGCCGCCCTTAAAGAACGTACCGTTGTGGTTGGGCTGTGGCGTGCCCTTGGCGAACGCCATGGTGGCGGGGATGGCGAGGCTGAAGCAGATCGCCAGAATGGTGGATTTACGATGCATTAGATTGAGTTCTCCTAGTTGGATTTGTATTTGTCAGACATCCGGCGCCGGCCTGCCCTAGCCGAGCGATGAAGTTGCTGACCCAATTTCAGGATTGTTGCGCCCGAAGTTGTTTTTGCGTTTCGTCTGGTAAGACAGATTGCAGGGCCGAAGTGGAACACGGAATTGGGACATGGCCGGAGTTGGGCAGGAGTACAGGGCCGGGAGAATTACGATTCAGGGTCGGAGGAATCCACGGCAAGCCGGGACAGGTCGGGAGATCGGAAGATCGCGCGTGATCGGGAGATCGGAAAGGCAAACTCTCACCACGGAGACACGGAGGCACGGAGAGAAATTCGGTCGGAAAAACAAAACCACCACGATCCACGGCAAACCGGGACAGGTGAGCGCGAATCAGGAATTGATCAGGTGAATCCCAACCTTTTGCAGAAGCGATGAAGCAGTGCCAGCTTCTCTTCTTTCACTGAGTAAATCTTTTGTTTCCAACAACAAGTCACGCACCTTGTGATTCGCTTTCGCAGGCGAGGCGCCTGCGCTCCAAGATTGATTTGCCCAGCCGGTTTTTTCATTGAAGCTAAACGGGGTTGGGCGGGTATTAAGGCGGGCGGAACTGCTGGAAAACAAGAAAGTTGTTCCGTTGACGGAGCGGGCAGTGTCTCAGCTTGTGTAAGGGAAAGGAACAAGAAGAAAGTGGCAGCACAACCAAGTACGGTGCCTTCAATGTACGCGCGGCAGGAAGCGTGCATGGAAACATCTATCGCCCAGGTTGATAAGAAAGAACGGCAGCGCCCGGCCAGCCATAGCCGCGAAAATCACAGTAGCGAAAATCAGCGCGAAAATAACCGTGAAAATCATGCTCGTGAAAGCCAGCGTCGCGTGAGTCACAGCCGTGAAATTCAAAGTCGGGCAGACCACAGCTATACAATTCAGGGCCGCGCGGGTGAAGCAGCGGAGTGGACGTCGCGTAACCAAGCGGTTTCCCAGGACGCGGAGCAGGAGCTGCCAGTTGCTATAATCCCGGAAATGCGTTGGGAAGAGCTTTCAGATGAAGCGCTTATCGCCCAGGCACGATCTGAGGCCGACAAGGGCTTGACGGAGCAGTACCTGAACGAGCTTTTCCGTCGCCACCATATGAAGGTGGCGCGCTGGTGCCTTTCAGTGACGGGAGACCGCGAGTCGGCGGCCGACCTTGCGCAGGAAGTCTGCGTTAAGGCGTACCAGAACCTCTCCTACTTTAAAGGACAGTCGAAGTTTTCCACCTGGCTTTACTCCATTACCCGTAACCATTGCCTTAACGCTCTGCGCTCAAGATCGAACGCTCCGGAGATGGATTCGGACGAAGCCGTGATGGAGACGCTGCCAGACATGGGGTCGGACAGCCCGCTGGCTTCGGTGGAACGGAAGCAACAGGGGGAGATTGCCCGCCAACTAATTAATGAGACCCTCGACGAAACGGAAAAAGCGGTATTTACGCTGCACTTTGGCGAAGAGCTTCCGCTGGATGCGATCACGCGGATGCTGAAGTTGGAAAATGCCAGCGGCGCGAAGGCTTACCTGGTCAGCGCCAAAAGAAAACTGGACCGGGCTGCAAGACGTTGGAAAGCACGAGCATAAGGGGTAAGAGGAGAAACACCATGGCCGATACCAATCAATTGAAAACCTGGCAGGAAGCAGCAGCCGCCAGCAAAGAATGTCTCCCGCTGGAAGTTCTGGAGCGCTTTACTGAGAACGCTCCGGCAGACGCGAAAGCTGCAGCGCATCTTGAAAGCTGCGCGCACTGCCAGACTGAACTTTCCATGCTGAAAGACTTTGAAGCGGCAACGCCTACGGCTGACGAAGGCGCAGCTGTGGCATGGATCGCGGCGCAGTTGCAGCGGCAGCAGTTGGGCGCATCGGCCAGGCCGCCGGCGACAGCTCGGGTTTCTTTCTGGCGGAATCTGTTCCGCGTCCCTTACCTGGCTGGAGCTGCGGCGTTGGCTGCGGTGCTGGTGTTGGCGATCTCTCTGTACCATCCCGAGTCTGGGCAACATCCCAGGGTGGGTGGACCTGGCAACATAGGTATTTTGCGGTCGGGTGAGGTGAAACTGGTAAGCCCAAGCGGCGAGTTGGCGCAGGCTCCAAGTGAATTTCGCTGGGAAGCCGTGCCAGGAGCAGCGAGCTATAAAGTTGAGCTGACCGATGCATTGGACATGCCGCTGGCAAGCGCGACATCGGCCCAGCCGCAGATGCAAACAACTCCAGCGATGAAAGCGGCCATGCAAGCCCGGATGCCGATCAAATGGAAAGTGACTGCGTTGGATGCATCAGGCAAGAGCATTGCGGAGTCGAGCGGCGGAAGTTTTAAGATTAAGTAAGAAGTCTTGAGTTAGAGATCCCGAACAGCCTGCATTTGCGAGCAGGCTGTTTTGAATTTAGGGCGATGTGATGGGCTGGGTAGCAACGATTTGCTTCTTGAGTCGTTGTTTTTTGCGCCGCAGCCAGATGAAAAGAAAGACGGCAAGCGCCAGAATCGGAATCGGCATGACAAGAAGCTGCCAGGGAATGAATCTGGGAACAGGCGCAGCGCCTTCGCCGTTGAGGACGAAGGCCGCCCAGTAGCGTGGGTGGCTCAGCTCAGTTCCTGAATGCAGGAATTCGAGCTTGGCCAGACGCAGCGCTTCCGCCTTGGATTCATGCTTCTTCAGCAGATAGTAGTAGAACTGCTGCATGAACTGTGAAGTGGGCTGGTCTGGAACGCGCCACAAGGTGGTGAGCGCTGAGCGCGAGCCGGCAGCGAGAAGCGCGCGGCTGAAGGCCTGTATGCCTTCGCCGGGAACGAGGCGTCCGCGCTCGGTGTCGCAGGCGGAAAGCGTGGCCAGGCTCATGCCGCGAAGGTCGAGGTCGTACAGCTCTTTGAGAAATAAATAGTCGTTTGGCTGGCCATTCTCGTCGGGAGAGAAAAGCAGGCGGGAACGTTCCGGGTCGTCCATGTCAGCGATGGCATGCGTGCTCACGTGCAGGAGCGATGCTCTGGAACGCGCGGAAACGAAGAAGGTGTCCTTGCGATCGTCAGGCCCGAGAAACAGACGCGTCTTTCCCGCGGTCATTCTGGCGATCATGCGGATCTCTTCGCCCGACGCAGGCAGCGCGCCGCCGGCATCGCGCGTGGTGGTGAGAGAACTTTCACCGCCGCCAACGATCGCGGGATCGCCAAAGCCGACCAGCTGCGGCTGCCACGGATATCCCAGGGCGGAAGCATTGGCCTGCGCACCGCGCAGCAGCAGCACAGCGCTGGGCAGATAGGTGACGTCACGAGTTTCCAGCAGCGGGTGTCCCGCAGGTGTGCTCACCAGCTCAAACGGAACCAGGCTGAGAAAGCTGTCGGGCACGATGAGGATGTGAGAATAGCGGTCTTCGGTGAACGGCAGAATGCCGCCGGGCAACATGGCGCTGATTTTCTGAAAATCTTTTTGCCAGTTGCGACCGAGATTGTCAGGCAGCGCGGAGACCAAATGCTGAAAGTTGTCCATGTCAGCGGCCGAAGGGCGGCTTTGCGCGATGCCGGAAGAGTCGCGTGTTATCCATACCGTGGCCAAGGCGTCTCCGGCGACCCAGAATTCGACCAGAGCGGTTTGAGGATCAAGACGCGCCTGAATGGAATGCAACGTAACCGCATCAGGGGAGAGTTTACTGCCGAAGAAGCGGTCCTGGAAGACACGCGCACGGCTGCGTTCCATGAATTCAAAAGCTGTTGCGGCCTCATTGCGCTCCAGCAGGAGTTTGATGAGAGCGTCGTAGACTTCGCGTTTGTCGGCAAAGAAATCAGACTTGATGGAAAATTGCAGCTTGGACCGAACGCTCTCAATCCGCTTGATGGCCTCGCGAAACTTCCCTTCTGCAACGTCACGCTGGTTGTTTCTTAGCGCGATTTTCCCGAGACCATAAACCGCTTTCCACTGCTCTTCGACCGTGCCTAGTTGGTCGGCGGAAGAAAGCGCGGCAGAAAACTCCTTTTGCGCATCGGCCAGGCGATCGAGACGAAAAAGCGTTTCTCCGCGGTAAAGGAGCGCTTGCATGGCTTCGCGCTGGTTCTTGGTCTTGTTGGCAAGAGCGTAGACCAAATCAAAGGTCTTCAACGCTTCCTTCAACTGGCCGAGGTCCAGCGCCTGGAGAATACCCGTGTTCTTGAGGACACCCAGTTCACCATCGGTATCCTTTTCCTTCGCGTAATACTCATCGGCATAGCGATAACTTTGAAGTGCGTTCTTGGGATCGCCCAGATGGCGGTAAAGCACACCGAGGTTGGCATTGATATGACCGATATCTCTTGCTGATAGTCCTTTGGCGTCATGCAAAACGCTGGTATAAATCCCGACGGCCCGCTGATCATTGCCCAGGCGTTGATACAACGTTGCCAGATTGAGCCGAGTCAGCTGCCGCCAGGAAGACGCCCACTCCTCCGCCGGTGATTTTTCCACGTACTGCAAAGCGGATTCATACGTTCGCAGAGACTCCGAGTACTTGGCTTGATAGTAATAGACGATTCCCAGGTTGTTCAGGATCGTCACCGCTGTCTGCGCATCGCCAGCCTCGCTGTTCAACTTCAAAGCGAGATCAAGTTCGCCCGCCGCTTCCGCGTAATTGCCGGCGTTCGAATACGCCATCCCCGCGTCGTCTCTCGCGAGTGCTTCACAGTGTCGGTCGTGCATCTGCTGGCACGCGCGTGCGCTCTCGCGAGACATCGCGATCGCGCGGTCATACTCACCAGCCATGGTCGCAATGTCGCTGAGATTGTTCAGCGCCTCTACCAGTTCAGGGCTTGCCGTCTGGTTACGTAGCTGCGGCAACAATGACTCGTAGATTTTCTGTGCTTCCTCAGATGAGCCGGATTGCCGCAGAGTTCGCGCCCGCTCCAGCTGCGTTTTAAACTGATCGTTGCTGGGAGACTGCGAAAACGCCGGCTGCCATCCCAAAGACATGAGAACCAGCGCGCAGAGTGTGATGGTGTGTTTTTTAGGCACAGCTGAGAAAAGTATATTGCAGAAAATCAGCTAAGTTCGTGCAACGATGTTCGTTCAACGAGCTCCCGCGGTTAACGAACAAGCAACTCCAGGGCTTCATGCACCACAGGCAACAAAGCGTGGAAGCATGCCACATAGCCGGTTATCCCAAGAAAAACGGCGAAAATCAGCATTCCTGACTGGCCTGTACGGACTGTGGTCGCTTGGTTGCTCTGTAGTAGTTCACTGAGCCGCACAATGCGCTGTTCTAACGAAGAGTTGCACGCCGGAGGAATCAAGTGCGACGCGATCACACCCGCGGTTGCGGGCCCGCGGCTCAATCGCCCAACCTTGATCAAGGCAGACGACAGGTCCACGACCGAGGCGCCACGCGCCAGTGTCCTGCTGTCCGCAGCGATCTCAGCGGCGCCGCTCCATTCTGCATCGACGTTGTAAAAGGCTTTCAGCCAGCGCGGTGGTCGCGTTATCTTCAGTAACATCTGTTTCAGGTTGTCGAGCGCCGCCACGTGGGCCATCTCGTGCGTCAGAGCTGCATGCAACTCCTGCGGAGAAAGGGCCGCAGCAATTTCATCTGACAGAAAAATCTTTGGACGAAAAATGCCTGTCACGGCCAGTAATGACGAACCGTCCGTGACGCGATAGATGGGGAGATCGATGCCTTGCAAGTGGATTTTCTTCGAATTCGCACGCCATGCCCTCTGCGCTCGGCTTGTCGCTTTCACTATGCGCCAGCCGCGCGCGATCATCACCGCCAAAAGCAGCGCTCCCGCAAACGCCAGGACATCCAGTCTAATGCCCATGCCTTCACGCGTGGAGTAAGGCTCAAACTCAAGAAATGCAGGGAGAGCCAGGCCTAGCGCGACGATTGTGGTAAGAAAAAGAGGTAGCAGTCGCACGCCAAAAATCAGGTTTGCACTGCTTGCTAAACCTGAAGCGCGGGCCATCCGCCGGATCAGCAACATGGCCGGGAAGAACAGGATTGAACTGCTGACAAGAACCAGGAACAATACAGCGAGACAGAGCGCTGTTGCGAGAGCGTAAAACATCACTGTTACTCCGACCGGCGCAAAGCACGCCGTTTCGCTTTCACCAGTTGATCCAGGCGTTCCAGCAGCTGTTCGTCCGTATCACTCACCGCATCGACAAAATGCGATAGCACCGCACCGCTGTTCTTGTCCTCATTCAACACCATCCCTAAAAGGTGCTGCGTGAGTTTCTCTTGATACTCATGCTCCATCAGCGCGGGGACATAAATGTAAGCCTTCCCGACCTTCCGTCTCTTCAGTAGGCCCTTCTTGTAAAGCCGGTCCATCGTCGTCATTACGGTCGTATAAGCCAGGCGGGGCGCAAGTTCCGCATGCAACTCGCGCACGCTGATCTCGCCTCGATGCCATATACGCTCCATCAGAGACGACTCAAGGCTCCCAAGCTGCCCTAGTGACGCCCCAGATCCCCCAAACTGTCGCTTAAGCCACATATCAGATCAAAATGTCGACACAAGTCGGAGGTTCCAAACCTCCTATAAATCGCACACAAGCATACGGCCCGACAACAACGTTCTCCAACCACAGCCACTCGTCAATCGGAAGCACTTCCAACGCTTCAACAACAAACTTTCAGTCAATACACCTTTTAGTTGCCATTCCCATACTTTTAGCGCGATACAGGCGCTCTAAGCATCGAATCCCGCCCTGCATGTTGCAATTGGCACGATCCGAATGGTGCGGTGCTATGGCCGATCGAAGTGCCCAGTGTACCCTAAAATCCACGCCTTGGCGAATCATCTTCGGCTGGGTAGCAATGCGATTTGGACTCAGGTAGAAAGCACAGGGTCCTTCCAGCCTTCTCGCGCGATGATGCCGAATTCGCTAAACGGCCATAGCGGATGACGTGCCAACGAGAGACCGCCTCAGAGTGATCGGGACTGATTGAGGACAATCTCGAATGAGCGACAAGCTCGAAGCGACGGCCGCATTGAGAGAGAGTCTCAAAATCCTAAATCTTGAAATCCCAAATCTCAGGGTCCCAAATCTAGAATGCTAATCCCAGGATCGTAAGTCTCAAGATCCGAAATCCCAGGATCCTAAATCTCAGGACCCTAAATCCCAGGATCGTAAATCTCTGAGATCTCAAACTGTACCACTGCATTCTGTTGGCACTATCTGTCAGCAGCCTTAATTACCCACGTGCTCGGTCCACTCGACTAGGACTCTTCGAGCAACCGATTCTCAGAAGGATGAATACTTCGTACATATAATAATCGCCACGCCCCTCTCCAACCCACTCTTGATCCTGTATGGCACAACCCTGCCCGATATGGCACAATCTTGCTGACCTACAAATCGCTCAGAGGTCAACGTACAACTTCCTGGTTCACTCCCGGTGAACAAAACTATGCCCGCACCCAAAAGACTCTTTTTGCCTGTTGTAAGTACGCCAGAGGCGCCGCTAGACCCGGACGAATAATTACAAGAGCTTGACCCTCTGCTTAGAAGGCAGCATGCCATAGATGTTCTGCAGGGAGCCACAACCACAAGACTTTGTAAGTAACTTTAAATACTGCAATGCCATGAAGCCCTATTAGCATGTCCACTTGCGCGAGCGCTAATTGCAAAGCACCTATTCGCGGGACTTGCTTGCAAGCCGTATCAATCAAGTATACGACAATGGCAAGGCCAGTAAGCCTTAGCGCGTTCTGATCAACGGCAACAGCTATCTGTCTCGAACTGAACATTATTAAGCGCACCAGCAACGGATTCAGATTGCGTCTACAACTCTTTGAGATCAAAGATTCTCAACTGTTTTGATCTACCTTCTCGGGGCCACTCCGCCCGGGCAGATAGCATTCAGCGCCTCGGCTTTTGCCGTAATTCTAATTCGCGAATAATACCGCGACATCCTGATCGATTGATGTCCGGCGATCGACATAATGGTCTCGTCAGGAGCTCCCGATTCAAATAGCTTGGTGATGATCTGATTCCTGAAGTTTCGCGGCTGTAGCCAGTCTAATCCCGTCACCTTACGCATCGATCGAAATGCTGACTTTAGAAAAAATGGAGACGCCGGTTTCGTAACGTCATATGTTCCCCGCTTAACTCGATAGGGAAAAATATAGTGCTCAGGGTGCCATGCTCCCAACTGCTTTGCTCTATCTACAATTCGATTGATTTGTTTTGCTGCGACTGCGTTCAATGGAACCACTCGTGCTCTAAACTCATTCTTCACTTTTTGTCGGGGATATGAATCGTCGGCGGATCCTGATCCTGGAAGATATGCTTCAATTGCAGATACCGCAGCTCAATTCCCATGGCCTAGGTATTGTTCGTCAGCGACACGGCCCAGTACGCCACGCTCCAATCCGGATTGCTGGACGCTACCCGAAAGAATTTCTCTTCCGCTCGAATCCATGAACAGGCGGTCGATGCGCAAACCAGCCCCGTCGACCAGACCGCGTCCAATGGCCTGAAGGACAGGAATACCATTCACCGTATCCGTGAGGCTTGCCTCGATGGTGAGTTCCAGGGTTGCTACGTCCATGCCCAGCTTCTCTTCAATGGCTGCGCGCGCGATATTGGGCGGCCCGGTTAGGAAAGTCTTGCCCAGCACCACCAGGTTGGTGTCCCATGATGTGTAGCGGAACACCGCGCCACTCTTCAGAGTAAAAGTGTAGAGATCGGTCATGCGGATTTCTGTGGCGGTCTGCAGCCAGATCGCCAGATTATTGCCGCCAATGTTGGTAGGTGTCTTCATTGTGTCGCTTCGCTCCAAACCGCCAACTCGGCATCTCATGGCGCTGATCTTTAGCGCGCGTCACAGCTTCGCTCGCCGCGTGGCCGGGCTCGCTTCGCCTGTCGCTTGCAAGTTGCCGGGGGCCATTATTTTCTGACCGAGATGAGCTGGACTTCCTTGCATTCGTAGAGATTGAAATAGAAATTGCTGAATTCGAGTCCTTCTTTTCCGCTGCGCGAATTCCCGGTGTCAAACCGCACGCGCTGCAACGCGATGAAGTCTGCTGTAATGCTTACGCTCGCGCTGGGCGCACTTGTAAACGTGACAACACCGTTCGCGATGGTGTAGTCAGTCCCCTGCACCTTGACCGTGCCGTTGAGATAGACCGTGGCGGTCTGGTTCATGGGATTCTGTATTGCTTCCAAAAAACCGCCAATGTTGCGAACGATCTGGAATGATTTGGTCAGTCCGTCACCAGTGCCGATCGGCTGCCCGGAAAAGACTGAATCTTCCAGACGTCCCGTGAGGTCCGATTCGTTGAGAAGGAAATCATCAAACTGGCCGCCTCGGGCAAGAAAGAATCCGACCAATGTTTCGAGCGGCGTCTGTTCGTTTTCGTCACGTGATTTGGGATCATTGAGCAGATATTCGTAGGTCAGCGTGAACTCCCAGATCGGGTTTTGAAAATTCTGGATGCGCACCTCTCTCCCGGCAAGCGACTCCTGGATTTCCGTGGAGAAAGTGGGCGTCTTGACAATGGTCCAGGCCAAGCCGCGGATTTTCGGAAAAAGAAGATTCGACATTGGTATTGTTCTTTCCGGAAATAGAAAAGCAGCCCGCAGGCTGCTTGGAAAAACTTTGATTTTGATGGTCAAAAACTTTGATGGCTCGGTACGCTTTGTCGCGGCTAAGCTTCTAACCGGCGTCTCGATTCGCAATCGGCAACAGCCGAAAAACCAAGGCGCTGCAAATCTGCTATCGAAATCCGTGCAGCGCAACGATGGCGCAGCGGGATCCGTTCAAATTGACGGAAGACGGCTCAAGATGAATGTCCCAGAGCTTGTGCATACGGACTCCGTTCTTAGTAATGGAGTCCACCGAATACTGGTAGTAAACACGAGGGACCGGGTACGGCTTTTCCCCGAGCAAGATGTCCCCCTGATTAATTAAGGAGTAGTCTTGAACCGAAATAATCGATTCCGGATCGGTTCCAGCTTTCCATAAACGATTGGCTCCGGCATCACCTTTTTTAAGCATTTCCAGATATGCTTTAGAGTTATTCAAGCACTCCTCGCCTCCCGGCATGTGCGACCTCTGACAACCGAGAAAGTTGATCGCCAGTCCTGCCACCAGGAACATGCCGAAGCGAAACCAGCGGCGGTTGCGTTTGCCGTCACCTCTAGAATGAGACTTCATAGTCTAAGCATCCTCCCTTTAATTTCGAATTGGGAGGATAGCAGCGAACATTACGCAAAGCAATCATTTAGTTGGGTATTGTAGTAGTTTAGAACATTACTTTTAGATGAACTTGTCGATACGCTAGTGGTTTCTAAAGTGTCGACTTTCTTTTCTTAAGTACTCTGGCCACCTCATTCCCGATCATATTGCCGTGTTTCTTGATCGTATCCTGGAATGATGCGGCGTCAATGGCGTTCACGTTATGAAAAACGTTGATGTTCATGCCTGAGTCGCTACCTCCGCCGCCGGCAACCGTAGTACGAAGACGATCGGCAATGCCGGCCGGCAGCACCATCTCTTTCTTGTGAATGAACGCCAGTTGGTCGCGATCGACTTCATAAAACCCACCTGCCGCCGCAACTGCCAGCGACAATTCTTCAAATCTGTCGCCGACGCCGCGCCGTTTTCCAGCGGAGGATCGAGTCTTGTTGCCCGCGGTCAAGTAAGCGGCTACCAGCACGTGAGTGGGCGGGTAGTCTTGCCAGTATTCGAAGAGATCATTGAGGTCCCAGAGCGTCAGCTGATCGATCTGGTGGAAGGTCCATCCGGTAGCAGTAGCAATATGGCCGTAAACGAAAGACCAGTCTGCTATACCGGTACCGGTGTTGGTTCCCCCTGAGCCGCCTTCTTGAGGCCGGAAACTTCCAGCACCGCGCTGAGCAGCGCGTTGAATCGTCCAGCGTAAGGTTATTTTCAAGCTGTTCAGCGGTGATATCCTGCTGCACCTTGCGAACTGAATTGAAGACAACGGGCAAATACTTCAGGAGCGCAGTAAGGCCCTGACCGGGACCGGCAACCGATTCGGCAAAGATGCCATCGAGTTGGCGAAGCTCACCGAGGGTCAGAGAGGAAACAGTCAACTGGCCCATCGCGGTGGAAACGGTTTGCTGTTTAAGCATTCAGATCCTCCAAAGGTTGATTACCTGCAGCACTGCCCCAACCGGCGAAACACCGCGCGGGCGGGGCCCCGACCGCTGCAATAAAAAAGAAACGGGCCCGCGGAAAACGGGCCCAAGGAGAAGAGACACGCCCGCTCGAACGGGGCGAAAACCGCTCTGGTCGGGCGGCCGTACAAATCGATACAAGCGCAGCGCTACTCGTTGGAATAAATGTCGATCACCTGGCCGGCAGCGTTCCTGCCCCAACCGGCGAAAACCGCGCCGGTCGGGGGGCCCGCTTTACCAATCTGTACACGCCTAGAGTGAGGTGCCATCAATGTTGACCCGGGTTACCTGACCGTATGGAACACCGCTGGCCGAGACAGTGGTGTTTGCCAAAGCCCGGGCGGTGAGCGCGGTCACGAAGACAAGTAAACTTCCGGTCGCAAGCGAGCCGCCGGCGACGACTGTACCTGTGGGAGCTGATGGAGTTCCCAGGGGCATGGAAGCGTTTCCATTGAGGATAATGTTCTCTTCGCCGATCATGACGGCGCGAAGGAGCGATTGAACGAGCGTGGCTTTGTTGTCAAACTCCTGGCCGCCGGACCAGACAGCTTCCCAGTCAATGGAGGCTTCCAGACCGATGCCAGCGTACGATGCGACATAGTCCTGCTCGGTCACGCTCATTTCCGCCGAGCGCCGTCCGGGAGCAACACCAAGCTCAAAGCCCGACGTGTTGACCCCGGTAATGGCTTTCCAGCGCGTAGCCAGATCGCCACTGGCGCTCAGCTGGCGCGGCAAGCGGTTGCGCAGCGGAGTGATGACCGGATAGAGCTGCAGCGCCGGTCCGCGAAGATCAAATGCGTTCAAGTTGCCCGCCACGCCGCTGATGAGCGACTGGCTGATGGTGGTTTTGTTCAGGGCGGAGAGGTCCGCCTTGTTGAGCAGATCAAACGTCTGCTGACTCAGATCGCCAAACATATTTTTCAATTCCTTTTCTCCGCCCGGAGACTTTGCGGTTTTAAGATGAACTTAGTTTTTAAGTGAAGACGAAACACAAGGTCCCTCACTCCTACTCGCGCGCTGGTGACAGCACGCGCTCGTTGACGGAGTTCGGGATGACGACGTCTAGTAGTGGATTTTCAATTTATCCAGATAGCACGACGCCGGGATTCAGAGAAGCTAGCGCAGATACACGGAGGCCGGCTGGGGTTTCTGCAGAGTGCGTTTGAGAAGCTCATGGACACTGGTTTCATCCGAACCAGCGGACTTGGCCAGCGCGGGCCGGGAATCGTCCTCTTTGGTGATGGTATGCGTGGGCAAGCCAGTGCGGGCCACACGGGTTCCAGATTCCTGCGGGGCAACAAGTTTTTCCACCAGTGACAGGAGGTTGCTCAGCGACTGCTGGATCTCCCGGTTATTGCTCTCCATTTCGCTGCGCAAGCCGGCCACTTCCTGCTCCACTTCAGCCAGCTTGGCAAGCGCCGATGCGGAATTGGCGTGGGCCTTTTCCAGTTGCGCTCTATCATTTGCTTCCAGCATGCGATTGTGTTCTCCCGTTCTTTGTCCGAAGCGTGGATCGCCCGGAATTTTTTGTATTTCTGTCGAGGCTGATCTGTTGGCTGTGTCGTCGCCGTCGTCGAGCAGCGTGTTCAGGTGATCAGCGGCGTCCTGATGTTTCCGGGCCATCTGGTCGAGACAATCCTTGATTGCGGCAAGATGCGCTTTCGTTTCCTTCGAATGTCGCGCGCCGATCTTGACCGCTCGATCCGGTCTACCCGGCCCGGTTCTGAATTTGCGGACTTCACAGGTGCCATCGGTTTTGACCGCGGTAAAGTGCGCGCCAGGAACACAGGGGTTGTCGACGACACTGATCTCCACGGGGTTAGCGGTGAAGCGCACACACTCGCCATCTTTCCATGTCTTGACGTATGCGCCACCGATCGAGAAACCGGTATAGACACCCTGAGCGCATTTTTGCCAGGCTGCCGAATCGACGATTCGAGCTCCAACGCGGACCTGCTTGAGTTCATCGTCAAAGTCAATGGCGACGAGCTTGCCCACAGCGATGGGAGCGTGCATCTCACGCACGTTGCCGAGGCTCTTGCCGTCAGTGGCTTTGGCGATTTCGTCAGACCAGCTCTGGAAGTAGGGCTTGGAGGATTCGTAGTCAAAGATTTCGCCTTCTTTGTCGACAACCTCGGCTGTGGCAACGCCCCACACTTCGTGGCGAGATTCGTCGATCTTGGCGATTTGAGCAAAGAGCTGCAGATTTTTCATCGATTAGTGCTCCAAAAGGAAAAGGCGGCCGATGGCCGCCTGGTGCTTTTTATGTCGCCCCTGCAGGGGCTTGTCATCTTATCGACTTCAACCCAAGCCTGCCGGCCTGGGCTAACTCATTTCGGACCTACGGCCCTCGTGCAAAATCCCTGACTTGAAATCGCAGTATCCTGTTTGAAATTTGGTTCGGTTGAATCTGGAACCCATCCTGTGCCGTCTGCGCTCGTTTGCATACGCACTGCTTCAATTAGCCCCTTGAATTTGGCGCTTGAGGCGATCGCTGGGCCCGTAAATGATGCGCATCAAATCGCCCTTCTTACCCCACCTGGAGTTCTGGGCATGGATCCAATATTCCAAACCAGAGCCGTCGCTATAGACATCGAAAGAGAGGTTGCTTTCGGAAATGCTGCCATAACTATGAGCAAAAACGGCGGGAAACGTCACATGCCGCATAGATACCCGCTTCCGAGACACTAAATCGAGGCTTGCGAGGCGACCAGTAATGTTCTGTGCCCAGAGATGGCCATTCACAGTATTGGACTTGTGGTCCCCAACGAACGAGACGAATACCCGCCAGCCAGTGAATTCCTTGCCCTGATCAGACCCGATCGCTCGAATCACATCGCTTTTCTCCGAGATGTACGGACACAAGGGGGAAAGATACTGGTCGTAAAACTTGAACTTCTCGAGTTCATTTGGGTACAGCGTGTCAGGCTTGGTCTGTGCATGCCCAAACGCGGAAACAATAGCGACCATCGCAAAGTAGACCACTTGTCGGCCGATTCCGAAAGCCCTTGTGGATTTCATGTGTTTAGTGACACCAGCGCATTCGCGAAAGTGCCAATGATCTTAACGAATGTTGACGGAGAGTGAGTACTTCTCTTCAAAATGAGCGGAGCAGGTCCCTCGCTGCGCTCGGGATAGCGACTCGTGATTAGTCAGTCCTCAACAACCGAAGCCGGCACTCCAGGGGCAGAAAGCGGCGCAAAACCAGTCGTTGTGATTACCGCATTCTTAAAGCCGAGTGGATGCTTGCCCAGGCTTTCACGGACTTCGTCGATGGAAAGGACGCCAGCGCGAACGTAGATATCGTCGACCTTGGCCTGGTCGAGGGCGTTGAGAGTGCGGTCCTGTTCCCAGACAAATTCAATGTCGCTGAAGCCGAAATAACGATTGACGATGAAGTTGATGATGTCAGCCAGGTAGCCAAGGATGGGAACCAGGCCTTCGGCTGCGGCTTGCTCGACACTGGTTTCAGCCGTGGCGCGGTTCATTACGGTGACGAACTGCTGCGGCGAAAGACCAAAAGCGTAACAAACGATGCGAGTGATCCATTCATCGAGCGCGTCCTTGAGCATGGGGTCGCGCGTGAACTGGAGGTTGCCGCATTCAGGCACAAAGGTAATGCGACGCCGGCGTGCAGAGTTGCCGGCCAGCGCGCTGTCAAACCACTCCTGAAATTCACTGATCTGATCGGCTGACCATTCTTTCGGAACCTGTGCCAGGGCTTCAGGCACGTTGCCTTCGGTGTAATAGTTCAGCAGATGGATCTGCCGGCGCAAGCCGATGTTGATGGTAAGGATGATCTGCTCGACCGGCGAGAAGCCAAAAAACTTGTGCGCGCGCACGTTGCGCGGACGGTAGATGAGCTGGTCAGAGGTAAAGTCTATGGCCGGGAGCCCTTTCAATATCTGTTGATAGGCCACGCTGGGAGGAGCCGGCGTACGCCCCATGGCGTCAATCTTGCGTGCAATGGTGGCGCCATCGATCACCTCCAGCGCATAGAGCGGTTTACCCGGAGACCACAAGGCACCGGCTTGATCCACGATGGGAACCAAAACCGGCGCGTCGAGCACCAACAGGTCTTCCAGTAAAAGACGGACCCACTGCTGCCATGAATGTTCGCGATCGGGATAGGCGAAGAAGTCGGTGAGCTGAGAGAGACGAGGGTCTTTCTCTTCGGTATCTTCTCCACTGATCGCGGAGTTGCCACGGTTGTTCGCACGCGCTGGCTGCCCCGGCTGCTGTTTCAGACGAAATGCCCAGGGCATGCGGCTGACCTGGTCTTTACGCGTTTCAATGCAGAGGCGGACAAGATCGAAGGAGTCGGCCAGGGCGCGCATCTGGTCGAAAGAAATCGGCTCGAGATTTCTTGGTTGGATGTTGATGTTGTAACCGACCGGATAGTCCAACGTGCGCGGCGGAGTGTCCGCAGGAGCGCTTGGCGACATAGGAAGGTCGGGACCAAACCAGACGTTGATGGTGTTACGAAGCTTACGTCCGACACGAGCCACGAAGCCCGAGTCGAGCGTTGTTGCTTTTCCGCCATTGAGTATTTCCGCCATAGCTATGCCAGCCCCACTTTCACGCCCATGATGGCGGAAGTTTCAATGATGAATTCAATGAGAACGTTCCTGCGATAGGCGGCTTTCATCTGTTCATCCTGAATGCGCAGGCTTTCGTGCCAGCGGCAGATGCCGGTATCGTCGACTACATACTCCCCAATCCAGTTCATAGGTCGCTCCGCTCCAAAGCTTTGTTTTTTGTCGCTACGCTCCAAACCGCTTGAGCAGCCGGGTTCTTTGTTACGTGAATTCAGCCCTGGTACAGCGGGCTCGCCACGTGATCGGGCTCGCCCTTATGAACATCGACTCCCCATAGCGATGTGGGTTGTTGCAATCAACGAATCAGTAGCCAACGATGACGCGATCAGTGCATGTGCCGGCAACGGCAACATCGTTCTTCTCAAAGAAGGAGACAGCCAGCTGAGGAAGTCGAACGGCGGCGCCGAGCGTTCCGCTGGTGACCGTAGGAGCAAGTTCGCTGGCGATGAAGGCCTGCTGCGATCCAGCTGTAATCGAAGTGGCAATGTTATAGCTGTTATACAGCGTAAAGTTCGGGCTGGGCTGGCCTTGATCGTCGGCCGTGTAGACGTTCATCACCAGGTCAAATTGTTGCGTGCAGTTGGCGAACACTGTCATCTTGGTGGCGTTGCCAACGCGAATAATGGCGGTGTTGGGTGTAGCGCCGCCAACCGAAGCTGGCAGTGCGACGCCGCTGTGAGCCAGATCAGCAGGCGAGTACACAAGATGCGGCATCGGCCGGGGCAAAACCGGCTTGCCATTCTTGTCCAGCTCAGGCATCTGGCTAGAGGTTTGAGCAAACAGCAGCAACGTGGCAGCGAGCATCAGAGCGGCCGCTCCCAACCATAAACTCTTTTTCACGAATTCCTCCTAAGTAGTGGGTCGGCTCCTTTTCATCGCTGCGCGATGAACGTCTGCCTAAAGGCCCGCGTCCCGGCACGCCGGGACGCTAGACGCTGATACTGCTAGTGGGTCAGTTTTTCAAACTGACCCACTACCGGCTGCGTGAACGAATCGAGAACAACCTCGCAATCGAGACAGAGAAAACGCGCATCCGTTGAACCCAGACGCCGCTCATCGGAGGTGAGGGGTGCATTGCACTCTTCACAGCGTGGCGGTCCGACGCGGCCGTTAAGGTCATGCGACATGAGACACCTCCGGGAATTTTTTTGGTGAACGGGCACAAAGAAAAAAGCACTAGCTGCTTAGGGGCTAGTGCCGGGCTGTTAACGCGAAAGTTGAGCAGACAGTCTTTGGGAATCAAGTCATCCGGTGGCATTGGAGGAGGGACACAAACTCCCTGCTCTGCTTCAGGCATAATGCGCGCACAGAACGCACACCAATACCAGGATTACACCCCACCGCGCCAAAACCGGGCGCATCGGGGGCCCCGGAGATGAAGGCTCTTTGGCAGGCGGCCGAACCGCGGACCAAAGAAAGGTTGCAGGCCGTTCAGAACCCCACCTCGCCAAAATCAGGCGCGTCGGGGGCCCCTCAAGCCGGCGCCGCTCCCGGCTGTACGAGGAACTTGCTTTCGTACAGACATTGTATACGACACATTGTTCCCCGCTGTCAACAATAAAATGCATTTTCTGGACAATTTTTAGAATGTCGCAACTTTTGTACGCTTTTCTTTCATTGACAACTAGTTATACAATATTTAGACTTTGTACACTTATGGCGCGCGATACCTACAAACAAGCATACGAGACGGCCAAGCTGGATCTGCTGCAGCTATTGCAGAAGCGAGATCAACTGGACCAGAAAATCCGCAAGCTAAGACAATCTCTCAAGCCGCTGGGTGAACTCTGCGGCGCCGATCCGGAGGAAGTAGATAAGCTCCTGCTGGTGGAGGGTTTTGCCATCGATTCTCCGATGGGCTTCACCGATGCTATACGCCGGCTATTCCGGATTCACAAAACGCCGTTGACGCCGCCGGAAATCCGGACCGACTTATTGAAGATCGGCCTTGGCCAGAACCAGGTCAACCTTCTCTCCTCGATTCACACGGTGCTGCGACGCATGGTGGAAGGCGGAGAGATCGTGAAAACCGATGATGGACGGTTTCAGTTGAAGATTTGAGGTATGCTTTGGCGCTAGATCATCCAAGATGGCCGAGCTTAAAAAACTGACTGCTGCATTGAAGCGTTATTACGGGGCGCCGAAGCTGCCGCCCGCGCGAGGGCCTTTTGAGCTGGTGATGTGGGAAAACGCTTGCTACCTATTGCCTGACGAGCGGCGAGCGCAAGTCTTTGAGGGTTTGCAGAAACGGGTCGGCATGAACCCGAAGGCTATTCTCAAGGGTGATCCCGATACATTGCTGGAGCTGGCCACGCTTGGCGGCATGCGTCCGCAGGTGCGCGTGTTTCGCTGGCAGGAGATTGCACGGATTACCCTCAGCCAGTTCGACGGCGATCTGGACCAGATCTTGAAGCTGCCTTATGCCCAGGCCACGAAAGCGCTTAAGCAGTTCCCAAATATTGGCGGTCCCGGCGCAGAAAAGATTCTTATGTTTTGCGGCATGGCGCAAGGGCTGCCTTTGGAGTCGAACGGACTGCGGGTGCTGGCTCGCGTCGGCTATGGCCGGATCCACCAGCGAAATTACAGCGCAATGTACCGATCGGTGCAGGAGGCAATTCAAGGCGAAGTGCCACGCAAAGCCGAAGCGGTCGCACAAGCTCATTTATTACTGCGCCAACACGGAAAAGAGATCTGCAAGGACAAGAGCCCGCAATGCTATGAATGCCCGATCAAGGGTATGTGCGCCTATCCAGCGAAGCAGTTGAAGATGTTCCGCCGGTCGATAACTGCTTAATAATAATGACGTCCTTTGGACAACAAGTACATAAATCAAAGAGCATAAATATTGCTAATTGATATTATGTATCAATATTACTGGTTAAATGTTGCTATTTGATTATATATTATTAAATAGCATATATATGCCATATATATTGATATATTGATTTAAATGGCATATAATTGCTTTGTGACATCAGAATCATCAAGCATAGCAGAGATTCAGGCAGAATTGGGCCGTCGAATGCAGAGCCTCCGCCTGTCCCGCAACATGGACCAGAGGACGACAGCTGACAAAGCTGGAATTTCACTTCGTGCTCTGGTTAATCTGGAAGCCGGACGCGGATCAACTGTGGAGACCCTTCTGCGTACGCTGAAAGCCCTGGACTATCTCCAGGGAATAGAAATGCTGGCGCCGGAAATCACGGTGGATCCGCTGGCCCTGCTCGACAGCCCTAAACCACAGCGGCGGGTTCGACGCAAACTCGGAAGGCGCAAGGCCACGCCGTGAAGCACGTAAGGGCCATCGAAGTTCGAGTCTGGGACCAGCGGGTTGGAGCCGTGGCGCTGGATCCGCGACTGGGTTATTACGTTTTCGCCTATGCGCCGGAGTGGCAACGAACAGGAATTGAGTTAGCGCCGCTCACTATGCCATTGGATGATCCACAGGGAAAGTTTGTTTTTCCCAACCTTCCCCTGCCAACGTTTCAACGCCTGCCAGGAATGCTGGCGGATGCCCTGCCCGACGAGTTCGGCAATGCACTTGTGGATGCTTGGATGGCTGAGCACGGCGTAAGCAAGAGCGAGGTGACCCCGATCGACCGGCTGGCGTATATGGCCAAACGCGGAACCGGAGCTCTGGAGTTCAGACCGGCGCGCGGACCGATCCACGAGACCTCGACGCCAGTGGAGTTGCAATCACTGGTGGAGGATGCACGCAAGCTGATTCAGGGTGACCTTGCACAGGACGCACATGCCAGAGCCGCGCTGGCCAATCTGATTCATGTCGGCACCTCCGCGGGCGGCGCGCGGGCCAAAGCGGTGATTGCCTGGAATCCCACGACCAACGAGATCCGCAGCGGGCAGTTCGATGCTCCGGAAGGCTTTGAACACTGGCTGCTCAAACTTGACGGCGTGGGCAAGGACGCAGAACTCGGTACCGGAGCGGACTACGGCCGGATTGAATATGCCTATCACCTGATGGCGAAGCAGGCCGGCATTGAGATGAGCCCATGCCGGTTGCTCGAAGAAAATGGACGCGCGCATTTTATGACGCGGCGGTTTGACCGCGAGGTGATCCAAGGCAAGACCGTCAAACACCATATGCAGACGCTTTGCGCCATGGACCATATGGACTTCAAACAGCGGGCCACACACGCCTATGCTCAACTCTTCCTCGTGATCGAGCGGCTAAAGCTGGGAGACGCTGCGCTGGAACAGGTCTTTCGCCGCATGGCATTCAATGTGATGGCCAGAAACTGTGACGACCACACCAAAAACTTTGCTTTTCGCCTGAAGCAAGGCGGCGATTGGGAATTGTCCCCTGCTTATGACGTCACTCACGCGTACAACCCCAAAGGCGATTGGACCTACCAGCACCTGCTGAGTGTGAATGGCAAGTTCGACGAGATCACCCGCGATGATCTGCTTGCAGAAGCTGACCGATTTTTGGTGCCGCACCGTCAAGAAGCCCTGGCTGATGTCCGGGCAGCTGTGGAGAACTGGCCGGAGTTCGCGCAGAAGGCTGGGCTAAGCAACGAAGTGGCGGAGCGGGTTGCGAGAGATTTCCGGGTTGTCTGATGTCAAAGAGGCCTTATGCCTGCGCAAACCCAATAGCAGCACTAGGTTGCAGCGATTTGCATTTTTCTTGGCTTTGGGTGTATAATAGAACTGGTGAAGGTTGATATCCCGGGAACTCGGCATACCGAGAAAACCGTGCTGCCTGGCGCAGCCCAAATAGGATGAGTCGCCAAGAGTAACCCAGTTAGCAGGCCAAGCCTTAGTAACTGACACTCCTTTTCGATTCCCTTGAAATTGAAAAGCCTGTCAGCCAGCTGGCAGGCATAGGTTGAGGCCGTACGTGTCTCTTGCCTCTCCAAGCTTGCAATCCGCTTCGGACAAAGTAAGTGAATTGTCTGATGGTGTGCCGACTGGAAATGTTGAGACTGAAGAACTGGGAACAAAAATCTAGGGCCAGACCCGTTACAGTAGGTCGGCCCCAACTTTTGATAATCGCTTGATGAGAACGATTATCGAATCTTGACTTGTAGAACGCAGAATACGCCGTTTGCGTTCTGTAAGTCAAGCGCAAAGTCTGCCCCACTGCGCCTTCTGGAGTGATGATCCAGATACGAAGTGGCTCATTAACCATTTAACTTCATGGAGTTACAGACATGGACCTTGTAGGACAGGTTGCGACCGGAACCCCGGTTGTAACCCCGCACGATGTGCCGGTTAACCCCGGTCTTTGGCTGCCGAAGTTCGGCGGCACGGCTCAGTTTTTCTTCCACTCTGTGGGCGAGTCTTCCACTTGCTCTTGTGTCCGGTGTTTTGAGACTAAGACAAGCCTGATTCTGCCGGTTTGGTTGTAAGACCCTAACTCTGGGGGCCTCACCCGCCCCCAGACCATAATCTGGGATGATTCTGGTAAGCAATGAGGTTGGTTCTCGCTCCGCGATGGATCCCAGAGGTTTCCTGCTGTGCGCGCCAACTTGCTAACCTGGAGCGCGAGAGTATCAGATTCTAAGCTTGGCTGCTAGGTTTTTTTGACGACAGGCTATGAACTTAGCCGACTGTTCCAGTTGAAAACGTCATCAAGCCGATCGCGTTCGCTGAGCGCCAAGACAGCCGGACTCAAGTCCGCTCCCGATTCCGATTGTCTGGAGGTCGCGATAGTACTCAATAATGCTCGAATTGCAGGATACTGCTTCTCAGTGCATTGGATCCTGCTGCCGCTCTCGACAGAGTGGAAGAGGTCGCGCACCAGTTCAGTCTTGACGGACGCGTCCTCTCTGTCTGCCGGCCTGTGATAGTGAGATGGCGCTGCGTTATGCGGCGGGATCTGGCCCGTCGCCTGCTGGCGATAGAAGTCGACAATGCCGCCACCGAGGCGGGTGCGCATGTAGATCAGCGCCTGAGAAGTTGCGTCGACGTCGTCGTCATGCGCGGCCTTGGGAAAAGCACAAATGTTGTGCAAATAGTCTTCAACCCAGGGGACATCGAAAATTTGCGGATCAGGAAGCTCGATGCTGCCTGCTTCCCAGAGCGGCGCCATGGCCTGAGCGCGGGCAATCTTTCCGCCCTCAGGATTGACGGCGATGATGCCGCCGATTTCTTTCTGCAGTTCACTGATGATGGCGGGGCCGTTGGCCTTGTCTTCAATCAAGATGGCATGAGCGCGGGGAAATTTTGCATGGCAGCTCTTGATGGCGGCCATGGTGGGGCCGAAATCGAGCCGGTCATAGGTGCGATACGGGAGCAGATAGTATTTGCCGCCAGAGCGGGCCCAGACCTGGCCGGCAACAAAGTCATTGTCATTGCCGCCGGAGAAGGTGCAATCCCAGGACTGGACCATAAAATCGAATTTCTCAGGCAGCTGGCGATAGTAACGGACCCACTGGCGCTTGATGATCCCGCCATCGAGCGGAGCGGGGCTTTGCTGGTATTGTCCGTTGAACGCCCAGCTGCCCATGCCGATTTTCTGGCTATCAAGAAATGTCTGGGGAAGGCGCTGGGGCCAAAGGAGGTCACCTGCTTTCTGCCGGTGGGTCTCCGCTCCTGACGGAAATGGCCAGTTTTCGTCTTTGTGGGCGATCGCCGGCAGGCACAGATGCAACCAGCGCGATTCTTCACGGGCCAGCACGTGGCCGGTGAGATCGAGTTCATGCAGACGTTGCATGATGATGACCTTGACGCCGGTTGCGGGGTCATTGATGCGGCTACGAAACGTAGCGTCAAACCGCAGGTTGACGGCATCACGTTCTGGCTGGCTCACGGCCTGCTCGGGATTAAGCGGATCATCGAAGATCAGCACGTCACCCCCCAAGCCGGTGGCTGTGGCCTGCATGCCGGTGGAGAACATGGTGCCGCGCCTTGAGTTTTCATAGTGGCTCTTGAGGTTCTGGTCGCGGGAGAAGGAGAACACGTGTCCCCAGCACTGCTGGTACCAGTCTGATTCAATCACGCTGCGGCGAAAGACACTGTGCTGTGTGCTGAGCTTCTCAGAATACGAAACGAACATGAAGCGGCGTGAAGGATCTTTCGTCCAGAGCCAGATGGGGAAAAAGACGGTGATCAGCAGACTCTTCATGGTGCGCGGCGGCACGTTGAAGATGAGGCCTTCGAGATGATCGCCGCAGGTCTTCTTAAATTTGTTGTCACGAACGAGCGTGAGGTATTCGCAGATGAGATCGAGATGCCAGTTCCAATGGAGGCGGCTGACGGGTTCGAGGATGGACCAGGCTTCGTGGACAAATTGCTTCAGAGTGAGTTGGAGAGTGTCTTCTTTCTCTGCACCTACTGCGGCATTGGGAGAGGCATCAGGGGACGTAGTGCGAGGCCCGAGCGCGGGTTGGCCTGTTTTCGGGATTTTTCTTCGTCTAGGAGACATGAAGATCCTTTGCCATTTGTTGGATCGACTGTAGAACGTGATAGATTGCGTCGTATGAGACGTCTTCTTTTGATCGTTGCGTTAGTCTGCGCGACATCGATTTCGCAGGCCGGAACCGATGATGCGAAGCTGGGGATCCGTCTACGTATCAAACGCGAGGCTTACAGCCTGGGCAGCAACATCGAACTTGAGATCGTTCGTGAAAACATTGGGCACAATTCAGTATTGGTTCCACGGTGGTGGGGTTGGGGAGCGACGCGGACGGATATCCTCATGTTCGATGCGTCGGGTCATGAAGTCAGAACGGACTTTCTCGCGGATGAACTCCCTCCACTTCCGCAACCGTACGATTTCGTGCTGCTCGATCCGGGCCAGTTCGTCGGGACACGCCTGACGGGACGTGCGAAAGAGTTTGTCAACAAGCCTGGCGACTACGTATTTGTGGTCGAATACACGAGCTATCTCTCAGAGGATTACGCTCGTCAGCTCATGAAAATGCCGGACGTTCCGTTCTGGTCGCGGGAACGCGGGCCGGTCACTTCGAACAAGATCAGAGTGCACATCACCCGATGAACCGATTACAACCAGCGCGCAATTTCACGATAGCGATACAATAGCCGTGTGCAACTCCGATGCGCGATCGCGGCAGGTGTCTTAAGCGCAGGGATGTTCGCGCAATCTGCGGCGCCTGCGCCCGCCTGTCCCGCCGATCGTCCCGTGGACGACATCATTGCCGAGATACACAAGCAGCAATCGAAAAAGAAGCACCACGTTTCCAACCCTTTGCCGGACAATATCTGCATCTTTGCATGGTGCCGCGGCCGGTCAGAAAAACGGACACCGCCAACGCTTCCGGAGTCAGCGCCTGCAACGACAAATTCCGACGGCAAGAAGAGCACGAGTTCCAGCAGGCCTCAAGCTGATCCATGTGATGAAGCAATGGAGAAGGCACTTCAGGCCGCGCACGATGTTGAAGTGGGCGATGAATACTTCGAAGACAAGAACTACAACGCCGCATTGGAGCGATACCAGGGTGCAGTTGTAGAGAAGCCGGGAGATGCTGCCATTCATGTCCGCCTGGGGCGCGTGTTCGAAAAACTAAGCCAGGCTCCCAAGGCGATCGAGCAGTACAAGTCAGCGCAACAAATGGCAGAGTCTGGGAAGTGGTCAGATGAAGCCGCAGCGGCTATTCGCCGGCTTCAACAGCGTTAACTTCGAGATGATTTAGTAATAGCGAAATGTAACTGGTCCAAACGGGCCGAACTGTGCAGGATCCAAATCAATACACCCCGGTGGTAGATTCCATCCAAAGTCGACGGCCAAGCGAGCCCGGCGCGAGCCGCTGGCATATTGAAAGATCACGTGTTCATCAACGCTGCAGCTTTGATCACGCAGGTGAGCGATTTCGGCATAGTTCAGCTGCAGTGCCGTATTGCGATGGATAAAGCTGGCCGATCCGTCAAGCACCATTTGTAGAGCGCGATTGATTCGAACCGTGAACGCCGGCGGGGCCGGAGATTCGCGCTCGCACTGATAGGGGTTGCCGCGACGGCAAGCTGAACAGGCGAAACCAGCCTGACAGCGTCGATGAATAACACAAGTTGGACACGGGTCACCAAGAAGGCACGGCGAAGTCAGAGTCGGCTGATGCATGCGATACACGGCTACGAGTTTTGGGGACACAAGAATCCTCACTTCAAGAAAGTTGCAGGCCGAAAGAAATGCCAGCGTTGCTGCTGGCTGATGGATTGTTTGACGACTCACCGACTCAGCCCTACCGGACATCAGTCATGCGCTGAAGAACCAGCCTCTCGATATCGAAAGCGGGGAGCTACGTCCGAGGTCTCACGAACGGGCTTTGTGGCTTGTCTTCCGTTCAATGCGGCTTCGTGAAAAGGGAGATCGCGGCTGGTGAGGCCTGTACCCAATCGCGAAAAACTACATGGCGTGCCGCATTGCGGACACAGCGTTGTCTCGCCGGCTGGAAAATCGGCGAGAGCCTGACGCACGTCACCGCAATGAGAACATTGCAGACCGATGTAAGCGCATGAAGCGAGCGCCTGGATGGACCAAGCCGAGGCATCCTGAGTTGAAATTGGTCCAGCAGTCTGCTCGTTGAGTGACATTTCCAGTTGCAAGCGATCTTGCGGGCGAAGCTGCATTTTGTCTTCCTTTGAATGATCAATGGATGAGCCGACACGATGACCGTGGTTTGAAGAGCCTGATCGACCGGTTACGTTTTCATTTCGAAGAGGATGGGAAGCGGTGCTGGCCAGAAACTGTTCGAGAAGTTTCTGTGCGCAGGCCTGACCGCAGGCCGGTCTATCCTCCGAACTCAAGCCATCCGCTGGACGAAATGGGCGACAAATAAACTTATTCGGCTCGACCGTGACTATGAACCAATGATTTGATGCAGCGCGAACATTGGCGCATCCTGGACCCGCGCATTTCACGGTCACAACGAAGTGTGGATTGTGAGCGAAACTCACTGGCTCACCTCCGGAGAAAGCGCACCGCCAACGTTCGTGATTAAGCGGGGCGCTAAGGCCGTCAGAGACGGAGCGTTTGTTGAAGACAGGCAGTTGGCTCTGACACTGGGTGAATCCGCAGTTTGACGGCTTGCATCTGCAGCGATAGGTTCAGGGCTTGAATCGTTATCGTTGTGTACTGGTGGGCCGTACTCAGGCTGACTGGGCGTTAGTAAAGTGGGCGCCGAATCGAACATCTCGGCAGTAGTAGCCGAATCGCACCAGTGGCCATCAGCGATGTGAAGGTCAAAGCAACTGGCGCAAAGAGTGCTGTGGCATTCGCCACATTGATAGAGGTGCTGGCGGCAAAAACTCTCTTCACAACCGGGGCACGGCGCTCTGGCTGGTAATCCACAAGTCAGGCAGAACAACAGATTGTCGGACGGGAAACCAGGTGCGTCAGGAGCTGAAATTTCAAACGATGGTACGTGGGTCAACTTTGCTAAATGGTCGGGACCGAGAGACGTTTCGCCGACACTTTGCCTATTTGCCGATCCAGCTAATTGTGTGGAAAGAGAGAAATGGCGTTCAAGTCGGCAAATCTTCCTGTAAGAATGACGGTCACGCTTCCTTAAGCGGACGCCGGGCACTTGAAAGAACGACAGGATGATGTCCCGCTGATGGGTTGCAAAAGAACGCAACCATATAAAGGACTCAGTGCTCATCACCAACCCTCCTTATGGTGTCATGTGCACTGTGGCGAGCCCGGCAGGATTTGAACCTGCGACCCTCTGCTTAGAAGGCAGATGCTCTGTCCAACTGAGCTACGGGCTCGTTTTGTTGTCTCGATTTTAGCAGTTTGTGTTATGGAGTTGGCAGGGGATTGTTAAATGGGTAGTAGGTATGCGCAGCGGTCGCCCATTGGTCCTAAATATTGGCCCAGGACCCTGAAGTCGTGGCAAAGACCAATACTGCGCAAATTCTTAACTCTGATTCGCGACAAGGCCTAAGATCTACTCATTGACAGGCGTCGACGAAGTCATAGCCTTTGACGCCAAAAACTCGTGAGAAGAAACCGCAGGGCAGGCTTCGGAATAAATCACCTGCGGTGAAGAGCCGCAGAATGTCGAGAGCAATATCGAGAGCAGTGAGACGAGTGGGCTTGGTGTCGGACTTTGGTGTTCGGGGTTGATGTGCAAGGGTTGGTGTTCGGGGTTGATGTGCAAGGGTGGTGTTCGGGGTTGATGTGCAGGGGTTGGTGTTTGCGGTTGGTGTGCGGATGTCGGCGTGTTCTATTTCATCTGTCGTAAGACAGCCAAGGAGGGAGAGGGCCGAGAGAAGCGAAGACCATGGGTGTCGACCGCAACGGAACGTCTCAAGATGCCTTATTCTAAGCAGCGAGAAGCCAATAGGAGAAGGCCAAGTGGAAAGAAGTCGACGGCTGGGAGGTAACTGGAGAACAAGTCCTCCCGGAAAAAATGCGGGCAGAGATCTAGAACCATCACGTTTCCGCTTGGCTCTAATAGTTGCCTCTCGGCCATAGCGATGGGAGAGCAGACGATAAACCTCGCCCGGCAAGCATGGTTCATTTTTGCTGTTACAGAACAGTCGTTATCCTGCAGTTCCAAAACAATCGTTCATTCCATGATCGCAGAAGAAGCGGATCATCTGACGCTCTGCCCAGCGTCCGTCGTAACCGTTTGGCGGAGCGAGAAAGGCGCAATGACCGCCATGAGAGGTTTCCAGCAGAGTGATGTGAGGATTGGCGTGTATCTTCTCACGGGTCGGCGGCAACAGGCGAATAAAGGGATCGTCGGCCGCGTTGATCACCAGGGTGGGTACGGCGATTTTGTCGATAACGCGCGCCGCGGCAGCTCGAGTGTAATAGTCGTCGGCACTGGAAAAGCCACAGTAAGGCGCAGTGATCACATGGTCGAATTCGCGGATACTCAACGGCCAGCGGGAGGCCTTCCTGTAGATGTCAGGGAAAAACTCTCTTTTGCGATCGAAGCGGCGCATGAGTCCAAGCAAAAATTTCCATTCATACATGCGATTGCTCCAATCGTGCATAGCATCCGCCGAGGCAGCCAGATCTGCCGCCGGCGAAACTGCAGCTACAGCCTTCAACTCCGGAGGCGCGCCGGCGCCTAACTCACCGGCTAGTTTAAGGACAAGATTTCCGCCCATGGAATATCCCACTACGCCAACGCGTCGGAGACCTGCTTTCTCGATCACTGCGTGAAGCACGGCGCCGACATCGGCTGAGAGCCCAGAGTGATAGAGCGTTGGCGCAAGCCGCTCAGTGCCGCCACAGGTGCGCATGTTCATGCGAACTACGCTCATGCCGGCTGCCCAGGCCTTGGAACCCGTTCCAATGACATACTGCGAAGAACTTGAACCTTCCAGCCCGTGAACGATGATGATTGCCGGCTTCTCCGCTGCCTCTGGCTGCCAGTGACAATGGCACAGAACCTGAACGCCATCAGCAACGCGAAAGAAACATTCCTCGGGCGCGGGCAAGCTGTTCTTGCGAGGTAGAAAATTCCCGGCCAGAGTCATGAGGTGACGGTTGCGCAGGAATCGGCGGGCAACAAAAGGCTCAAATGATGATGGGGTCAGAGTTTCAGCCATGCTTTAACGCACCAACTCGCAACGTCCTATAATAAGGTGTTGCAATTATTTTAGCCGAGCCAACAAATATGCCGATTTTCGAATACATCTGTCAGCAGTGCGATCACCACTTTGAAGTCATTGTTATGGGAAGCAAGAAGGCAGTATGTCCCAAGTGCGAAAGCAAGCGGCTGAGCCAGCAGCTCTCAAGCTTTGCTGTCGGTGGGGGAAAATCCGCGCCATCTGCAAATCCAGGCGCGTGCGGAACGTGCGGCGATCCCCGTGGCCCAGGCTCTTGCTCTATGAATTGAAGTACTCACAACACGTCAGGCTACGTGGGGTGCGAGTGAAAATCGTGTAAAATGGAAACCTACCGAGACGGTGGGTATAGTTCAGTGGCAGAACGCCAGACTGTGGCTCTGGATGTCGTGGGTTCGACCCCCACTACCCACCCCAATTTCTTATTTACTTTCAGTCAATTGCAAAATCGCATGTCCGCTTTGCACCGAATTGCGGCGGACAGCGTATTTCGACCTTACGGCATCAATCGATTGTGAACTTGTGCGTCATGTGGAATGTGCGGCGGCAATTCCCGGTTGTGTGCAGCACGCCACTGCCCTGAAATTCCAGGATTGCCAGAGGCCCATAGTGATGATCGATGCCGTGTGGTGGTGCCGCTTCCGGCTCGCCATTGGACGCAGGCCAGTCGATCCCACCAGTCGCGCTGCGCGCCGGTATGAGCCAGTAATCCCCACTGCGATAGTGATTCTGCGAACCAGTCGGCGTCTCCTGAAACTGGATCTCAATCCCGTTTTCCAGCGCAATCCAGTTCCTCTCGCCTTCACCTTCGCGGATTGGAATCGCTCCTTCCGGCTCCTCAGTGTTTTTTCTCTGCGTAGGCTTCTGGTCCCACCGCCGCAATACCGGATGCTTGCTGAGGTCCTGCCCCGTATTGGAGGTAAGCGTGCCGCTCAGCACCACCTGCATCAGGTCGCTATGAATCTGCTGAACCTGGAGCAAGGGTTGGGGAGCGGTGTGCAAAGCTGTGGCGTCGTCAGAAATCTCAACCCAGTCGCCCGCTTGGAGATTCGATCGCCGGTCCCGACTCCAGCGGCCCAGCGTGACCGTGTTACCCTCAACCGGAGCGACAATCGGAAGCACGACTGACCCGTTCTCCCGCGACCACTTGAACATCGCTCCCTCACCCGCTTCTCCACCTTCGTGGATCTCAACGCGATAAAGCTGGTTCTCCAGCCCCCGGTATCCGCCTTGTAGCGGGCTTCCGGCGTTAGGCAACTCAGCTCCAGCGCGCGCTTTCAAATGGCCGCGCGGATGCCGATCGAGTATTCGCGAAATCCCGTCCCAATTCTCCCAGACCTTCGCACCGTCAGTTAGATCTTCGAAAAGCTCATGTTTTTTGTGCAGTGGAAGAGTCCGCACCTGCCAGACAATCTTGGCTCTGCCGCACGTATCGGCTCCGCGCAATGCCGGTTCACCGATGGCCGGATCTTCATCCAGACTCACATAGTGCTCCCACACGTCGAGGTAAACCAGATGCCGCGTATGTTTGGCGTCGAGCAGGTTTGTCTCCAGGTAGTTGGCCTGCTCCGAATACGTAACTGAACGGTGGTTCTCACACATCAGGCCATCTACGTAGTAGCGGCCCTTGCCGATCAGAAAATCACCGGCCCCTTGCATGCGATCGCAGAATTCGCGCTTCGCCTTATCATCCAACCCCATGTCGTCCAGGTCGCCTTCCGCTTTGATGGCGAAACCACAATCGGTCTCTGGGCCGGCATAAGGCCCGAGCAAGTCGGTCACCACGTGGCGAAGGTAGTCCCAGAAAATGGCCGTCTGTTCGTTCCAGTCAGAATCCAGCTGGACGCGGCTCTGCTGCATCAGCACGCGCGTAAAGTGCTGGTGCCGCTTGAAGGTATCGCGAGTAAAATCGCCTTTCATCGTGGCTCCTTGCTAACTGCCGTAGATAATTCCGGCGTCAAATTGTGCCGGCGTATATTCGTCGAGCCGTGTGCGCAGGTTGTCTTCGCGTTGCGGCTCATAAAGGTGGTGGAATGCGCCCATCTCCGCTTCGTCGTCCGCGCCGCGCCTGATCTCGGCGGCACAGGCGGCGTCCAGGCGCGCATAGTATGGCGTTCCGTAGCGCGTGCTCACAAAGATTGGACGCACGCGCCAATGCTCGCCCTCGCGTTGTCTTGTTGCGTTTGTGGCCTTTTTCAACTGCTTGCCACCTTCCGCTTGCCCATCCGCCTGATCGGGCTGACAATGATACCGAGCGGGCGTTCTTGATCCCGGCGGCACATAGCAAAAGCGCATGCATCCCTGCTGCCGCCGCGCCACAAAGACGTTGCCGGTGAAAATGCTGTTTTCAGCTCTTGCGATGGCCTGCACTCGCATCGCGCCGTACACCGTCGTGCGTGCCACCTGCACAATCAGCGGAGCGATCCCTTCGTCATCTGACGAAATCGCTGTCATCTCGTGACCTGTCGCGTCAAGGATGGTGTCGGAAATTCTGATGGAAGCTGCGTCGCGTTCCTCGTCTCCGCGCGTAACCCGAATGGGACCAAGAATGCTGTGCTCGAGCGCGACGGTTGCTTGCGTCTTCACCAGATGCAAACTGGCCTCCGATGGGCGATACGGCCGCGAATCAGAATGCAACCCCCATCCCGGGACTAAAGTGGTGTGGCGAAGCAGAAGCCTTTCCAGGTCGCCGCGCACCTGCAGGCCTCTGCCGGCCACTAGGACGCCATCCAACGTGAACCTGCTCTTTGGTTTTCCGCTGATCACCAGCGCATCCGGACGGCTGGCATGCCAGTCCAGCAGATAAATCGCAGGCCGCGCTCCGGCGGCGGCGCGCAGTTCCACGCGCTGGCCTTCTTCTAATTCAAAATGCAGTTGCTCCTCATAGACGCCGCTGTCACAGATCTCGATGACCGCCTGCCGCGGTTTGTCTTTGTGCAGTTGGTGACACGCAGAACGGATCTCACGGAACTCTGCGTTGTGTCCCACGCAATACGTCACCACCGGACCGGCCGGGAACACGCTCGCCCGGCGATACTCCCCTCCCCCGATCGCAGCGCTGAAACCGTAACTGTACGAAACATTTACATCCCCGAGCGGCAGTTGGCCCGGCGGAAACGCCAGCCTGCCCAGTTCCGGATCGAGCGCCACATGTCCATGTGGCGGGCGGAATCTCCAGTCCGCCAAATCTGCCGGAATGATCCGATGCGCCGGCACCGGCTTATGCGGATCGCAACTCGCCCACTCCCCGGCCCACACCGCTACGCTCTTCCCTTCGCCGTAATATGACTCTGAAGCCTGCGGCTGTTTTCCCTCCTTGGGCGGCACGGGAGACGTGAACTCAAGTCGCGTGATCGGAATCGGAAGGCTGAGCCGCGATGAGCCGTGTCGCGGCTCGTCGGCCGGCCGGTTGAACAGCGGCGTGTCATTGCCGAGCAGGCTGAATGTGAAACAGTGGTCGCCAGCCCTTTCCTGGCAATATGCAACGGTGTTCGTGAGCGGGAAAGCCTGCAATCGCCACACAAAAAGCCCCACATCAAATGCGCCGTAGCGGCCTTGTGACACCGCAGAGTTGATCGACCTGACATCGGAAACATGGTTGAACGAATCGAATGGCCCACCCAGATCGCCCAACTGCCGGTTGTGATGAAGATCAACTGTCCGCCCGGTACCGAGATGCAAGTCGTCAAGGCCCTGATTGGAGGCGATCCGCGCTCCGAATTCCACGGCGCGCGCGGGCCATTCCGCCACCTCCATCGCCAGTTCCTCAAGCAACTTGAGGGTGCCTTTGCGGCGGCGATTGTGAATAGTCGTGCCGACTTCTCGCCGCGGAAAAAGAACCGCGTTCTCTGCGACACTCCGCTTGTCGCCGCTGGGGGGGCGTACCGGCTGATAGCCAATCAGCTGGCCGATGTAAGGAACCACCCAGTCCTGACAGGTTTCAATGAACCAGTTGTCGTTGAGATTGTCGATATCCGCGCGGATATTGTCGGCCTGCTCCTGGATAACGCGCAGCAATGTCTGCAATGCACCGCCGCATTCGAAATCGCGCTGCCGGAGGTACTCAGGCAGTAGTCCGTAAAGCCGGTCTGCTGGTTGGCTCATGGCACAATCTCCGTCAGGATCAGCGTTGCCGGCACGTGCGTGCTCAAATAAACGATCTGTGCCGGCAAAAGCGCCCCGGTCTTCGGATCGATACGCTCACCCAGCCCGCCGATGCTGGCCGCGACACCGGGCGTTCTGAGTGACGCCAGCTTCTGGTTGAGCGCATCCGCCGAAGCAACGTCGTTTTCGCTGATGCTCTCAAAGCCCTCGATATCCACGTAATCCACGCCTTCCACGTCTTGGATTGCCGCTGTCACCAGGCTCAGCGGCACAGCCTCGCCGAGCTTCTGCTCGTCGAAGCCGAATTGCACGAGCAGCGCTGCGGTAATCGCCGGCTGCACATCCGCCCAGTTGTACGCCGGTAAAGTTTTCACTCCTGCCTTGATCACCATCAGCAGCAGCTCGCGTTCATCTACGCGTACCGCCAGGTTCGGATCGCCTAAATCGGCAAGTGCGTTTTGCAAGTTCATCAGCAAGCCGGAGTTCATATCCACTCTCTCTCCGCCCTGCGCCGCCATGGTCACATAAACCACCTGACGCTTTCCGTCGGATAAATGCGAGGCCGTTGCCTTGGCGACGCCCGCAAATGCTCGCGCAAAATCCTGGTAGTCGCTGACCGATACCAGCCGATCCAGCGCACCCAAACCCTGCGCGGAATTTCGCCGTACCTGGTCGATCTCATCGCGGTCTGCGCCGCCCGAAGACGCAATCGGGTTGACAACGCTCTTGACTCCCAGGGGGCGAGTTGCAAGCAGGCTGATCCTCCCGGCATCCACGTTGCCTCCCTGACCTATGCCCACGCGGTAAGTGGCCTTCACGTTCTCCGCGCCGGTGGGCAACCGCCTGCCGTGCTTTCCGTCGCCAAACGTGATGGTGGTGTTATCCTGATCGTCCGCGGTGGTCGTGTAGACGCGATCATTTTCGCCCGCCGCGTTCAGGCTCTCCACCTCGCTCCAAAGGATGTTGTTCACCCTGACTTGGAGCGTACTCTTAATCCCTGTCGCGTTCGCCGCGGAAACGTAGGTCAGCGGCAATTGATGCAACGTGAACTGCTGCAGTGTTTGAGTCGCGTCTCCGCTGCCGAGCGTTTCGTTTTTGGTTTCTCCGTGCGTGGCTTCTACCACGTTGCCATAGATGGTGACGCTCGTCCGCTTGTAGGTGTAGGAGAGCGGACTGGCCAAACGCAGGAAACTATGCGCCATTTCGCCGGCTCGCGGATTTCCGCCGGCATCGGTTACGCTGAATGCCGCGCCGCCATCGGTGGGTTTTCCACCCTGGTCCACGCCGCCGAGCATCACAAGCTCGGCGCCTGTAATTCCGCCGGCATTGCCGGGAAGGTCCGTGCGCTCACCGCTCACGATCAGCCATCGTCCCGGCTTAAGCCCTTCATAGATATCATGCAGTTCAATCGTGCTGCCGG
The DNA here is from genome assembly GCA_036557225.1 of Candidatus Angelobacter sp. Lineage (GTDB taxonomy): Bacteria > Acidobacteriota > Terriglobia > Terriglobales > Acidobacteriaceae > Angelobacter. The sequence goes on from DATBHX010000058.1 coordinate 64,090, forward strand.
CTACGTCATCCGTGACCGGCGCCTCAGAGAGCGAGATCTGCTCGCTTTGCGCGTAGACCGTCGTCTCCCTTGCAGCGGTCAGCATCAGGTCATCCTGTTGCCACCACTCCTGGTCAAGCGTGAGTTGGGTCACGCGTCCGGTCATTCCGTAGCGTGCCGCTGAAACATCACGCACACTGACCGCCTTCGCGACAATCTTCAGGGTCCCGCGCTCCAGCCCAACGTAACTGCCGGGAAGAATCTGGCCGTAACTGGAGTCAAGGTAAATCACCTTCCGGGCGTCTTTGTTAGGAGGAATTGCTGATTCGTCAGTGATCGTAAGCTGCTCCAGAACCGAAATCGAAGTTCTGCCTGTGGCACTTGACCTGCTTGCTGTTCTGCCAGCCAGCACTGTAATCGGCGGCTGCGCATCCACCTTCAACTGATAAACAACAAATCCGTGCGTACTGGCCTCCCCGAGAAGCGGTGTCTGCCCCCATGCGACGCTGAATTTTCGATTCAAGGTAATAACGGCAATGTCCAACTCTGACTGATTTGTTGTGCCCGCCGGTTGGCTCACCTTCACCTGGTATGGTCCAATCTGCGCCGTGCCGCCCACCAAAACGTCGCCGCTCGCCGAATCCTCTCCGCGCGAAATCGTGATGCGAATGGAAGATCCGGGCTGCGGCACGAATGCCCCCAGAAACTCGCGCAATCGTCCTCCCGCAGTCTCAGCAGCCGGGGCAATCGTGATCTGAATGCCGATCGAATCCAGCATCCACTCCTGCTGTCCGATGATCATGCCTCGCGCGTCCAGGACCGGCTGCAGCGGTGCATTGTGCCCGAATGGAGCGGCCTTGACTCGCAGGGCATGGAACTCGCTTGGAGGTGGCGACGCCATCGGTGCGGCGCCCAGCGCCGGATACAACGTGCTCTCAAGCACTGGATTAAACGTTTCGATCAGAGCCGGAACTGTATCCGCCGTGCTCTTGAATTCGTCTGCGGCGCTGAGTTGCAGTTGCGAACGATCGGTGGGCGTGGCAGAGGGCTTTCTTGAGAGCGGGGCCACCAGATCGACCACGCCGACGGCAGTTGTCTTTGACGCCTGGGCTGCGACTGTCGATTTCGTTGCGGTTTGCGTGTCTTGCGGCTGCAACCCAACTCTTGTCCAGCTATTCTGAAAATCGGACTGAACCTCGGCAATCCGCCTCAAGCTAGGAGGACTCGCCACCAGCACAGCCGCATCATTCGGCCGCAGGTTGGTCGTAATCCCCTTGAGATAGACCTCCTGCTGCTGATCGCTCAGCAACTGTGGCTGCGTCATTCTGGGTTGAAGGTTGTTGAATGAGCCTCGCGCGTCCAGTGCCTGCGCGGTTTCAAAACTCTGCGGCAGCTCTCCCTGGGCCGGTGTGTTCTGCGCGCGACTTCCAGCCGGAATCGTCGTCTCCGCCGTTGCATCCAGCGTGTACGCAAGGTAGACCGTTGCGGAAACTCCCGGCCGTGGCGCGTATCCCAACAGGTTCGTCAATTCCACTACCGATCGCCGCTCTGTCGCTGTGCCTAGATAGCCTTCGTTCGCGATCCGTTCCTGGTAGAACGTAAAGAGATCGCCAACAACAGCCCACGCATCCAGCAACGCGACCGCCGGATCGCTCGTGTCGCGCGTTTTTAGGCCCCGAAGCGGCAAGGCGCCCGAACTCGATAGCAGGTCAGTACCTGAGAGCCGTGCCCGCATTGTCTCCAGGAACTGGCTATATGTGCCGATGCGATAAGCCAGTGCCGAAAGCCCCGGGCGATTGTAGAGAATTAGCGGAGTGATGGCGTGTGTGCCTTCGCAGCAACTGCATGATTTCTTCATCGTCCGCCTCGCAGTTGCAGCGCCAGAATGCCGCGCTCGGGGAAATTAGGATCATTATCGAGCTGTGCGATCTCGAAGCTGCGAATGGGCAGGATTCCGTTCTCCAGTTCGTCATTCGGCCCTATAAACAGCCGCTCGAGCTTCTGAACAGTTACGCTTTGCACGCCATCTACCGCCTGGGCCGCCGCCATAATGTGGCTGACGCTAATGCTTTCGCCGAACGTCAGATTGTCAGGATGGAAAAAGCCCGCGGCTCCGCTCGCGAGTGTGTGGTCACTGAACGCGTCCATCAAGGCCTTCTTCACGTGCGCCCGCAGATGGTCCGGCTTCACGTTCACGTCCAGCGAAAGGCGGATCGCCACATATTCGGCGCTTGTGACCGTTAATTCGTGGCCAATCCTCCGGTATGGCTGCAAGTACTCGTCGACTGCCGCCAGAAATTCCGCCGTCGGTCTCTCCGTTCCCAGCGCATCAATGGCGACCCTCACTTGATAGCGAATGCCCGTCCAGCGCAACTCGGCCATTGCGCGCTGCACACCCTGAAACTGTTGCGCCAGAGTTGCATAATCGTCGGCCGTGATAGCTCGTTGCAAAGTCCGCCGGAACGATCCCGGCGCCAGTTGCTGCACCTGGTCAATGCTCTCCGGTGCGGTTCCACCCCGCGCGGCAATCGGATTGCGTACGAGCATTTTGATTTCGGCAGGCGCAATGGAAGTGCCGTTCTTATCTGCGTCCGCAACCAGGCTGAACCTGTCGATCGCCTCCGCACCCACGTTCCCCGCGAGCGCGGTTCCCACCCGGTAACTGGCTTCAAATGTCTCGCCTGGCTCCGGAGTCCGGCCCATTGTGCCGTCGCCGAAGCGCAGGTGCGCAAAGCCATCATTGTCCATCTCAACTACGTAGTCGAAATCGTCTGGCCCGCTGTTCAGCAGGTCGGCCCGCGCCTTCCATGTGCGGATGAACTTTTGTGTCTCGTGCAGCAGCGCCTGATATAGCTGGCCATTGTTCGCCGTGGGAGACAACCTTTTGAGTAATGCGCGTGTCCTGGCTGAAAGCCGTTCCACCATGAATTGTGAAACGAATGTCCATAGCGCAGGCGCGTTCGCAGGTTCCTTGCCCGCTTCTGAAGTGTGCGCCACAACACATCGGTACACGCCGCCGCCGAAAGCCACGAGTTGACCCTCAACGTAGCTGGTGCTCGGCTCCCATTGCGGCGCATTCATCTCCAAGCCCAGTCTGGCTGCGAAAGCATCCGGATCTCGCAATTCCGCAAAGCTGAAGAGGGGGCCGGAGCCGTCGGGCAAAGCGCCAATGCTGCGGACTTCGATTTGCGGGGTCGCCAGATGTGGATCCTGTGCAAACGCGTTCACCGCAGGCACGGAAGTGACGATCGCCTCGCGGAACACCAGTGGAGACGAGCTCAGCACCGGCCGGAATTTCTGCGCAACCAGAGGCGGATCGTTTTCGTCGTCTCGAGGTTCGCTTGCGGCCTCATCGAGAGCTGCTGCGCCCAGCGATTCATTCTCGACCCAACTTCCGTGGTCCACCAGCACGACGTTTCCTCTAGCCACACTTACGTTGGGAAAGAATGTTGCGCCCGGTGCCCCCAGGTGCAGCTCCTCGCGAGTCGCGGTAACTTTCGCAGAAAGACACAATGGAAACTGCAAGGCGTCCTCTTGCGACCATTCGACCTCAACTACTGGCTTAGCGTAGAGATCGTCCATAGTTTGCGTAACGCGCGTGAGCCGTATAAATTGCCGATGCATGGGATCCGCGTCAGCGGCAACGCCAGTCTCCGGACCGAGCACTTCCTCCAGCAATAGCACGTCTCCGGGTTGAAGATGCAACCTGCGCTTGCGCTCGCTCGCAGCAGGCGGAGCCTGTGCGCCACCGATCTCCGCTGCGTAATCACTCTGTTTGCCGGTCTCCGTCGTCGCCGATTCATTCTTCCGGGCTTTTTTCCCCTTTCGCGCTGACGCGAGTGGCGTTGCTGTGGCCGCCTCCGATTGGGACGGCGGTTGTTGCGCGTTGCTTGCCGCCGAGTCCCCTGCTTCGTCTTCCCATCCGTCGGTTAGTGTGGCCGAGATTGCTCCTGCCGGGATGCAACACAATCGATCACCCCAGGTGTAAAAACGGATTTCGTTGTGCGCGCGCCAAACCGGAAAAGGTCCCGATCCCACTGGTTCAAAGAACTCATAAGGAACGATTGATGGCGGTTGCTGATCCCGCGCTACGGGAACGTCCGGTGCATCGGCGGAATTGGCATATCCTGAGATGAATGCAAGTTGCTGAAGTTCAAGAACTATGTCAGAAGCGCCCATCAGAGTCAGGCAGGTCCATGTCCGAGCGTTGCAGCCTTCGTGCATGAAGTAATCAACCAGGCGCGCGTGGCGGCGTACAGAGATCCTCTGCCGCGCCGTGCCGAGATAAGCTTCCGTCGCCACAGCATCCTGGTAGTACGCAAGGTGGTCCGCCACATATGCCAGCACTTCCACGATGGCCAGCATCTCGTCGGGAACGTGCCGCTCCTGCCACTCCGGCATCGTGAGTGATAGCCGGTCAAGGATCAACTGCCTGAAACTGGCGTAATCCCGGGCCAGGTAGTTCAAATCTGACGGCTCCGCCGCAGGAGCTGCGCAACTTGCAGGTTCATTGCAGTCAAGATCGGTGGGCTGACCGGGGCGGAAGGTGAACGGCAGTTGCGCATAAAGAGGATCAAAGCCTGCCAGAGTCTGGTCTGTGGGATGGCCGTCTGCATCCACCGCGACAAACCGCAGCGTGTATGTTGAAAAATCGCCAGCGCGGTCGATCAGAACTTCCAGGCAATCGTCCTGCTCCGGATCATCGGCGCGATAGAGCCGCAACTCAGTCACTTTGATGTTCTTGATGCGAACGCCGCCCTGAATCTGCAAATTGGCTTCGCGAAGATTCTCCGGCACTGCACCAAGCAGATGCACCGTGAGCGTGACCTGATCATCGCTCACCTCAACCGAATCGATTCCGTTGCTCCGGGCGGCGCGAATCTTTGCCCGCCGTAGCGTGTCATCGCACACGATTTGTAGTGTCGCCTTCATTTAGACTGTCCGCACAATTTGCAATTCGTCGCTCTGGTTCGTCCGCCGGATCGTGTATTGAATGTTGACGCTCAATGTGGAATCCGCCGCCGTAACCTCCAACTCCTGCACCACGATCAAATCGCCCAGCCAGCGCTGCAGTGCCGCTTTCACCGTGAACTGGAGCGCCGCTGCCAGTTCAGGGCTGTTCGGCGCGAACACAAGCTGCATCAAGCCGCTGCCGAAGTCGGGGCGGTTCACACGCTCTCCTGGATTGGTGAAGAGCAACTCCTCGACCATTTCGCGGATGTGCGTGGCGTCATCTGTCGGCGCCGTTCGGCCACGTTGATCGAATCGGAATGGAAAATCCACGTTCATTCACATCCCTCTCACGCGAGTCTGCGTTCCCAAAATGAGCACCGGAGTGCCGGTTGGAATGCAGGTCGCCTGGCTGTCACTCAACAGCAGGAATTGCTGGTTGGAGAGAACTCGTGTGGAAGGGTTCGCCCATTGCGCTGTGACGCAAGGTCCATTGCCTGCTAGCGGTGGCGGCATGGTGCAACCCACAATGGAATACAATGCAGGAAAACACACGGTGTCCATGCCCATTACTTTTAGTCTGGGATTGGACACGGTCGGAGTTGCGGTTCCGAGATGTGAACACTGCACTTGAGCGCCACGATGAAGCAAGAATCCTGGCATGACCCATTCCTCCTCAGGGCAAGACTTCCAGCGCGCCGCCATTCACCAGGACGTGCCCCGTGATGCTGATATTCGCAGCGTTAATCTCCAGTTTGGGCGCCGTGATCTGAATCCCGTCTTTTCCCACGACGATCGTTGCGCTTCCCACGGTCAACATGATCCCTCCCGTGGGCATCATGGGCATGGCCGCGTCGCTGACCACAATCGAGTTCTGCGCTGTGGTTCCCAGAACAATCGGCGGCGTTGCCGGAACCCCGCCATTCGCCAATACGGGAACGTCAGCTTTCGAACCCCGCCAGCACCCCGTCCACATCGCGTAATCCGAATCGCCTTGTTGAAATTCGATCCAAACACCGGAATCGATGGGCGGAACAAAGTACAATCCCATACCGGCGCCTGCCAGCGGACTGGCAGATTCCGCCCAAATACATGGATCATCGCCGAGAACATCCGGCACTTTCACCATCAGCCGGCCCGTTCCTTCCGGATCAATGTTGTTGACCACGGTCCCCTTGAATCTGCCGATATATTTCTTACGTTTCTCATTGCTGTTCATGGAATCACCGCCGGAGTGAGAGAGATCAGGCCGTCTCGGCCGAGAGTAAAGCTTTGTTTGTATTCGCCGCGCTTCAGGTTATGAGTCACGCTCTTTACGTAGTACAAACCGTCATACGCCAGGCCGGCTCCCCGCACGCCGACCAGTTGCCTGGCCTTCAGAATGTGGCCGTAGCGCAAAACATCGAGTTGCCCGCTGCCCGTTACCGAATCTGACGCTTCCGCAGTTTCCGCGAGCCCCAGAAGTGCAGCTTGCACCGGACTCCACTTTGCTGAATCCGGGAGCGGACCTTTGCGCAGCGGCAGTGCCGGCCGCATCGCCAGGGGAGGCCGCAGCAATCCGATATCAGGAATCGGCAGGTCGATGCTCAACTTCGTGATTGGCTCCGTCACCGTAATCGTAAGTTGCTTTTTGGCCAAGCCGCTGTATGTAAAGTTCAGTGACTCCACGTTCGTTTCCGCGTCCATGTTCACGTTCAGCGCCGGCTGCGGGATTCCGATGCGAATCTCCGGCCCCCAATACGCAATGTTCATTCCCGGCAGCGGACCGGGGTCGATATAGAAAACGTAGCCCGCTTCTTCAGCAAGAGCTTTGATGTAATTCAAGTCAGTTCCTGTCTGGATCGGAATGCGTTCCACCGGATTGGGAATATCCATGAGCACAGTCGGAACCGGAAGTGGAACAATACCGTACACACCATAACCAAGGCAGATGACGGCGACTCTCGCCTCGGCCGGCATGCCCGGGTAGCACATCTTCTTGTCTTCCAGATCCATCAGCAACGAGAGGTCTTCCCCGGTGATCGTAAGGGTTGATTGCCCTGGATCATTGCTCGGCGTAATGCTTTGCTGCGTGATGATCCCATCCATCAAGACGGTGGGCACACTGCCGTTAGTTACAATCAAAATTACCCGGATCTTCGGATCGAAATAGCCCGCGGGCAGCAGCGCGGTATTGAGCAACGATTTCTTGCTGATCGCGAACGTCAACTGGAAGCCGCTCGCCTGCCCGGCTGTCGTGGTCACCTGCGCGCTGGTCAGCGCATCGACAACAGGCTGCGGCGCCGGCACCGGCACCATCGGTCCTACCAATAACGTTAGATAGAATCCTTTAAGCATTGCTTGGCAGCGGTATTCCTTGTGGCAGCGTGATCCGCAGCACTCTGCCGATTTTTTCCGTCAACTCATCCGGAACCATGGCGTTGTTCGCATCGCAGATTCTCCAGAACGCTTCCGGACCGCCCAAGTACTGCGCCGCGATGTTGTCCAGCCTCTCGCCCTGCGTCACTACGTGCTCCTGCAACGTCGCAAACTGGTCGGCTGGAGGAATAAACCGTCGCTGCAGGTAAATAATCGTCTTGCCGTCAGGCCCTTCGATCGTCGAAGTTGCGATGCCGTAGTAACGGCTCGTCATCGGGAACGTGGGCGCCTGGATTCCGGCTTGCGTCAAAATCCTTGTTGCTGTCGCGCTCATGGAATTCCTTTCAGGCCTAGCGCGCTGACGGCGCCGGATTTGACCATTTGTTCCTTCTGCTGCAGGTACGCCATAAACAACGTGCCTCCCTTGTGCGAGAAGCCCAGATCGTTCACCGTAAGCACGCGCATCCCCAGGCTCACCTTCGCGCGAATGGGATTCAGGTTGGGATCGAATGCTTCCTCGGTAATGCTGAAGTCGGTGATCCGCACCGGCAGCACTCGCACCCTGCTCCAGATAAACAGCGCCAGCGGCGCTTCTGCCGGTGCAATTTCTATTGTTCCGAATTGAGCCTGGCTGTCGTTGTTCATCAGCTGCGTGCTCGTGGGATAGATCATGGTCTCCAGCGTCGCCAGTTGCGGATAAATTCCCAGCTGACCCGTCGCCGCGTCGCCCTTTTCCATCTGGTCTGTTGCGTCGATCTCTGCATCCAGCTTGATGGTCTCCAATGGCGGCGCTTTCAGCCGCATCGCCTCCAGGCGGTCACCCGGCTCCGGCCCGATCCCCTGCACCTGCAGCGTGCGCGTCAGCGTGTCTGGGTTATATTGCAGAACAATCGTCTGCACCGGCTGACCGCTGTCTGGATCCAGCAGCACAATGCCGCCTTTCAAAAGCGCCGGTGATCCGGGAAAGTTAGTCATCGCTTCCCTGCTGTAACTCAGTGGACTTTGACGCTTCCATCTGGATAGAAACGCACTATCGGTCCATTCTTCCAGTACTCCGTGATAGTTCCGTCCGGATCGAATACCCTGGTAGCCTGCGGATCCGAAACAACTTGCGAACGCTTCCTGAACTTAGCTTCCGCTTTGAATATCGAGCGGCATGAATCGCACATCGCGCTCGATACTCCGACGGGATGATTGGGACGCGCAACCATTTGTTGCACCTCGGCATGCGCGGCATGATATTTGCCCTTGAAGCCAGGCTCCGTTCCAGCGGTATCCAGCGCACCCGCAGCCCTGAGGGTCAGCTTGAGATTCTCGCTCGTGTGCTTTGCTACGCGCGCAGGCGTCGCTTGAATTGGGCTCTCCGGCAAGGGTGTATAACCGCTGATCGTAAGACCGCCAGCACTTCGTGCAACCGTCTTGTCGCTTAAAGCGCGCGGAAGTGTGCTGGCGTGTGCGCTAGAAGATTCTTCATGTTGACTTGCGGCAGCAATTGCCAGTGCTTCTTCCCTGCTTGGCTTAATTGTCGGCCCGAGCGCTCCAGGCCGGACATGCTCAACGACAGGGTCGGATGCAATGAACCGTCTGGTGGTGCGTCGCGTAGACGTATATGTAGTCCTCTGGCGAATACGAAGATGTTCTAATTCACTTATGAGCTCTGAGGCTTCTTCAGCGGCTCTCGATGGATCGGATTTACGCAAAGCTTGTATCCGATTGTTTCGGTCTCGTAATTCTGGATGCAAATTCAGTTCTCTCGCGTATTCAACATGAATCACCGGACACGGGGAGGGGCTGCACCTCGCAACGCCCTGTTTGGTCACAACTGCTTCATGTCCGTTTACGGTTGGTTTCTTAGCGACTGCATCTTCTTTCAAGATGGCTGGAGATACGTCAGGTTCCGAAGTCTTTGTCTGCATGGCAAACTTTTTCGCCAAGGGATGCTCAGCCTTGATTTGCTCTGCCGACCGCGTAGTTTTCGGGCCCGGACCCTCTCCGGTTTTCTGAGCGGCGGCTGTGTGTTGTCGTGCAGGCGCTTTCTCGTGACTAGCCTGCCCGTGCTGGATTAAAGCTCCAGTAGCGGTGCCTTGAACGGCAGCGGCTAATGCCTCGCTATGACTTTGTCCAGCAAGGCGTGCATCTGCATAACCAACGCCCGCGGTGACTGCTGTCTCTGCACCCTTTTTGAGGACCGTGGAGCCAACCTTTCCGATCGGTACACCGACCGCGCCGCTGATACAACCACTCAATGCAGCGCTCGCTGGGGCGGGTAGAACAGCCTTACGACTGGGACTATTCGCCTCGGCTGATTCAAGACTACCTGGCTCATCGGGTAGAACCCTGTTGAGTACGTCGCCAGTTACTTCCCCGGCAATGTTGATGCCAGCTTTAGTCAAGCACCCTCTAACTGCTTGCTGAACCAGCGGTCGAGCCAATTGCACCCCTGTGGAACCCGCAGCCAAAGCGGAGCCCAACCCCACAGTTGCACCCGTGACAGCACCTTCCTTGGCTCCCCGTGTGAAATCTCTTCCTGCAGCTTTCCAGTCAGTTTTTCCCGTGTTCACCTTTGTCGCGAGGGCGGTCGAGCCCCCTCTCAAAGTACCGCCGACAACCGCTGTGGTGCCCGCCGTGCCAGCTGTGGTCAATGCTGTCGCTGCTGCACCAGTTATTCCGGCTTCGGCAACTACACCTGCCACAACCGGAGCTGCAACCACCGCAGCGGCAACGAGCGCAATCGCGAAAGAGACATCCCGCACAGTTTCAAGGTTCCGGGCGACGAGTTCTGCGCCTCCGATTGTGGCTTCACGGTAAGCGTTCCATTCACGAAGCGCATCGCGATAGTAATATTCAGACAGTTTCAGGCGCCGCACCCCATTAGCGAGATCTCCTTTGTCCAAGTCGGCTAACCCTTCCTGAGCAATTCTCTTGGGATGTGACCAGTTGCCGATGTAAGGTGGCGTAACGCCTGCCTTCATATCAGCGGCGATACCTATGAGCGCTTTTGGTTTTTTCACAACGTCCCATAAGCTCTCCACCCCTCCCTGATAATCCCTAAGCATATCGTTCTGACTGTCACGGCCAACGTCAGCAAGGTCCGCAACCAGCGTAAGGTTTGAGCGAATCCTCCTGCTGGCTTCTTGCTTTTGTACCTCCAATTCCGCAGCGGTCAAACGCCGCGTTCCCTCGGGAAATTTCACTTCATAAGTGACGTCTGCTCCAGGTTTCGCGTCTCGCGCTAAAGCAGGGCCGGAAGACCCCATCACGGATACTCGCGCGCTCCCCGCCGCGATCGCTTGAGCCGCGCTCTCGGCTGCATGCTCCAAAGCCGGGTCTGCATCAATCCCAGCCGGCAATCCCCCTCTACGCTGTTGCACTACATGTGATAGTTCATGGGCTAGCAACCTTCTACCCGCAACAGATGTAGGTTTGTATTGCGTCTTGTTGAAGACAATCTGGTTCGCAACTGTAAATGCGTTCGCTGAAACACTCTCGGCTGACTCCGCGGCTTTCACGTCGGTGTGCACCCTGACCTTGCTGAAGTCGTAGCCAAACTTCGGCTCAAAATAGTCTCTGGTCGCCTTGTCCAGAGGCTGGCCGGGTGAGCTCAGCACTTCATGAACAATCGGAGGCGCCATCGCCGGTCCTGCAGCGGCCGTGGCTTTTCTCTGGAGCGTTCCTTTCTTCTTTTTGCAGCCCTCGCACTCGCCTCCGCTGGCCTGCTGTCCACAGGCGCACTTGCGCTGCAAGACACCGTGTTTGACGGGCGAGAACGCCGGTGCGGCGGGCCTGTTTGCGTACGCGATGGAACGCTCACTCATTTCTGTCTGCCAATGCCTCCATAAACTGACCGTGCGATCTGCCGCCCCAGCTGCTGCGGCTTTGCTTTTTGCTCCAATTGAAAGCCAGGCGCGGGTACATTCGGAGCAGCTCCACCCCCGCTCAGTTCGCCGCTAATCCCGCCTTCACTCAGCAAACGCGTTAGCTCCGCTGTGACCGCCGCTTTGATGTGCCGACTGTCTCCGGCACCCACAGGCAAGCCCTCCAGTACCAGGCGTTCGATGCGCAGATCGATCTTCATTTCCGGCCTCCATCACCCTGGCTCGGCGTCGGCTTCCATGCTTGAAGAAAGTCACGTCTCATACCACCGCCTCGGCAGCTTCCAGCAGCCGAAAATCGGCTTCATTGATCGGCCGCTCCATCTTTATGAACTCATTGCGTGCTGATGACAGAACCATTTGCGTGTCAACGGCACTATCCGCGTGAGCGGCCATGAACGCGGCATTCAGGGCTGCGTTGTGAATGCTTCCTCCGGTCAGGTTCAGGCGCGCCAGCCGGTCGTAGTTAAGCCCGCGCACCGGAGTCTCCGCGGGGAACGCTTTCTCCCACATGCGCCTCCGGTCCGCCACAGTGGGGAACGGAAAGTTCAGCACAAAGCGGAGCCGCCGGATGAATGCCGCATCCAGCGCCGACCGCATATTGGTGGCCAGAATGGCCAGGCCTCGATAAGCCTCGATTCGCTGCAGCAGATAGTTGATCTCGATGTTGGCATAGCGATCATGGCTGTCTTTTACTTCGCTGCGTTTGCCAAACAGGGCATCGGCTTCATCGAAAAACAAAATCGCGCCGCCATCTTCAGCAGCGTCAAACAACCGGCAAAGATTCTTTTCCGTTTCGCCGATGTACTTGCTCACCACCGCCGAAAGATCGATGCGGTAAAGATTCAGGCGCAATTCGTTTGCGATCACCTCGGCCGCCATCGTCTTGCCAGTGCCGCTCTCGCCGCAGAAGAGCGCAGAGATGCCCAGACCGCGATTCATCTTCCGCGCATAACCCCACAGTTCATAGACCCGGTTGCGATGGCTCACTTGTGCGGCAATCTGGCGCAGCATCGCCGCTTCCTGCGCGGGTAGCACAATGTCGTCCCATCCGGCCTTCACCTCGATGCGCCGCGCGAGGCAATCAAGCTGCGGCCGCACCAGCTCGCGGCAAAGCCGCCACGCCCGTTCCGCAACCGTTTCAATCCCGTCCTCGCGAGCAGCGGCCATTCTCGCAACACGGAGGATATCGGTCGCATTTAGATTGAACTGGGCTGAGAGCTCCGCAGGCGCCGACTCTGGTACTCCAGCCAAATCTTTCCGCCACAACTCGCGCTGCTCTGCTGCAGCTGGACGTGAGACCTCCACTGTCCACCCCTGGCGTGCCAGCGCAGGTATCGCCTCCCGCACCGCGATCACGAGAAAACCTTCACATCTTGACAGGAACTTCTGCACTGCGCTGTGGCTGCCGGAATTGTTCTGATCGGGATCCTGAGCATCGATGTACAAAGCAAATGGCTGCAGCATGCTTTCCCGCTGCCACAGGCGAGCGAGCGAGTCCAGTTCCGCCGCCTGCTGCGGCAGCGTAGTCGCCTGCAACTGATAAAGCCGTCTGCCAATTTGCGCCGCCGCATGCGTCGCCACCAACTGCTTGCTGGCGCCGTCTGCGCCAACCAACTGGATCACCGGAATGCGTTCTTGCGCTTCCGTCCAGCCTTTCACCACCTCATCGGCCGCGGCCCGCTGTGTTGCCGGTAGCTCTTCGCCACGCGCGTGCAGTCTTGAAACGTACGCAGCGAGCCGGTCATCAAGGTAGTTGAGACCGCGCAAATAGTTCACGATCTGCTCATCCACCCGAAGCGCGCTGCCGATGAGCGGCTGGGTTGGAGGCTGATTGATCTCAATCAGTCGCCAGTAACGTAGGGGACGATCCGGTGAAAGCACGTCCCATGCCGGACTATCGAGCGTCGCCAGCGCTACAACGAACGTGGGGAACGACTGGGCAGGATCGGCCTGTGCCTGAGCGAGAAGGGCGCTGAACGAAGGATCGAGCTCAGGCGCCGCGCATAACAACAGAACCTGT
>DATBHX010000059.1:0-53029 GCA_036557225.1 Candidatus Angelobacter sp.
GAAGCTCGGCTACGTAATGCGAATGTTCGTAGATTCTGGAGTGAGACAGGTGAAGTGTGCCACCACACTGGAACTCAGCGTCGCCTGTCAGGCCGGAGTACAAGACGTTTTGGTCGCATATCCCATGACCGGCGCTAATGCTGAGCGGGTTCGGCAGATTGCGACAGAAAACCCGAGCGTTGCAATCTCCGCGCTGGTGGAGCATGAGTCGCAGATTGCGCAGTGGCGGGGAAGTTCGGTGGATGTTTTTATCGATGTAAATCCTGGAATGAACCGGACCGGCGTGCCCGACGATGCTGCCGATGCAATCCTGGAGTTATGCCAATCGATTGCATCAAGTGGACTACGCTTTCGAGGTTTGCACTACTACGATGGACACCTCTCGAAATACGGTGTTGCGGAACGTCGCCCTCAGGCACATCTCGGATACGATCGACTGATGCACATCGTAGATACGTTGACGGCTCGCGGGATTGAAGTCCCAGAGGTGATTACGGCAGGCACACCGGCGTTTCCGTGCAGCTTGTCTTATCGGCGATTCTCCAACGCGCCTTTCGTGCACCGAGTTTCCCCCGGAACGATAGTCTATTGCGACAGCACAGCGCTGGCGCAACTGCCGGACTATAACTATCTGCCTGCTGCGGTGGTCATGACGCGTGTCGTCAGCCATCCCGCTCCGGGGATGATCACCTGTGACGCAGGACACAAAACGGTGTCAGCCGATGCCGGCGTCCCGACCTGCGTTGTCCTGGGTTATCCAGAATTCGAGCCGCTCACGCCGAGTGAAGAACATCTGCCCATGCGTGTGGCCGGCGACGCTCCAGTCCCGGCCATCGGCGAGTTGCTCTATCTTGTTCCACGGCACGTTTGTCCGACGGTCAACAATTTTGACCACGCCGTCATTCTCAGTCACGGAAAACTGATTTCCGTAGAACCGGTAAGTGCGCGCGGACGCGAGCGGCCCATCGCCGTAACGACTGCCAGCCAATTACGCTGACGGATGCGCCAGAATCTCAGCCAAGGCGTGCAGCCGCCGCGAGTCGGTCTGGTTTTTCGCTGTTGCTGCTTCTTGCCGCAGCGATGACGCCATCTCCACCAGCTTTGCCAGCGCATCCTTGCTCAGGTGCGAGCTCTCCGCAGTCTGAATCGCTTTTTGTAAAGAGGCGATCTTGTCTGACGAGAGAGCCTGCGACCGTTGCAGTTGGTCCAGATAAGCCTTGGCGACCGCGAGTTTTGCCGGCCAAACGATTTTTTGCTGGTTTTGTACGTTCAGCTCGGAGACCCGAACGGCTTTCGCCGCGTCGATTTCATTTTGCGAGAGGAACTTGGTTGGGGTGAGTTCAAATACGTCCAGGCCGCGGGCAATCTCTGAACCGTAAATGTAGCCGTTGTACCAATAGGCTGACCAGTCGCCGCCCAGCACCAGCAACTTGGGATCAATCGCTCCACGGTCAAAGTAGGCAATCTCAAATGGATGCGCTGGGTCGGTAAAGTCCACCACGGAGATACCCCCCTGGTACCAGGCCTGCACTTCGATATCGCGACCCGGAACTGGAACCAGCGAGCCGTTATGGGCAACGCAGTTCTTGGTGTCACCCTGAGCAGCGGGCATCTTGTAATAGTTTTCGAAGGTCAGCTTGTCATTGCTCAAACCGAAGATCGCGTCCGCGCCCCACTTGTTGGGATCGTTCGCGCGGCAGCGAGCGCCCAGGCCACCGCCCCACTCGTCGGTGAAGACCACTTTCTTGCCGTCGTTGGAGAACGTAGCCGAATGCCAATAGGAATAATTCGGATCGTTCACCGCATCCACACGCTTGGGATTTGCAGGATCCTTAATGTCGAGCAGGATTCCATTTCCAGAGCATGCACCCGCCGCCAGCCCGATCGCGGAATACACGGTGATGTCATGGCACTGATCGGTGTCTTTGGGTTTTTCTGATCCGGGTTTGCCATGTGTGCCTCCGTTGTTAAGGCCGTTCATTACGCCGGAGCGGGGATCGATAAATACCCGAGGGCTGGATACGACCTTGGCGTTCTGCGGCTGAGCTAATGGAACCTTGATGACGTCGATACGAAACAGTGCCGTATTTGGGTCTTTTTCCGGCTTTTCCCCGGAGCAGCCGGCCAGTTCCTCTGACTGGCGCACAAATGACGTGCCCGAGACGTAGACGTAAACATTGTCTTTGTCTTTCGGATCTACAACCAGCGTGTGCGTATGAGATCCGCGGCAGGTCTGCACGGCCGCGACCTGGCGGGGATTTTTGATGTCGGAAATATCGAAGATGCGCACGCCGCGGAAGCGTTCCTTTTGCGGCGCGGGCGGGCGACGTTCCGCCCCTTTCGCCGGTTCGGGCTGCGGCGGCTCCGGCGGAAAGCCCTGCGTGCCGCAATCCAGGCGTCCATTGGGCATCTCCACCGACATGAACAACAGGTTCTTGTACACCGACACATCACCCTGTCCGCCCGGACACACAAGAGAAGTCAAAAGCCTGGTCTTTGCCGGATTGGAAATGTCATAGATAGTTACGCCGTAAAAATTTCCCTGGAACAGGTGAGTGCCCTGAAAAGCCAGATCAGAGTTGGCGAAGGCAAGTTGCGCCATCATTAACTGCACCGGCTTCGGAATCTTGGAGAAGTTTCCGCCTCTCAGCTGGCCCAGCATCTTCTGTACTTTTGGATCATCTGGGTCCGTGGCGCCAAGCTGGAATGCTCCCGGTTTCTTGAGAAGCACAAGGTGCTTCATGCCCGATGCCACTTCACCGGCATCATAGAGCCCGGGCGTAAGGTTGGCCCGTGGATCGTTGGCATCCGACCCCGTCATGCCCGGAGGCAGCACAGCCGGCTCCGGAGCAAACGGATTGCGTTCTTCCTCTGCTTCCGGCGTTGGCGAGGGTGAAGCCGCAGCCGTCTGCGCCGGCAAGCGGACCACGCCAAAAAATAAAATGATTGCGGCAAACGCCGCGGGAAGAGCAAAACGGGGCACTCGGTTCATGGTTTCTCCTCAGGAACTTTTTTCTCCAGCATGGTTTGCATAATTCTGATCTCGGCGCGCTGGCCGCTATCGACATCAGTGGCGAAATTGAACACCTCGGCATCCTGTCCGGCGCCGGCAGTGTCGAAAAGGTCTTTCACCATCGTCAGAGCGCCGCCATGGTGCTGAATCATCCCGGTCAAGAATAAATGATCAAACTCATTAGCGCGGGCTTTGCGGAGCGCTTCCATTTGCTGGGGCGTAAGCATGCCGGGCATAAGCGGCATCGGGTGGGAATCAGACATGTTGGGCATCCCCGGCATTGACGCGGAAACTGGTTCCCCCCGGAGCGTCAGCCAGCGTTGCATGAACTTGATCTCATCCGACTGCGAGCTGCTGATGCGCGCCGCCAGCGTTCGCAACTCTTTGTCTTCCGTATGCGACAAAACCAGCGCGGTCATCTCCACTGCCTGTGCATGATGCATAATCATGCCGCGCATGAAGTCTATGTCTGCTTGCGATCTTGGCGGCAGCTTTGCCGATGTGGAGGCCGGCAGCTTCCGGGTGGGTTTTCCGGGTGGACCGGGCTGAACGACGACAGGCGCGACGGGTTCGGCTTGCTGCGAGCATGCTGCCGAGCAGGGAAAAAACATTGTCAGACTCGCCCCAAGCAGGATCCATGCTGGCACAAATGGTTGTGCCGGCAGGAGCTGGCGCCTTCCAGTAAAGACATTGGAACCACTTCTTAGAATATCCCCAGGTTTTTTCACTTGGCTACAGTCAAGGCTGTGACCGAATACTATCATTTTTTAAGAGTTTCTCCAGGCAGATGGGACGAGTAGGCACGTATCATTGAATACCATATGCATGGGCGGCGCCGGAACCGTTCCGGAAAATAGGTTTGGGCAGCTTGATGGGCGACTCATTGGGCATGAAGACGACGATCAAAACTGAAAATCGTTTTGAGACCGATGCGAGCCGTTACGCCGCATATCTCGAGAGTCCTGAAGGACGGCTACGCGGCGACCTGACCTTTGCCAACTTGCAGGATTTCCTGCCTGTGGTGTCTGCAACCAGGGAGCTACGCGCTCTCGACCTTGGGTGCGGGACAGGAGTTGCTTCAATACGACTGGCGCGCCTGGGGGTTAAGGTCACCTTGCTCGATTCGTCGGCGCAGATGCTTGAGCTCGCGGAACGGGCGAGTGCAGAAGCCGGAGTAAAGGACAAGATCACGATCAAACACGGCGACGCCTCCGAGTTGGCGGCCACGTTTCGGACGGAACGGTTTGACATCATTCTTTGCCACAACCTTTTGGAATATGTCGACGACCCGGCGGCCATATTGCAACGCGTTGTTGGCGTAATGCGGGATTCGTCGGCGATTCTCTCTGTCCTGGTACGCAGTCAGGCGGGTGAAGCGTTAAAGGCGGCGCTCCAGGCGAGCGATTTGGCGGCAGCGGAACATAATCTGACCGCTGAGTGGGGACAAGAATCTCTTTATGGCGGGAAAGTGCGGTTGTTCACCCCGGAGACCCTGGAAGCGATGCTGCAAGACGCCTCAATCGCACACGTGGCGCGAAGGGGCGTGCGAGTTATTGCGGATTATCTGCCGGCGCAAATTTCTCGATCGGCAGAATATGAGCGGATCTTCGCCCTTGAGCGCAAGCTTGGCAAGCGGCAGGAGTTCTACGGCATTGCCCGCTACATGCACGCTCTGGGGCGTTACGTGGGCGCCTCCACAGGAGGTGACAAGTGAGCAATGGTAAAACGGCCTCTTCCCCGGACGTTCTCTCGGCGCTCAAGCCAGACGCCGGAATTTCCCTGGGGCTTGGGCTCACCAATGAGTGCAATCTTACGTGCGCTTTTTGCTATCGCGATCCCGCCCGCGCGGACCGTCTCTCGCTGGACCAGGTTAAGTCAGTGATGGAGCGCCTTCCGGTTCGTTCCGTCAATCTGGGCACGGGCGAGAACGGAATGCATCCTGACTTCAAGGCAATCCTGGCCTATCTGCGAACGCAATCCGTCAATCTCACCATTACTTCCAACGGTCACAGCGTTGCGGTTTTAGAAGACAGCGAATTGCGGGCCTTCCACGATATCGAGTTCTCTCTCGACTATCCAACGCAGGCGGAGCAGGATGCACAGCGTGGGCCTGGCAACTGGGAGCTGGTTCATCAACAGGCCGAGCGTTGTGTGCAGTTGGGCATACCTGTAACGGTGATCGCGGTCATGATGAAGTCGAACTACTTGCGTCTGGCTGACGTGGCGCAAGTGGCGAAGCGGTTTGAGGCTCCGTTGCGCGTGAATGTCTATCAGGCGGTACGGTCCGATCTCTACGCTCTCACCTATGAAGAATACTGGCAGGGCTTTCGCCGGCTTTTTGAAAATACTGACGTGATAGCAATTGGAGAGCCCCTGGTGAGAGCAATGGCAGGGTTGCCACCATTGCGCGGCGGATGCGGCATCAGCACGGTGCGAGTTACACCGCGCGCCACTACGCAGCCCTGTGTTTATTGGCCCGGCACCGGGGAGCCGCTAGCAGACTTGATTTTGGCAGGGCCGGAAATTTTGAATTCCAGCTCGTTTGATCAGGCGCGCACATTTCCACACGCCTGCGAGCCTTGCGATTTTCGAGATTCATGCCATGGCGGCTGTGCTGGAAGGCGTCGTCTGCAAGGGGCGCTACAGCAGCCGGATTCTTATTGTCCTGTTATTCGCGGCGACCACCCGCGGCTGGAGATCAGGATGGCCGCAAATCGCGATCTGCCTAAGCTGAGCAGTTCGTGCACTACAATCGTGATCGCCAGGAGTTGAGCATGCGACGTTTCGTCCCCATCAGCAAAACGACTCTCTTGTTATTTGCCGCTCTCATGCTTGGGAGTGTTTGCCTCACTGTTACACAGTTTGCTATCTCGACAGCGTTGGCGCAAAACAACGCAAACACCAATTCTCAGACTCCACGGAAGACAAGTAAGCCGTACACGGGTGATCTATCAATCTTTGAAACCAAAGACCGCGACGAAAAGCTACAGGTTCAACGAGTGATGGACATTCTCGGCATTAGGGACGGCGTGAATGTAGCTGACATTGGCGCTGGATCAGGATGGTTTACCGTTCGCGCGGCAAAGCGAGTGGGAACCACTGGAATTGTCTACGCTGTGGACATCAATCCTGAAGCCATTGCCTATATAAACCAGCGTACGAAGAAGGACGGCATTGGGAATGTTCGCGCCATCCTGAGTAAAGAGGATGATCCGGGACTCTCCAAGAACGCCATTGATTCAGTGTTGCTCTTGAAAACGTATCATGAAGTCGCACACCCTGTGCTTCTGCTGAAGAACCTGCGAAACTCTCTGCGCGGCGGTGCGAGGGTCGGCATCATTGATAAGAATGGCAACGGCGAGGACCATGGCGTCTCGCGTGACGTGGTAATACAAGAAGCCGGCCAGGCTGGTTACGAACTGCTGGAGCAATACGACTTTGTAAAAGGAGACGGGCAGGACTATTTTCTGGTCTTCCGCTTGAAACCCACACCGCGGTAGCCCGGGAGAATTCCTGCGTTGCCTTGGGGCAGCACTCTGCCGATCAATAGCCGTCGATGATGATGCACAGCCCGGTACGATGAACGGGCTGTGCGCCTAATGAGTTATTTCGCGTCCATCCAGGTATCAGAGCCAGCCAGCTTGACAGCGATATTCGTAAAGAAAATGTGGACCGGCTTGCCGTCGGCAGTGCCCTGGTGCTCGGTTGAAATCAAAAGAGGGCCAGCCTTCTTATAGCCGGTCCACGTCGCATGAACGAGGTTCGGCTTGGTTGTTCCACCATGATGGAAAACCATTGTCTGGATTCGGTTGTCTGAACCGACATAGAATTCCCAGGTATCGCCGGGCGTGTAGCCAACATCGGATGGATATTTCACTACTACATGCCGGGCCGAACCCGTGCCTCCTGGCACTTTTTGCATGCCTTTATCTTCCACGGTTGCTCCGGTGTCCCAGACCATGTGGAAGGGGAAGACCAGCCAATACTGATCATTGATGAAACCCGGATCAACTTCTTTCTTCACATTTTCAGGTTGGCTATCGACTTGAGAACGAACGTACGTGACTTTAACGGGCTTGCCGTCTTTATCTTTTCCTTCGAAGGTGACCCGATTCGCCTTAGGCTCCCAGGTCCATGTTCTGGAGAGCTTGAATGCTGGAATGTTGAAGGTGTAGCGGATCGCATCGATTTGTCCGAACGAATCAAGACCGTAGGCTTTGGCAATCTCATCAGCAATGGGCGGTTTCTGTGCCCAGGTGGTTCGAGCGGTAAAGAACACTACCCCAAGAATCAAACAACTTATCACGGTTGAACGGCTCAACTTTGTCATGGAGGATTCTCCTTAAATTATCGACATGAATTCCCGTGTTCGATGCCGCACCAAGGTTGGTGGATACAGAAAATCGATGTTGCTATTGGCTTCACTCGACCTGTTCCGCTGAGCTTTGTAGTGCAGCCGATTGTGTGGTCCCGCGCAGAGCGAGAATTGTAGCAGTGATTGCCAGGGATCCGTATTCCAGCGCCACGATCCAGCCAGGGACCAACCACGGCTGTCCAAGCGTGCGCAAATGCCAGACGTAGTACGTTGGTAGGATGCTAACTGTCCAGACGGTGATCGGCAGAGTTGAGGTTGAGCGCAGGAACGGCAGAAGCCAGAGCAGATACCAGGGATAGACAACCGGAGCACAGAAGAGCGATGCTGCCATGGGCCAGGCGAATGCATCTCCACAATCGCCCGGCTCAGATCCCGTCGACCTTCTTCTCATCCAGATAGCCGTTAAAAATCCGGCAAGCGCTGCCAGCCCGGCTACAACCTGTGGAGCGGCCACTCGCTCGAGCGTGGCAAATACCGGACCATTAAAGCGGAAACTCTGCACATAGGCGCCGAGCGAACCCAGGGGAATCCGCCCGTGGTCGAAAAATGGTATGTACAAGAGTCCGACCACGATTGTCGCCATGAACGCATCGCGAATGCGCAAACGTCGCCAGTAGAGTGGCACCAGCACAATAGGAAGGAACTTTACCGAGACAGCGAGTCCAAATGCTATCGCTGCGAGTGGCCGCCATCGTCGCAAGAGCGCAGCAACTGACACCACCAGGAGCAAAGTACCGACGATATCGATATGGCCGCTGCCGGCTGCCTCGGTCGCCAGCAGAGGATTCCAGGCAAAAGCAAGGACCCAATGCGCTGGCCGACCGCTCCGGCACAACACGTCGAGCAAAATCAAAACGATTGCCAAGTTGCAGAGCAAGAATGCTGTTTTCAGTGCAAAGACAGATTCATGAATTACGGTTACAGCGCGAAAGAACAGTTGAGCTCCGGGCGGATACGGGCTGGGTAGATCGGGATTGTTGAGCGTGCGAGTCTCGGGTGTGTGCAGCCGGCTGACTGTGGGATCGCTGGGAACAACCGTGTACGGATTGTAGCCGAGCCGCTGCACCCGGCCATCCCAGAGATATCGATGAATGTCATCATCTGATCCTGGAGTTGCAAACAGAAATAAGACATTCCACACGGCGGCCAGCGCCAGCCCGATGACGATGAGCCGCTTCGAAAATTTAGGGGTAGAAAAGAACTCGCGCACTGCGAGCAGGTATGCGATCCCGGCAACCACCAGCCAAATGATGAAAGAGGGCTCACCCACGTGGTTGAACTTGCGCCAGCAGATGGTCAGGGCCACAAGCAGGACAGCGCCGAGTGCATACAGACGATGTGAAGGTGTAAGTCTCACATCTTTTCCAACCCTTCACGCAGGCGCGCGACTGCCTCTTCCCATTCGCTGAACCATGCGGCGGTTCGTGGCGCCTTTGCCGGAGAGAGCCGCAGTTCCTGAGCTAATTGAAGCAAATCATCTGCGACGTCAATGTCATAGAAGGGCTCTGTGAAGCCCGTTGAAAGCTCAAGGAGTTTTGTGCGGGCCAGCAGCCGTTCCAGAGCGCTGCTGGTTCCGAGCCCATCGTTTTCAAACAGGGTTGGGTGAGCGCCGTTGGCGCCGACAAGGAAGTATCCTCCATCGTGAGTTGGCCCCACGACCACATCATGCGCCGCAAGTATTTCAAAAGCTTTGTCCAGAACAGACGGCGCAAGATGCGGGCTGTCACTGTTGAACGCGATCACATGCTGCCGGCCGGCTGCGGTGAAGTGGCGGAAAACGGAGGTAAGTCCTGCGGCAAGGCCTTCACCTTTTTGCACCACGATCTCGACTGTGGTGCCTAACAGGTCTGCCAGCGCGTCCTTGTCTGACGCACGGCACATCACGGCGACTTCCACGCCGCGCAACGATTTTGCCAGGGCTACTGTGTCCTCTAGAAGGCAGCGATAGAGTGAGGTGACCGCGGGAGAAGGGAGGCTCTGGCTGAGCCGTGTTTTGACCATTCCCGCCCTCGGCGCTTTGGCCATAATGACCAGCGTACGGGTTTGCGCGAACCGCATAGCGTTGTGGCTCGAGTCTTTCATGAGATATCGGCCTGGTAAGGCCTACGCCGTGGCGGCATTGCTGCCTCTTCGACGCCGAAAATAGTAGCGCACGATTCGGCTGAGAATAAACCACGCTGCTCCAACCGTACCTTTCAACGTACCGCTGATCTTCGATTTTCCGATGCGGGGATGATAGCTCACGGGAACTTCAACGATGCGGAACCCCGCAAGGGAGCCTTTCACGATCATTTCGACTGCCCAGCCGTAGGTATTTTCTTCGAGCGCGAGCGCGTGAAGCACATCGGCTCGTCCAGCGCGAAACGGGCCGAGATCGCTGATCTTCAGACGGTACAGCAGCCGGATCAGACCAGCCGCGAGACGATTGCCGAACGATTGGTGCCAGGGCAGTACTCCGGGATTTCGGTTCGGCCAAAGGCGCGAGCCAAGCGTGATATCAGCGTGGCCCTGGATGATCGGCGCGAGAAGAATCGGTAACTCTGAAGGCCGGTCACTGTAGTCGCCATCCAGGAACACAATCACATCAGGGCTGGTTGCATTCGCAAGCCCAGTCAGGCAGGCGCGTCCGTATCCGCGGCGAGGTTCTTTCACTACACGAGCCCCCATTGCCGCGGCGATCTCTGGCGTCCCGTCAGTTGAATTGCTGTCAACGACGATGACCTCGGTGGCGAGATCCGACGGCACGTCGGCGAGCACGCGGCCAATGGCCTGCGCCTCATTGTGGGTTGGAATGATCACCGAGACTCGCATGGGCAGCTTTGAATTACCACCATGGCGCCGAGGGCCGACGCCGTGACAGCAACGCGTCGATACCCCATGTGCGACCCGCTCGCCCGAGTGCAAGCCCCAGCGATGCAAGAACCGGAACCAACAGCTCCCAGATCCAGGAAGTGCCCCACTCCGAAATCCAAAGGCTGCCAAGGAACAGGAATGCGACGAAAGCGGCAGGACGCGTGAACAGGCCCAAGACCAGCAGAATGCCCAGAGAGATTTCGGTCATCGCCTGCATGGGACCTGCCAGCGCGGCATGGCTTCCAGCCAACCCCATCACCGCCTTCCACACACCGGGTGCATGGCTTTGTTTGAGGTAGTAATTGATCAGGTTTGAGTAGCCGGCTTGAGTGTAGAGGCCTTTTCCCAGATTTTCGAAGAAGACCCACACGAACATCGCTCCGATGGTCAGCCGAACCAATGCCAGTCCTCTGGCTGCATATCCGTTGTCCGCGCTGGTTATAGCATCTTGTGTCGTGCTTGGGTTTGTCGTCATCATGAACCTCTGCTCAGATTCTGCCACCTGAGGGTGCAATCTTAAACTGTTGCTCTCATCTGTGCCAGATGAGACGCTCAGGCGCTTTTTGCTGAATTGGAAACGCTCGAAGCCCTATCGATAGACGTTACGTTGCTCTTCGTGCACCATGCTCAAGAGCGCCGTGACCGCCGAGAGCACCACCGGGCCGGCGATGATGCCGATGGCGCCGAATGCTCGTAATCCTCCGAGGAGGGAGAGAAGGACCAGCAATGTGTTGGCGTTGACGCGGCCAGCTGCAAACCGTGGCCTAACGATGTAATCGACGCAACCAACCACCACTGAGCCCCAGACGCAAAGCGCTATCGCCGAGATCCATCGGCCTTGAATTGCCAGGACGATCGCACCTGGTATCCACACCAGTGATGGACCTACCAGAGGCACAAAGGAGAAGAGTGTCGCGATCGCACCCCAGAACAGAGGCGCAGGCAAACCAACCATCCACCAGCCGATGGTAGTCAATGAGCCCTGGATCAGCGCCACGGCAACCATACCGTAAAGGTTTCCCACAACCGTGCCATGCAGTGCTGACGCCAGCTGTTGCGTCCGTCCTGGAGGCAAGGGAATCATGCCGGCAATGTAGCGGGCGTATTTTTCGCGGTCGCGCAGAAAGAAGAACAAGACCAGGAAAGTCAGGATCGCCGTGGCCATTTGCTGGGCAAAGCCGCGCGCCGCCCATCCCGCCATGCTTACGATCCAGGCACCGAATTCCTGCACACGACCTGTGATGGCAGTCTTGAGCTGCTGCGGGGACATCCCGATCTGCTCAGCCGTTCGATCGACTGCTTCAGTAGCCCAGGTGAAATGGCCTGACCATGTGCCACTCATCTTTTGCGTTAGGAAGCCATATAGGCTGGCGGCCTGCGAAAACAGACTGGAGCTGATCAGTATGAGCGGGACCATCACCACCAATACCACCGCGCTTGTGGTGACGAGCGCAGCCATGGTGGGGCCGCGGACGCGCCGCGTTACCCATTCATGTACCGGCTGGAATGCGATGGCTAGAACTAATGCAAGGAACAGTGATTTGAGGTATGGCCGGAAGACAATGTAAGCAACGTAAAGCGCGCTGGCGGTCAGAAGCAACAGTGCGGCGTAAGTAAGCTTGTATCGTTCGATCCATGGTGCTGGCGATGGCGGAGCCGGACCAGCCGCCTTGCCGCCAACAGTTGCTTGTTCCACAGTTTGCGGCTGTCCTTCTGCTTGTGGGCCACTGACGAGAATGGGCTTTCCCGGCGCCATCTTCGCTTTACCTGATCCTGACTGACTCTTGGTAGGAAGCCGGAATTGATCAGCGGAGCGTTCGCCCCGCTGCCCTCAGTGATAACACTTGAGCAGGCATATGGAGGTTTGCCCGATTCTTGAGCGTGGCTCAACTCAAGTCGCAATGATCTACTTGACGCAGCTGTGGCAGAATACTGGACGTGCTGCAATCGCTCCGTGAGCGCAAAGAATGGAAGTTCTTCGCCACCTTGCCGAAGGCCAATCCAGGTTTGGCCGTTGCCTGGTGGATCTGCCTCTTGCTGCGCGGAACTTTGCCCGCGGCATTCGCCATTGCCATGGGTGTCCTTGTCAACGCGGTGCAGCACGGCCAGAGTCTCGCCGGTCCGCTGGCGATTGTTGGCGTGATCTTTGTATTGCTACAGGTGCTCAGCCCAATACATCAAGCCATCAGCTCCAACCTGGGCGACCGCACGTCCGCCTGGCTCTATGATCGGCTGACCGAGGCCTGCGTGAAGCCGCCGGGGATGGGACATCTGGAAGATCCCAAGCTCACTGGCGATCTCACCGTGGCTCGTGATTTTGATTTGGGAATGACCGGCCCGCCGATTTCGATCTCTATGGATTTCATTGCCAACGGCATGACGGAGCTGATTGGCGGCATTGCTTGTGCCGTGATCCTGGCCGCGTATACATGGTGGGCGCCGATTGTCCTTGGCGGCGCATGGCTGGCGACACACTGGCTGTTGCGCGAGAGCGCGATCTGGCGTGATCGCAACACAGAAGAAGTGCGCGGTGCACAGCGCGATGCCGACTATGCTTATCGCCTGGCGGTTGATCCACCGGCAAGCAAGGAACTGCGCCTGTTCGGCATTGCCCGCTGGACTCTTGACCGCTTTACTGTACGACGCACCCGATTGCATGATTTGCAGTATCAGGCCACGCGTCTGCGGGAGCGCCCTGTGCTCTGGAGCGTACTGCTGGTAGTTGCAGCGAATGTGCTGGTCTTTTGGCTGTTGGCCAGTGACACTGCCACTGGCCGCCTTAGTCTGGGTGCAGCCGTTATCTTTGTTCAGAGTGCGGTCGGCGTTTCCATGGTCGCGTTTGGCGGATTCAGTTGGGCGCTGGACGGACCTGCTTCTGCCGTCGAAGCTGTGCTTCGGCTGGAGCCGGCCATGCGTCCGGCGGGCGCACTGATCACTGGGAATCGCTCTGCAAACGGCTCTCCTGCGCGCGAGATCCGTCTGCGCGACGTTACGTTCGCATATCCTGCCGCGGCGTCATCTGGCTCCAACAAAGCTGTACTCGAGCATTTTGATCTTACGGTCCCTGCCGGTTCATCGCTGGCCATTGTTGGGCAAAACGGCGCAGGCAAGACGACGATCGCCAAGCTGCTGTGCCGGCTGTACGATCCGCAGTCAGGCGCAATTGAGATTGATGGCGTCGATATCCGCGAGTTCGATCTTGCCTCGTGGCGTTCACGCGTGACTGCGGTGTTCCAGGACTTCATCCGTCTTGAGCTGCCGCTGCGTGACAACGTCGCTCCCGCGGGCGCGCCGGACGATGTCATCAGCGCGGCGCTTGAGTCAGCCGGAGCAGGGAATCTGGCTGCGCTGAATACGATACTGGCCCGCGGTTACGAAGGCGGGACTGATCTTTCCGGCGGACAATGGCAGCGCATCGCACTGGCCAGGGCCCTGGCGGCGGTGAAGCTTGGCGCCGGCGTGGTGCTGCTTGACGAGCCAACAGCGCAACTCGATGTCCGCGGCGAAGCAGAAATTTTTGACCGCCTGCTGGCGGCGACGCGCCATTGCACCACAATTTTGATCTCGCATCGTTTTTCCACTGTGCGCCATGCGGATCGCATCTGCGTTCTGGAGCATGGCCGGGTCATTGAGTTAGGCACGCATGACGAGTTGATGGCGCTGGGCGGCCGCTATCGCACCATGTTTGATCTGCAAGCCAAACGCTTCAATGTTGCTGAAGACGAGGAGGGCATGACCTATGACGTTCTCGCCTGATGGAGATCGTGTGCAGGCGCCGCTCACTGCGGCGATCGAACCGCTGCCGCCGGCGTTCAAGTCCATGTGGCGGCTGTGCAAGCTCGGCTATCGTCATGAGCCGCGCCTGATGGTGATCTCTTTTGTGCTCTCACAACTAGCGGCGTTGCCAGACGCACTCCTGGCGCTGTGGCTGATGCTGTTCGGCAAAGGCGCGCTCGAACACAAACCTGGCTTGATGCAGGCTGCCGCGATCGGCCTGGGTGTTTCTGCGGCCGCAACCTGGTTTCTGCGAACGGTCAGCACGCGCGTGCAGCGGCGCTTCCGTGACAAGGTGACCATCGCGCTGGAATCACATGTCGCCGAGCTGCAGGCATCGATCGCGACGATCGCGCACCAGGAGCGACCGGAATATCTTGACCGGCTGTTCATGCTGCGCAATCAGGTGTTCGTGCTCGACCACATGTACATGTCGCTGTTTTCCACGCTTGGCTGGATTCTGCGCTTGGGTGTGACCATGGCGCTGCTGGCATCGATTCACCCCGCGCTGATTCTGCTTGCGGTGTTTGCGATTCCGACGGTGTGGACTTCATCGTGGCGGCCGGGAGTGGAGCGATCGGCCCAGGAACGTGGCGCGCAAGCCAGCAGGTTGTCGCGACACCTGTTTGACATTTCTACTACAGCGCCGCCGGGAAAAGAAGTGCGCGTCACCGGCATTGGTGAGCGTCTGGTCAAAGAGCGCAGGTCGGCATGGGAGCATTGGTATGGACCGGTGGCAGGAGCACGGCGAGGCTCGGCACTTTGGCACGCGCTGGCTTGGGCCATTTTCGGGCTCGCGTATGTCGGGGCGGTTGTGTTTGTTTCATATGGACTGAAGGCGCCGGCCAGCTCCGTGCTTCTGGTGCTTGCTGCCGGTGCGCGGCTCTCGGCATATATCGGTGCAACGGTGGGCGAAATTGGCTTTCTGCGCGGATTCTGGATGGACGGCTCACGCAGGCTTGCATGGCTTGAAGACTACGCCGCTTCCGTTGCCGCGGCCGGCGACATGACGGTCCCTGCCGTATTGCAGCGTGGCATCCGGCTTGACGATGTGTCGTTTGCTTATCCTGGAACTGCGCGACTTGTGCTGGAGGACGTTTCGGTCACACTGCCGGCGGGCGCTGTGATTGCGATTGTCGGCGAGAACGGCGCGGGCAAGACCACGCTGGTCAAGCTGCTGGCAAAGATGTATGAGCCGACATCGGGCTCAATCATGGTGGACGATACGCCGCTGGCGCGCATGCCTGCCGATCAATGGCGAGCACGACTGGCCGGCGCGTTTCAGGATTTCTTCCGCTTCGAATTTCGCGCCGGACATACGGTTGGATTAGGTGACGTTCCCCGGCTCGATAGCGAGCCTGCCGTGGTCGCGGCGGTGGACCGTGCCGGCGCGGGTGACGTGGTCGCGCGTCTTGCGTCGGGACTTGATACGCAGCTTGGCCCTACTTGGCCAGGCGGAGTCGAACTATCGTTTGGACAGTGGCAGAAGCTGGCCCTGGCCCGTGGCTTCATGCGCGACGAGCCTTTGTTGCTGGTGCTCGATGAGCCAACAGCGGCGCTGGATGCGGAGACAGAGCATGCGCTCTTCGAGCGCTACGCAACGGCGGCGCGGGGCGCAGGAGCGGGCGGTCGCATCACGATTCTTGTTTCGCATCGTTTTTCAACGGTCCGCATGGCCGATCTCATCGTTGTGCTGGACGGGGCGAAGCTGGTCGAGGTCGGAACGCACGACGAGCTGATGGCGAAGAACGGCCAATATGCGGAGCTGTACAGCATTCAGGCTGCGGCGTATCGCTGAGCCGGGGACGGCGCTTATTTAAAGCGCTGTCCTGCAGATTGTCGCGGCTTCACGTTTTGATTCAAACGGAAGAAATTATCCGGATCGTAGTGCGTCTTCACCGCCACCATGCGGTCCCACCGTTGGCGATAGGCTTCCGGAACGCGCTCCTGCTCGTCGCCGCTCATGAAATTCACGTAGACACCGGGCTTCATAGCGGGGCGCAACTTCTTAAAGAGACCGCGCACCCAGGCGATATTGCCGGCATCGGCCGAAGGCTCCTGCCAATTCGCCAGCAAGTTCATGATGAAGGGAGCGCTGCGGTCGCCGAAGGCGGTCTCGTCCGCGGCAACCTGCCCGGCTGCGCCGCCAAGATAGGCAAATTCAATCTGGGTATCGAGTGAAGGAATTGTAGCCACGGCTTCAACCAAACGCTCAATGGTGGTGTCGTCAAGGTAGTTGAAGAAGCCCGACTTGGTGTAGTAGCGGCGGCCGTGAGGGAAATCGGAGTCGGCCATGGTTTGCAGGTCCAGGAATGAAATAGTCTTGCAGCTGACTGAGTCTTTGTCGCAGAGAGAGAGCGCTTGCTCGAGATAAGGCCGGCCAGCTTCAGCGTCGCCGGTCCAAACGAGGGAATTGCCTGCCACGGGACGCCCACGAAGGCTCGTGGGTATTTGCTCTGCGTGTGGCGCCAAACGCAGGTCGATGTTCCATTTAAGATCGAGCGGGGCTTCCGGCATGAAGTCACGCCAGAATTCCAACAGCCGTCGAATATCCGATTCTGGACAAAGGCCTTGAGCAAGCACAACGGAGGTGAGCGGATGGAGTTTGACTTCGAACTCGGTCACCACGCCGAAGTTACCCCCGCCGCCGCGCAGCGCCCAGAATAACTCCGGATTCTCCGTGGCATCAGCGTGAATGAGGGAGCCGTTTGCTGTTACGAGAGAGAAAGCCGTAACGTTATCGCAGGATAGTCCGAACCTTCGTGTGAGCCATCCTGTTCCGCCACCCAGAACCAGCCCACCTGCGCCGGTATGCGAGACCACCCCGGAAGGGAAGACGAGCCCAGCTTTTTGCGTTGCACTATCAACGGAACCCAACAGGCAGCCTCCGGCAAAGCGTGCACGGCGTCTTTCGGGATCCACTGTGACCTGCCGCATGTGCGTGAGATCAATCACCAGACCGCCATCGCACGAGCTGAAGCCGGCGAGGCTGTGCCCGCCGCAGCGGATCGCAGTAAGAGTCCCGGCTGCAGCGGCCGCACGGACAACGGTTTGTACATCGCTCACGTCGGCGCAGCGAGCAATGAGCGCCGGTTTGCGATCGAACATGCCGTTCCAGATGCCGCGCGCGGCTTCGTAGTCTGTGTCGCTGGGCTGCAGCAGGTTGCCTTTAAATGTTTGCGAGAGCGAAGAGCGGAGTTCTTCGCCGGCCTTGATCATGGGGCGCTCCTCTTGCGCCGGTAGCTGAAGTAAAGGATCGAGATGATGGCGAGGAAAACCAGAAACTCCGGTACGGACCATTGCATCCCGTCGACAAAGAAAGTTGTGGCAGCGATGGCGAGTAGCACCAGAATTCCGAGAACGGTGAAGAATGGATGCGCACGCAGGCGCATCGGCAGATCGAGCAAACGTTCATGGCTGAGCGTTTTGCGAAAACGCAGGTGAGTATTGAGAATCACCAGCCAGACAAAGAGCATTCCCGCCACAGCAACGCCATAAAGAATCAGGAAGGCGTTCTTAGGCGCCTTGAGCGCAAGCACGATGGCGATGATGATCCCAGCGGTTGAGACCAGCAGCGCCCGGTGCGGTACGCCATTGCCGCTGACCCTGCCCATCCACGCCGGGGCGTAGCCGCCGCGGCCGAGCGAGTAGAGCATTCGCGTGGAAAGATAAAGGTTGGTATTCACGCTGGAAAGCGCGGCTGTGAGCACCACGAAGTTCATGATCGCCGCGGCAAAGGGGATATGCGCTGCAGCGAAGGCCGTCACAAAAGGGCTTCCGGAAAGAGATGAGCCGCCGGTCTGGTTCCAGGGCACCATGGTCACCATGATGGAGATTGCGAGCACATAAAAGAAGATGAGCCGGTACACGATGTTCCGCATGGCGCGTGGGATGGTAACTTCGGGGCGCTCGGCTTCGCCGGCGGTGACCGCAATAATTTCTACGCCCATGTAGCTGGTAACGGTGATGGTGAGTGAGAGCCAGACGCCTTTCCAGCCTGAAGGCAGGAAGCCGCCGTGCTGGGTCAGATTGGCAAGACCGATGGCATGCCGCGCGCCCACGCCAAATATCAGCGAGAGTCCCACAATAATAAAGGTGAGGATAGCCGCCACCTTGATCATGGCGAACCAATATTCAAATTCGCCCAGGCGGTTGACCTGCATGGAATTGAGCGCTACCAAGGCAGCC
This sequence comes from Candidatus Angelobacter sp., assembly GCA_036557225.1. Lineage (GTDB taxonomy): Bacteria > Acidobacteriota > Terriglobia > Terriglobales > Acidobacteriaceae > Angelobacter. The sequence continues at coordinate 18,204 of DATBHX010000059.1, forward strand.
GAAACCAGTACCACCCAGATCCATTGCGGAACGTTGGGAAACCAGTACGCGATGTAAATTCCAGCGGCTGTGACTTCGGCGCCGATGGCGATGATCTGTGCGGCGCCGTAGGTAGCGCGCACGGAAAAGCCAGCCCAGGGGTTGAGATATTTTTCGGCATAGACGCCAAACGCGCCAGCCACGGGATGGACGACCGCCATTTCGGTCAGCACATAAGACATGATGAGCGCGATGCCTGCGCCCAGAAGATAGGAGAGGATCACGCCTGGTCCGGCCAGACGAATGGTGACGCTGCTGCCCAGAAACAGGCCGACGCCGATGGCGCCGCCAATGGCCATCATGGTGAGCTGGCGCTGGGTTAGCCGGCGATGAAGGCCTTCGGTTTCGAGCCCAGGAGGCGAATCGCTCAACGCCGGATCAGCCAAGGCAGTCTTGTTTGTACCGGTACTCTCATTCATCTGCATCGAATTATGTCGCCCCTGAAGGGGCTCAATTGTTTTATCCGCCTACCCAGGCTTTACGGCCTGGGCTCAATAACTCCGCGCCTTCGGCGCTCATATGCGGAGCCATTTCTTGTTTGCTCAACTTTGTGTTTGATGAACGGCAACCTGCAGCGTTCCTCATTTCCGATTGTTTGTCGTCAACTCGCCACCTCAGCTAAAACTTTTCCGAACCTCTGCACCTCTTCCAAGGTGTTGTAATGCACCAGTGACGCTCGGACCGCTCCACTTTCTTTGGTCAGGCCCAATCGCTTCATCAATCGCGGTGAGTACATGTGGCCATCACGCACTCCGATGTTCTGCCGGGCCAACTCTTCGGTCACCGTGGCTGGTGAAATGCCGGCAAGATTAAAGCACAGGGTCGGCGTCCGGCAAGAAATCTGGTCTTTTGCTGTGAGGCCATAGACCGTCGCTTTGGCGTTCGCTAAGGCATCCAGCATGGCGGAGGAGAGTTGTGCTTCGTAGCGGCGGACCGCCTCGGTCGCCGCCACAATTGCTGCCCGGCGCGAGCTTGTTCCGGGAGCAATTTGCCGGCCAAGATCTTCCAGATAACGAACGGCCGCGTCCATGCCGGCGACATTTTCATAAATGTAAGTCCCGATCTCCAGCTTGGCGGGAGTGGTGTCGGGCACAAAATCTTCGCGGAAGGTGGGGAGCGCGTTCAGAGTTTCGCGGCGGCCCCAGAGAAAGCCCATGTGCGGTGAGAAGATCTTATAGCCGGAGCAGACCAGGTAATCGCAGGCGAAGGCTTGGACGTCGATGGGGCCGTGCGGTCCATAGTGCACGGCGTCGACAAAGACCTCGGCGCCGGAGGCATGCGCCCGGCGCGAGACCTCGGCAATATCCAGGATGGAGCCAATCGCGTTTGAAGCCAGCGTGCAGGCGACGATCCGGGTCCGTGGTGAGAGCAATGGCTCGAGGTCTTCCGGATGCAGACGGCCGTCTTCGCGAAAATGCCACCAGATGATCTTTGCTCCTTCACGTTCCAGTGCCAGCCAGACAGCGATGTTGGCTTCATGGTCAAGATCGGTCACGATGATTTCGCGGCGATCGCGCAGCGATTGGCCAATGGCAATGCTGATGAGGCGCATGAACGAAGTGGCATTCATGCCAAAGGAAATTTCGTCGGAATGGCGGGCGTTCACCAGAAGCGCTACGCTCTCGCGGGCCTGGGCGATGGCTGCATCCACTTCCTGGGAGTGTTTGTAGCGCCCGCCGCGCTGAACGTTGCGATGCAGAAGGTGGTTGGCGACTGCGTTCAGCACAACCTGCGGCGATTGCGCGCCGGCCGCGTTGTCAAAGAAGATGAAATCATCGTCGTTCTGCAGCGCGGGGAAGACCGCGCGCAGCTGCTCTACGGGAAACTCTGCCATGGTCAAGATAATATCCCACGAGCGCGGCCTTTGAGGCATGAACAAAAGAGGATTGTACTAATAGAGGGATTTGTGGTGTTGCGCGCCGTTCAGTGAATGGTGAGCTGGTCCACAACTTTTCTATTGCCGGCATAAGCCCGGGCCAGTTGCATTGCCATCTCATGCTGCATTGAGCTCTTCACTGCGCCGGTGAGAGTCACGGTTTGATCGTCGGCCGCTACTTGTATGGCAGAGCCTTCATAGGCCGCGTTTTTGTTGTCCAAAGCCTTTTCCAACTTTTCTTTGACGTCCTTGGTGGACATCTGATCGTGGTGCTCTTTGTTGCTCGGCTCGTTCTGGTCAGGAAGTGGTGGCGCTGAAGACTGCGGAATTTGAGCCGCAAGAGCTGAAGACAGGAGGGCCGTAAGCACCGCTATCGCCAGTAGAGTTCGTACGCTAACAAAGGACTTGTGGATAAACCGCCAAGCTAAAACCGTCATATTGTCCCCTTAATTGCTTTGGATGCAGTGAGCGGCAACAGCTGTTGGCGGACGGACAGAGCATGCGAAACACGGATCATGGCAGGAAATGAACCGGCCGCGGCCGGCACGGCGCAATTCGTCCCACACAAAAAATTGAGAATCGACGCTGTTTGACAAACATCCAATCTGGCCAGTACGATTGCTTTCCGATGACAGCACTGCGTCAGATGCCGATGTGTACGAACAACTCATGTTGTCCGTGCGTCTTCTTCGGCACGTCTGGCGGGTGATTCTACTGCAGTAATCGGTAAGAGTTTTTCCCCAAACCCACTCACCAGACGTGAGTGGGTTTTTCTTTTGCAGCAAGTGCGGCACAGGCAGTTTCACAGACTGGAGGACAGACAATGGCAAATCAAACCAACACCAAAAATAAGAAGCCAACCATATTTTCACTGGACGGATGGGCGGTGGCGATTGCGCTGCTGCTGGCAGGGCTGGTGCGGCTGGGCTTACTGAAACATGTTGCGTGGTAAACAGAAATTTCTGACAGGAGAGCATTTCAATGTCGAGCTCAACGGTTGTACTGAAAGCAGAACCCATTCATTGGCCGAAAAAATTTATTGCCCTGCTTCCCGGGGTGGCGCTGTTGGCGATCGTGGGAATGGCGGGAAAGGTCCTGGAAAAATCGATTGCCACGTACACCAAGACACATCACATCATCTTCCCCAATATTGAGTACGTACTCTGGGCGATTGTGGCCGGTCTTTTGATTTCAAATACCGTCGGCGTTCCTGCTTGGTTCAAGCCGGGCGTTGCCACCTATGAATTCTGGCTCAAAACCGGCATTGTGCTTCTGGGCGCGCGCTTTTTGCTGGGCGATGTACTCAAGCTCGGATCCGTGAGCCTGGTGCTGGTGCTGATCGAACTCGGTCTTTCTATCGCGTTCATGACACTGCTGGGACGAATCTTCAAACTGAGCCCCAAGCTTACGAGCCTGCTGGCCGTGGGATCTTCTATCTGCGGAGTTTCAGCCATTATCGCCACCAAGGGCGCCATTGATGCCGATGATGAAGATGCTTCTTTTGCGATCGCAGCGATTCTAGCGCTGGGTGCACTGGCCTTGTTTACGTTTCCACCGATCGGGCACTGGCTGGGCATGAGCGACCATATGTATGGCTTGTGGGCAGGCACCGGTGTGGACAACACAGCCGAAGCAGTCGCTGCCGGTGCTTTGTACTCTGACGCCGCGGCGAAGATCGCCGTGTTGGCCAAGACCACGCGCAATGCCATGATTGGCTTTGTAGTTCTTGGCTATGCGCTCTATTGGGCCGCGCGCGAAGGCCGGCAGGCCGTCGGGAATAAGGCTGCGTTTCTCTGGCAGAAGTTTCCCAAGTTTGTATTGGGCTTTCTGTTCATCTCGCTGCTGGCCAGCCTCAGCGTCTTCAATAAAGATCAGATCAACAGCATTGCGAACCTTTCGCGCTGGGCGTTTCTGCTGACCTTTGCCGGCGTGGGCTTGCGCATTAACTTCAAGGAGATGAAGAAGCAGGGCCTGCGGCCGTTTATTGTGGGCGCACTGGGCGAGATTGTGATTGCGGTAATCACGTTGGGACTGGTGTTGGGAGCAAGCAAGCTGGTCCGACTCTAGCGGCTCAGTTGTTGGACGGACCTGCTACACCGCCAACGCGTGGCATCTTCCCAACGATTTCCGTGCCGCCGTTTCGCCGCTGTGGACCAGCGCGCGGATGGAGGCGTGATTCGGGATGAAGGTATAGAACGGAATGTGCGGCTGGACTACCGCGTCACAGTAGCGGAATGCTTCGACGTATTGACGCGAGTAAAAGGGGCGAGCATGTTTGCTGCTCGCGCTGATACCGAACTTCGCGACCATGGCGCTGCGGAACCAGACGTCCGATCCGATCACAATTCGGCACGAGTTGTCGCGACAAATGGAGGAGGGAAGCACGCTGCCCCAGCCCCCGTCGGTGTAGCTGACGCCGTGAATATGCACACGATGAAACAGGTACGGCGTCGCGCAGCTTGCAGCAAGCGCCGGCGCCAATTCGCCCGAACTGAATACATGCGTCTTCCACGATGGCAACTCAGTAACAGCCACATGGAGCGGGAGAGCCAGCTCCTCGAATGTCGAGGGGAGATACTTGCGACAGAATCCGCGAATGCCTTGTGAGCGCAGCAAGCCCGGCCAGAAGACTTTGAGGGCAATGGCTTCGATTTCCTCAGCCGATTTTCCGGATGCGCAGAGAGCCCCGATCAGGCTGCCTGCGCTGGTACCGGCAATGAAGTCAGGCGGAAGGCCGTAGCGCTCCAGCGTTCGCAGGACGCCTATATGCGCAAGACCGCGAAAGCCACCACCACTGAATGCGAGACCAAGAGAGTAGGCGCTGTTGCCGTCTGCAGGATTATCGATAGCGCTTGGAGCCACGGGCTCCATGATACATTGAACCCCTATGGATTCTGATCTCAAGAAGAGGCTCGGCATCACGCTGGTATTGTTCGTTGTTGCTGGATCAATTGAGGGAGGCTATTTGTGGTATAGCCGGCGCGATACGGGCACGCCGCCGCCGAAAAAGGAGCCAACGTATTCGAGCAACCAGGATGACTACGTCACCCCGCACAAGATTTTTCCTTACAACGTGGAATCCGCAAAGAAGGAACTGGCAGACAAACCGGTATGGGTCAAGAGCGGAAGCCAGATGCCTTACTACCGCTACGATGCATCCAGCCATGCTGTGAACTTCGCACGTCAGATAGGCTCGCTGCCGCCGCTGGCCAAATTGCAGGTCAAAGACGTGATCCTTTCGCGTAAGCCGGTTGCGCTTAAGCCCGGCGAAGTAGCCGTGGTGCACAAAGAGATTATGGCTGTTTTTGAGAAAGCAGGAGAGCCGGGGCTGTATGCTGCGTCGATCGGCTCTAACACCGGTGATGATTACACGTTTACTGCAAACGAGCAGTTGTTTTTCGATGATCCGCACGAGCTCTATAAACACTGGCCGCCCGATGTCTGGAGCGCGATTGACCGCCATGAAGCAATTGCAGGTATGAGCGAACTGCAAGCCAGCTTCGCGCTGGGAGGGGTCGGCGGCTCAGATTCAGATAAAGTCGGCGAGCGCACCATTGAGTTTGAGAATGGCGGCAAGCCAGTGACTGTGACTTTCGAAAAAAACAAAGCAGTGAAAGTGACGCCGGGAAAAATGCAGTAGGCCTGCGCGCTTCGGCGCGAGCGAAAGCACCAAATGGTTGAGCGGCTAACTGCCGGATTTGCGCCCTTTCTTGGCCGGCGTTTCTTCGTCAGCCGGCGCGGCGGCCGTTCCGGTGGATGAGCGTATCGGCTTCTTGGCTTCAGCGATGCTCATTTTCAGCGCTTCCAGGATATCGATGACCGGGGCTTTATGCTTGGGCTCGGCGGTCGCGACAATTTCCTTGCCGGCGACTTTTGATTCGATCATCTTCATGAGATTCTCGCGGTAGCCGTCCTTGTATTTCTCTGGTTCGAAGGCGGCCAGCAGCGATTCAATCAACATCCTGGCCATCTTTAGCTCTTGTTCCTTCACCAGGCTCGTATCGGTGCGGAATTCCTCCACCTGTCGGATTTCGTCAGGATAGTACATGGTGTGAAGCAGAATGCCTTTCGGTCCAGGACGCAAAATCACAATGTGCTCGCGATTGTGCATGGCAATCTTGGCTACGCCCACGCAGCCGCTCTGGCGTAGAGCTTCAAAGAGCAGGGCATAGGGCTTCTCGCCGGCTTCGTCAGGCGCCATGTAATAGGAGCTTTCGAGAAAGATGGCGTCGACTTCACCGGCTTTCACGAACTCCAGAACTTCCATTGTTTTGGCAGTTTTTGGGGCTACTTTCTTAATATCCTCATCGTCAATAACTACGTATTGGTCCTTGGAATACTCGTAGCCCTTCACGATTTCACTCCGCTGAATGGGCTTATCTTCCGCCTGGCAGTAGAGCACCTGCTTTACGCGCGAGTTGTCATGCTTGTGGAGCTGATTGAAGCTGACGGTTTCGCTTCGCGCTGCGCTGTACAATTTCACAGGGAGCGACAGCAAGCCGAAGGTAAGATGTCCCTTCCAGACGGTACTGGCCATTTTCTTGTTCTCCGATTCCGGGCGTAGACCTGTATGAGAGCACAAAAAACGGTGCATTACAATCTCTCGAATAGCCCATGTCACTAGAAGAATACCGGCGGAAACGCGTCTTCTCTCGTACTCCTGAGCCTCCGGCCAAAGAGGCTGAACAGAAGGAGAACCGCTTTTTTATTCAGCGACATAGCGCACGACGTCTCCACTATGACTTGAGGCTGGAAATGGACGGAGTACTCAAGTCCTGGGCACTCCCCAACGGCCCCACGCTCGATCCCACAATCAAGCGCCTCGCCGTCCACGTCGAGGACCATCCGCTCGACTACGGCAGCTTTGAAGGCACCATCCCCAGCGGCAACTATGGCGCCGGCAACGTGGTCCTGTGGGACCGCGGCACCTACGAGTGGGTGGGAGACAAGACTCCCGAGCAACAATGGAAGGCCGGCGATCTCAAGTTCCGACTCCACGGGCAAAAGCTCGCCGGCGAGTTCGCGCTGGTCCGAACCAACCGCAGCAAGGGCAAAGACTGGCTGTTGATCAAGAAAAAGGACTTTGCCGTCCGCGCCGGTTGGGACCCTGAAAGCGACACACGCAGCGTGCTGCAAGGCACGGCCGAAATCTCCGCGATCGAAGGCGCCACCAAAGCCGAGATGCCATCGTCGCTTGAGCCCATGCTGGCTACGCTGGTGACCGCAATTCCTCCGGGCACAGACTGGCTCTATGAGGTGAAGTGGGATGGCTATCGCGCGCTCTGTTTCGTCGGCGAGGGCAAAGTGCGTATGTTCTCGCGCCGCGGCAACAACCTGAACAAGCAGTTTGCACCGATCGCGGAAGCGCTGCAGCAATGCGTGAAGGCCGACACCGCCATCATCGACGGCGAGGTCGTCGCGCTCGACGAAAAAGGCCGGCCCAGCTTCCAGCATCTGCAGAACTACACCGGTTTCGGCACCAAGCCGGCGCTCAAGGGCGTAGCTCCGCCGCCGCTCAACTTCTTCGCCTTCGATCTGCTCTATCTCAACGGCTACGACCTGCGCAAAGCCGCCCTCATCGATCGCCGGCAGCTTCTGGCCTCCATCCTGCTACCCAGCGAGAGCGTCCGTTATTCCGATCATTTTGCCGGCAAGGGAGAAGAGTTGCTCACAGCCGTGCGCGCGCAGGGCCTGGAAGGCATCATCGCCAAGCAGGCGCAGAGCCGCTATGAATCCCGCCGTAGCAACGCGTGGCTCAAGATCAAGGTCACTACACAGCAGGACTTCATCATATGCGGCTATCTTGAAGGCGAGCGCGACTATTTCGGCGCGCTGGTGCTCGGCTATCACAGAGACGGCAAACTCGTGTACGCCGGCAATGTCGGCTCCGGATTCACGCAGCAGTCGCTCAAGCAAGTGTTTGAAGCGCTCAAGCCGCTCATCACCAAAAAGCCCGTGCTCGGTGACGTTCCCAAGGACGTCGGCGAAGTCACGTGGGTAAAGCCCGAACTGGTCTGCACCGTGAAGTTTACCTCGTGGACCGATGACAGCCGCCTGCGCGCCCCGGTCTTTCTCGGCCTGCGCAATGACGTGACGGCTGAAGAAGTCGTGCGTGAAACTGGATTGTCTGTTGAAACCGCCGCGGCTGCGCCGACGGAAAGGGAAGTACTGCTTCCACCAGAGAAGGCTGAAGCCACGCTCACCATTGATGGCCATCAGCTCAAGTTCACGAACCTCAAAAAAGTTTTCTACCCGGCAGACGGCTATACCAAGCGCGACCTTATCAACTTTTATGACGGCGTCGCCGATCTGCTGGTGCCGCACCTCGAAGGCCGTCCGCTCTCGCTCAAACGATATCCCAACGGAATCGACCAGGATTTCTTTTTCCAGAAAGATGCATCCGGATTTCCTGACTGGCTGCATCGTGAAGAGCTGGCCGATGACGAAGACACAGACTCAAAGACGCGCGTGATTTGCGACGATCGCGCGTCATTGCTCTTCCTCGCCAATCTCGGCTGCATCGATCAGAACCCGTACATGAGCCGGCTCGGATCGCTGGAGCACCCGGACTTCATCCTCATCGATCTCGATCCCTACCACTGCGGTTATGATCGCATCGTCGAAGCGGCGCGGCTTATTCATGACAAGCTGCGCTTGATCGGCCTGGAGGGATATCCCAAGACTACCGGCGGCAACGGCATGCATATTTACGTTCCTGTTGAACCGATCTACGAGTCCAACCAGACTCGCGCCTTTGCCGAAGTGCTGGCCCGCTGGGTCGCCTCCGAGCGTCCCGATCTTTTCACCACGCCGCGAACCGTCTCCGCGCGCGAAAAAGGCAAGGTCTATTTCGACTACCTGCAAAATGCCAGCGGCAAAACCATCTCTGCGCCCTATGTCGTGCGCGCCCATCCCGGCGCTCCCGTCGCCACGCCGCTCAAGTGGGAAGAAGTTGTTCCCGGCCTGAAGTCGCAACAATTCCATATCGCCAACGTGCTCAGGCGGTTTGATCGCGTGGGCGATTTGTTTGAGGGCGTGCTCAAGAAGCCGCAAGAGCTGGGGCCGGCGCTGGAACGGCTGGGCGGGGCGATGAAGGAGTGAGACTTGCCGCAAAGCCCTACGGAAAACTTTCATGATGAGAAATAATCCAGCAATCCCGCCGGCTGGTGTTCAATCGCCGTGACCAGCCGTTGTTTTCCCGGTGGCTACCGGTGCTATTCTGGCTAAGGCTGCAACAAGCAGCCGCAACGGGCCTCGATGCAAAAATTAGCTCGCGCCTCGATGATCGGTTTAGTCAGCGGTGCGGTGTGTTTTGTTATCTTGGCGGCATTGCTCGTTATCGTTCTGCTCATCATCGGCGCGAGAGGACATACGCACCCTGACATGGCGTTATCAGTGAAAGTTGCTCTTCCGGTGGCTGTGATTACCACAATCGCCGGATTCATCATTGCCCTGGTTCGCCTGGGGACGATAGACAAGGATAAGTGAACAGGGCTTCGGACATCTGGCCTACCAAATTGTCCACCAGAAGATCACGTTCGTCCACGTGCTGAAAATAGCCCGGCAGGAACTGCCGGGTTTGCGTTTCAGTTCCGCGTGAGAAGGACGTACGATAATGGCCGGCCGTTCTTAACGGGGAATATGCGTGAGCGCCGTCAGGCATGTGTGACATCGACTCCTTAGCAACCACGCAAACTAACTGCCAACGGTGAGCGCCGTCAGGCGCATATGAAAATAGCCCGGCAGGAACTGCCGGGTATCCGTACACAACAAGAGCCAGTCCCGTCAGGGACGGCTGATCTTAAGCATCCATAAACGCAGCGTGCCGCTCCAGGATCGCGTCCCATTCACGATCAAAGCCTTTTTTTCTGTGATGTCGGGGCTGATTCAGAATGTATCGAATCGTGGCCGGCACCTGTGACGCTCCAATGCTGAACGCCCCATAACCTTCCTGCCATGCAAAACGGCGACTCGCGGTTTCATCGTGTACCCACTTTGACGAGCCGGACTTCACTAGTTGAATCGCCTTGGCCACGCTGATTGTCGGTGGAAGCGAAAGAAGGATGTGGCAATGATCGGCAATGCCGCCAACGGCGAGCGCCTTCATCCCGTTGGCCCGGGCAATGCCACCCATATATGCCCAGAGCCGCGCCTGCATATCTTCGCGGATTGTTGCAACCCGGTTTTTTGTTGAAAAAATGTAATGGTGTAGCGAGCAATTCCGTACGTGATAGGACACAAGGTTGGATTGTATCTTCAGCCGTCCCTGGCGGGACTCTTATTTCCGCCGCACGCATACCCGGCAGTTCCTGCCGGGCTATTCTCACTCGTCCCGCTTTGCGGGACTCACTTCCTCCACCCCGCCACCACGCTCTTCAACTCCAGCACCTCCACCGGACACTCCGGCCAGTTGTGCCGCCAGCAAACGATCAGCTTACAGCCGTCCACCGGATGCCCATGCGTCACAAAATTGCGGCTCTCAAATTCAAATTCCACTGGCAGCCGTTGATGGCGCCCTGGTTCCACCTCCCGCATTACCTCGCCATCCGGAAACTGACCCTGTATGTGCGTGATGGTGAATCCCAGATCTTTGGCTAGCGCCGCAAAGAGCACCATCACCCCAAGCTCATTCACCGGCGCATACGTCACCGCACAAGAGAAAAGAGGAGGTCCATAAAAAGTGTCTTGATAGTAAACTTGCCTTCCTGGAGGTGAAGAGTCCTCTGGTTTTGATCTCTCGCCCTTTTCCTTTGCCTTGGACTTTAACCTCTTGTCGATGATCTCGATAACGTCTTCCCACTCCGAACGATCTTTACCGCGCATCAGGGATGCCATCACCGCCTGCGGTACATTGTTCCATGTTTCAAAGCATCTCAAGTAGGGACGTATGCTTCGCCGTCCAAGCTCCCTCTGTTCATAAACCGTCGGGATTCTCCCCAGCTTCCGAACTATCAGGGCAAAGTCTCGGACCAAGTCTTCCTCATCGGCCCGATACCCGCAGCCTCGACCCTTCAACCCGCAGGCAGCCAAAGCGACCGTTATCGAACCAAATGTGTGATCAACCTGACGTCGCGTGATCCGGCCCGTCTTCTCCAGTTGCGGCATGTTTGGGACCTGCCCCAACTCGGCTGCGCATTCTTTGATAATGGCAACAATTTCGTCTCTGGTCATGGCTAGCTCCGAAACTAAAAAAGCCACCGATTTTGGTGGCTTCACTGTTTGATTTTTTGTGGCACAGGCACTCTTGCCTGTGCGCGTAATTGTTCAGGTTTTCAAATTGTCAATTTTGGCAATTTCGGCGATTTTGGCAATCGCTTAGACACACTTATATTGTAGTGCGTGAGAGCACAGGCAGAGCTGATGGCTCGCGGATGCTCTAGAGGTTGCAGGCCTTTTCGGGTCGCCCCGCCGATGCCGCTCTCGGGTCGAAACAAAAACGTATTTTAAGCGAATAATCATGATAATGTCAAGAGGATTCGTATCGGCGATTTACAGCCTTCAAAATAAATCAGCTCATTTCAGACGAGAAATACAGCGAACGAGTCGTTGATAGCAATCGTGCTTCGTCACCCTTCAAAAAGTTCGTGATCTCGGATACTTGAGAGGCTATCCTTGAGAGAACATGAAACCAGAAATTGTCCTTGGCGTCATCACGTTAGTTGTGACCGTGGTTGCAGTTATGGCTGCTCCGATCATCGCGTTGTGGGTGCAGAGACGAGCGGATGAAAAAAAGGAAGCGCGTGGAAGAAGGCTCGCTACTTTTAAAACATTGATGGCATATCGCTCCACACGTATAAATCCGCTGTTTGTTCAGGCGCTAAACTCGATAGACATTGAGTTCACCGATCCCTCGGAGAGAAATGTGCGTAACGCGTGGAAAGAGCTCGCAGACCACTACGACGAATGGGGGAAGAGGAGCCGGCAGCAAGTTAACTATGACAATCGGGATGATCTCACGAAGGCAAACGAACTGTTGGCGGAACTGTTGGTAACAATGGGTGGCAGCCTCGGATACGAATTTGATAGGGTTTACATCAAGAAGGCCAGTTACTATCCAGAGGGTTTAGGGAACATAGAGCAGGAACAACACGCTTTGCGCGGAGCATTGCTTAACCTTCTTGCTGGTCGAGGCGCAAAGCTACCCGTTGCTGTGTTTACTCAAGATTTTGAACAGCTGGCGGTCCAGCCGCTTCAGGTACCTGCGCCGCAGCGTGCGCCAGTGATTGCGCAACCGCAACCTCAGCAGTTACAACCGGGAACAAGTGCGGACGGCGGGCACGACCAGAATTAGCGTTAGAGGTTGGCCTTCTTTGTCAGGCGCACGGCTACATTCATGCCAGGACGCCCCACTAGCGACATTACGCCTTGAATCTGATTCTCATGCAATGGTGCTTGAATCTGAAGGTCAAAATCCCCCACCACCCCAAGCACATTCGGCATGTTAGGAAGAAAGTTAGTGACATGAACGCGGGCCGCAACAGTATTGTTCTGGATCGCGTAAATGCCCTCATACGTATACCCTGTATCGCCACCCAGAATTTTACCGTTTATAAACACGGCCACACCGCCCCCATTGCCCTGTAATCCTTCATACTGCACTATCCACAGTCCTTCGATCATTTGCAGACCTCTTTCAGGTTGGACACTGCCTATGCGCCCGCATCTCACTTAACAAAATTAACTCGCCGCTCTAGCACTTCACTTTATTTGTTTCTTGCTCAACTCTCACTCAACCTCTTGACACACGCACGCGCGTCACCGATATTGCAGAAAGTCAACTGTGATTATTGGTAATTGCCAGTTGCTAAAAACTAGTCGGGCAGCGTCCGGTGCTGAAACACCGAACGCGCCCTAACCGCAGTTCCACCTGCTAGGAGCAGGCAAACCTTGGCTGCTAATCAAGGTAAACACTCTCTTTCCCGAGCGCAAGGCTCGCGCCATCGCGCTCCCGCCTCAACCAAACCCGCAGCTAAAACCAAATCACATAACAGAACCACAAGGTCCCCAGTCCCGCCACGTCTGCCTTACAAAGGATCGAGGCGAGAGAAGACCGCCATCCGCCTCCGTCCCGGACGCCGCTTTTATCGTTTTAAAGACGCCAGGGGAAAGCCGCTGGAGTTCATCGAGTTTTTCACCAGCAGCGATTACCACTGTATCGACGTTCGTTTTCAGGACAAGACAGCCTTCCACTTCATCATCGATCCGGCGTTCACCATGGAGGCTGATTATTCTGATTGGAAGACCGGAAACTGGCGTCCAATCAAGCGCTGGAGTCGAATTCCCAGCGAGAACTTTGCTTGATACTGCCGCATATCGCCCGTCAGGGGATAACAGAGTCCTTTCTGTCGTCCCCTGAGCCGCGCGAAAAATTATTCCCAATATATTCCTTGACACGTATATTCCTTGTGGAGTATATAAAGAACATGCAGTCCGCATTCGAAATCGTTGCCGAACCGAACCGCCGTGCGATCCTGGGCCTGCTGGTTGGGGCCGAACAGTCGGTGGGAGAGATCGAGCGGCAATTGCGCATGCCGCAGCCGATGGTCTCAAAGCACCTGCGCGTGCTCCGTGACGCTGGTTTCGTGGAATCCACGGTGGACGCACAACGCCGCCTCTACCGGATCAAACCGGAACCCTTTCAGGAGATGGATGCCTGGCTGTCTCAGTTCCGCCGCTTCTGGTCCGCCCACGTCGACGCTCTCGAACGCCATCTCGATCGCATGGATCCTGACCGCTTGAATAAAGACCGCATGGACCCCGATGGCATGAAAAAAGATCCATCAACACCAATCAAAAAGAAGACAGCACGGAGGAGCAAATGACCGCTCGCGAGCAGTACACACCAGGCCCCGCCAACGTGGCGCACGTAGAAAAGGACGGAGAGAAGTGGACGCTGGTTCTGATCAGAGAACTGCGCCATACGCCGAACAAAGTCTGGCAGGCGCTGACCGATCCAGAGCATCTGCGCGAGTGGGCGCCGTTCGACGCCGATGGCAACCTTGGCGCGGCGGGCAGCAAGGTGAAGCTCACCACGGTGGGAGCGCCCGCGCTGCACGTTACCGAAACAACTGTGACGAAGGCCGAGGCTCCACGGGTACTTGAGTACAACTGGGGTGGCTTTGATATGCGGTGGCAACTCGAAGCCCTCGGCGGCGGCACGCGCCTGACGCTGTGGACCAACATCGCTCGCCCCTACATCGCCATGGGTGCTGCCGGATGGCACATCTGCTTCGATGTGCTGGACCATCTTCTCAGCGAAACCCCCATTGGACGCATCGTCGGCCCCGCGGCTATGAAGTTCGAAGGCTTCCAGCGATTGCATGCCGACTACGCAAAACAGTTCGGAGTTTCACACCAGCAACACTGACACCTGGGGGTCCCGGCCTTAAAGAACGCCGAGCATGAAAGAAAAGTCGTGAACCGACGGATTTCGAAAACAATACAGCGACCACGCCAACGGAGGCGACCATGAAAATGCCCAACCAACGTACGATCTTTCGCTGGATCCACCTCATCCTGAGCATTCCAATACTCGGATACATCTATAGTCCGTTTGAAAAACTTCCGGACTACGCCGGTCCCACGCGGTTAGTCTTCTTTCCTTTAATGGTCGTCACGGGATTGTGGATGTGGAAAGGCCATGTGGTGCGCCGGCTTTTTTCCAAGGGACCGGGTCAACAAGACACTGCAAGCTAGCCTGCCGACGCAAAGAGCGGGGGGAAGTAAAATAAATTGCGAGATTTGGAGTTTAACGATGGAATCTGCCTCGAAATCGATTGACGAGAAAGTCAAGCAACTCGCGGACTGGCGCGGAAAGACGCTGGCCAAGGTGCGCGCGATCATCCACGCCGCCGATCCTGAGATCGTGGAAGAGTGGAAGTGGGCGAAAGCCACGAACCCGGGTACGCCTGTCTGGTCTCACGGCGGCATCGTCTGCACGGGAGAGACGTACAAGAGCGTCGTCAAGATGACATTTGCCAAGGGCGCTGCGTTGAAAGACCCTGCCGGCCTGTTCAACTCCAGCCTCGAGGGGAATGTCCGCCGCGCGATTGACATCCATGAAGGCGATAAGATCGATGAACCAGCCTTAAAAGATCTTATCCGCGCTGCTGTGGCGCTCAATCTCGAAGGCAAAAGCAGGCGCAGGCCCAGTCGTCCGAAGCCGAAGCCCCGGGGAGCGAGCAGCAAGCGGTGAATCAAGGGGCCAGCAAAACCAGGAGCCGGCCACGCTCGCCGAAGCGGCCACGATTCACTTCCGTTGACGACTATTTAACCTCGCTGGACGACAGTGCGAAAGCCAGGACCCTCAAGTCAATCATCGATTTCATTCTTGCCCAATTTCCTGAACTGGAATCCAAAATCTCCTGGAACGTTCCGACCATCCACCGGAAAGGAAAGTATGTGGTTGGCCTTGCCGCCTACAAGCATCACCTCACATTTTCGCCCTGGAGTCCTCGTGTCATTCGAGACTTCAAGTTTAGGTTGAAGGGACTTGTCGTCTTCAAGAACTGCTTTCAGATCCCTGTCGATTGGAAAATCGATGAAGAGCTGGTGAACGATCTGGTCCGTGCCAGACTCGCCGAGCTGGATTAAAGAGATCTTCGGCAGACCAGGCTTACTGTCGCGAATATTCCGTTCCGAACTGGAACCTGAGACGCGCAATCTCAGAGAAGTTTTATCCTCCGCCACTCCACTACAGTTGAGCGGCTCATTGAGCCTTGCAACTTGCTAGAGGAGGCAATCATGCAACGCACTGTGCAAACGCTGCTGGCAACGATCTTGTTCGCTGCCATGGCAACCGTTTCAGCCAACGCTCAAACCATCCCCGCGGAAGACGACACGTGGGTCACCGGCAACGGGACCCAGGTTGATTTCTCCAACTTCGGCAACGTGAACATCAGCCAGTTGCTGGGATCATTGCCCACCAACACCGTCGTTTCGTTCAACGGAGTGCCGCTGAACTCATCGCTCGGCCTGGCTGACACCCTGGTCTCCCGGGGCGCCGCCACGATCAGCTCGAATTTTTCCGCTATGCTCTCCCTCAAAGGGTTGAGCCTGGCATCCAGTCCTGATATGACGTTGCAGGACGGACGCGTTTACCACATCACCGCCACGCTAGCGAATCAGAGCGGGACCGGCTCCATCAGCTTTACTACCACTACCTCTGAAGGCGGGACCTATTCGTCGAGCTTTACCGTCACGCCGATCCTGACCTTCACCAACGTCAACAACCCGAATGACGTGCATTCAGTGGATTGTTCCAGCCCCAGCAATGCCTGCTCGTTCCCGATCAACGGGAGCGGCAACTGGGTGCAGACCTCAAGTACTGGTTTCGATCCGCAGTCGCAGGGCATTCCGATTGTTCCTTCCGGTGTTCAGGTCGGCGGCTATAGCACGGTGGGACGCCCGCGTTTTGGCGGCATCCAGGTTGGTTGCGGCGGAACGCATTCAACGGGCTATGGCTGCGGCCAGAACAATGAGCTTCATGGCGAAGGCTCTGCCGGTCAGGCGATCCACGGCACCAAGCCGCCGAACGATTGTGCTGCGCCTCCACCTCCGCCACCGCAGCCTTCGCCGACTCCGGTTCCGGGCGGAGGAGGATGCTTGGTAACAGGAGGGGGCGGCGGTGGGTGCACGGCGAAGCTTGCTGGACCTGTCGGAAATGCAACCATCGGGCTGCCCAAAGCGCAGCCGCTGTGCGCGACCGTTAGCTCACAGTAGCTGATCGGGTGACTTTAAAGTGTCACCAAGGCGCAGAGTGAAAGACGACGTTTTGCCGCAAGGCAAGCGTCGTCATTTTTTTGTTGAAGCGCTTAGTCGAATTCCGGCGGTGGAATTTGCGCCGAATCCGCGATCTCCTGGCCGAACTGCAGGATGTAGCCGTTGTTATCGCGAATCGCGAACTCGCGCATGCCGTAATAGAAGTTCTCCAGCGGATAAACCACGTTGGCTCTGTCTTTGAGCTGGTCCCAGAGAGCATCCACGTTCGTCGAGTTGAAGTAAAGCGATCCGGTGAGCGCAGGCTTTTCGAACGGTTCGTGCGCGTTGGGCAGGGTGATCATCAACTCAACGTTGTCCTTGCACAACGCTGCCCAGCCCTCAAGACGACTCACGCATTCAAAGCCGAGCACGTCGCCATAGAAGCGAATGGTGTCATCGATGCTGTTGACAGCCAGTACCGGGCGAAGATTTTCGAGGCGCATAGAAAAATTAGCAATTGGGTAAGTGGGTGAATTGGTAAATTGAAAAACCAGGGCGGCTCGTTCCTAATTTACCAATTTACTAACTCACCCATTTACCAATTCTCAATAGTTCAGATTGAAGTTCAGCAGGTTCCACTGGTATGAGAACCACACGAACGCAAAGCACGCCACCACCAGGACGAAATTCCACATCTTGGCCCAGAACCACTCATGCGGATCGCGCCAGGAGCGGAAGCAGGCCAGCAGGACCACTACGGTCCCCAGCGCACCGATGGCTCCCAGGGCCTGGATCAGGTGAAACTTGAGATCATTGCGTGAGCTGAGAGCAGCCAGCGAGTCGCTGGTAATCACTTTGAAAAAGATCAGCAGGAAAGCGATGTCAATCGCGCAGACCAGCCGCACCCAGGGTCGCAGGCGCAGCGATTGCGGGTCCAGGTCCAGCCGATGATGATAGTGTCCGCGAATGATCGCACCGGCCGGCCAGAAGATGAGCGTAAGGCCCAGAACAATCAGAACACCCAGAATGAGCGACTGATTGAAGTCGCCGCTGGCCGTCAGCTTTACCCGCTGGAACGCTACGGCGGGGAAGTTGGGGATGAGTTGCATCCGGTCATGGTCGAGCCGGCGAAAGGCAATCAGGTCCTGCCCATTCACCGAGCGATAAACCAGCGGTGCAATCTCCTGCCACTTCTTCAGCTCACCGTTGAAATCCTTAAACGGTTCCACTTTGAGGATGCCATTTTCTTCGGGAGTGACCTGTACGCCGCCATCGATCGCCGCGACCTTCAAAAAGTTACTCTCTGATCGGCGACTGGTGAGATAGTGCCCGGCCACAGCTTTGGCATCGGCATCGGCGGTGGAGAGTTTTTCGACTTTCGGCGGCGTGTAGGGGAAATAACGATCAAGGAAGTGTTCCCATAGCGCGGTGCGCGGGCTGATGTCGCCCTTGCCGCCGCTGTTGTAGGAAACAAAGAATCCCACGCCGTTGTCCATCAGGTGCATGTCGCTGTGGAAGTAAACCGTGTCGCCGCCATGGCCGATGATGCGGTGCCCGTTGCGGGACTCCTCGTAGAATCCCAGGCACATGCCGTTCAGCGCCGGGCTCAACCCAAACTGGCGCGAATGCATCTGGATTGCGGTTTCAGGGCGCAGTATCTGTGCGCTTTCGAACTTGCCATTCTGCATGTGCGCGATCATGAAGCGCGAAAGGTCGGCGGCCGTGGCAGCCAGCGCGCCAGCAGGCGCTTCTTCAATTATCTCGAATGACTTGGCCTTGCCTGAGCCTTCGTTGTAGCCGGTCGACATAAACGGCTTAAGCTCGGCCGGCAACGGCTGAGCAAAGGTTGATCGCGTCATTCCCAGCGGCTTGAAAATGTTCTCCGTAACGTAATCGTTGAAAGGCTTGCCGGAGACGCGCTCAACAATGTATCCAGCCAGCGATGCTCCGTAGTTCGAATAAGCAGGCATGGTCCCCGGCGGAAAAATGCGCTCAGGAATGTGAGTCGCCAGATGCTGTTTGAGCGTTGCCGTAGGCGCCGCCTCTTCCGTGATCAGGTCCTTTACCTGCTCTTCGAAGCCGGGCGTGTGCGTCATGATGTTGCGCAGAGTGATCGGCTTGCCGAATTTTGCCGGGATCTTGAAATCGAGATACTCGTTGACATCTTTGTCCAGATCGAGCTTTCCCCCTTGCTCCACCAATTGCATCACCGCGGTCCAGGTAAAAAGTTTGGATATTGATCCAGGCCGAAAGAGCGTGGCATCGACGGTCACGGGCGTTTTCTTGTCCACATCGCTGTAGCCATAGCCCTTGGCAAAAAGAATTGCTCCGTCTTTCACTACCAGGACCACCGCGCCGGCAATGTTTTCGCGTTCCAGTTGCATGGGAACAAAGCCGTCTAAGAATGCGTGAACATCGTCGGGGGTCATAGCATGTGGCGGCTCGGTGATGATCGATTCGCTCGCAGCCGGCATCTGTGGCGAAGGCGGCGGAGGCGTTGTCTGAGGAGCTTGCGCGAGTGATGACGGCTGTCCGAACCAGCCCAACAGCAGCACGAAAGACAGAAGTATCCGCAGTTTCATGGAGATGAGTGTGTCTCCGTTTCCCGGGCTCAATTGCTGATGAAAGAACGGTGGAAGAATATCATGCACCAGAAGGAGGCCGAAACGCTTCACTCCCCGAATTCAGTTCGTCAAGATCTGCAAATCCGCAGGATTTGGCGCCACGGAAGCTATGCCTCTCGTCCTCGCGACAGCAGCCCCGTCATCGCCCATATACCGAGCAGTGGTCCAAAGGCCATGCTGGCCAGCGCCCAATTCCATCCATAGCGGGAAGCAATTGCCGCCATCAATCGAATCACCGCCGCGGTCAACAGAAAACCTAACGCCACCTGGCAGGTCAGCGCCGTGCCAACATAGTTCTTGTCTGAAACTTCGCTGATGATGGTTGAGAACTGCGCCGAATCCGCGATCACTGCTATGCCCCAGATCATCGCCAGCGGGACCAGCAGGGCGGGCCGATGCAACACCAGCGCCGCCAGCACGCAGCAGACGGAGCTGATCGCCATGGCGATAATCGTCACCCGTGCTCGCTGGGCAACGCGCATGGAGGCCACCTGGTCCTGCAGGCGATCGCTGGCTGCGCCGGCCCATATGCAGCCGACCGCCCCGATCCCAATCGCCAGCGCTGCCACCCACTCGTATTGCGTACGCGACCAACCCGTGGACGCAGCGAAGATCACAGCAATCCAGCCCCACATGCTGTAGAGCTCCCACATGTGTCCCAGGTAGCCGAGGTTGGCCAGGCGCAACGGCCGGTTGCGGACGATCTCCAGGATCTGTGCCGGATCAAACCGCGATTGCGGCATGGCAAACGGCCCTTCGCGTACGCCGGCGGTAACAATCACGGCGCCCAGCAACGCCTGCAGGCTTCCCAGGAGCACCACGCCCTTCCAGGGAATACCGCCGATCGCGTTCGCTGCGTGCGGTACCGCAGAGCCCAGAGTCAGTGCGCCGATCATGATCCCCAGCGCCAGCCCGCGGCCACGCTGGAACCAGCCGGCAATGATCTTCATGCCAACCGGGTAAACGCCGGCGAGAAAAAATCCCGTCGCGCCGCGCAGCAGGATCGCCGTCAGCGGCTCAGCCGCAAAGAACGCAAATGCAGCATTGGCCGCCGCGGCCAGAAATGCCGAGACTACCAATACCTTGATCGGGCTGAAAACATCAGGAATATTGAACAGCGCAAAGGTGATGGCGCCGACGGAAAAACCAATCTGCACCGCGATGGTAAGCCACGAACCCAATGCCAGGCCGGAGTGCCACAACGCCGTGATCTGTGGAATCACTGCGG
The DNA here is from genome assembly GCA_036557225.1 of Candidatus Angelobacter sp. Taxonomy (GTDB): domain Bacteria; phylum Acidobacteriota; class Terriglobia; order Terriglobales; family Acidobacteriaceae; genus Angelobacter. The sequence goes on from DATBHX010000059.1 coordinate 38,671, forward strand.
TGCCGGTAAACCATAGTGACATCCCCAGCAGCTCTGCCAGCGACAGCAAAAAAAGAACCCGCCGCGAAGAAACTTCCCGGCGGGCTCCCGTTTCCGCTAAAACCGGCATTAGCTCTTAAGCTTCCTGCGCTCGCAGGTGGCGACCATCTGCGTAGGATCAACGGCCTCGCTATCAATTTGCATTTCCACGATCTTTCCTTCTTTATCGATCAGGAAATTCACGCGGCGGCCAATCTTGGTCTTGTCATTATAGAGACCGTATTTTCTGGTTACGTCCCCGCCCCAATCGCTCAGCAGCGGGAAGGTGACGTTGATTTTTTCCGCCCAAGCGGCGTTGCTGAAGGGGCTGTCCATGCTTACACCCAGTACCTGGGTATCTGCGGCTTCCAGTTTCTGCAAATTTGCCTGGAAAGCCTGCATCTGCTTGGTTCAACCACCCGTGAAGGCGAAGATATAAAACGCCAATGCGACGTTTTTCTTCCCCTTGAAGTCATGCAGTGAAACCTGGTTCCTGAAAGTCTGGTCACGCAGGGTAAAGTCTGGCGCTTCATCGCCTACCTTCAACGTCATCGGCGGCGGGGTTGGCGCTTCCTTTTTCTCTTCTTTCTTTTCTTGCGCCCACAGGCTGCCTACTCGAGGCCCCAGGAGCGCTAGCGTTCCGAACATCTTGACAGCGGTTCTACGAAGCATGGTTCTTTCCTCCGCTCGGGTTACCAGCGATTAAGCCTAAATACAGGAAGGCGCTCCGTCAATAGCGCAACGGTGCTATCGCCGCCACGCAATGCAACTTGACTACGGCCGCAGTGTTAGTATTTCGAGAAAAGAGGCTTTATGAAAGCGTCTGTCTATTGCTTTGTCGTAACGATTGTGCTCGCCGCCATGAGCGCCGCTCAGACTGCTCCCGCCGCGCTTCAGCTCAACACCATCTACTCCGGCGCCGACGGCAAGTTTGAGGCAGCTCCCGACACTGCCGTGTTGACTTTGAATATCGGAGCGCAACAAGACACGGCGAAAGCAGCAGAAGCGAGGGCCGCTGCGGCCGCCGATCGGGTACGTCAGGCGCTCAGAAACAATGGTGTTGATCCCAAGTTGGCCCAGTTCAGCATGTACCAACTGCAACCGGTCATTGATTGGAAAGATCCCAAGCACAGAGTGCTCGCCTATCGCGCGACCTCAAGTCTTATTCTCAAGCTTCGGGACTTGAACAAGGCCGGCGAATTATTGGAGCCGCTTTCAAGTATCGAAGACACGCAAAACCAATCTGTCTCTTACACACTCGAAGATATCGAGCAGGCCAAGAGCAAAGCGTCAGAAGACGCGCTGAACAAGGCACGCAACCAGGCCAAAGCCGTCGCCACCGCCGGCGGGCGTACCCTGGGCGAGCTGCTTAATGCTTCAGTTGACGTGAATCAGACGAACATTGTCCCCGTGTTTGCTCCGCAGAGAATGGCGATGGCCGGAGCCAACGCCACGCCGCCGCCCACCGCGGAGTTCACGCCACAGTCAATTACCATCACCGCCCATGTCAATGCGCTGTTTGCGCTCAAGTAGCCTATTGCGACATCACCAGCGGCAGGCCATTTTTGGCATTGCCAATCACAATGATCTTGGCATTCGGGCTTTTGGCCAGGTTCTCCGTGGCTTCAATGCCTTTCCATTCCAATAGCTGTGCACTGATGCCTTGCGCCACGATCTGCTGAAAGTCGTGTATGCCCTGGGCTTCAATCCGTTTGCGGTCTGCCTCCTGGCGTTCTTTCTGCAAACGGAAGCTCATGGCCAGCGATTCCTGCTCCGCCTGCTGCTTCGCCTCAATGGACGACCGCAAAGCGTGCGGCAACTGAATGTCGCGCAGCAGCACGTTCTCAACCACGATTCCGCGCGACTCCAGCGCCGCCTTCAGTCCCTGCATGATCTCGTCTTCCACCTGCTTGCGCGAGCTGGAGTAGAGCGTGTTGGCGGAATGGCCGGCCGTGGTGTCACGAATGGTCGAGCGCAGGTTGGGATCGACGATGGTCGTAGCATAGTTGGTCCCAATCGTTTGAAAGACCGAGGCTGCTTTGTCGCGATTGAGGTGGTAGATCAGTGAGGTATCGATCTCAAGGTTTAAGCCTTCGCTCGACGGAGTTGATGTGTGCTCCTCCTGCGTTTGCGTGCGCACGGAGAGTACATGGTTGATCTTGAACGGCGAAACAAAGTGCGTCCCCTCCGGCAGTACTTCTCCGGTGACGGCCCCAAATGAGGTAAGCACGCCAACGCTCCCGGGTGGCACGTACGCGACAGATGCCCACGCCAGAATAAGCAGAAAGATGAACCCGATCCCGATCAAAACCGGGCGGCCAAAGGATCGGGTTTGCGTTGATGATTCGTGGATCGAAGTGTGCCATTCAAGTTTCTCCTTGTTCTAAGGTTGGTAAAAAAGGCTGATTTTCCAGCACGCCTGCTGCGCCGTTCAAGGCCTGCTGGTCGCATAAGTCTTTTTAAGTGATTGTGTTATCTCGCTTCGTAGCATAACCGCCCCAGGCCATCGCGGATCAGTAATATTGCTGGGTAGTTGCCGCTCGGCAAAATCCACAGGGCAATTTTTTCAAGGCAGGGAATTCCTTACCCGCTTTTCCACTTAGGAAGTCTTCTAAGGTCTTTGTTTTCAGTACGTCTTAAATGGCATCGGGGATGCTATTACAAAGCCCAGACGAAGTGGCGCGCATCGGGGCGCTTTCGAATGGATCTAACGGCCAGAGATCCTCCGAAAGTGCCTCGTTGCATTTTGAGCCGCTTTGAAGGCGTGAGGGATCCCGCAAAGCGGGAGACCGGGAGCCTTCAGGCGAAATCCTGAGGGACACTGAGGCTTGCCGAAGTGGAGTCGAAGGATCTCTCCAACCCGCACGCGAAATCCCGAACGGCTTTTTGCGAGCGATCTGCTCTGACCCCCTGCAACGAAATCTTTCTTAGTCAGCTAGACCCAGAAAGGGCGAGGCCGGCTGGCGCGCCGAGCCCGTTGCAGCAAGCGCTGGAAGATGCGAGTTGCCAACGCTGAGGTTGAGCGGGGTGGAGCGCAGCGACAGAAATGAAATCTACAGCCTGCTCACAATGTCGTCGTAGCGTGCAAGGTGCTGCTGCGCGCTTGGCAACAGTTTGGTTGAAGCATTCTCATCGATTGGCTTCAGTGAATCCTTACTCCAGCCGATCTCTCCCACATGGTCCACCGGCCAATCATCAAGATGTTCATGGTCTTTTAGGTTGCGCAACGCAGAGCTCTTCGCTACCACTCCGTCGTTTACTTCGTTATCGATCCCGCCGATCTCGGCCGCGATCCTGAAAAATCCGAAGCCGGAGTCGGTTTTTGATTTGTCTCCAGCCACCTCAATGTAGCGTATGCCACCCATGGCCTCGGCGGTCTTGGTGCGCTCATTGAAACTCGCACAGAAGTCGGTTGTAAGCTCTCCGAACGCTCCGGCGTTGTCGTGCAAAAACGACCCTAAAGAACCTGGAATAGGCAGCCGAATACGGCCTGCCGCCTTTACCACGACATTAGCTACCTTTGATCCGAGATGTGGCGTTCCGATGGTTACCAGCGTGGCAATCCGCCGGCGAAAGTCGGTGTTGGTTGCCAGAGCCTGCCGTGCGTCGAGCCCGCCCATGCTATGGGCGATGATGTGCATCCGTGCACTTGCTTTGGGGTCACTCAGAACCAGCTGAACAAGCTCCGTCGCGCGGCTTTCAATCGAGCCGATTGGCTTTACCGCGGGGACAATCACATCATGGCCCTGGCGGCTCAGATGCGCCTCAACTCCGTTGAAATAAGTGATCAGAGAAAAGCCGGGAATCAGCTTGGCGAAGCCGAAGATTCCGTGCGCTAAGACAATCGTGCTCATGTCAGCTCTCGGCGAATTGAGATGGCCTAGAGGATACTACCTGGAGCCTGATTGTCGCTCCCAAAATCTAAAGAGCGCTCTTCGATATTGGTACAGGACACCCAAGCTGAGCCCGATGACGACAACGTGCAATGAAAAAGATTGAAGGGCTTTCGATCCATCGTAAATTGATCCGGAATACTGCGGCCAATGCCAGGGAAAAGTCTTCTTGACCACCGGTAATGACCAACCCAAACGGCTTTTCAGAATGGCTGGGCCGAGGTCAATCAGATCAGGAAAAATGGCGCCTAGAAAACAGGCTGTAATTAAAAGCAAGTGTCGCCGTTTTGAGAAAATGATCGCTGCTCCAAACAGACATAGGGAAGAAGCAACATCTAGGCTCGGTTTGATGGGATACGAGTGAGGTAAGAAATCGAGCACTCCATGCAATAGCAATCCTGCAACAAAACCGCCGGCTAAAACCGGTAACTGATCACGCATTGCCGATCGCGTCGGCTCCTGGCCTGTATCTCTTGAAGTCAGCACCGCTGCCGTGGCCATAGCCGCAAGCGTATGGAATGTTACGTTCAAGGTTGCGATTGACGAGTCAGGCCGCAAGACATCGATTCAGACCAGCTGTACTCTTTCCCGCAGATCAACTCCGGCCCGGCGCAGGATCGCGGCGATCTCGCCATTGTTCAGGCGCGTGGCGTCATACTCAACGCGGATGGTGTGCTCTTTCTCGTCAAACTTGATTTTGCGCACGCCGTAGACCTCCCAGGCGTTATTGAGCGCAGCCATCTCTTTTTCGCCGGGCGGCATGCCGTACTTGAAAACTACGTCCAGAAGGGTCATCAGCTGTTTTCCTCTACACACTCCCGCGCCGTTCTGGCCTTCCGGGAGCTATTTGAATCGCGGAACCATCTAATATAGTCGAATCTGGTTCAATTTAGGTATCCATGGCAGAGCAACACGAGCATATGTCCGGAACCGCGCATCCGGCTCCCAACACGGTCCTCGATCCCGTCTGCGGCATGTACGTCGATCCCGCCAGGGCCCGCGGGTCCGTGGAGCATAAAGGCCAGACATATTACTTCTGCAGCCCGCGATGCGCCGAGCGCTTCCAGGCTGAGCCGGAGAAATACCTGGCGCCAAAGCCGCCGGCCTCTCAACTGGTAACCCTTGGCGGAATCGTCCCCGCGAAAGCAGCGTCGAGTTCGGGGCGGGAGCAACCGGTCGAAAAGGGAAGTGCCACCTATGTCTGCCCCATGGACCCCGAAGTGCGCGAGAGCAAACCCGGTGCTTGCCCGAAATGTGGGATGGCGCTCGAACCTGAAATGGTCGAGTACACCTGCCCCATGCACCCTGAGATCGTTCGCCCGGGTCCAGGCCATTGTCCGATCTGCGGCATGGCACTGGAGCCGCGCATTGCCACGGGCGTTCATCCGGAAGATGACTCGGAGCTGCGCAGCATGTCGCGCCGTTTCTGGGTAGGAGTTGTTCTCAGCATTCCGCTGCTCGTGCTCTCCATGGGAGGCATGGCGGCAGGCAGCTTCGTGCATCGTATTCCTTTGGGTTGGATGGAGTGGCTGCAACTGGCGCTGGCTGCTCCGGTGGTCGTGTGGGGAGGCTGGCCATTCTTCGAACGCGGCTGGGCTTCGCTGGTCAACCGGCACCTGAATATGTTCACGCTGATCGCCATGGGGACGGGCACGGCGTTTGTCTATAGCGTGATTGCCACCGTGGCGCCGGGGATTTTTCCGCAATCATTCCTCGGCCACGGCGGACGTCCGGAAGTCTATTTTGAAGTCAGCGCCATGATCGTTACGCTGGTGCTGCTGGGCCAGGTGCTTGAGCTGCGCGCGCGACGCCAGACCGGCTCCGCCATCAAAGCGCTGCTCGATCTCAGCCCCAAGACCGCATTCCGCATTCGCCCCGGCAACTCTGACGAAGAGATTCCTCTGGATCGCGTCCATCGCGGCGACCGCCTCCGCGTACGCCCCGGGGATCGCATACCTGTTGACGGCGTCATCGAAGAAGGCAGCAGCGCGGTGGATGAATCCATGATCACCGGCGAGTCGTTGCCGGTGAGTAAATCCATTGGGGCAAAAGTAATTGGCGGAACGGTGAACCAAACCGGATCGTTCATTATGCGGGCGGAGAAGCTTGGGTCCGAGACGCTGCTGGCGCAGATTGTCCGCATGGTAGCGCAGGCGCAGCGCAGCCGCGCTCCTATTCAATCGCTGGCCGACAAAGTTTCCGGCTACTTTGTACCCGCGGTTCTGCTGGTAGCTGTGCTCACCTTTGCTGTTTGGGCCATCTGGGGACCGGAGCCGCGCCTTGCTCATGCGCTGGTGAATGCCGTTGCCGTGCTGATCATCGCGTGCCCGTGCGCTTTGGGCCTGGCGACACCGATGACCGTCATGGTCGGTACAGGACGCGGCGCCCGTGCCGGTGTTCTGGTGCGCAACGCCGAAGCGCTGGAAACCATGGAGAAAGTTGACACACTGGTTCTGGACAAGACCGGCACGCTGACAGAAGGGAAGCCGCAGGTTGTTCAGATCACCACTGCAAATGGAATCTCAGAGACTGATCTTCTGCAACTGGTAGCATCCATGGAGCAATCGAGCGAGCATCCGCTGGCAGCAGCCGTGGTGCGTGCAGCCACAGAGCGTGGATTGCAGATGCAGAATGTCTCCGGCTTTCAGTCTCTCTCGGGCAAAGGAGTTATGGGTCAGGTCGAAGGCCGTGAAGTCATGATCGGCAATGCAGCTCTTCTTGCCGAAAAAAATGTCCCGCTCGACTCATTTGCCGGCCAAGCCGATACCATGCGCAGCCGCGGCCAGACCGTGATGTTTGTCGCGATCGCGGGTAAAGCCGCCGGAATGGTCGCCGTCGCCGATCCCATCAAAGCCTCTGCTTCAGAAACCATCAGGGCACTCAAGCAGACTGGCCTTGAGATCGTCATGCTCACCGGTGATAATCGCGTCACCGCGCAGGCCATCGCAACCGAACTGGGAATTGAAAAGTTTGAAGCGGAGGTTCTACCGCAACAAAAGTCTGAAGCTGTGCAAAAGCTGCAAGCCGAAGGACACGTGGTCGCTATGGCCGGGGACGGCGTCAACGATGCTCCGGCGCTGGCCCAGGCCGATGTCGGCATTGCGATGGGAACAGGCACTGACGTTGCCATGGAAAGCGCCGACATCACGCTGGTCAAAGGCGATCTGAGCGCTCTGCTGCGTGCACGCAAGCTGAGCCGTGCCGCCATGGGAAACATTCGCCAGAATCTCTTCTTTGCCTTTGTATACAACCTGCTGGGTGTCCCCATCGCTGCCGGCCTGCTTTATCCGTTCACCGGATTGCTGCTCCAGCCGGTCTATGCCGCTGTCGCCATGAGCTTCAGTTCGGTGTCAGTCATCGCGAACGCACTGCGCCTGCGCAATGTAAGGCTCTGACCTATCTCGCGTTCGTTGTTTACCAGTAATTTACAGTCAAACCAGCCATTTGCAGTTGACGGGGAACTAGTGCAGGTGACAATATTTTGCTTCAGCTACTCTGGATTTCTCCGTCCATAAGGCCCTCTGGCGCGGACACTTTGAAGTGTTTTTTGAGGAGTCGTATGCCTAGACTACGCGGCGTAACCGGCATTACCCAGACCTTTCTGTTCCTCCTACTGCTAACGACCTGGTCTTTCTCCCAGAACCCTTCACAGCAAGCGCCGCGTGCGCCTGCTCAGGGTCAGGCTGGCGCAGGTGCTGCTGCGCCGGAAGAGGACGACGATAGTGCCGACATTCCGCCCTTTGCCCGCGGCCACGTCTCGGAAAGCGAGTATTTCGCCCTCAGAGACCAGGAGATCCGCACGCGTCGCGGCATTAACGATCTGATGCGCTCTCCTCAGGCACGCTCCCAGGCCGTTCGCAGATTACAGTTTCAGGAGCAACTCCTGCGGCTGGTTCCTCAAGGCCTCAGTCCCTTCAGTGCTTTGCTTCCAGCGCTGTCCACGCCAAGTTGGACACCCATTGGCCCCGACCCAATTCCCAACGGCCAAACCACCGGCCCGGAAGTGCCGGTGAGCGGACGCGTTACCGCGATTGTTGTGAGCCCCGCCACCGATCAGACGGTCTATGTCGGCACGGCCCAAGGCGGCGTGTATCGCAGCCTGGATGCCGGTGCAACCTGGACTCCGCTGCTCGACGCCGCGCAATCACTTGCCATCGGCGCTCTGGCACTCGATCCGCAGAATCCTGACACGCTTTTTGTCGGCACCGGTGAAGGCAATCTCTCCGGCGACAGCTTTTTCGGCGTAGGACTCTACATCATCCGCAGCGCCTCAACCGGCACTCCAGTCGTTACCGGGCCTTTCAACACGGACGGAACCAACGACCTTTTTACCGGTCGCGCCATTACGAGAATCATTTTCAATCCCGCTGACGACACCAAGATTCTGGTCTCGACTGCATCCGGCGTCAGCGGTTTGAGCGAAGATCCCTTTGGCACCCTACCCAATCGCGGCGTATTTCTCTCCACCAACGCCCAAAGCGCGACCCCAACCTTTACCCGGGTCACTGTGCAAACCGGAACGGGAGCGGCGCAGAACCGCACTGTTACTGACATGGTGATGGATCCCGGCAACTCGAGCAAAATACTGGTCTGGGTTTTCGGGACGGCTACCGCGGGTGATGGCGGCCTGTGGGTAAGCACCTCCGGCGATCCCTGGGCCAACACGGCTACATGGACGCAGACCATCACGCGGCAAGGCTTTGGCAAATTCTCCGTGAACCGTTCAGGAGCTCCAGCAGTTACCACCTTCCTGCTGGCCCAGGATGAAAACGCCACGTGCATCGGCAATCCCAACCAGGGATCGCTGAAAACATCGGCGGATGGAGTTACCTGGAGCGCGGGCATCGCGGCGGCGAGCGGCTTCTGCGGCGGACAGTGCTTCTATGACATGGTTCCGGCCATCCATCCGACTGACGCCAAGACAATTCTCCTTGGAGGATCCGCGAACAGCGGCGGAACATGCGCCAGCAATGTCTTGATCAAGACGACCGACGGCGGAACGACATTCCCTCATGCAGACACCAACCTGCATGCCGATTTTCACGCTCTGGCCTTCGCACCCAGCAATCCCAGCGTGGTCTACGCGGGAAATGACGGCGGCATCTTCCGCTCGGCCGATGCCGGCTCAACCTGGAGCAGCGTCAATACCGCGGGCTTCAACGCAACGCAGTTTGTCAGCCTGTCACTGCATCCGACCGACGCCAACTTCGCCATCGGCGGCACGCAGGACAACGGCACTGAATTCATGGATCCCACCGGTGCGTGGACCCGTGCCGATTTCGGCGATGGCGGCTATTCCGCCATCGACCAGAGCAGCACTGACAGCACCAACGTAAACATGTATCACACGTACTTCAATCAGACGAACAACCTGATTGCCTACGCACGCGCCACCAGCGCCACCGGTCTCAATGAGAACACCAGTTGGACGGTCTTCGGCTGTCCGGCACAGCCTGGACTTACCTCGAACGGCTTCACCTGCACCGATGCCGTTCTGTTTTACCCGCCCATGGCGCTTGGGCCGGGAACCCCTAACACGCTCTATTTCGGCACCGACCACCTGTATCGCTCCGCCGATCACGGCACAACGATGTCGCCCATTAGCCAGATTTTTGACTGCTGTGATGCCGCGAACGGCAATAGCAATTTCCGCGTGAGCGCGATCGGAATCTCTCCTCAGAATGACAATGAGCGCCTGGTCGGTCTGACCAACGGGAAATTGTTTGCTACAACCGCCAACGCCGATCCTCTCACCAATGTTACCGGCCCCTGGGCGGCGAAATTCATAGCGCGCGCCGTAGTTGATCCCAACAACAAGGCAACCGCGTACGTCACGCTGGATGGCTACGGTACAGCTGCTGCACCCATTGCGCACATTTGGAAAACCACGAATCTTACCAACGAACCTCCCACGCCGACCTGGACCAGCGCTTCCAATGGGCTGCCCGATGTCCCGGTGAACGCTTTTGCGGTTGATCCGTTCAATCCCAATTATCTCTACTCGGGCACCGATATCGGCGTTTTCAACTCGATCGACGGTGGAGCGAACTGGTCGGCCTATGGCGCCGGTTTGCCCCGCGTGGCAGTCTTCGATCTCAATATTCAGAAGACGGCCCATAAGATTCGCATCGGAACCCACGGCCGCGGCGCCTGGGAGATTGCTGCTTCGAAGTTTGCCAATGCGACTTCCCTGGGCGCCAATCTACCCTCCCCCACGTTGGGCCAGAACGTGATCTTCACCGCTACTGTGGATAAGGGCACAGGCATCAACGTGCCCACGGGAACCGTGACCTTCCTTGACGGCGCAACCATTCTCGGCAGCGGAGCACTCGATGGGACTGGAGCTGCGACGTTCCAAACCACAGCTCTGACTGGAGGCTCGCACAACATCACAGCCACCTATAACGGCGACACGCTGTATCTCACCAGCTCTTCAACCGTGCTGGTGATTGACGTGACAACTCCGGGAACCACCCCAACGACCACTGCGCTTGGCTCTGATACCAGCAACGGCGTTTTTGGCAATACGGTAACTTTCACCGCGACCGTGGCCCACACGACCGGCGCAACCGCTCCCACGGGCACGGTCACGTTCGATGACGGCGCTGCTTCCATTGGGTCAGCCGCAGTCGATGCCCAGGGAACGGCAACCCTGCAAACTAGCAGCCTGGGCGTTGGTTCGCACAGCATTACCGCGACGTACGGCGGCGATTCGACTTACCTGGGTAGTGCCTCCAGCGCAGTTTCGGTCGTCTTGCGTGGCCCGACCACGCTTGCCTTGGCTTCCAGTGCAGCCAATCCGTCTTTCGGCGCCACCGTGACCTTTACTGCTACGCTGACGACAACCGGGAGCCTCACTGTCCCGACCGGGACCGCAACTTTCAAAGACGGCGCGACAACCCTGGGTCAGTCGGCATTCCTGGACTCGAATGTCACAACCTTCCAAACATCGGCTCTCGCGGTCGGGCAGCACACTATCACGGCGCAGTACTCGGGCGATGCTACTTTTGTCGGCAGCACATCGTCAGGGGTTACGGTCACCGTTGCGGCGATCCCGCCTGATTATCAAGTCAATATTCCCAACGGCAGCGCGACCGTTGCCGCAGGGCAGTCAGCTACGTTTACCATTTCAATCAACCCGCAAGGTGGCTTCAATGGAACCGTCAACTTTGCCTGCTCCGGACTGCCAAACCAATCAACTTGTAGTTTCAATCCAACTTCAGTGACGCCCAGCGGCAGCCCTGTCAGCTCCACGCTGACGATCGCCACTACAGCGCGTACAACAGCGTCAGCGCAACCCGTGAGCGGCGCAACCCTGGCGGCAATCACCGGCTTTGGCTTCCTGGGAATCGTCTTTCTAGGAGTGCCAACACGCCGTCGCCGCAGTTTGCGCTGGGTGGGAATGATGCTTTTGGGCCTGACCGTGGTGTTTGCTGTCTCCTGCGGAGGCAGCCCCAAACCACCGCCGGTTGTGAACGGCACGCCGCCTGGATCATTCAGCGTGACCGTGACCGCAACGTCGGGAACAACCACGCATTCGTCAGTGATTACCTTGAACGTGCAATAGGCAACAGACCAATATCAGGGCTGCTCCAGGGCAGCCCTGATTTCTGTTTGTAGCCAGCAGCTTCTCGCTTCTCTATAATCCTCGAGCGAGGAATCCCGTCGATGAAAACGCTTGCTGCCATGCTGCTGCTCTCGCTCGCCGCCTTTGCGCAAAACCCTGAAGAAGGAAAAGTTGTCCGCTATGAGGTAAAGCCCGCCGAGCTCAAGTACACCTACGCAGCTTCGTACACTCCGGTGGCGCATCTTAAGTCCGGCAACATTCTTGAGACCAACACGGTCGATTGCTTCGGCAATGCCATCAAGAAGCCGGGCGACACGCTCAGCATGGCCCCCGGCGACAATCCTCTGACCGGGCCATTCTTCATCGACGGTGCGGAGCCCGGCGACACGCTGGCCGTGAAGATCCTTGAAATCAAGGTCGATAGCAACCAGGGCATCGGCGCGCTCGCCCCTGGTTTTGGCGCCATCAACTCCACCAACTACACACCCATGGTCAATCCGCCGATCCCGGAAAAAATCTGGTTCTATCCCATTGATCACGCCACCAATACAGCGACCTTTCAGGCGCTCGACTCCAAATACACGGTGAAGTTTCCTCTGCATCCGTTCTTCGGCTGTATCGGCGTGGCGCCGGCAGGTGGTGAAGCGCGTAGCTCCGTGGTGCCGGAAGCCTTCGGCGGCAACATGGACTCGCCGGAAGCCAGCGTCGGCAACACGGTTTATTTTCCCGTGAATGTGCCTGGGGCCATGCTCTTTCTGGGTGATGGCCATGCCGCCATGGGCGATGGCGAGATCGCCGGGACTGCGCTGGAGGTCCCCCTCCGCGGCCGCGTTCAGGTGCGCGTGATCAAAGGCCAGAAGATCAGCTGGCCGCGCTTTGAAAATGACGATTACATCATGACCGTCGGCGCGTATCGCCCGCTGGATGACGCGTTGCGGATTGCCTTTACCGAGTTGGTCGGCTGGATCCACAACGACTACGGCCTCTCCGAACTGGATGCTTATGAGCTGCTATCAAAAGTTGGAGAGATTCATTTGAATGAGATGGTCGATCCCAACTATGTGATCGTGGCCAAGGTGAAGAAGAGCTTTTTGCCACCTCTGAAAACTGCGACTCGGAAGTGACCAGAATTGCATTAGGTTTCACGACAAACTCAAACCTTGTCATCCTAAGCGGAGTGACGCTGCGCAGCAGCAACGCGAAGTCGAGGACCCCGAGCACGTGTGGAGCTCCATATCGCATCAGGGAATTCTCACGATAACGTCTTATTAAAGGTAGGGATCCCTCGCTACGCTTCGGGATTGCACTACATACTCTTCAAATAATCCACAAGCTCCGGGCTCGTCCAATCCATCGCCTGGACGAACTTGCGCCGAGCCATACCCTTGCGATCGATGATGGTCGTCTCCGGATAGCCTGTTGCGCCATAGCGGTTGTAGCTGCTTTTGTCGGAGTCAAGCACCGTCAGGAAGTCGATACCGTGCTTTTGCAGGAAGGCGTGGTACTCGGCATTGGTAGTATCCACGGCCACGCCCACCACGATGATCTTGTCGCCCATGCGCTTCTGCAATTGCACCAGGGAAGGCATTTCTGCGATGCAGGGCGCGCAGTGCGCCGACCAGAAATTCAAAACCACGATCTTTCCCCGATAGTCATGGAGTGACACCGTGTGGTCGGAATCGGTGACCGTGAAATCGGGCGCCGTACCGCCAATCATCCGCACGCTCGGCTGATCGGTGCAGCCGAGACTGAAGGCCAAACTGGCAGCCAGCGCGGCCATCAATATAAATCGCAGGGCCTTCATGCCCTTATAATAACCCGATTCCAATCCCTATGGCCCTCTCCGAAGTAACCGTCGACGTCGTCATCCCGGCCCGAAATGAGGAAGATTGCATTGGCCGTTGCCTGGCCTCGCTCGTCAGCCAGCAGGGAATTGATTTCCGCATTACAGTGGTCGACGACGGATCGACCGACAAAACCCGACAGATCGCCGAATCTTTTCCTGGGGTGCGAGTGCTCTCCGTGGGCGACCCACCTCCCGGCATCCTCGGTAAGTCCAACGCTCTGATTACCGGCGTACAAGAAAGCACAGCAAAATGGCTGCTTTTCACGGACGCCGACACCTCACATTATCCCGGATCGTTGGCCGCCGCCGTGCGCGAGGCCGAAGAGCGCGAAGTCGATCTGCTCTCCTATTCACCCGAACAGGAAGCTGTGTCCCTGGCGGAGAAGGCGCTGATGCCTCTTGTCTTCGCCGAACTGGTTCGAACCTACCCTACTGAGCGGATCAACAACCCTGCCGATCCCGCCGTTGCCGCCAACGGCCAGTACATTCTGGTTCGTCGCACAGTTTACGAAGCTCTTGGAGGACATAAAGTTGTTGGCGGTAACTTGTTAGAGGATGTTGAGTTAGCCAGGATTTTTAAAGGTTCAGGACATAAAATCTGGTTTCGCTACGGCGGCGGCATCGTGCGAACCCGAATGTATCGCAGCTTCCGCGCCTTATGTGAAGGCTGGACCAAGGGGCTCGCCTTGCTCTTCCGCAACCCTCTTGTACTGGCGGCGCGGCGGAGCGTGGAGTTCCTGGTCATCGTGTTGGCGTTGATCAGTGCGTTTACGGTGCTCGCTCGCCAGGAAGTTGCACTGGGTCTGGTGCTATTGGCAATTGGGCTTTTCTTGTACGCAAGCTTTCTTTTCCGCATTCACCGGGCGCACTTTCCCTGGGCCGCTAACTTTATTGCATTGTTGGGGTTACCTCTTTTTGTGTCACTTTTGCTGCGCTCTTACATCCATACCAATATGCGAGCCGAGGTAACATGGAAGGGCCGTAAATACGGGCAATCCGCACCTCAGGGCGCCGCGGACTCATCTACTCATAGGG